>JADZCC010000023.1 GCA_020851785.1 Anaerolineales bacterium
CCGGGATAGAACAAGCCGATATGACTGAAATGGAGCGTTGGGAAGCCTATGTTTCCACGCCGGAATATCAGGCTCGCCAAGCGGCGTTTGCAGAATGGCAGGCAGGGCAGGTATACGAAGATTTCCGTGCCAGCGAGACAGGGTCTGCGGCGGATGAATGGTTGAAGGATCAAGCGTACAACGATTTCCGCGCACGCGAGTCAGCGGATGGACTGGTAGCTCCGCTACCGCTTTCTGAGATCGCTTGCACGCCTGATAATGCGCAGGTTATAGCGCAAGAAAAAGATTTACTTGATCGAGTTACAGATTGGGCGAAGAGTCCAGCAACGTGGTGGGGAATAGGAACTGAAGACGAAACTGTAAAGATATTGGAGGAAGCGGACAATATTCCACTGTATCTGCCCCTTATTAAAGGAGCTAACCCCCAATTTCCCAATATCAAGGCTCCGACATGGTATTTGGAGAAATATGGCATTCAATCTGCGGATGATCTCGTTGGCCCGCTAAAAACCATTCTTGTAGATGGAAAAACAATTCGAGGACTGGGTAGGGCAATTGGTGATATTACCGTCCCGTGGACTTTGGGAATCGGACTGGCGCTTACAATTGCTCCTAACATAGTCGCGAATATACGAGAGAAGAAACCATGGAACGATACAGTAATCGATATAATTGCCGATGTAATTGTTGATACTGGTGGTTTCTTTGTGAGCGAAATTGTAGGCACGGTTGCGGGGATTATAGCTCTCAATTCCGGCATAGGAACTCCATTCGCATTTGCTATAAAAATAGGGGCAGATGTTGGAATAAGTGTTGCATGGGATACTGCGGCTGATAAAAATAACTGGAGCGAAAGAGTTAGGAATTGGCTGGACAGTGCCGCACAGGACCTTGCTCACGGTTTGGATGACTCATTTACGGATGCACTGGATGTTAGCAAACACCCTCCTGTGCCCACACCTTCCCCTTCTCAGCCTACAACAACACCTTCCCCTTCCCTTGCTAACCCAGTCGTAATTCCCACGCAAGCGCCCTCGCCTGTAAATGCGCCAATATCTACCGTTACCCCACCTCCTTAAGAAGGAGAGATTATGAAAAACAAACTTACTTCTAAAGAAGCATTTTCACTGAGTATGTTTATATCTTTCCCCTTTTATTTCTTGTTACTTTTGTTTTTCACTACGGTTGCTAAAGATAAAGCGACACAGTCGATTCGGGCATTGCTTTTTGTAATATCAAGCCTGGGATTCTTGAATGTGCTGTTTTCAATAAAAAGAATTAAATATTATTATCAAATACAACGTTTACAGTTGATAAGCTTTTCATTGTGTATGGTGATGTTTCTTTTGGCCTCTGTTCTGTTTACGTTGCCTAATAAAACCTCTGCAACGGTTT
This sequence comes from Anaerolineales bacterium, assembly GCA_020851785.1. Lineage (GTDB taxonomy): Bacteria > Chloroflexota > Anaerolineae > Anaerolineales > Villigracilaceae > Villigracilis. The sequence continues at coordinate 1,396 of JADZCC010000023.1, forward strand.
GGGTTGTAGGGGGGTACCTGACTAGCTTATTTTTCATTGTTCGTAACTTGGTCAGGGAGCCTGATAAATGGGATTTAGCGCGTCGTCAAGGTGTCCTTAGGGATGTTTTAGATGAGGAAAGCTGGACATACAAATTTGAAATACCCAACTCTATTGATGAAGTATTTTTGTCAACGACAGCGAAACAAAAAAGCGTGAGATTGATCACAAGACTTGAAAAACTACACTACTTAATGCCTGCAATTGGAATGGCCTTGAGTAGAAGTTTCCCGGATCAGCGTACTTTCTTGATGTTGATCAGCTGCTTATAGATGGCTCTTATATTTACAAGCCAGATTAAAATCCCGCTTTACATTCGAATTCGACAGTGGGAGAAGGAAAGAGAGAAACCCTTATTGCTACATGAATCTTGGGAAGCTGAAAAGGTGAATATTAAAAGCTGAGGCTTTTTCATCCTTGCAGTTTGAGGTGGATAAGCCCGACAAGCGAATCAAAACCAGCACATGGAAGACAAGATGAACGCAATTGATGCGGCGGATGAAGCCGAGTGGAATCGCGTGCAGTCCGCGTTGGATTTGCGGGCTGTGCTAGCCGCGCAGGCTCGGCAGGCAAGTCAAAACCAGCACATGGACGACAAGATGAGCGCGATTGACGCGGCGGATGAAGCAGGGTGGGTGGCTGGACCAATTGCGCAACAAACCGAAAGTTGGTGGGATAAAGCTGTAGATTTTGCTCAAACTAGCCTTTTTGTGCCTGTGCAGGAATTAATACAGACTGCCAGTGATACTAAAATACGACCCGTACAAGGTGGTGGAACATTAGCTACGTCTGCCCCTTTGGATGATGATCCGCCATGGTTGCAAAAAATTCAAGAAATCAAGAGGAAAATAGCCGATGCTATATTTGCGGATAATGATCAACCCCCAACCATACTGGACCGTTTATTTAATAACGAATGGAACGAATCTCGCCAAGACTTAGTGGAAGCGCTAGACCAAGCCCAGGGCGACAAAACCTATTCTTATAGTGAAAAGTTTTTAGGATTAGACTGGTGGAATTCAGATTTGAGCGTTGACCAGCTGATAGCCTTGCAAGGCTATATTAAATCTGGGACCGTTTCGTGGGACGATACCCTTGCAAGTATTGATTCTCTGCAGACATACAAGGGCTACAACAATGCCCAAATGATTTCGCTTCTAAGAGAGTTGTATTATCCTGACGCCCTTGATAATTTTATCTTAGGCGCGCAAGGGCTTGATAGCTCGTTGTTTAAAGTATCAGGAGACAAAAATCAGGTTGCTGAAAATGACGCCGAATTTTCACGCGCATTGATGTTGCTTACTACGCAAGGTGAACAATACGCAGAGCCGCTTGTTATCATACAGCATCCACAGGGATATTCTGAAACTGGTGAATTTGAGTTTGATCATATTGTTGCCGCTTTAGATGGGCAGTTTCATAGCTCAAAGAATGGATACATCTTTTCTGACGAGTTGGATAATGAAAATCGTCCGCTTTGGCTGGGTCTTATCGGCACAAACCCGTTCAGCGGTGAACTCGAGTCAGTTAAAAATCTAATTGCCAAAGCTTCTTTTTGGTGGCTAAAAACAGATTCCAAGACAATGCGATCTGTTCCAGAAGTGACATGGCGGGGAGACTTGGCAGGGAGCGCTGCTAAAGCATATGAAACTAGCAATGCCGAGGATGGGTATGAGATTGAAATGCCTTTGTCGGATTTTGAAGGCGATATTTTGGGCATGGTTTTGGCACACAACAATGCCATTGATCCCGACGGTAAGGATCTTGCAAATGAGTTGTCTGATGCTTTGGCGGCTGACAGTCCATACGTGACGCAGAAGTATTCATATTTCGTGGACGCCGTAGGACTGGATTTAGATGATGGCGTAATTAGTAATGAATCTGCACAACAGTTCCTTGATGATAATTACGAGTTAGTATCTGATTTAGGAACTGGATTCTACGCTCTCCAAAACTTGGATCCGCTTTCTTTGCTTTCAAGTAATCAAACTACAATGCATGACTTTTCTGAGGAACAGATCAAACATTTTCTCCAGCAACTCCAGGAGGGTATTCAAATAGAGGTGGTGAAATAATGATTGGCAAGTTGAAGAAAAAAACAGGGTTATTGAGGATGTCTATGAAAATTGCGCTCTTTCTATTTGCGTTGATCTTCGTTGCGCTTATCGTGTGGCTCTACGTTTTACCGCGTTATTTGGAAAGGAAAATAAGCATACATTGGAATGTTCAAGATGGGCAACAGCTGACAATGACTGGCTACACAGTATCAGTGTTTCCTACTTACTGGCTTGCTTATGGTATGGTAATTAATGCTGAGATATACAATACAAGTAACGCTACTTTGGAGTTGATAGAGGTGAATTCGAGTATTACAGGTTGTGACGGGAAGTCCACTGCCGTCAGCGTCTACAATCCCAGCAAGGTTGAAGGATCGTATTCAGTTTATTATGATAAATTGCCGAGAAAGATGGGGCAAATTATTCCTCCGGGGCAAAGCCGACCGCTACGACTGTGGTCTGGTTTATTGATACACGAAGATGGAATATCGTTAAATACCTATCAGGATGATAACGGGAACAAGAAATATAGACCAACAATCAAATATTTTTGGAATGCGTTAGGCTGGCCGGTTTTGCAATGGTGCAAGGCAGAAATTACGTTTGTGGTTCGGGAGGCAGAGCAAAATGTTGTGGATTGGTATCAATATTGGGAGAATGTCCCGGCGTTAGAAACTCATCAAACAAAGACCTATCTTCCGCTTCCTATGGCTACATGGCGTTTTGGAGCGAAACTTGATTTTGACGCAGCGCCCATCTTTGATCAATTAGTTGAAAAATACGGTAACAAAGGCGTACCCAATCCTGACGGCCCTGGCAGAATTATTTTGAAATCTGATGGTGAAAAGATACAAATTCATAGTTTTCATCCTAAATTACAGCTTATCCTTACTTACTATGATAAAAAAGGCGGATTTCTTGGTTTTCAAGTATCAGGGCCTTTTGATCGGCAACAGTACGAACAATCGCTGGCAAACAATGGCGGCTATTTCGCCGTTGGTGTAGATGGTTTAGAGCTCCCATATGGCGCAAAGATTGAAACCGTGAAAGCTTATTTGGAGTTGACGCCAGATGATTAAGGAGCGCTACAAAGCAATCATAATGTGAGCGTCAGCGCGCCCAACTTACCGTCTGGCACAAGGCTGAACTATTTTAATGAAAATGTTCTTGGCAATTTTGACCTCCCACCGGGAGGCAATTACAATCCTAGTACGATTAATACTCGAATTGCCACAGGTTTGATTGATGATGCAGTTAGTAAATCTTCCATAATCACTGCGGGCATAACCAGTGTGGCAAGTAATTTATATGAATACGGAAATAATGCCGAAAACTTTGAAGAATTTTCCGATCAGACTTTTGAAAATCAGCAGTTCTGGGTTTCTACAGGGGTGGATACAACCTTATCAATACTAGTTGGAGTTGCTGCGGCTACGATTGTGGCTGGCGCACTTACTTTTTTTGGCGTTGCAACATTTCCTTTATGGGGCTCGATTCTTTTGGTAGCAGGCGTTAGCATTGCTATTAGCGGTTTAGTGGACTACTTTAAAGTACCCGATACGCTTGACACAAATGCTAACATGTTGATTGATGACTTGCAGGGAGAGTGAATTGCCATGCCTGATTTACATCCTTCGAGAATAGCCTTAGGTATTCTTTTACAAGGTATCCTTGTTTATCTACAAAATTTCTTAATGCCTTCCACTATCATCACTGGTATCTACATTGTGGTTGTAGTTATTGGCTTTGTCTGTGGTATTTTAGCGCCCTTGAAGAGGAGCCATGTTTTGCGAATGATATCTCTGTTGTCTTTAGCATTTCCTGCTTGGTGTTTCTTTCTATCTTTACGCGCATGGATGATTTTGTTTGATAATTCACTACTGGTGACGTTTTTATTGATAGTGGTAGTAGGCTTGGCAGGAGCATTGCCCCACCTAAATAATGATCTGAGCAGATTCATGTATTGGGAACAATTACATCCTAGAACTAAAGGCGGTAGATTCGTTCAACGCTTCATGATTTTAGCCACCGTAATTTGGACGTTTATTGCCAGGCGTGGGATTATTATTCACCAACGCCCTAGATTCATTGAGTTAACGCCTGGTTTTTTATGGTATGCGGCAATTCTGTTTTATATCGGCGCTGTTGCATTAACGTTTTTCTTTGTATATCAGTCCATTTTTGTTGAACCTACAGACCCAAGATGGAACGAGAAATGGAGTTGGAGATGGGCTGGACTAAAGAAGCGCAGGTAAAATAAAGTTAAGGAACAGGCGTAATGGATATGACGTTTTCAACATTTCTAATTCTTTGGCTGGTAGGCTCCGTTGTAAGTTTCGTTTGCTTGAGAGTTATTCGATATAGGAAGAAAGCAAGTAAAATAAACTCTAAGAGGAAGTCTGAATGAAAATAGTTCAACCTGTATTTTCGATTGCTTTATTGTTACTTACAATCTTTTCTTTCTGGTTTTATCCAGCAATGGCGCCTGTTTTGGGGATGAGTATCTTAGCGTTTGGACTTGCCTATGCCCTGTACGCCATCTTCCAAAAACATAAACACGCTGAAAACGCCAGAAGCAAAATCACCAAAGATATTTTGATATTTCTCATTACCTTCCTGTTTATCCTCATCCTCAGCGGTGCGCTGGGGTTGTTTGTAAATCACTATGTCGGCGTTTGGTTTGGGGCCGTGGCTGGTTTTGCCTGCGCCATGCTGGTCAGCTTTGCGGTTGGGGTTGGAGTCAGAAAAGGCATGATGAACTTAAGTGCCTGAAGCAGAAGGTACGCCCGGAAAACGCCCAAAAATAACCAGTTGACAAACCCCTCAGTTCTCGCTAAACTATACGAAAAGACTACACGCTATCAATTAATCAGGATTTGTCATGCCCAAAAACGCTTCGTTAACGCAGGTCACTTCAAAAACTTTACTGCCCGCCGCCATCAACGGCTGGGAGGTTTATCTTAAAGATCAGGGACGCTCGCCCAACACCATCAAGGCCTTCCTTTCAGACGTGCGCCTGCTCACCCACTACGCCCCGCCCGATCGCGCCGTTGGCGCCGTGACCACCGAAGAATTAAACAAATTCTTTGAATGGATGGAAAAAGAACGGGCCGTGGCTTGCAGTCCAAAGACCCTCTCGCGCCGCATCACTTCGGTCAAATCCTTCTTTCGCTGGCTTCATCAATATGGCGTGATCCTCCCCGACCCGGCGGAGAAAGTCCTGCAACGTTCGGCCATCAGCCCGCTTCCACAAGTGTTATCCGTGGACGAAGCCGAAGCCGCGCTCCTCGCCGCCGACAACCAACGCCACGCAAGCAAACCAGACGCGCGCTCTTACACGCTCCTGCAACTCTTGCTGGCAACAGGCATCAAGAAAAGCGAATGTCTGGGAATCCATATCAATCACATAGACCTTGAAGCCAAAGACGGCCCGCAATTGTTTGTGCGTTACGCCAGCCCGGCCAACCGCTATAAAGAACGCAAGATTCACCTCCCCGAAGCATGGCTCCCCGCCTACCGCGAATACCTCGCGCAATATCAGCCGCTGGATCAACTCTTTCCGTGGTCGCCGCGCCGTTTGGAATATTTACTGGAAGACATTGGCGAAGCGGCTGGGTTAAGCAAGCACCTTTCCTTTGACATGTGCCGTTGGACGTGCGCCCTGCGCGATTATCAATCCGGCTTGGAAGCGGATCGAATTCGTCAAAAACTTGGCGTTTCAAAAATTCAATGGCGCGAATTATTTATCAAAATTCGGCAGTTGAACGGCGAGATTAAATAATAAAAAAGCCGCGAGCGTTTCGCGGCTTTTTTATTCGATCTTTTCGATGGGCTTGACGATTGCAAAATACAACACGCGCTGGGTCGTTTCCGTCAGCCGGTGGGAATGCGCGGGACGATACCCAGGCACCCAGACGATGGAATCTCCCGAAGTTAAGAGCGGCCAATGCTCGCGCGCGCGTTGCGGCATTTTTTCGTTGACCATAAAGTCTGAAAGCTTTTGCGTATGACCATCCATGCCCAGCGGCTCAAATTGATCTCCCGGCCGCCGCACGCGTAAGGCCAAAGGCTCGGTCAACGTATCCGCATCCAACCAGACCTGAAATTGGTCCTCGTTGTTTTGAGCTTCTTCCTGCGCCAAAGCCGGGATGCGCCACTGCTCAGCGGTGAATTTCCAGCCTGCGGCCAACTCTAACTGGCCGGGCAATTCCACGTCATAGGATTGATCCGTCAACATTTGGGGCCATAAATTAAAGGCCAACTTTGCGTCGGGCGTGCAAACGTAGGCTTTCTGCAATTCAACGAAGAGATACAAGCCGCCTTTTAAGTTAACCCGCGTGGCAGGGCCGGGGTGATTAATCAGGTGAACAGCCCGCTCCAACGTCGCGAAGGCCACATCCATGCCTGGGCGGAGGCGAAGCATGGCTTGTTTGAGCAGGTTGCGTTGGAGTCCGAGCGAACTTTGCGCCAGGCGTTCAAGGTCGAAGACAATCTCTTCGTCTCCCATTTCCAGCAGGCAATGTTCCCATGAAAACTGCATGGCTTCGTTCAAAAAAGCATAATCGCTCTTCAGCGCCTGCGCCATGCGTTGAACCGCCTCCCGAAATTTCGGGTTGTAGCTTTCCAAGGTGGGAAGTAGTAAATGGCGAATTCGATTCCGCTGAAAATTCATGGAGTCGTTGCTCGCGTCGTATTGCGGGCGCAGGCTGTTGGCAGAACAAAACAACACGGTTTCTTCGCGCCAATAATTCAACAACGGGCGGACAATGGGGATTTCCGCATCAAACGTTTCAATGACCGAGCGCGAAAGCATGCCTTTTAAACCGGCCAGTCCACTGCCGCGCAAAAAGTGCATCAGCACGGTTTCCACCTGATCGTCTGCCGTGTGGCCCACTGCCACCGCCTGAGCGTTGCGGGCGCGCGCCAGTTCAAATAGAAAACGGTAACGCAAATTGCGGGCCGCTTCTTCGATGGAAAGTTTTTCTTCCTCGGCGTAGGCGCGCACGTCCGCTCCGTCAATCACCGAGCCAAGCATCAGGCGCGTGGCGGTTTTTTCCACCACCCGGGCATCCTGCGCGGAATCTGAGCGAAGCTGATGATTGAAGTGCGCGACAATCAGCGGGTAACCCGCCTGACGCAAGGCTTCCATCAGGCACAGGCTATCCGGCCCGCCGGAAACGCCCACGACAATGGGACGCCCCTTAACGAGTTGGCAGTCCTCGCGCAAAACGGCTTCAAAATTTTCAAGCATGGTTTTAGATTTGATATAGCTCTACGAGCGCGCCGCCGGTGGCTTCGGGATGAATAAAGGCATATTGTTTGCCGTCCGCCGCGACGCGCGGCTCTTCGTTAATCAGCCGCACGTTTTTTTCTTTGAGCTGGGTCAGCAAGCCTTGCAGATCGTCCACTTCCAGGCAGATGTGGTGCATGCCCGGGCCGCGTTTGGCCAAATATTTGGCGAGGCCCGAATCTTCCGTGGTGGGGCGGACGAGTTCAATCTCTGCGCCAGCGATGGGCAGAAAAGCGACTTGCGCGTGTTCTGCGGGAACGTCGCGCAATTCATGCAGTTCAATGCCGAGGGCGTCACGCCAGAAGGTCAGCGCTTTTTCCACGTCGTCCACGACGACCGCCACATGATGAATAGCTTTTATTTTTGGCATACTTCCTCTTTAATTGAATTTTACATCAAGACCCGCAAAGGTTTGATTACAGATTAACCAGATCGTGCATCCATTTTTTGGAGCGGAAGCGCCAGTAACTGACAAAGGCCTTGGCGACCTCCTCCAACGCGACGGATAAATAGACGTAATAAACCGGAAGTTTGAAGACGAAGGCGGTAGTGTAGGCGACGGGGACGCCGATTAGCCAGATGGAGCAAATTTCCATGACCAGCGCAAAGCGCGTATCGCCGCCTGCGCGTAACGCGCCGATAAACGTCGCAAAGTTGAAAATGCGAATCCATAAAACGGAGGACATCATCAACATCAGCATTTGCACACTATGCGCGCCCTGCGGAGTAAGCTCGTACCAGCCAACGACGACGTGGCGAAGCGAGGAGATGAGCAAGCCCACCAGCCAGGCAAACAACACGCTGACGATGATCACCCGCCGGACGGTTTCATACGCTGAAGCTTGGTCGCCTGCGCCAATCCGATTCCCGACCATCACCGCGCAGGCGTGGCCCAATCCCATGAAGACCACAAAGGCCAACTCTTCCATGGTGGCGTTGACGCCCACGGCGGCGATGGCGTCGGTGCTGATGTGGGCGTAAATGCCGTTATAGGTGGCAATGCCCACCGACCAGAATAATTCATTGACCAGCGCAGGCAGGGCCGTTTTTAGCACGCGGAAGAAAAAGGGTGAGTCAAATTTGAAGAAATTCAATGGATTGCCGCTGAGCGGAGTCTTTTGAGCGTAGACAAAGATGAGGATCAAGACCAGTTCCAAAGTCCAGCCGGAAGCGGTGGCGATGGCCGCGCCGCGCACGCCCAAAGCGGGCAGGTTCAAATTGCCGAAGATCAAGACCCATCCCAAAAAAGTTTTGAAGGCCAGGGCGCAGGCCGTCGCAATCACCGCCAGTTTGATGACTTGCACGCTTCGTAAAATGGAAATGTAGGCCGTGGCGATGGCAATCGGAATGTAGGAGAACCCGACGATTTGCAGATAGTTGACGCCAATGCGAATGACTTCTTCGTCGCTGGTGAACAGGCCCAAAACTTTGTGCGGGAAAAAGACGGCGGCGCACATGAAGATGGCGGCAATGGCGGACGAAGCGAGGAGGCTCATGCCAAAGACTTTTTGGATGGACTCGGTGTCGCGCTTGCCCCAAAATTGGGCCGTGAAAATTGCCATGCCGCTGGTCATGCCAAACAGTAAAAGGATGAGGATAAAAAAGAGTTGATTGGAAAGCCCGAGGGCGGCAATGGAGGCTTCGCCCAACTGCCCGACCATGATCACGTCGAGCATGTTGAGGGAAGCGTTAATCAATTGTTGAAGTGAAATCGGCAGGGCAATGGTGAGCAGTTCGCGCATAAAGGCGCGGTCTCGAAAAAAGGATAACATGAGTTGGTTCCAGATAAAGGTTTGGTTTGATTAGGGATAAAAATGGCGCGCCTTTGAGAAAAGTCAGACGAGCGGATAAAAAACCGTTGAACGAACTCCGCTCAACGGCCAACTTCACGCGAAGGTTATTCCTCCTCCGGCGCCTCGCGGACGATGTACAACGGGCGGCCTTTGGCTTCGTCGTACAGGCGCCCAATGTATTCGCCGAGAATGCCCAGCGAAATCAACTGCACGCCGCCGAGAAACAGCACCGAAATTAACGTGGTGGTTTGGCCTTCAAAAGAGTGCGAACCCGCCAGCCGCAAAATGGCGATGACTGGAATCGCCAAAATGGAGAGTCCCGCCAGCGTGAAGCCAAAATATGTGGCCACCTGTAACGGAAAATAGGAAAAGCCGGTGATGGCGTTCAGGGCCAGCCGCAACATTTTGCTAAACGGATATTTCGTCACGCCCGCCACACGGGCCGCGCGTTTATAAGGTACGCCAATTTGCTTAAACCCCACCCAGGCAGACATGCCGCGCGGAAAGCGATGGCGTTCCTTCATTTGTTTGAGGACATTGACCACTTTGCGATCCATCAGGCGGAAGTCGCCGGTATCCACGGGAATCTTCACGTCGGTGATGCTGTAAATGAGGCGGTAGAACATGGCGGCGGTGAATTTTTTGAACCAGGTTTCGCCTTCGCGTTCGCTTCGCACCGCGTAAACGACTTCGTAGCCTTCCTTCCATTTTTTGGCCAATTCAAGAATCACTTCCGGCGGGTCTTGCAAGTCGGCGTCAATGATCACCATCGCGGCGCCGCGAGCGTAATCCCACCCGGCGGTGATGGCCACCTGATGGCCAAAGTTGCGGGCGAAGATCACCGGACGAATCGTTGAGTCCGCGGCGGCCAGTTCACGAATTTTTTCGGTGGAGCCGTCGGTGGAGCCGTCGTCCACCAAGATCAATTCCCAGGGTTCGCCGGAGGAATCCATCACGCCTTTGACGCGGCGATGCAATTCCGGCAGGTTGTCGATCTCGTTATAAATGGGGGCAATGATTGAATAGGTAATTTTCATCAGTTCTTTTTCCGCCGATTCGGTAGGAGTAAATTTGTTTTGCGCTTTCGTTCCAGCTTTTCAGGAGGCGCGACGAATTGCTGTTCGCCATCGTCTGCAAAGGGCGGCAAACCCAGCACGCGACGGCGCAAATATTCCATAATCACAATCACGGAAGCCAGCAAAGGCACGATCAACAATGCGCCCATGATGCCTTCCAAGAGTGTGGCGGCCATAATGGCGATAAAAATTACGCCTTCGTTCATGTGCAAACTGCGCCCCATGATGATTGGGCGCACGAAGAAATTTTTGAGGTTAATCAACACCAGGTACACGGCCAACGTCAGCCCGGCCATGAAAATCTTATTCAAGCCTGGGTCGTCCGAAAGCCGAATCCAGGTGGAGCCTTCCAGCAGGGCCACGCCTACCGCCAGCGCCGCGGCCAAAAACGGGCCCACGTCTGGAACCAACGTAAACAGGCCCGCCAACACGCCCAACACCAGCGCGCCTGGAATGCCCAGAATCACCCAGGCAATCGTGAAGACGATGCCGACGACGATCATCAAAACGATCTGTCCGCGCAGGTAGGCGATCCACACATTCCGCAGGCGTTTGTATAACTCGCGCATATCGTCGTGATAGTCCGGCGGGGCCAGGTGAATCATCCACTCGCGCATGTTAGGCCATTCGCTCATTAGCAAATAAATCGTCACCAAAACCACCAGAAACCATAAAATATTTACCGACGTGGTTTTCAACAAACTCAGCAGTTCAGCCGGCAGGGGCGTGAGGACGGAATCTTGTAAATGCGCGAGCGACTCGCCCAATTGCTCAAAATGAAAAGTCATGCCGCCAAGTTGAATGGGGTCTAAAAACAAGTCGCGCAATTCTGCCGAAAGGTTGAGCAGGTCGCGCAGGACGATTTGAATTTCATTGAAGAAGATCGGCATGAGCGTGGCGGGAATGCCGATTAAGAAAATCAGCGCGGAAAAATACACCACGTTCACCGCAACCGCGCGCGAAAGCCTGGCGCGTTCCATCAACACCGTTACCGCCGGGCTGATCAGGTACGCCACAAAGGCCGCAATGATGATCATCTTCATGGCTTCGTGCGCGTAAAACAAAAACGCCACCAGCCCCAAAAAAATAATCAGCCCCACGGCGTAACGAAACGGCAAACTCCACTGCTTGATTTTTTTACTCATAAGATTTTTTTCACCGCTTCTAAAGTTGGCTCAACGATCGGGGCGGAGGGAACCGCCTGCAGGGCCGCGCGCACGTCTTTCAATCCGCTCCCTGTGTTTAATACCAAAACTGGAGTCGCGCTTCCAACCGCGCCCGAAGCGACTCCTTTGACCAAACCGGCATAAGCCACCGCCCCGGCCGGTTCGGCAAAGACGCCCACCCGCCCCAGTTCGGCAATCGCCTGAAGGATTTCCGCGTCTGAAACGGTGATGTACGTCCCGTCGGTTTCTTTGGCGGCGCGCACAGCGCGCACGCCATCCCGTGGGTAATTTACCGAAACGCTATCGGCAATCGTCTTGGCGTCCACGGGTTGAATGGCCTCGGTGTTTGCCTGAAAAGCCTGCGCCACAGCGGCAGAGCCTTCGGCCTGCACGCCAATGATGCGCGGCAGGGTTTCGATCCAACCCAGGGCCAGCAATTCTTTGAAGCCTTTATGAATTCCAGAAATAATATTGCCGTCGCCCACCGAGACAAAAATTGTCAGCGTCGGGTGGTTATTCAACGGGCTATCCTGCTGATGCCAGTCCCGATGCGCTTCGAGCCACCACTCCCAAATTTCAAAAGCGGCGGTCTTTTTGCCTTCCAGCGTAAAAGGATTATAGCCGGTGTTCCGACAGTACCAGCCAAACTCTTGGGAGGTTTTAATACTTAAGTCAAACGCGTCGTCATAATTACCGTCCACCAAAATTACTTTGGCGCCAAACACCAGCAGTTGGGCCACTTTGGCAGGCGGAGCGGATTTGGGAGCGAAGATCACCGCTTGTTGATGAACTGCGGCAGACATACCCGCAAGGGCCGCGCCCGCGTTCCCCGTAGAAGCCGCGACCACGACCTGGGCTTTCAACTCCTGCGCGCGCGCCACCACCACCGCCGAGGCGCGGTCCTTGAACGAGGCGGTTGGGTTGCGCGATTCGTCCTTGACCCATACATGTTGCAGACCTAGTTTTTCCGCGAGGCGCGGCATTTTGAAGACGGGCGTCCAACCGGCAATATGCAAGGGCGTATCTTCGCCTTTGGGCTGATTCACAGGTAAAAACGGCTCGTAGCGCCAGAGCGAAGTGACCCGCCGATTGGTAATGTCTTCAGCCTGATATTTCTTGCGAATGGCTTTGTAGTCAAGGATGACGTCCAAATTCCCGCCGTCTGCGGGGCAGGTGTAAGCGACCTGTCCGGGCAGGTATTCCGAAGCGCAGAGCGAACATTTGTAGCCGATAAAACTCTTCATCTTGGCGATGATTTTATCAGATGAAATAAAAACCTCCGAAGGTTTTCGGAGGCGAATTAGTCAATCCCGTTCAAAAGGCGCGCCCAAAGCGGCGGGCGGGGACGCGCGCATGGCGCGTAACAGTTTTGCAAAAAATTTGCGCGTGGGTTCGGGCAGGAGCGCCAACATCCGCTCCACCCATTCGGTATTGCCAATGTTGACGAAGAGCAAAGTTAAAATCATCAGCGGGAACGGGGCAACCTGCAAAACCTGCGAGGGGATTTCTGTGAACGTGGATTGCAAGACCAGTCCCAGCCATTGCAGGAACGCGAAAAGATACGCGCCAAACGCCGCTCGAGCAGGGTTCCACCCGCCGAAAATGGTAATCGCCAGGGCAATCCAACCCACGCCATCCAAGCCAGAGATGGTGCCCATCCATCCGGCGCGAATCGCCAAAGAGAAAGCCGGACCCGCCAACCCGATCAACGCCCCGCCGACGATTGTGTACACATACCGCAAGGCATTCACATTCCCGCCGCGAATATAAACCGCGGCTGGCTTCTCGCCCATGCCTTGCAAGACCAGCCCCGGACGGGTGCGATAAATCCACAGCCAGACGAGCGCAATGGAAATAAAGCTCAGGTAGGTAATCGCATCCTGCCGAAAGAACAAAACGCCGACGATTGGGAGATCGCTCAAAAAGGGAATGGGAGTTGCGGTTAAGCGCGGGCCAGTTAAACCCATGTAGGGATTTCCCAGAAAATAGGAAAGGTCGCGACAAGTGAGCGCCAGCACGAAACCAACCGCCACCTGCGATTGTTGCAAAGTGACGCTGGCAAAGGCCACAATCAGCGCCACCAGCGCGCCGATTAACGCGCCCGCCAAAAAGCCCAGCCAAAGGCTGTTGGTGTTGTACGCCACGGCAAAGCCGCCCATCGCTGAAAGCAAAATTGTGCCGTTCATCGAAAGGTTGATGACGCCCGCGCGTTCGGAGATCGTCTCCCCCAGCACGGCAAAGACGATGGGCGCGGCCGAAGCCAAAACCCCGGCCAGCCCAATGAGCAAAGTTTCTTGAGTCATAAGTCAGGACGCCCGCTTGATCAATTTTTGGCGCGCGCCTTCCATCAACAAAACAAATAGAACCAACGCGCCTTGTAAAACGCCAGAGAGCGACGAATCCAGTTTCATTACAATCGGGAGTTGAATACTGCCAATGTTTAATGCGGCAAAGAGCAGGGCCACAGGAACGGCCCAAATGGCCTGATAGTTAATCAACATGGCCACCATCAGCCCCAAATAGCCGTAGCCGCTGGAGATGGAGGGAAGCAAACGATGATAAACTGCCGCCACCTGAACAGCCCCCGCCGCCCCGGCCAACGCGCCGCAAATGAGGAATGAATAGAGCGAATAACGCCAGGTGGGAATGCCCAGCAAATAAGCGGCGCGAAAATTTTTGCCAACCGCCTTAAGCCTTAAGCCAAAGTAGGTGCCTTGCAGGAGGAAGTAGATAATCACAATTGCAATCAACCCCAAAGCCAAAGCCCAGGGGCTCAGGCGTAAATTCGCCAACAAGGGCAGGGAAAATTCATCCGGGAAAGGTTCGGTGCCGCTCATCGAAGCCACGCCCGGGCGCTTCCACGGGCCGAAGATCAAATAAATCGTCCAGGCCGTGGCGACGAAGTTCATCCCCAGCCCGCCAAAAATTTCATTTACGCCGCCAAAGGTTTTCAGCAGGCCGGTCAGCGCCGCCCAAATTGCGCCGCCAACCATGCCGCCTAAAATCGCCAGGACGATAATCAGGGCGGGGTTCCAGCCGCTTTCAAGGAAGAGCCGATAGACCCAGGTGGTGACGATGGCGCCCATGACCACCTGCCCTTCCACGCCAATGTTCCACAGCCCGGCGGAGAACGTCACCAGCAAACCGGCGGTCACCAACAACAGCGGAACAAAGGCCACTAACACTTCCGCAAATTTACGCACTGAGCCGAACGAGCCCAAAAACATATTTTTATACGCTTCCCATGGAGAGGCTCCGGCTGAAATTAAAATAATCGAGACCGCGCCAAACGCCAGGATTAACGCCGCCAGTTGAAAGGCCAAATTTTTTAGCCGCGCCTTAAGCATCTGCCCAACCCTTTCCGCCAATTAATTGACCCAATTGTTCCACGCTCGTTTGCGAAGCTTCGATGGGGTTGGAAACCTGACCCGCAAAGAAAACCAAAATGCGGTCGCTGTACTGCAAAATTTCATCCAAATCTGACGAGATAAAAATAATTGAAGCGCCCTGCTGGCAACGTTCTTTCAGCTTGCCCCAAATATAAATCACCGATTCAATATCCAGACCGCGCGTGGGGTGTTCGAGCAAAATCAAATCCAGCGGCGTTTGGAGCAGGGCCAACTCCGCCCGTTGCTGGTTACCGCCCGAAAGCGACTCAATGTTACTCAACGGCCCGCCACGAATGTTAAAAGATTGAATACGCTCTGCGGCCAGTTTCTCCCCGGCAGGCTGATCAATAAAGATTCCGCTGGGGTGTTCGGCCAGAATGAAATGTTCCATCAAGTTCAGACCGGGGACGAGCGCTTCTTCCAAGCGTGCGGCCGGTAAAAAGTTAACTCCGTGGCGCTTAAACGTATGATACGACTTGCCGGTCAAATTCTGACCTTTGAACTGGATGCGGCCGCCGACAGTTCTGGCCAGCCCCGCGCAAGCCCGCATGAATAAATCCTGCCCGGAGCCTTCCATGCCTGCCAGACCAATCACCTCGCCTGCGCGCACGTCCAAATTCACATGTTTGATTTTTATCCGCGCGTCTTCGAGCGCGACATTGTTCAAAGATAAAGTCAGCGCTTCCTGTGCGAGCGACTGTTTTTCTCCCAGCGTAACGACCTTGCCAAACATCAGCTCCACAAATTTCAACGTTTCGTATGGAGCTTGCAATTCGCCGACCAATTCGCCGCCGCGCAGGACGGCGGCCCGCCCGCATAAATTTTCCACATCTTCCAATTTGTGCGAAACAAAGATGACGGTAATGGACTGCGCGGAGAGTTTCTTGAGCGTGGCAAATAATTTTTCTTTTTGCGCGGCGCTGATGCCCGTTGTCGGTTCGTCCAAAATCAAAACGCGCGCGCCTAAAAATAACAAACGCATAATTTCAAGTTGTTGGCGTTCCCCCACCGTCAGCGTATCTACATAACTTTCCGGGTCTAACGCAAAACCAAATTCCCGGGCCAGCGCGGCAAAATCCTGCATGGCTTTTTTATGGTTAAGCAACAACCCGCCCGGCAGGCCCAGCAAAAAATTATCCACGAGGCGCATGGGCGGAAAGTCCAGCGGATCCTGATGCAACATTCCAATTCCAAAACGAATTGCGTCAGCCGGAGAATCAATCGTAATGCGCTTCCCGTCTAAAATAATTTCACTGCCGGAATCGGCCTGAATAAAACCGGAGAGGATTTTCATCAGGGTGCTTTTGCCCGCGCCGTTTTCCCCCAAAATTCCCTGAATGGCGCCGGAAGGGATTAACAAATTAATGTCTTTGTTGGCGTGAACCTTCCCAAAATGTTTATGGATCCGCTTGAGTTCAATTTGCATGGGGCGCAAAATTCTCCATGAGCGCTGATCAAGGGGCGGGTGGCCCCGCCCCTTGAGTGAGTCAGATTATTTGGAAGCGCTGAGGCCTTCCATGCCTTCGAGCAATTGCGGCAGGTACCAAACTTGTTGATCGGTGGCCACTTCGCCATCTTTGAGATAGGCAGAACCATCTTGCAGGTTCAGCGGACCCGTCCACAGGTTAAGTCCGCCCGCGAGTTCGGCAATAAAACTTTTCACGGCGGTGGCGGCGTCCGCGCTTAAGGCGGGGCCATTTTCAAAACCAACCAGCGAAGTGTCTAAATTATTGATGTTCGACCAATCCGGTCCCAGCCAAATGAACTGAGACTTCCATGAGCCGTCTTGAGCGGAAGCAATGGCTTTGGTGTATTCAGGGCCCCAGTTGAAGTAAGGCGTGCCCAAGCATACGTCTGGCGCGGCTTCGCAGGCGGCCACATAGTCATAAGCCAGGCCAAAGGAAGGCGTGCCTTCCGCAGTTTGCTTTTGAGCTTCGCCGAGGTTGACCGGGTTGTCAATGCCAGAGATGACGACATCATAGCCGGTGGTGTAGAAGTTATCGGAAATTTGAACGGGGTCGGTGGTGGTGCCGGGGATGTGGAACCAGAAGCCCACCCAATCCACTTTGAATTTTAGATCGGCGGCGTTTTTACCGGCTTTTTCCCAACAATATTTCGCGCCCAAATAAGCCGAGGCGGCGAGGCGACGGGTTTCGTCATTGATTAGCGGGCCTAAATAACCGATTTGCCCGGTCTTGGAAGACAGGGCCGAGGCGCAACCGGCGATCATTTTGCCGTATTCCATGCGCCCCATGATGTTGGTCATGTTGGGGGTGGCGGTGTAATTTTTACCGTCCGCCCATACCTGATCGCCGGAGGTCATAATCACGTTAATGTCCGGGTGGGCTTTGGCAAACGCATTCGCGCCATCTTTCATGTCGTCGGAGCTAAAGATGATCAGCTTCGCGCCTTTGGCCACCAATTCTTCAGCCAATTGATCTGGCGTAGTGCCGGGGCGGTCGGCTGGATTTACCTTGTCCAAATAAAGCATTTTGGCGCCAAGTTGTTTCTCCACGTACAAACCGCCTTCGTATTGCGCCTGACTCCAGCCATTATCATTGTAGGGGCCCACGTAGAGCATCCCAAACACAAACGGTTCATTGGCCGGGGCGCTGGTGGCGGGGGCCTGTGTGGCGGCCGGTTGCCCACAAGCGGAGAGGGCCAACATCAGCGCCATTGCAAACATGGCAAAACGAGCAAAATTCTTACGCATTCTTCTTCTCCTTTTGAAAATTACAGAAATTGACGTAACTTGCAAGATCATTCGCGCATTGACCTCCTTTCAAGTTGTCTGAACAATATTACCAAAAAGGATCGAACTTGTGAAGAATTCTACAAAAAGACGTTAGGGTACACACTCCGCCTTTTTTTGTATTTCAGAGATTGCGTTCGCCTGCGCTGGCGCGCTTTCTGTTTCGCGCGCAATTCGCTCCCAGAGTTTGCACACCAGCGGGCGCATATACGCTTTAGAAACGCGATAGCTATCCAACGAGTATTCTACCGCTTTTTCCCAATTGCCAGTATGAGCATAGCCTTCGATAAAGACAAAACGTTCAATTGGATCATTGGGATGATCGTCCAACTTAAACGCTTCGCCGCCTAAACGCGCAACCGTTCCCCAGTCTTTCAATTGGCGGGCCAGATCCGCTTTTTGAAAATAATAACACCAGCCATGCGCGGGTTCCGGCTGATAAATTTTCGGCATTTGCGCGGTTGGCGTGGCGAGGATTGGCAAAGTGGAAGACAATGCCGCCGCCTCGCGGAGCAAGGTCTCTTCAGGAATCAATTTATTAATCGAATCTATTTCCGGGTCTAGTAAACGCAGGCATTTTGGCGGCGCGTAATAAAATGCAACGGACTGCGAAGTATTGCCATTAAATTTACCCACTAAAAAATCATACATTACCGGCGCGTTTGGCGTTAACGATAACCCCGCGCGATTGGTGGGATAAAACAAAGCGTACCCAATCGCATCAGCCGTTTCGTCCGGCGCGTAGATCCAATTCAACGCGGCGCTGAGCGAGTTATCCGCGTAATAAGTCAACGTTTCGTTGAGCAGGACGGTCGTATTTTTCTCCAGGCCCGGCGCGCGCCAGGTCATTTGCCAGAACATATTTTTTTGGGCTTCCCAATCGCGGCGAAAATCATTCGCCCACAGGAATTGCCGCCCAGCCGCAAAAGCGATGAACGTAATTAGAAAAATAGATCGCAACCGATTTGGCAAAAATTCCAGCAGTCCTACCAATACAAAACTTGAACCCAGCATAAAAGATAACGTGGCGCGGTTAGCGGGATAGCCCAAAGAAACCGGCAGATTGGTGAGCCAAAACGGCGGGCCCGCCAAAATGAGCATGACCAGCCCCAAAAGCAAAATCCACCCCTTGGCAGGAACGCCGCTTTCTTTAACTTCAGCCTGCTTCTGCAAACCAAGCAGAGTTAACCCTGCTACAGTCAGAACCACGCACGCATACAACGCCAGCGTGCGCGGCCCGCTCGTTTGCAAAGAGGGCAGTTGAAAAGCCTGCGCCCAAGCGCCAAAGGTCACCGCCCACAAACTGGAGAAGATATTTTGCGCCAGCAGATAAATTGTAGCCAGCGGGGCTTTGACAAATTCCGCTTTGAGGCTGAAGGTATAAACGGTATTGTTGAAGATGAAGATGCGCGAAAAAACTGCCAGCGTAAAAACTGCCAGATAGGGAGTCCACAACTTCAAGGTCCGCAGGAGACGTTCTTTTGGAGTGAGCGCTTGATCGGCCAGCGAAATCCAAATCACAAAGGGACGCATCAACTCGAGCGTGAAGAAATATTCCATCATCCATAAATTCAGCGCGGAAAAAATGAGGGCAAAGATTGTTTTGCCGCGAAGCGTCAAGTAATAGGAAAACAGAAAAAAGAAAAGGACGATGAAGAAGTGGCTGTAAAGATAACCGCCCGATTGTTGATTGAAGCCTGTATATAACAAAAAGATTAAACTTACCGGCAGGGCAAGGCTCTCGCGTTGTGGAAATAATTTTTTAGCAACTCCAAAAACTGTCAGCGCGCCAAGCCAGCGCATGATTAATGCAAAAATCTGCCAATAGATTGGCTCCTGCGGAAAAACGCGCGTGGTGATTTGATACAGCCACGCCCAGACTGGACGATTGGTTGAAAAATATTTCGTCAGCGCTTCAAAGCCAAGCTGATAGCGAATCCAGGACATCGGCAGGTCGTCCCAATAAAAACCAAGCTGGGACATTAACAAGCCATACGCGAAGAAGGCCGCAAAAAGTAGGATGAGCGGGGAATAAAATTTTCGCATCAGATTGATTAAGCGGTTCCTATCCCTTGGTAATCCATGTGCCGGTTTCTTTTTTTAAGGCGCGCCCAATGTTTTCAGGGTTGGTAATCAGCGCTTCTTTGCCGCCATTTTCCAGATACCAAATCGCGGCCTGGATTTTGGGCGCCATGGAACCTTTGGCAAAATGAACGCCTTCCTCCAAATAGACCTTGGCCTCAGCGACCGTCATTGTCTCCAACCATCGTTGATTGGGCTTACCAAAGTTAATTGCCACTTTTTCCACAGCCGTTGCAATCAGAAACAGATCGGCGTTGATTTTTTGCGCCAGCAAGGACGAAGCGAAATCTTTATCAATCACCGCGGCGACGCCTTGCAATTCGCCATCACCGCGATCCACCACGGGAATTCCGCCGCCGCCTACTGTAATGACAACTTGTCCAGCGTCTAATAACAATTTGACCGAATCAAATTCCACAATTTCTTTTGGCATGGGCGACGCCACGACTCTGCGCCAGCCCCGGCCGGCATCTTCCACCACCGACCAGTTCATTTCCTTTTCGCGGCGTTGCGCTTCGGCTTCGTCCATGAACGAACCAATCGGCTTGCTTGGTTTTTGAAAAGCGGGATCATGTGCATCCACCCGCATTTGCGTGACTACCGTGACGGCTTTTTTATTGAGCTTGCGCTTGAAAAATTCATTGCGTAGCGCTTGTTGCAATTCATACCCGATTGCGCCTTGTGAATCCGCACCGCAGACATCCAAAGGGACTTCGTGCATACCCTCATGCTTCGCGGCAATCTCAGAACGCCGCAGGATGAAGCCAACTTGCGGGCCGTTCCCATGACCGATAGCCAGGTTCCAGCCTGCTTCGGTCATATTGACCAGATGAATGGCCGTTTCACGAAGCGCAGTCTCCTGGTCTTCCACCGTGACATGCTGATCGTCTTTAATGAGGGCAGTGCCGCCAATGGCGACGACTGCGAGTTTGGTCATCAGGAAAATCCTTTCCAGGTATCAGAAATTAGGGATTAGGAACTAGGGCAGTCTTGCTCACTCATCCTAACGCCTAATTCCTAATCACTTTTACCTAACTCATCGTCAACGCCATCACCGCTTTTTGCGCGTGGAGGCGATTCTCGGCTTCATCATAGACCACAGAATGCGGACCGTCAATCACGCCGTCGGTGACCTCCAAACCGCGATCAGCGGGCAGGCAGTGCATGTAAATTGAATCTTCCCTGGTTAATTTCATGCGGCGTTCGTCGGTAATCCAGGATTTGTATTTATCAATCAAGGCCTTGCCTTCCTCTTTACCTGTGGTCGTCAACATCGGGCCCCATGATTTGGGATAGACCACATCCGCATCCTTGAAGGCTTCATCCATGTTGTCGGTTACGTCAAAACCAACGCCATATTTTTTAGCGTTATCTTTGGCTTGTTGCATGATGTCGGGCATGAGTTTGAACTCCGGTGGATGCGCCAAGACCACATCGCAACCGAAGCGGGTCATCTGTAAAATCAACGATTGGGGCACAGAAATCGGTTTGCTATAAGAAGCGGCGTAGGCCCACGAGACGACGACCTTCTTCTTTTTCAAATCGCGTCCTTTTTTCTCTTGAATGGTCATCAAATCGGCCAGACATTGAAAGGGATGATAGACATCGCATTGCATGTTGAGGATTGGCGTCCGGCTGGCTTTGGCAACCTCATTGATATATTGATTGCCAAAATTCCAATCACATTGACGGATGGCAATGCCGTCAAAATAACGTCCAAAGATTTCGCCGATCTCTTTGGCTGTATCGCCGTGTGAAATTTGAGTCGTCTGGCTGTCAATGAACGCGGCATGACCGCCCAACTGGGCCATGCCCGCTTCAAACGACCCGCGCGTGCGGGTGGAGGTGAAAAAGAAAAGCATCGCCAAAGTTTTATCGCGCAACAAGGCATGAGATTCACCCAATGCGCGTTTGCGTTTCAAATCCCACGCCACATCTAAAACGGTTTCAACTTCTTCTTTGGTGAAATCTAAATCACCGATGAAATCACGACCACGAAAGTTTGTTTGCATAATTATCTCCTTGTATTTTTGGAGTCCAACAGCTTGCTGTTGGGTAATGCAGGAGCACGCCCTTCGGGCAGTCCTGCACTCCATATTTATTTTGAAACTCGAAGCGCATTTCCTTTTATAAATTTATCATTTTCCCAATATAACCTTGCGCCTTCACAGTGACTGGCTTCATCGCCCCATGTTGAAAAATCTTCATCTGGTAAGCAAGCCACTACACCCAGCTCGACAACGCCGCCATGATTAACTGCTAAAACAGAACCGCCTTGCGCGACTTTATCTAGACAACTGACATAGAGTTGATGCGCATATTTTGCCGCCACACCATCTTGTTTGACAATTTCAGAATAATGAAAGAATGGCATGGGCCAAGGCGCTTGCGCTTCAACTTCTACACCATAAGTGTTCATCAACTCAACTTGTTCATTGACGGCAAAGCCCATTGCAATGGCGGTTTCTAACGCACGAGTTAATGTAGATGTGGCTACAAAATCAAATGGACCCAATCCCTTGCCAATAGAACGAGCCAGATTAACGCCTTCTTGACTCAAGTGTTGGCTTGTTTTGAGGCGCATAGAATGACGGCGTATCTCTAAAATTTTCATTTGATTAAACTCGGCAAGATGGCGTAGAACTCCGTTGCCTTGACCATATCATCCAACGAAACCGAATCATTGACGGTATGTGCGGTCTCTTCATCGCCGGGCCCAAACCCAATGGATGGAACGCCTGCTTTGCCTGCCCAATAGATTCCATTTGTGGAGAAATTCCACTTGCCGCTTTTCGCTTCAGGCAGACCGATTTGCTGGCGCGCTGTTTGCCCAGCCACAACCAGCGGATGATTTTCCTCCAATGCCCAGGCCGGGAAATATTTATCCACTGGAAAAACAAAACCGGTATAAGATGGCTCATCGTAAAACAGTTCTTCGAGTTTGACCGTGTCTTTATATTCCGCGGGGATTAATGCCTCCACCTGCGCCCGAACCTGCGCCTTCGTCTCGCCAAACGTCATTCTTCTATCTATATAAATCACGGCTTCATCAGGCACGGCATTGATGGATGGCGTTTTGACATGCATATCGCTGACGGTGATCTTGCCATGGCCTAAAAAATCATGGTCGCCAAGTTGTGGTTCCAAGTCGCGGATGCCTGCAATCACCGGCAGTAACTTATAAATGGCATTATCGCCCAGGTGATTACTCGCCGCATGAGCGGATTTGCCTTTGGCAGTCACCTTCATCTCCAAACGGCCTTTATGCCCGCGATAGGTGAGCATTTTGGTCGGCTCGCCGATGACGACAAAATCGGGTTTGACTTTTGGATCTACTTCGACAAATGTGTTGGGAGCAATGCCGTCACATTCCTCCTCCATATTACAAAAGCAATATGCTGTCCAGCCTTCTAACAGCCCTAAATCACGAGCAATGGCAAGTCCATAAACCATACCTGGCGTGCTATTTTTTTCATCACATGCGCCGCGCGCATAAAGAACGCCATTCTCAACTTTTCCTTCAAACGGATCCCACTGCCATGCGGCGGGGTCGCCCACGCCGACCGTATCAATATGCGAATCGTAAACAATGACTCGCTTGCCATTGCCAATGCGCCCAATGGTGTTGCCCATCTTATCGAAGCGGACTTCGTCGAAGCCGAGCTTTCTCATTTCCGCCTGGACGCGCTCGCCAACGGGACCGATTTTTGAATCCATACTGGGGATTTCGCAAATCTCCAGCATAAATTGAATCATTTCCTCGCGCGAAGCATTGACGCGCTTTTGGATTTCTTGCAGTTTAGCTTTCATGGTTGCTCCAAATTCTGGTTTACAAGTTAACAAGGTTTAAACCTTGAAACGTTCCAACCTTCAAACCTTCTAACTGCCGCCCACCCGCCGATTGACATGAAAGCGGAAATAGCCGGGGATGAAATAGCTCAACGAATAGTCCACATTCCTTCCAGTAGAATCAAACAACTGGGCGGAGAAATGCAAGAGCACGTCGCCGCGTTGAATTTCCAGCGCTTTGGCCACCTCGGCCGTGGCGTCAATGGCGCTGATGTTGGCGCGGGAAGAGGTCAGAGAATCGCCGCGCTCCAGTAACAGGTCCAGCACCGAGCCGCGAAAGTTCGCAGGCAAATCTTTGAAGTGCAAAACGTCCTCGGGCAAAATATCCACCAGATAAGCCACCGGCCGGCCTTCGGCGCGGATGACGCGACGCACGCGAGTCACTTTCGCGCCCACGCCAACTTTCAAACTCTCCGCCGAAGCTTCATCCGCCTTGGCCGCTTCAAGCTCCAAATCGCTGACTGAAATTTCAAGTCCCAAACGTTCCGCCAGCGTTTCCAGGCTTTCCAACACTTCCAGCCCGCCCTCCATCACGGAAATTTTTCCAACCACAAACGTGCCGGAACCCTGCCGACGGCGAATCATGCCTTGCGTTTCAAAAGCGCGCATCGCTTCGCGCAGGGTGGCGCGCGAAACGCCCATTTGTTTGGCCAACTCAGGCTCCGAAGGCAGGCGTTGGCCGGCCGGAGAGCGCGCAATTAATTCAGCCAGATCGTTTTGCAAACGTTGAAATGGAAAATTTGCCATAGGTTTTCACTCGTTTCTTTTTTTCTAATCATCCAATACGTCTATAAAATCAAACTGGGTCACATCCACCAGTCCCCGGTCTGAAATGCGCAATTCAGGAATCACGACCAACGCGGATAAACTCAATTGCATATTCGGGTTGTTTAATTCGCTTCCGCACATTTTGAACCCCTCCAAAACCGTTGTGGCTTTTTGGGCCACAACTTCCGCCCGTTCATTCGACATCAACCCCGCAATCGGCAATTCCACCAGCCCGACCACTTCCCCATTTAAAACCACAACCTGCCCGCCGCCGCATTTGGCCAATTCATTTGCGGCCAGCGCCATGCTCGCGTCATCCGTACCCACCACCAACAGATGATGGCTGTCATGCGCGACGGTGGAAGCGACGGCGCATTGGCGCGTAAACCCAAAGCCGCTAATCAGCCCCAGCGTCACTTTGCCCGTTCCCTTATGCCGTTCCACAATCGCGATCTTCGCCAAATCTTTTTTCAGATCGGCGTGAACCTGACCCTCTTCCACAATGACCTTCATTTTGAGATGACGAGTCGGCGCCTGATTTTCAATCACCCCAATCACATGCGCCTCCAATTCGGACCCGTGTGCGGCTCTCGTCCGAAGGGCAAAATCTTCCGCTGTGAGTTTGCGCTTCACTTTCACCGACCGAGTCGCCCATTTGGGATATTTCACCGCCGGTAATTTAATTTGCAGTTCCCCTTTTTCTGCAAGCGCTACGCCTTTGGCAATTACAGTTTCCGCTTTGAAATTCATCAAATCTTCGACCAATAAAATATCGCCCCAACGTCCGGGGGCAATCATCCCTATTTCTTTACTTAGCCCAAAATGTTCGGCGGTGTTAATCGTCATCATCTGAAGCGCCGTCATCGGATTCAAGCCTTCGGAAATGGCGTGACGCAGAACGCGATCCATGTGCCCTTCTTGAGTCAATGTTCCGGCGTGGCTATCATCCGTACACAAGAGGAAGCGGCGCGCATCCAGTTTCTTTTCCGTAATCGCTTTGACCTGCGCGGCCACGTCAAACCAGGCCGAGCCATAGCGTAGCATGGGCTTCATCCCCTGACGGACTCTGGCAATCGCGTCTTCAACGCGCGTGCCTTCGTGATCGTCTTCCGCGCCGCCCGCCACATAGCCATGAAAGGGAAGCCCCAAATCTGGCGAGGCGTAATGCCCGCCGACGGTTTTGCCCGCCGCATGAGTCAACGCCATTTCAGCGAGCATTTTTTTATCGCCCATGAACACGCCGGGGAAATTCATCATCTCGCCCAGCCCAATGATTCCCGGCCACGTCAGCGCTTCGGCCACTTCTTTGGGACCAATCGAAGCGCCGGGCGTTTCCAAACCTGGGGCGGATGGCACGCACGAAGGCATTTGCACCCAGACGTGAATCGGTTGCTTTTGGGCTTCGTCCACCATTAACTTCACGCCCTTAAGCCCAAAGACGTTCGCAATTTCATGCGGGTCAATGAACAGGCCGGTTGTGCCGCGCACCGCCACAGCGCGGACAAACTCCGTCACCGTCAGCATTCCCGATTCAACGTGCATGTGCGCGTCCAACAGACCGGGGACTAAATATTTCCCATTGGCGTCAATCACTTTGGTTTTTTTGCCAATCGTCTGGCTGGCGTCGCGCCCGACAAAGGCGATATGCCCTTGCACAATGGCAATATCGGTATTGGGGATGATCTCGCCGGATTGCACGCTCACCCATTTGCCATTCCGAATCACGAGGTCGGCCGGGGCGCGGCCCATGGCTACATCCACCAGCGCTTGCGTAAGTTTTATAGAAGCGGGCATGGGCGTTTCTCCAGTTTGATTAAACGGCGTGAATGACGTTCAGCAACAACCAAATCATCAGGAAATACGGAACTGCAAAAATCCAGGCCAGCATTTCGCGGTCGCGGTACATAAAATAGGCGGAGAGAAAAGGAATCAGCGGCAATAAAAAGACCGGGGATTGAATTACCGGAAAGCCGCTCAACGCCCAGGAAAACGGGAGCGCCAACACAGCCGCGGCCACTAAAAAACGAAACTCTCTGCGAAACAGCCCGGCCAAGGCCAAAATCACCGAGCCGAGGATGGCCGGCCAGCCGAGCATTGCGCCGATAAAGAAGTTTAGCACCTTGGGACCTTTCTAATTTGCCAGCAGGCGCTTCGCGGCTTGGTTGTGACGTTCGATCAATTTGCCTTCATCCACGGTTGCCAATTGACCTTCCTTCACGACAAACTTTCCATTGACTACGGTGTAATCGGCGCGCACAGGTTGACCAAAGACAACGGCGGAAACCGGGTCGTGCATTCCGGCCAAGCCGAGTTGATTCAAGTTTACGGCAAAAAAATCGGCGCATTTTCCAACTTCCAAAGAGCCAATATCTTTGCGCCCCAACACCGCGGCGCCGCCACGCGTGCCTAAGGCGAGCGCTTCACGCGCCGTCATTAGTTTTCTTTCGCCCTCACCCTGCCCTTCGCGAAGCACCCCTTTGGGGCTCCCAGAGGGAGAAGGTGTAGCAGAAAATCCGGTAATCCCCTCTTTGACGCGCGAGACCAGCATGGCGTTTCTCACTTCCGCCAGCAAATGCGAACCGTCGTTGGAGGCGGAACCATCCACGCCCAAGCCAACGTTCACGCCCGCCTGCAGATATTCCTTAAGTGGGGCAATGCCAGAGGCCAGCCGCATGTTGGAAGTGGGGCAATGCGCCACGCCGCATTGATGTTTGGCAAAGGCTTGAATCTCTATGGCGTTTACATGCACGGCATGAGCAAACCATACGTCTGCGCCCATCCAATCCACCGCTTGCATATAATCCACCGGACGATGGCCAAATTTTTCGAGACAAAATTGTTCTTCGTCTTCGGTTTCGGCTAAATGCGTATGCAAGCGCACGCCATAGTTGCGCGCCAGCTTTGCGGATTGCTTCATCAAATCGGTGGTGACGCTAAACGGCGAACACGGCGCCAGCACAATTTGAGTCATGGAGCCGGGTTTCGCGTCGTGATAGGTTTCGATCAGGCGTTGCGAATCTTTGAGAATCGCATCTTCGGAATCCACCACCGAATCCGGCGGCAGGCCACCTTGCGATTCGCCGAGGCTCATCGAGCCGCGCGAAGCCGCCAGCCGCAGGCCAACTTCCAGCGCGGCGGCAATCTCGTCGTCCAGTTTTGAGCCGTTTGGATACAGATAGAGATGATCCGACGCGGTCGTGCATCCCGAAAAGGCAAGTTCCGCCAAGGCCGTCTGAGTCGAAGTGAAGATGTCTTCGGGTTTTATCTTCGCCCAAATTGGGTATAAGGTCTTGAGCCAATTAAATAAATTGGCGTCTTGCGCGGCCGGGACGGCCCGCGTGAGCGTTTGAAAGAAATGGTGATGGGTGTTGATCAGCCCGGGAAGCAGGACATGCCCTTTCAAATCCAGAACTTCGTCGGCGGTTTCGGGCAGTTCGCTGGTCTTCCCCACTTTTTGAATCAGTCCGCGCCGAACAAAAAGACCACCTTCGGGAATCTCGCGTTGATGGTCGTCCATGGTGACAAGATAAGCGTTTTTGATTAAGAGCGTAGACATGAGCGCCTTTTGGATTGGTCTAGTTGTCTGACAAATTGAGTTTAGCAAAAAAGGGAACGCTTGTCAATTCGGAAACCCTCCAAAGAAATTATTGCGTTTGCGCGTACACGCGCGCAAATTCGCGCAGAAATTCTTCGGCGATGTCTGCATTATAGATGACCAGCATGTTTTCGTCGTTGCGGGTTTCGGCGCTGTTGGTGAAGTTGTACGAACCAAAAATCACAATACTTTCGTCAATGATCATCACCTTATGGTGCATTTGACCCGGGTTGCCGTCGCGTTTGACATCCAACCCGGCATGTTGAAAGCCGTCAAACTCCGTGCCGACGTTTGAATTAATTTGCTCATCTTCCATCACGCCTTTCACGGTCACGCCGTCCGCCACGCGCGCGCGAACGGCCGCGCCGACTTCGTCCGCAGTAAAAGAGAAGGCCATAAAGTACACGCTGTGTTTGGCGTTTTCAATCAACTCCAGCAAACTGGCCTGCGCGTGATCGTCCGGCGAAAAATATACGTCAATCGGCGTGCCGTCAATCGTCACGCGCGGATTGGGCGTCTCGGCGACAACGTCGTCGCCAAATTTATCGTCGTTGAACATCTCGTCAAATTCTTTGGCGTAATCTTCCGCCAACTTCACGGAACGAATCCGCATCAGATTATTATTATCTTCATACGCGCCAGAGTCGGTATAGTTCATGGAGCCGGTCCAAACTTCGGCGTTGTCAATCACCGTGAATTTATTGTGCATCAGGCCTTCGCGGCGATCTCCCAAAATTGGAATGCCCGCGTCTTTCAAGCGTTGCGGGTCGGCGCGACTCAGGGTGTCGCTTTCCATCACCAAACGGACTTGCACACCGCGATCGTGCGCGCGCAATAAGGCGTCGCGCACGCTGTTCAGGCTTAAACTATAAATGGCCATATCAATGCTCAACTTGGCGGAATCCAGCGCGGCCACAAACTGGCCGTCTGGGCCGCCGGTTTTTTGCGCCGCCAAAGGGCTGACGGGGTTGGTGAAATACAAGTCAAACCACGGGCCGGTTAATCCATACCCGGCGGGCAGTGAAAACTCTGTCAGCGTGGCGGAAGACTCAGGCGCAGAATCAACCGTCGGCGGAGTCAGCGGCGCGATGGTCGTCGTCGTTCCGCAAGCCAGCATTAAGCTCGTCAGGGTTAATAAGCCAATCCAATTCTTTTTCATAAAACCATTATAATCCGCCACTCTATGACTACATCGAATGCAAATCAACAAATTGCGCGCGCGGCGGGCACGGTGATGGCGGCGATTGTGCTCGGCCAGGTGGCCGGGTTGGCGCGCGGGATTTTAGTGGCGCGGGCGTTTGGCGCTTCGCCCGAACTGGACGCTTTTTTTGCGGCCAATCGCGTGAGCGAAACTTTATTTTTATTGGTGGCGGGCGGCGCGTTGGGCTCGGCTTTTATTCCGACGTTTACGGGATTGTTGGCCAAAGATGAAAAGGTTGCGGCCTGGCGGCTGGCCAGCGAAATTGCGAATGCGGTCACGCTGACCCTCAGCCTGCTGGCGGCGTTAATTGCATTTTTTGCGCCGCAAGTGGTGCGCTTCGCCCTCGCCCCGGGCTTCTCCACCAACCCAGAGCTTTTTGCTTTAACTGTTGCCTTGTTGCGCATTCAATTAATTTCGGCGGTTTTGTTTGGGCTGGGCGGTTTGATCGTAGGCATTTTGAACGCGCATCAAATCTTTTTAATCCCTGCATTAACTCCGGCGCTCTACCAACTGGGCATTATTTTCGGGGCGGTGGTCCTCGCTCCGTGGATGGGAATTTACGGGCTGGCCTGGGGCGTGGCGCTGGGTTCGGCTTTATATCTGCTGGTGCAAGTTCCCGGCCTGGTAAAGTTGATTCGTCCACTGACCAAGCCCGCCGATACAGCGCGTCTCAACCTGTGGGCCTGGGTTTGGGAAAAACTGGGCGGCCACGACGCGAACGCCCGTCAGGTGATTTTGTTAATGGGCCCGCGCTTGCTGGGCGTGGCCGTGGTGCAATTAAATTTTTGGGTAAACGCTTATCTGGCTTCGCAAATGGCGGAAGGCAGTTTAACCGGACTTAGTTATGGCTTTTCGTTGATGATTATGGCGCAGGCGGCGATTGCCCAATCGGTGGCGATTGCGGCCATGCCGACTTTTTCCGCGCAACATGCGCTCAATCAGCAGGCGGAAATGCGTTCGGCCCTGGCCTCTTCCCTACGCGGAATTTTGTTGATGGCCATTCCGGCGAGCGTCGGTTTAATGATCTTACGCGAGCCGCTGGTGGCCTTCCTCTTTCAGCGCGGCAAGTTCGACGCGCAAGGCGTACAACTCACCGCCTGGGCTTTGCTCTGGTACGCGGCCGGTATGGTGGGCCATTCGGTGATGGAAATTTTGACCCGCGCTTTTTACGCCCAACATGACACAAAAACGCCGGTGTTAATCGGCGCAGTGGCGATGAGTTTGAACGTGGCCTTGAGCGTGTTGTTTGCAAAATGGTTCGCGGCGCTCGGCTGGATGCCGCACGGCGGGCTGGCTTTGGCCAACTCGACGGCCACGGCTCTAGAGGCGGCCGCGCTCTTCATCTTTATGCGGAAACGGTTAAATGGAATTGAGGGAAAGTTCATCTGGCGGGGAGCGCTTCCGGCTAGTTTTGCGGCGGTCTTGATGGGCGGCGCGCTGTTTGCGTGGCTCCAAATTGGCCGGGGGCTGAGCGCGTGGCTTCTCGCTCCGCTGGGCGTATTGCTCGGCGGCGGCGTGTACGGGCTGGGCTTATTGCTCTTGCGCGCGCCGGAAGCGACTTATTTAATGAACAAACTGACGCGCCGGTTAAAACGTTAAAACTTTACGGCCACAACTTCCACTGTGCGAAGGCTACAACAAAGCCCAATAGGATGCCGCCGACCACTTCGAGCGGGGTGTGTCCGATCACTTCTTTGAGGTCGTTCTCGTCCCAGACGTGGCCTTTGAGCAATTCTTCAAACAGGACGTTAATCCTTTCGGCTTGCATCCCGGCCTGGCGGCGAACTCCGGCCGCGTCGTGGGCGATGATCATAGTAATGCCGGTGGCAATCGCAAAGAGTGGGTTATCAAAACCATAGTAGAAGCCCACCGCCAGCGTGCCGGAGACCATCAGCGCGGTATGCGAAGAGGGCATGCCGCCAGCGGCGAAAAACATGGCCCACATCCAGCGCCGCGAGCGGATGTATTCCGTGGGGATTTTGAGAAACTGCGCGAGGAGCCAGGCCGTTACAACGGCGATTAAAACCTTGTTCGCAAATAGCGGAGCCAGGTTCATTCAGTTTCTTCCTCGAAGGGAGTTAAGGTTTCGTCGGTCAGTTTTTGCACTTTGAGTTGAGCGGCTTCCAAGAGCGCCCCACAACGGGCGGCCAAGGCCTGTCCGCGTTCAAACAGTTTTAGCGCTTCTTCCAGCGGGTTTTGATTTTCTTCCAAAGCCGTCACCAGGCCTTCCAACTCCGTCAGCGCTTCTTCATAAGATAATTCGTCAATTGCTCTTTCGTTCGATTTTGCCTTTGCCATAAATACTCCGAATTAGATGCGTTTCACTTCAAACTCGCCGTCGCTGACGCGGGCTTGCATTGCGCCTTTGGCCTGGGCCACTTTTGAAATCACGCGGCCGCTTTCCTGACTGGTGATAATAGCATATCCGCGCGCCAAAACGGCGGTTGGGTTTAGGGCGTGCAGGCGCTTCGTGATTCCATGTACGCGCGCGGCCTGCAGTTGGATGCGATGAATTAACGCAGAGCCCGCGCGGCGCGAAAGCTCATCCAGTTTTTGGCTCTCCGTCTGGATGCGGCGTTCGGGCGAGATATATTTCAGACGGGCGGCCAGGGCGGCGACAAAGGCCTTTTGTTCAGCGAGCAGGCCCAAAGTTTGGGTGGCGAGGCGCGAGGAAAGATATGCAACTTGGGTGTGTAAATCATCCAGCGTGATTTGAGTCGCCAGTTCGGCCGCGGCGGTTGGGGTTGGGGCGCGAAGGTCGGCGACGAAATCGCAGAGCGTGAAATCCGTCTCATGGCCCACGCCGCAGATGACCGGCGTTTGCGAGGCGGCGACGGCCCGCACGACGCGCTCGTCGTTGAAGCCCCATAAATCCTCAATCGAACCGCCGCCGCGCGCCAGCAAGATTACGTCTGGGTTTTGTTGGTTTAAGGTTTGCAGGGCTTTGACCAAAGCGGGAGGGGCCTCAGCGCCTTGCACGGCAGAAGGCGCGAGGATGACGCGCGCCAACGGCAGGCGGCGGCGAAGCGTGTTGAGCATGTCGCGCAGGGCCGCGCCCGTTTGCGAAGTGACCAGCCCAATGGTTTGGGGAAGTTCGGGGATGGGGCGTTTGCGTTCAACGTCAAACAAGCCTTCGGCTTCCAGCATGGCTTTAAGGCGCAAAAATTCCTGGTAGAGCGCGCCCTCGCCTTTGGGTTGAAGCAAATTCACAACCAGTTGATATTGTCCCTGCGGTTCGTAAACGGCAATTTTGCCATGCGCTTCCACGGCCAGACCGTCTTGCAGGTTAAAGCGCAGGCGGGCGGCGTCCAACTTCCACATGACGCAACGCAACGCGGCGTTTTTATCTTTGAGCGTGAAATAGAGATGCCCGGAGTTTGGGTGGGCCAGGTTGGAAATTTCGCCCTGCACCCAGACCTCGCGCAAGGCTGGGTCGTCTTCCAAACGTTTGCGGATGTGGAAGGTGAGCTGGGAGACGGTCAGCGGCGCAGATGGGAACAAGGCGGTTTGCATGAGTGGGAGGATAACTTAAAAAAGGTGAATCTGGAAGTGAGGGATTTAGCCTATAATACCCGCATGAAACTACGCTTGACAAACCTTTCGCCAAACTTCGTCGTCTTTTTATTGATGTGTGTTTTTTTCATCATCGCATTTTTGAGCGTTTTAGGAAAATCGCTGACGTATGACGAAGCGCGAAATTTTAATTATGGCAAGGCGCTGGTCTTAAACGGCGATACCAATCGCCCAGGCGACCGGAGCATCCTGGATGGCGCGCCCATCGCCGGAAGCATGATGCCCGTCTCGGCGCTCAATGCCCTGCCCTTCAAGCTTGGGATGGCTCTGCCTGACGGGATATTAAAAAAGATATTACTGAGCATTGAAACGGCCCGGCTAATCAGCGTCTTATTCTCAATGCTGTTCGCGCTTTTGGTCTATCGCTGGTCGGCTGAACTGTACGGCTTTGTCCCGGCGATCTTTTCTTTAATCCTATATATCTTCGACCCGAACATCATCGCCCAATCCCAACTGGTGACGACGGACATGTACGCCTGGGGGACGACGCTTTTGGTTTTCTATTGTTCATGGAAATTTGCCAACCGGCGCGCCTGGCAAAACGGGTTGATCTGGTCTGCCGCGCTGGCCATCAGTTCGCTGGCTAAATACACCACCATCATCTTAATCCCTTTGTCTTTACTGACCATCTTCCTTCACGATTTGCCGGAACTCAGCCAGCGGATTAAAGGGAACGCGCTGGCCACGCTCAAAAGCGTCTTTGGGAAATACCTGCTTTATTTACTTGGCGCTCTAGTCGCTTCCAGCTTATTGATTAATCTCGGCTTTTTATTTAATAAAACCTTCCTGCCGTTTGGGGAATATAAATTCGAGTCCCACCTAATGAGCGGGATTCAGACGCGCCTGCCCTTTTTAAAAAACCTGCCCACGCCAGTTCCCTACCCATATTTGCAGGGCTTCGACCTGACCTATTACTACGGCGAAGAAGGCAAAGCCTTCGGCGACACCTACCTGCTAGGGCAATTGAAGGATGGCAAAGAACCTTTCTACGGCTATTACATCATCGTCGCGTTCCTCAAGGTTCCCATCGCCACGCAAGTCCTCTTTTGGGCGGCGGTTTATTTATACGCGTCAAAACCGGCCAACCGCAAAAATTTCTTTACCAACGACCTATTTCTGCTGGCGCCGATACTTTTCTTCTTTTTCTATTTCAATTTCATGTTCAGCATCAACACCGGCATTCGATATTACCTTGTGCTTTTCCCCCTGCTCTACATTTTTTGCGGGAGCGCCTTCAAAAACTGGAGCGAATTTTCCAAGCTTCAAAAAAGAGTCAGCGTTGGGTTGGCTGGTTATTTGTGCATCTCCATGCTTTCATACTTCCCAACCTATATGCCCTACTTCAACGAATTCCTTTGGGATAAAAAGCAGGCGTATAAAATCCTGGCCGATTCAAACCTTGATTATGGACAAAGCGAAAACGTATTAAAGGATTTTCTCGCCGCGCACCCCACAGCGCATTACAACCCACCAGCGCCAACATCCGGGCTGATTGTGATGAGCGTGAACGATCTGGTGGGCGTGTTTGGCCGCCCGCAGGATTTTACCTGGCTCCGCGAAAATTTTGAACCAGACGAAACCATTGACCACACCTACCTGGTCTATCGCATTACGCCCGCAGAGTTGGAAGCCTTTTGCTCAACGCTTGGAAACTGCCCGTAGCGCGCGCTCCGGCTTCTCGTCCAGAATTGAAGCGAGCCAAAATCCGGCCAGCAGAATGAGCGTGTTGCCCAAACTCCACAAATCGCGCTGAGTCGCCCCCAATTCGCTCACGGCAAAAAACGCATAAAAAATAATCAGGATCAGAAACAAAAAGGCGTGGAGATAACTTTTGGTTTTTTGCACGAATTGACCAATCACCCACACCAGCGGCAGGATGTATAAAATTTGATCGTACTCCCAGAGATACACAGTGGAAACAAAACCAATCGGGATGATAAAACTCAACGCTTCAAACGCCGTAAGTTGAGCCTGCTTGCGCCACAAAAAATATCCGCCCAGCCCCAGCAGAGTCAAACTACCCGCCGCGCCCAACAGGTTGGAGCATGGAGTCGCGCCGCCGCACGCCAGATAAGCAAACGCCCAAACGTTGGACTGCACCCCCTGCGTGCGATCCATCACCGCGCCGCTCGCATGGAGGAACTTCGTCAGCCAGAGCGGGTCTTGGATTAAGCCCAGCGCCAGCAACATGATTCCGCCCAGCGCCAGCCCATAAATTGCTTTCCAGTTTTTACGCGCCAAAAACCAAATCCCCAGCAGGATCAAAATCGTCAGGCCTTGCGGCGGCTTGAGAATGGTCAGCGAAAAGAAAATACCGGCCAGCAGGGGTTTCTCTTTTTGCAGAGCCAGCCCGCCCAGCAAAACCGCCAGCAGGGAAAGCGCTCCGATTGAACCCGTTTCCAATGAAAGGTACAACGGGCCGAAAAAGAAGGATGCGATTAGCAACGGGAAGAACAGCCGATGTTGCGCCGGACGTGCCCATTGGCGCAAAGTTACATAAATAGTCAGCGCCACGATTAACAAGGTCAGGCCTTGCCAGAGACGATGGGCGTCTTCCAACGAGAATAAGCCCAGCGGCACGCACAACAACGCCAAAGGCAAAGGGTATGGAAAAATTTTGTTCGGCCGCCAGCCAATTTGATAGGTATCATGTCCGGCCAGGTATTGAGTTTCGTCGTATGGGTTTTGGCCTTGCAGGGTCATCCTACCGGCCAGCCAAAAAAATGAAAAGTTGGTATCCTGCGGGCGGGCCGCCCCGCTTAGGCGCGAGAGGACGAGGAGCATTCCCAGGCACAACGCGCAGGCGATTAAGCCACCGAAAAAATTAAGCCAGAATTTTTTCATCCTGTTTAAGAGGATACATGACTTGTGCGCGCCTGTCAACTTTTTTTAGAAAAAGATAAATACATTATTCCCCGGCAGATTTCTCTGCTAAAATTCCAACATCCTATGAAACACTTGTGGTCGCCGTGGCGTATGACATACATTGAAAACCATGAAAAACAGGCGGGGTGCGTATTCTGCAAAGCGCAAAGCCAGGCCGACAGCGCTGAGAACCTGATCGTCTTTCGCGGGCAACAGGCCTACGTCATCTTAAACCGCTACCCCTACGCCAGCGGGCATTTAATGGTCATCCCCTTTGTACACCAACCTAACCTGGAAATCCTGCACAGCGAAACCCGCGCCGAGATGATCGAACTGGCCTCGCTCTGCACGACCAAACTAAAGGAAATTTACAAAGCCGAATCCTTCAACGTTGGCATTAACATTGGCGAAGCGGCGGGCGCGGGCGTGCTGGGGCATGTCCATATTCATGTTGTGCCGCGCTGGGCAGGCGACACCAACTTTATGACCACACTGGGCGAAGCGCGCGTTTTGCCCGAAGCGCTGGCCGACACCTACCAAAGGGTCAAAGCGGCGTTTGAAAAATAAATGACACAAACCATCGGGGGAATGACACGCGAACAAGTCGGCATTATGGTATGGCAATTGGAGACTTTATGAGAAAGAAAAATTTTTTTGCTTTAAGTATGTTAGTTTTAGCGGCTGGAGCATGTTCCCTACCAGGCGCAACCGCCACGCAAACCTCCAAGACTCAAACCGTCATTCCCAATTCAACAGCTACACAAATTTCGCCAACTATTACGCCAACTCCGCAAGCGCTTTCCGCGCCAATGTCGCTGGGTCCGAATCGCGAACAATTTCCAAAAGATTTCAATCCCCTCAGCGGTCAACAGGTTGAAGATATAAATCTTTTAAGTATTCCTGCATTGTTAATTTCAGTTTCGCATTTCCCGGCTATTGCGCGCCCGCAGGCTGGGCTATCTTTTGCGCCCTGGGTTTTTGAGTTTTACATCACCGAAGGCGCCACGCGTTTCCTCGCAACTTTCTATGGAGAATTTCCCAAACCAGAAACGCCCGTGATTGGAAATTGTGAAATTCGCAAAGAACTTTTTATTCAAACCGAAGCCATCCTTGGCAATCAAGTCTGGCTGGATCAAAATAAAAATGGCAGACAAGAATCTTACGAACCCGGAGTCGGCGGTGTGTGCGTCAATCTTTACGATGCAAATGGAACTTTGCTTCAATCCACAACTACCGATTCAAATGGATTTTATGGCTTCAACGTCACGCCTGCAAAATATGCAGTTGAATTTGTTTTGCCAAATTGGTTACAGTTTACGAGTCCAAATATCGGCGATGAAAATGCTGATAGCGACGCTGACCAGAAATCGGGGCGGGCCGAGGCGGAAGTTAATTCCTCGCTTCTTTATCTGGACGCAGGCTTGATCGCCATTCCAGACTTAATCCCCACTCCAGAAGAATCTTACCAAGCGCCCAAAGCAGAAGTTGGCCCCGTGCGTTCGGGGCGTTTGTTATATGCAGATATTGCCGGGTTCTTTCAAGACTCGTGTTTAATTTATGCGTTCGCTTCGCATGAAGTTTTAGAGAAAATTCCCAAGTGCTCGTTTGTGACGCATGAAGATGCAGGCGGCGGCTCGATGTTGCCGCTGGACCGAATGCAAGCAATCGCCAATGATAATTATCATAAAACTGCGGGCGGCTTTAATTACTCTGGAAATTTGTTTAATGAACAAGCGCCAACAGGCGGCACGCCTGCAAATCAAATCAATGTGTATATAGCGTTGCTCAATCAATCTGGCTGGATGTATGACGCGTTATCTCAGTCTTGGTTAAGATATGTGGACGACTCGACCAATGCCAACGCGGGTGTTTTGCATCCTGAAGTAGATCGTTTGACAGGCAGGCAATTACAGTTTGAAAACGTCATCGTGATTTATGCCGAACATGACGTGATCTCCCCTACTAATTTGGATATTCATCTGGAACAGGGCGACGAAGGCTATGCGTTTTTATTCCGCGATGGCATGAAGTATGACATCCGCTGGAGCACAAAGTCGGACGAAATTGAACAAGCCACCGGCAAACGCAAGCCGATTCATTTTATTAATTCGGATAGAAGCCCGGCGGCGTTGAAACCCGGCGCCACCTGGATTTTTGTCGCCACGCCCTATTCGGTTTTATCTGATGAAGGCAGTGGCGTTTG
Organism: Anaerolineales bacterium; assembly: GCA_020851785.1. Classification (GTDB taxonomy): domain Bacteria; phylum Chloroflexota; class Anaerolineae; order Anaerolineales; family Villigracilaceae; genus Villigracilis. Next base: position 39,094 of record JADZCC010000023.1, read on the forward strand.
GCAATTGAGATATTATCCGCCAGATGGAGCGAAGTAGGCTGTTAGTTTGGTAGTTGGCTAGTTGGCTAGGCGAGTTCAGCTTGACTACGCGCAAATTCAGAGGAAAAATATGATGCACACGTATACAAAATCTTTGAAGCTATTTTTTGAAAAACATACCAACCCACTTAACGCCGCGCCGATGAAAAAGTATATGCGCGAACAATTTGAGCGGTGAAGCATGGAAGGCGCACGTTGACACGGCGCTCCTAAATCGAGTAAAATCTAGCCAGACTAGACAGAAAGGCAATTCCATGAAATCCACTTGGCAGTTACAAGATGCAAAAAATAAGCTTAGCGAATTAATCGCCAAAGCCATTCGACAGGGTCCACAATTGATTACCAAACATGGCGAAAAAGCCGTGGTGGTGATTTCCTACGCAGAATTTGAAAAATTACGAAAAGCGCAAACAAAACTCTCCGAATATTTTCGCGCTTCGCCATTAACCGACCTCGAATTATCCCGCGACAAATCCCCAGCTAGAAAAGGGATTGTTTTATGAAACACTTGCTGGATACTTGCGTCATTTCAGAATTAATTTCCAAACACCCCAACCCATACGTAATCGAGTTTGTAGATGCGCTTGATCAAGATGATGTTTTTTTAAGCGTCATCACCATTGGCGAAATTGCCAAAGGGATTGAAAAATTACCCAATTCAAAGCGCAAGCGGGAACTGGAACAGTGGCTCAAAGAGGATTTACTCATTCGTTTTGAAGAAAATATCATTTCACTAGACACAAGCATATTGATGAAATGGGGTGAACTCTCCGCAAAGCTTGAAAAAACAGGGATCACTCTTCCAGCGATGGATTCATTAATCGCCGCCACCACACTGGCGCATAAACTGATTCTCGTGACAAGAAATCAGGATGATTTTGAAGAGACCGGCGTTGAAATTGTAAACCCCTGGTTGTTTACGCGCTAAACCTGGACCGGTTTATTCCCGATTCCTCAAAAATTCGGTCGCGTTTTTGAAGTGATCCTTGAGGTAGGCAACAACCTCCACATCATAGCCACTTTCATCTAAAGCCTGATCCATACACCAAAACCACTGGTCGCGTTCCTGCGGCCCAATGGCAAATGGATTATGCCGCCTGCGCAAAGCGGGATGCCCGCGCGTTTCGATGTAGGTTTGCGGCCCGCCAGACCAGCCCAGCAAAAACAAATAAAGTTTTTCGCGGGACGGTTTCAAATTTCTGGGGTGCGCGGCGCGCAATTCTCTAGCTTCCGGCGCGGCGTCCATCAAATCATAGAAGCGGGTGGTTAAAGCCAGTATGCCTTCCTCCCGACCCATCAATTCGTAAAGAGATTTTGTTTCATCCATAGCGAGATTATAAAGTAAACAGCGAGGCGGGTAAACAAGAAATTTATGCTACCTGTTTACCTGTCTACTTATCCACTATAATACGCGCATCAAGGAGAAGCGATGAACAAAGAACACGAAGCCGTCATCTTAAGCGCCGCGCGCACGCCTATTGGCAGATTTCAAGGCGCGCTGAGCAGTCTTTCCGCCCCCAAACTTGGGGCCATTGCCGTTAAAGAGGCCATCAAACGCGCGGACATTAATCCGCAAGAGATTGAAGAAGTGATCATGGGCAGTGTCGTTTCGGCGGGTTTGGGACAGGCGCCTGCGCGCCAGGCTGAAATTTATGCAAATGTGCCCGCCACCGTCAGCGCGACTACCATCAACAAAGTCTGCGGTTCGGGGCTGAAAGCGGCCATGCTCGCTTCTCAAGCCATTCGCGCAGGCGACGCTGATTTATTCATTGCAGGCGGAATGGAATCGATGAGCCGCGCGCCGTATCTGGTCAACGGGCGCATGGGCGAGTTGAAATATGGCAACACACAACTCACCGACGCCCTACTCAACGATGGCTTGTGGGATCCGTTTGAAGATTGGGCGATGGGCAACGCCGCCGAATTTATTGCGGATGAATACGAAGTGACCCGCGCCGCAATGGATGAGTTCGCGCTGAAATCTCACCAGAAGGCGGTTACTGCTATTGAGGCTGGTTACTTCGCTGATGAGATCGCGCCGGTCGAAATTGTCGGCAAGAAAGATGTGTCGGTGGTGAAGCAGGATGAAGGTCCGCGCAAAGATGCGAGTTTGGAATCCCTGTCAAAGTTGAAGCCTGCATTTAAATCTGACGGCAAAGTAACGGCCGGAAATTCATCCTCGATGAACGACGGCGCGGCGGCGGTGGTGATCGCTTCGCGAAGTTATGCAGAAAAAAATAATCTCAAGCCAATTGCCAAAGTAGTTGGGTATGCCCAGGCGGCGTTGGAACCGAAATATTTATTTGCGGCGCCTGCTCATGCCATTCCAAAATTGTTGAAGAAAATCAATTGGACATTGCAAGACGTGGACTTGATTGAGTTGAACGAAGCCTTTGCCGCACAAACGCTGGCGGATGGCTACGCATTGGCAAAGGACGGCTGGGATTGGAATAAAGTTAACGTGAACGGCGGCGCAATTGCGCTGGGGCATCCGCTTGGAGCCAGCGGCGCGCGCGTGTTGACGACATTGATTTACGCTTTGAAGAATCGCGGATTGAAAAGAGGAATCGCTTCGTTGTGTTTGGGCGGCGGTGAAGCCGTGGCGATGGCAATCGAGTTAGAAGGTTGAAGGTTTGAAGGTTGAAGGTTTGAAGGTTGAAAGTTTCAGTAGTGAAAAGTAATCAGTCGGTGGTTGAGCGATGTCCTGAGTTTACCGAAGGGTAGTCGCGCTTGGTTGTCGAGTTTACCGAGACACTTGTTCTATGCGACGTATCGAAACCGCCCGTAGTATGTAAACTTAAAATATTTTGTAACTGTGTGGTCTCGGTATGACCACCGAGGATTTATACATGACAATCAACAATATTTTCGTGGTTGGCGCAGGGACGATGGGCAATGGCATCGCGCAGGTGGCGGCGACGGCTGGGTATCAAACCACCTGCATGGACGTGAATCCCGAAGCGTTGGAAAAAGCCAAAGCGGCGATACATAAATCCACTGAAAAACTTTTAGCGAAGGGGACGATTAATCAGGAACAAAAATCGAGCGCGGATAATATCAAGTACGCCTCATCGTATGATTCAGCAAATGAAGCGGATTTCATCATCGAAGCCGCCACTGAAAACCCGGAATTGAAATTCAAAATTTTCAAAGAGTTGGATCGCGCCGCTCGTGAGGGCGTGATATTAGCCAGCAACACATCCTCCATTTCGATTACAAAAATTGCCTCGCAAACCAAGCGACCAGACAAAGTGATTGGGATGCACTTTATGAATCCAGTGCCATTGATGAAACTCGTCGAAGTCATCAATGGACTCGCCACCAGCGAAGAGACGCTTAAAACGACGCTGGATTTATGCAAAGTGATGAATAAAGAAGCATGGGAAGCCAATGATTCGCCAGGCTTTATCTCGAACCGAATTTTATGCCCGATGATTAACGAAGCGATTTTTGCTTTGCAGGATGGCGTCGGCGCGCCTGAAGCGATTGACGCGGTGATGAAGCTCGGCATGAATCATCCCATGGGTCCGCTGACGCTGGCGGATTTAATCGGGCTGGATGTGGTCTTGTTCATTATGGAAGTGTTGCAACGCGATTTGGGCGAAGATAAATATCGTCCCGCGCCGTTGTTACGCAAGATGGTGGATGCGGGCTATTTGGGGCGAAAATCGGGCAGAGGGTTTTATCAGTATTAGAAAATAAGTATCTGGCGAGCAGTGGTAGAATTCAAATATGGAAGAAAACCTCCCTATTCTAAAAGAAGCCAAGGCGCTAAAGAAATTTCGACTGCGCGTTAAATTCTCCGATGGCGTGGAAGGCGAAGTTGACCTTTCCGAATTTGCAGGCAAGGGGGTTTTTGCATTATGGAACGACTATAGCCAGTTCGAAAAAGTGATCATTGGACCAAGCGGCGAACTGATGTGGAATGAAGATGTAGACATGGACGGACTGGGCATTTACTTAAAACTCACAGGCAAGACGCCTGAAGAAGTTTTGCCCAAACTCCAAAGACTTTCACATGCCTGAAATCAGCCGCTTCTTCGGGATCAGCATCAAGATGTTTTTTGGCGATCATACCCCACCACATTTTCACGCTGAGTACGGGGAATACAAAGCGCAGATAAATATTCACTCTTACAATATTATCGCTGGGGACTTACCACCGCGTGTTTTTGGCATGGTCATTGAGTGGGCCGCGCAACACCAATCCGAATTGCTCGAAGTCTGGGGGCTGGCGGCAGAAAACCAACCTTTACATCGCATTGAACCCCTTAAATAATTTCCCTACACTTAGAAAATATATCAGCATTATAATTTCCTTCGCAAATTAAACAACCTCGCTACAGGTAGCCTATGGCTGTTCAACACATTCAATAACCTCAATGGCTCATACACGCGCGCAGAATATTTAACGGTAACAATTAGGAGATTCGCCATGTTCCAAAAAACGTTTCGTCTGCTTCTTTTACTCAGTTTCGCGCTCTCAGCTTGTACGGCAACGCCAACCGCCGCCCCACCCACCGCAACCGTCGCGCCCAAATCCGCTTCGCCCACCCCCAAATCCAATTCCCCCACCGCCACAACTTCATCCACAACCAGTTCTGCAAATTGCGTCAACAGCGCCGCCTTCCTTTCTGACGTGACCGTGCCGGACAACGCCAACTTCGCCCAGGGAAAAACCTTCACCAAAACCTGGCGCGTAAAAAACACCGGCACATGCGACTGGACAGATTCATATACGCTGACCTTCCTCAGCGGCGAACAAATGGGCGCGCCAAGTTCCACTCCACTTAGCGAAACCAAACCCGGCAAAACGCTGGATATTTCCATTGAAATGACCGCGCCCAAAAAAGATAACGCCTACCGCGCAGATTTTGAACTGCGCGATTCTTCCGGCCAAGCCATGCCAGTGGATAACGGCGTATCGCTCTGGGTGATTATCACCGTGGGGCAGACGACGGCCACCATGCCAAGCGAACCCATCGCAACGGTCGCTTCAAACCAGCCCGGGGCTGGTTCTGCTTCGTGCGCTTTATCCATCAACCCGGCTAATGTGAGCGCGGCCATTGCGGAAATCAACGCCTATCGCGCACAAAACAACCTCCCCGCCCTGACGGTCAACGCGGCGTTGACCTCCGCCGCACAGGCGCACAGCGACGATATGGCCTGCAACGCCTTGTTCGTGCATAAAGGCTCGGATGGCTCCACGCCGCAATCGCGCGCCGCCGCCGCAGGATACTCCGGCACGGTGACCGAAAATGTATACGGGCGCAACCCGGCGCCGACGGGCCGCGAAGTGGTCGTCTGGTGGGCCACCGATCAAACTGACCCGCGTCACAACGAAAACCTGCTGACCACAAAATATACCGAGATCGGCGCAGGCTATTCCTTCTTCAACGACTTTGGCTATTACACGGTGGTCTTCGGCGCGCCATAAAACGCGCTCCATATCCACTTCATATAGTTTTTCAAAAAGCGGTTGTAAAGAACCGCTTTTTGATTTAAGATTAAGGCCTGAATGATTGTCCTTCCCTTTTAAGGAGCTACGTATGTTTTCCTCTAATTTCTTAACCAGAATCCTCAGCCTGCTGGCGCTGACGCTCGCGGTGATTTGTATTCCGCAAGCCGCATTTGCCGGGGGCGTTTGCGGCGGGGCCTACATCGTCGAAGCGGGCGAAACTTTCAGCTCGATTGCGGCGCGTTGTGGAACTTCCGTCGCCAATATCGTTTCCGCCAATCCAAAAGTGAAGGAGCCGCTCAAAGCCGGTCAATCCATCACCGTGCCGGGCGCGAACTATAATTCCGCCGTCACCAACCCCAACGCCAGCGTGGACAATTCAACCAATTATGGGCCGGTCAATTACAGCGCAGTTTACACCGTGCAGGTGGGCGATACCTTTTCCAGCGTGGCCCAGCGCTATGGCGTAAGCGTAAACGCGCTTTGGGCGGCCAACCCCAACATTTGGGATATTAACTACCTCTTTGTTGGGCAAACGCTGAACGTGCCAAGTGGAACTCCCGCCCCCGCCCTCACCGCCACGCCCGGTGGAGTCGTTACGCCGCTCCCCACTGAACCGGAACATCTCTCTTGGGGCACAGTCCCCTTCAACGCGCCGAAAGGCGTTGTAACTTTGGCGAATAAAGCCAATGGACAGGTGTACGTTTCTTTACAAGGTACAACACAAGACGGGACGCGCGTGATTAACGAATACTCGGTGGACGGAACCATGCTGGTCAAAGTCCCATCCGGTTCTTACAGATATGTCGCTTCTGTGGGCGGCATACGGTTTGTCGGCTATTTTCAGTTGGGCAAAGGCGGCGAAGCTAAGATCACTTTCTACGAGAAAAAGGTAGTTGTGGAATAGCCTGACTGATTAATTTAACCGCCCGGCATGGCGCAGACGCAACACAGCGGAAGACTATTGCGCCATGTCTGGCGGCAGACATGGCGTTTTATAAAGGTTATGCACATAGAACATGGGGTAAAGGTCAAATCCTCGAAACGGCTCTCCTTGATACAGGTATAATCTATTACATAAATTTGTAGCGCCTAAAATAAAGACGCTACAATTAACCGAATTGAGGGATTCTTCAAAAATGGCTTTACAAACGTTAGAAACTCCGCTTCAGGGAATGAGTTGTCCCAATTGCGCGGAAGTGATTGAACAGGGGGTAAAGAACATGGACGGCGTCGCCAAGGTCAAGGTCAGTTACCCTGCCGAAAAAATGTGGGTGGAGTTTGACAATCAAAAAATTGAACGCGCCGATATTGAAAGACAAATCGAAAATCTTGGCTATCAAATTCCATTAAGCGAATTTCAAACCCGGCTGGCAGAAAATCGCGGGCTTTACGTAAGTTTATTCGCGGGCGCCTGCTTGTTAATTGGCTGGCTGGGCGAGTGGATTTTTGGGTTCCCCGCTTTTCTCAGCGTGGGGCTGTATCTCAGCGCCTACCTGCTCGGCGGGTGGGACGTTACGCGCCATGCCTGGCAGGCCTTGAAAATGAAACTCTTTGATACAGACGTGTTGATGGTGGTGGCGGCCATCGGCGCGGCGTTTCTCGGCGAATTTGCAGAAGGCGCGCTCCTGCTGTTCCTGTTTAGTCTGGGTCATGCGCTGGAGAATCGCGCGCTCAATCGCGCCCGTTCCGCGATCAAAGCGCTGGGAAGTTTAAGCCCCAAAACCGCGCTGGTGATTCGCAATGGCGAAGAAGAGGAAGTTTCCGTCAAGGCTTTATTGCTTGACGACCTCGTCATCGTTCGCCCGGGTGTGCGCATTCCCGTGGATGGCGTTGTGCGAAAAGGCGCTTCCGGCGTGGACCAATCGCCGGTCACGGGCGAATCCATCCCTGTAGATAAATCCGCTGGCGATCCGGTTTTTGCAGGCACGATTAACGGGGAAGGCGCGCTGGAAGTGAAAGTGACGCGCCTGGCGGCGGATTCAACGCTTGCGCGCGTAATGAAAATGGTTGAAGAAGCGCAGGCGCAAAAATCGCCCACCCAACAAACCATGGACAAATTTGAGCGGATCTTCATCCCCGCCATATTAATCGTCACAGCGCTGATGATTGTCGTTCCGCCCATTTTTGGATACCCTTTTCACGATTCATTTTTACGCGCCATGACCCTGCTCGTGGGAGCTTCCCCATGCGCGGTGGCGCTCGGCACGCCAGCCACAATCCTGGCGGGCGTAGCGCAAGCCGCGCGCAATGGCGTGCTGATTAAAGGCGGCGCTCACCTTGAAAACCTGGGCAGGCTCAAAGCCATTGCCTTTGATAAAACCGGCACGCTGACTCATGGTCGGCCGGAGGTAACGGATATAGAACTGTGCCAGCCATCGGTTAAGCGCGAAGCGGAATTATTATCCATTGCGGCGGGCGTGGAATCGCGTTCAGCGCACCCGCTGGCTCAGGCCGTTGTCCGCGCGGCTCAAGCGCGGGGGATCGTGGCTTCTGACGTGGAGCAGGTTGAAGCGCTGACGGGACGCGGCTTGCGCGCCGAACTTGATGGCAAATCCATTTATATCGGTAATCAAAAATTAATGGAAGAACAGGAGATTGTTCTCGCAAAAGATGATCTGGGGAAGGCGCAAACTCTGCAAAAAAACGGCAAAACCATTATGTGGGTCGCTTTTGACAATTCAGCGCTTGGATTAATTGCCGTGGCGGATACGTTGCGCCGCGAAGCCGCAGTCACCATGCGGGCGCTCAAACAAACCGGCGTAGAGCAAACCATCATGCTCACGGGCGATAACGTCCGCACCGCTTCAGCGATTGCCGCGCAAACCGGGCTGACTAATTTTCGCGCTGATTTAATGCCCGAAGATAAGCTGGCGGCCATCCGCGACCTTGTGGAAAAATATGGCGAAGTGGCCATGGTGGGCGACGGCGTCAACGACGCGCCGGCTCTGGCCAACGCAACCGTGGGGATTGCCATGGGCGGCGCAGGCACAGACGTGGCGCTCGAAACTGCAGATGTTGCCTTGATGGGCGACGACTTAAGTAAACTGCCGTTTGCCGTGGGCTTGGGCCGCGCCACCCGCAAAATCATCGTCCAAAACCTGACGCTGGCCCTGGGCGTGATTGCGCTTCTCATCATCGCCTCGCTGACGGGAATCGTCAACATGGGAACCGCCGTTATCTTTCACGAAGGCAGTACTTTGGTGGTTGTAGCCAACGCATTAAGGTTGTTAGGCTATAAAAATAAAGCGCTTGCGTAGCCGCTATACGCTCATCGCGCACCCATCCGCGCGCGGATCGCTCCCACCGCACAGCACGCCTGATTCTTCATCGCGCAGAATCACCTGTCCCCTGCCGAACAAGGCGCGTTCATAACCCGTCACTGCATAAATGGGATGTCCCATTCTCTTTAGTTCATCTACTGTTGCAGTTGGCATCCCTTCTTCAATCGCCACTTTGCCGCCTGACTTTTCCACGTCAATGCAAAAGCGCGGCAAATCCAAAGCGGATTGTGGGTCAAGGTTTGCATCTTTCAACGCGGATAACACTTGCACATGTCCTTGCGGTTGCATGAATCCGCCCATCACGCCGTAGGAGGCGTAGAGAGATTCGCCCTCATCCCCAGCCCTTCTCCCTGAGGGAGAAGGGAGTCGAGTGACCATCGCAGGGATGATCGTGTGATACGGGCGTTTCTTCGGCGCGAGCGCGTTTGGATGATTCGGATCGAGGCTAAAGTTATGTCCGCGATTTTGCAGCGTGAAGCCCCAACCTTTCGGCACAATGCCTGTGCCAAAGCCCATGTAATTGCTGTTGATGAACGAACAGGCGTTTCCAAATTTATCCACCACGCTCAAATAGACCGTGCCAGAAGAAGCCACAGGCGTTCCGCGTTTTTGGTCAACCGTGGCGCGTTTCAAGTTAATTAATTTTCGTCTTTCGTTGGCATAGTCTTTCGACAACAATTCATTCATTGGAATTTTTGAAAACGTTGGGTCAGCCACATACCAACTTGCATCGGCAAAGGCAAGGCGCATGGCTTCGATCAGCAGGTGCATTTTTTCGGGCGACAATGAATCCAATGAAGTCAAATCAAAGTCTTCCAAGATATTCAACGCGATCAACGCCGCGATGCCTTGGCCATTGGGCGGGCATTCATACACTTTCAAACCGTGATAATTTACCGAGATGGGATTTTCCCAAGTGGAGGTATGTTCCGCCAAATCTGCATGAGTCATCACCCCGCCCGCCTCTTTAATCACGCTGATTATTGATTCTGCAATTGAACCTTGGTAAAACGCCTGAGCCTTTTTCTCCGCAATTTCACGGAACGTCCTTGCCAAGCCTTGGTTATAAAAAATCTCGCCTGCGCGTGGGGCGCGACCGTCAATCGTTAATTCATGTCCATTCAACGCGGACTTCAGTTGTCGCTCCACGCCCCTGCCCCAAAAATAGGATGTGACCGGCGCGACGGGAAAACCTTCCTCAGCGAGTCGAATGGCGGGGGCGAGAATTTCGGTCAATGAAAGCGAGCCGTGCTTTTCGATTAAGTCACACCAACCCGCGCACGCGCCAGGGACTGTAATGGTGTATGGGTGGAATGGGGGTAAACCGTCGGCTAGGAAATTGTTTTTCTTTAGCGTATCCAGCGTCAGGGAGGAAGGAGCGCGGCCTGAACCGTTGAGGGCGGTCACTTGTTTGGTCCGCGAGTCAAAATACAACGCAAACATATCCCCGCCAATTCCCGTTGATGTTGGCTCGGTGACGTTGAGCGCCGCCGCACACGCCACCGCCGCATCCGCCGCATTGCCGCCCTTGGAAAGAATCTCAAGTCCAGCCGCAGTGGCCAACGGTTGTGAAGTTGCCACAATTCCGCGTTTGCTATATACAGGCGAACGGCGGGAGTTGAAGGAGGAGGTTGTCATGGAATAATCCTTTTAGATGGATGATGATTATTTATAATTATAAAATGTGAGCGCTTTGAGCGCGAAATGATTTATATAGGCTGATGAAGAACAGAATAAATCCAAGCGGCATGGTGACGAGGTAGAGAATCCAATTTGTATGCCATTGCAGATTCAACGTCACAGCCAGCGCATAACAGGCGACATTAACAATCGGCAACATCAGCAAGCCAAGGAATTTGCGTGTCTTAACTCGAGTTGAAAACTGATCGAGCAATGAAGAATTGTTTTCGGTTTTTGCATTTTTTTGCAAAGCGAGATAAACCAAGCCGAGCAAGATTGGCAAGAGGATGATTGCAATTGGCGCGGCTGGCACAGTCACAAATAGAAAATAGAGGGCGAAGAGCGTTGCGATGAGAATTGTCACCCAAGGCTTTGGGTGAAATGATTCCGATACGCTCCAGTTTGCCAGCCCATAAGCCAGGATGACAAAAAAAGTTGTGACAAAAGAGAACTTTGCATACTCTGCAATGGATGCGACTCCCCCATCGGGTTCGAGCCACCAGGTGATAGCCCAAAGCGCAGAGCATATTCCAATTACAGTCGCCAGTTTTAGGGTTGAGAAAGAGGCGGGGCTGAAAAACGATTTTTGAATCGCATACCATCCAACCCAAACGGTGATGAGCGCGTGCCAGGCGAGTCCTGTAAATGAAATTGAGAGGGGAAGCATTTCATAGGCGGTTTGCACAACAAGCCCTTCTGTGAGCCAGCCGAATACTGCGCCTGCAAGAAAGAGTTGCCAAATATTTTTGATTTTGAATTGTGCGACGAGGACAAGGAAGAAATAGGCTACAAGCGAATAGGCGATCCATGCGCCGACCCAGTCTGTGAGCGTATCTTCAGGGCGGATGCGCGCCCAAAAAAGATGCTCGGAAAAATAAACAAAGATGTAACCTGTGGCAAGGACGAGCAGGATGTTTTTGAATGTTCGCATGTGATTCATACAGACGGCTCAGGTAAAAAGTTGCCGGTTTTAAAAATGAGCTTCTCCAGATAACCTCGAATCAAATGAGATGTAACGCGATCAGCAAGCCCGGTATAGTCAGCGAGACGTCCACTACAAGAGGGCCGATTGCATCCAAAGACAAAAGCCGGGGAAATTGCGCGAGGGCTAACAAGGCGGCGCCGCTAACGACCAGCCCGATTCTATTTTCGTGATAGGCGATCAGCGCTGAAATGAATAACAGCGCGGAAATAATTAACGTAGTTTTTCGCAGTCCCCAAATTACGGGCAGGCTTCTCACGCCATGCTGAGTATCTGATTTTATATCTTTGAAGTCGCACAACACAACGCCGCAAGCCATCAACATCACAATCGGCAATGAGATGTGCAACGTCCAGAATTGCCAGGCAAACCAATTTGTATTGATAAATGGCAAAGCTACGCCTGCCCAAACCCAAACCACAGCCACCAAAACGCCTTTGAGCAAAGGAAGTTTTTTCGCTTGTTTATAAAACAAGGTGATAATTGAGAAAACCAGCAGGGCGGAAAATGTTTGAATGGATAGTTGAAGCGCAATGATTAACCCCGTAATGGTTGAAAACAGGCAGGCTGAAATCAGCGCAATTATCAGCCACGGCGGGCGGGTTGCGTCATCGTTATCTATGATCCGGTCAAGATTGTAGGCGGCAAAGATCGCCAGCAGATAAAGATAAAACCCCGAAGCGAAGAGGGGCAGGTCTGTTGCCTTTTGAATGACCAGCGCGATAGACCAGCCCAGCGCCACCGGAAACCAATAATGGATGAGTAACAAAAAATATTTGAAGTTGTCTTTCATTATAAGAACCTGTTGAGACTGCATCCGCTTGAACAAGCGTAACTGACGGTTATTTACATTGCTTGTATTATAAAGCGATAACAGTCGCGCAGGAACTTGTGTAAAAAGCCAGACCCGCGTCTCTTTCGAGACGCGGGCTTGATCCTATTTCCTCAATGATCGCCCCCTTCGTGTTCGCGTCCAGTCGGGTGACATTCCATGCAGTTTTGAAAATCTGAAATACCCTCCTCGATATGCTTCGAGCGGATTTTAGACTCGCTGTGTTCATGACAGCCGTAACACGTGTAGGTTGTGAAATTATTGGGATGACAGGTCGCGCATGAGACCGTCCCGCCTTCGCCATGATCCAATGGGAAGGTGTGCGATTCATTGAACGTGGCGGGCTTCCACGCCGAGGTGGTGTGACAAGCCGCGCAGTCTGTTCCAAATTGACCCAAATGAAAAGCGGGGTCGGCATGGCAGGCAACGCACTCGGTCGGCGTGCCCGTAAATTGATCGTTGGTATGGCATTGCTCGCATTCAACTTGTTGGTGCGCGCCCGTCAACGGGAAGTTACTGCGCGAATGATCGAAGGTCGCGTCCTTCCAGTCGGATGGCGTGTGGCAGGAAGCGCAGTCCGCGCCGAATTCCCCTGCGTGCGCGTCGTCGCTGAGGTGGCAGGACGCGCAATCCTGAGAGACCGATTTCATATCCGCGATCGCGCGCGCGTTCGCATGACAGTCGGAACAGGAAACGTCCGCGTGCTTGCCAGCGAGCGGAAATGCAAACGCATTATGATCGAAATTCGCCCCGTAGGTATCCACGCCGTCATGGCAAGCCAGGCAGTCGCCGCCCCAACTCGTCTCATGCGAAACGGTGAAGTTCGAGTCAATTTGACGATGACAGGTATCGCAAGTCTGCAAATCGAATTGGGACACATCGTCGGCGTGGCAATCGGCGCAGGTGAACGGCTCGCGCGTAACGGTGAGACGGTGCCCGCGCAACGAGTAGCCGATCGTCTCGTGCGGGAAGGTCGCTTCATCCATCTCAGTCAATGGAGCGTCCGCGCCGCGATGTTCAGAATGACAACTTCGGCACGCGACATCCTGTACAGGATTCATCATTTTTCCGTGCAGGGAATCCGCGTTTTGCAGTTCTCCCGCAACCTCGCGATGGCAATTCATACAACGGTCCGCCATGGTCTCAGTCTCCCAGGGCGCGGCATGACAAGCCTTGCAGTCGCCGCCAGTCTCCGCATGAGAAGTGACGCCGCCCAGCGCCGCTCCGCTTTGCGCGTTTAATGGACCGGGGTTATACAACAGACCTCCGCGAGCGTAGGCATATCCCGCAATGACGAGGGTTGTGACGATTGCGGTAAGGATACCCGTTCCAGATAAACAACCTAAACGTTTGTTTTGCATGTTGCCTCTACGCTCATCTCAAAAACGTGGCGTAATACAACGCCGCGCCGATATGCACAAACGCGGAAATGAACAACGCCATGCCGATTGGGATGTGAACCATGTGCCAGAGCGCAAGCAAACGACGTCCGTGCTTGAGGGCTTCCTGTGAAAGCGTCCCCTCGATCTCCAAACCGTCCAGCGTGCGCGGGATACGGGTAAAGATATAACGCCCGATAATTCCGCTCACAACGACGATCATGGTCAGCAAGGTTGTCGCGCCAGCGATGCCATTAAATTTCCACGAGGTATGAAGCAGAACCATATACGGTCCGACCAGCCCGGTAAAAATATGGAACTTAAGCCACGCAGACATCCTCCCCCACGTTACGCTGCGACTCCGCTTGCGCAGGCTATACAGCGTTTCGGTCATCAACATGAAAATGAAACCGACGATCCCCATGCCGTGACCAAACAACTCACCGGCGGGCGGAATCTCGCGCGTGAGAACAACGACCAGCGCGTACAGCCCGGTGATCGCGATCATTGCAAAAAACGCCAGCCATAATTCTTTATTGCCGCGAAGCATACAATCTCCAAAAAACAGTTAATTCCTCATGCTTGCCCAAAACTTTGCGATCACGTCGCCAATCCGCGCTTGAGGCGAAAGCAATTCCTCGCGGATCGGCGAAATATCCACACTTTCAGAAACGATCTTCTCAAGCGGATACGAAAGTTTCTGGTCTCCCATCACAACCGCGCCCAACAAGCGCTTTTCGCCGAGGAGCAGGCGAACGCGATTCACATCGAACCCAGACTGCGCTACCATCGCATCCGGCAATTGACGCCAAGTTTCGCTATCGCCGCGCGCAATGCCCACCAGGTCTTTATCGTCTCCGGCGCCAACCGCGCCGATAATGGTTGTAGTCAGCCCGGCAAGACGAGTCACATTGAAAGGGATTGACTTCACGTAAACGGTCGCCTTCCCAGCCATGTTCAACCCCGCCGCATACCCCTGCTCGCGCGCCGACGACCACAAACTATCGAGCGCCGACCGCCCGGTGGATGGGTCGTACACTTGAGCGACATCGCCCGCCGCAAAAATGTTGACGTCGTTCGTTTGCAAATGTTCGTTGACTAAAATCCCCCGGTCAACCGCCAACCCAGCCTGCCTCGCCAACTCCACGCGCGGATGAATCCCGATCGCGTACGCGACCAGATCGCATTTCATCACCCTCCCATCCCGCAAGCGGACGCCAATCACGCGATTTTTCCTTCCCAGTATCTCGATTGCCTCCGCGCGATGATGCAACGTCACGCCGACTTCTTGAAGCCGCCCCTCCACGATCCTCGATTCCTGATCGTCTAGCACGCCGCTCCAATACCGATCGCCGCGCAGTAAATAATGAACGTTCATGCCTCGTGAAAGTAATCCCTCGGTAAGTTCCAGGGCGGTGATGCCGCCGCCCACCACGATAGCCGTCTTGCCGCGCCGCGCCTGCTTCAAAATGCGTTTCGCATCCTCCATGTGATCGAGTTTGAGAACGCCATCGAGAGTCGCGCCGGGAATTTCCAGCGGCGCCGCCTGCGCGCCGACCGCGATCAACAACTTATCATACGAAATGGAAGGACCGTTCTCTAAT
Source organism: Anaerolineales bacterium (assembly GCA_020851785.1). Classification (GTDB taxonomy): domain Bacteria; phylum Chloroflexota; class Anaerolineae; order Anaerolineales; family Villigracilaceae; genus Villigracilis. The sequence continues at coordinate 54,352 of JADZCC010000023.1, forward strand.
TCCAATACATGCGCGTCGCGCAGGATATTCTTTACCCGCCCTTTCACATACCGAAAGTTCAGTTTGCGGTAATCTTCTGACGCGCGCGGATACAAGGTTTTATCGTGCAATTCGCCGGTCAAATAGTAGGCCAGCCCGGGGCGCGAATAATAGCCGTGCGGATCGTCGCCGACCATCACGATCTCCCCAATCGAATCAAGCGACCGTATCGCCTCAATCGCCGCGATACCCGCCACCCCAGCGCCGACGATTACGCGCTTCATGATTCCCTCCTCGTAAATAGGTCGGTTTTCTCAAATCGCAGCGCCCCGCGCGGGCAACGCGCCACGCACTCGCCGCAAGTTAAACAGTGGCTGTGAATCACGGGTTCTCCGCGCCAGGCGTGGGCGCGCACATCAATATCTACCGGGCAGTTATAGGTGCAAATCCCGCACTGCACGCAACGCGCGGGGTCAGGCGTCACTTGCCCCGACGACAGAACCGCGTGCTTGATTGGCCCCCGTTGAAAGATTCCCAAGATTGCCATATTATTCCAAGCCTTCCACCGCAGTTAATGGTTGCGGGCTGGAGATAATTATAGTCACGTGGGCGAAGGCAAGCGTCACGATTAAGTCATAAAAAAGGGGTGAAGAAATTCAGTTCTATTTATTTCCTCAAGGCGGCGCATATTTTTTATTCAAAGTATAATTTGCGCGATGACGAATCCAATCTACGATTACGTAATTATCGGTTCGGGATTTGGCGGAAGCGTCTCTGCCATGCGGTTAACCGAAAAAGGCTATTCCGTTCTGGTTTTAGAAAAGGGGAAGCGTTACGAAGATCAAGATTTTGCAAAAACCAACTGGCAATATTGGAAATATCTCTGGCTTCCCGCGCTTCGGGCGCATGGCATTTTGCAAATCAGCCTGCTTAAAGGCGTGATGGTTTTGCATGGCGCAGGCGTGGGCGGCGGCAGTTTGGGTTACGCCAACGTGTTGGAAATCCCAAGCGCTGAAACTTTTGCCACGCCCGCGTGGAATCAACATATCTCATGGGGCGCGGCGTTGAAACCGCATTATGAAACCGCGAAGAAAATGCTGGGCGTTTCGCGCAATCCCAAATTATGGCCAGCGGATTTGATCCTCCAGCAAATGGCGGATGAAATCAACATGGGGCATACCTTCCGCGCAACGGAAGTCGGCGCTTTCTTCGGGGAAGCCGGGGTAACCGTCCCCGATCCATTCTTTGGCGGAGAGGGCCCGGAGCGCGCGGGTTGCATCCATTGCGGCGGGTGCATGGTGGGTTGCAGGCATAACGCCAAAAATACCCTGCCAAAAAATTATTTATACTTTGCAGAGAAGCAGGGCGCGAGGATTATTGCTGAGGCTGAAGTGACTGATATTCGACCATTGACCATGGACGATGGACGATTTATGGTCAATAGTCAATCGTCCATGGTCGAGAATGCAAGATATGAAATTAAATATCAATCATCAACAAAATTATTTAAGCGGACAAAAAGTGTTTATGCCAACAACGTCATCTTTTCGGCGGGCGTCATGGGGACGATGAAATTACTTTTGAACCTGCGCGACGTGAAGAAGTCCCTGCCGAAACTGTCAGCGAGGTTGGGGACGATGGTGAGGACCAACTCCGAAGGTCTGTTGGGAAGCGTGGCGCGAAAATCTGACATCAATTATTCGCAAGGCGTCGCCATCTCATCCATCTATAATCACGATGCAATGACGCGCATCGAACCGGTGCGCTATCCAGACGGTTCGTCGCTAATGCGTTTCCTCGCCGCGCCATTGATTGAAACCAACGCCAGCATTCCGCTTCGCATTTTGAAATTTTTAGGGTGGGCAGTAGCGCATCCGCTGGATTTTGCAAAGGCGTTGTTTTTACCAAAGTGGGCGCACAACGTGACGATTTTATTGGTCATGCAACACGCCGATAATCGTATGCGCTTCAAAATTGGGCGGAGCTTGTTTACATTTTTTCGTAAAGGGCTGGTGGCGGACGAAGAACCTGGGTATAAAATCAACGCGCAAGTGCAAGGTTCGCATAAAGTGACGCGCGAATTTGCCAAACGCGTGAACGGCGTGGCGCTGGGTTCGATTGGCGAAAATTTATTGGGACTGCCAACCACCGCTCATATTTTGGGCGGCGCGCCGATTGGGAAAAATGCGGATGATGGTCTGATCAACGAGAACTTTGAAATTCACAATTACGCTGGGTTGTATGTGGTTGACGGCTCGGTCATGCCCGCCAACCCGGGCGTGAATCCGTCGCTGACGATTACGGCGCTGGCAGAGTATGCCATGAGTAAGATCAAACAAAAAGCATAGCTTGTTTATTTCAGGAGACTCAAGATGACCACTTTCTCGCCCACTTTGGATTTCGCAAAAAAGCTCGACGCGCAAGATCCGCTCGCTTCTTTCCGCGACCTGTTCCTGCTACCCGACCCAAACTTAATCTACCTCGACGGCAATTCGCTGGGCGTCTTGCCAAGAGCCGCCCAAGCCAAAGCCCGTGAAGTTGTGGATGAACAATGGGGCCGGGATTTAATCCGCGGTTGGAACAAAGGCTGGTGGGAGGCGCCGGTGAGGGTTGGCGACAAAATCGGGAACATCATCGGCGCGTCTGCCGGTCAGACGATTGTCACCGATTCGGTTTCGCTCAATTTGTTCAAACTGGCCACGGCCGCATTGACCCTGCAACCCAACAAAAAGCGGATCGTCACCGACACCTTCAACTTCCCTTCCGATTTATATATTTTGCAAGGGATTAAACAACTTTTGTTCTCCTCTCCCGATTCTGGGAGAGGGGTTAGGGGTGAGGGCGAGATTATCCGCATTGGCGCCAGCGACAACGACATCACGCCCGATCTTTCAGCGTTAGAATCCGCCATCAACGAAAATACGGCGCTGGTCACGTTATCGCATGTTGTTTTCAAAAGCGGATACATTTATGACATGCAAAGAATCACGGAGTTGGCGCACGCCAAAGGCGCGTTGGTCTTATGGGATCTGAGTCATTCCGTTGGCTCGGTTCCCATTGAGTTAGATAAATGTAATGCCGATTTTGCGATTGGCTGTACCTATAAATATCTCAACGGCGGGCCCGGCGCGCCAGCCTTTTTATACGTCAATCAGAAAATCCAAAATAAACTTTCGTCGCCCATTTGGGGTTGGTGGGGGCAAAAAAATCCATTTGGCTTTGGGCTGGAATACGAGCCTGCTGATGGAGCGCGAAGATTTTTGGCAGGCACGCAACCCATGCTCTCAATGCTGATTATGGAAGCAGGGATAGAGCCAACGCTGAAAGCGGGGATGCCGGCCCTCCGCGAAAAATCCGTTTTAATGACTGACTATGCAATTTACCTGACCGAGCAGGTTTTAGCGAAATATGGATTCACGGTCGGCTCACCCATTGATTCAAACCGGCGCGGCTCGCACGTTTCCATTCGTCACGCCGAAGGTTACCGAATCAACCGGGCCTTGATCGAAGAAATGAACGTAATCCCGGATTTCCGCGAGCCAGACAACCTCCGGCTGGGGTTTACGCCGCTCTATCTTTCCTTTGCCGAAGTTTGGGAAGGCTTCGATCGAATCCGTCGGGTGATGGAAGAGAAAAAATACGAGAATTATCCGAAACAAAAGTTAACGGTGACTTAATAAGACGATAGACCATTGACTATCGCCTATCGTCGTTTCAAGAAGGAAAACATGGAACACAAACCCGATACTATCAAAATATCTGTCAATCATAAAGAGGAAATTTTCGCCGCCCATGCGGATTTACACGTGACAGTCAAAGGCTCGTCGCTGGTCAGCGGGAATGAAGCGCTGAAAAAGGCCAAAGAGGTGACTCAACTCGTCGAAGCGCTGACCCACCTTGGGGTTAAGCCCGAAGCGTTTACTCTCCAAGGCGTTCACCTTGAAGCCGAAAGCGGCGTTTTGCTTAAGTCGTCCAGCGCCATTTATCGTTTGAAAATTCGCTGTGCAGATTTGAATCAACTGGCGGGCATGTTGGATGTGATTTCTTCTCAAAAAAACGCAACCCTCGAACGCATTGAATGGAAGTATGACGAAGATGAAACGCGCAACGAGATGTTGAAGGTTGCGCTTGAAAAGGCAAAGTCCAAAGCGGCGCAGGCGGCAGGTTCGCTGAACGTCACGCTGTTGGGCGTTTATGAATTGATTGAAAATTCCTACGATGAAGAAACCGCGCCGAGATTTCAGCCGCAAGCCAGAATGCTGAAAGCGGCTGTGGCCGACGCCCCAAGTTTAGGCATAGATGTGCAACATCATAAAACCATCCATGTGAATCTGGAAATTTGGTATCGCGTTTCGGCCTTCGCGTAAATCATCCGATTTTTTACATAAGTTCATAAAACCAGGCCACAAAGACCCTAGCTCTTAAGGATGATTGCTTCTTGAAGAAAGAGCCGTAAAATCCGCTTCTTTCGATTTTCAAAACTCAATCCATGGAGACCTATCTAGCACATGAAAGCAAAACTTAATCTTTTCATCCTGCCGCTCTTGATCTTAATGGCCTGTAGCCCGGCCCCTGCGCCAAAGCCAGAGAACGTGGAAACGATTGTCGCCGGAACGTTACAAGCGTTCACCGCCGCCGCTCCTGTGGCGACAGAAGTAAACGGCGTACCATTTACGGATGATAATCTTTCCTTTGTCATCCCAACCGGCATTGCCGCCTCTGCCGCAGAGGAAGTTGTCCCAGCGGTTCAAGCCAGCGCAGACGCGCCCTGGTGGGAGGTGGCTCCTGAACATCATATTTACCGCCTGGAAAATTATGTAATTTCAGACGGCTATCCCAATATGGAAATTTATTTGTATCCGCTGGCCGAGTACGCCGCCATGAATGCGGATGTTGCCAAACGAGTGGAAGCCTTGAAGTCGCTGATTGCCAGTCCCAACCAACCCCTGCCGGAGAGCCTGCCATTTTTACCAGCCTTCAACGCGGGCCAAATGTTTCATTCCAATTTTGAAGCGCTCCAGTTTCAAAACGGCTCCGGCATTCGCTACCTTACCTCCTTTTCCCAATTTCCCGGCCTCATTTCCAACAACATCCTGCTGTACACGTTTCAGGGAATTACTGCAGACGGCGCCCAGTATGTTTCCGCCACCCTGCCGATTAATATCGGCTTCTTATCCGGCTACCCCACCCCAACCAACCCAACAGATTTCGTCGCAATCGAAATTCAAGTCAAAACCGTCGCACAACAACTTGATGAGTCAAGCCCCGAAGCCTTCAATCCGTCCATCAGCACATTGGACGCGCTGATTCAGTCAATCCAGGTGAGCGGAACTCCATAGCGCGCAAAAAACCTTTCGCGTTGGATGATTAATCCCTATGTCAGTCCTCCAACCTTCTTTATGATGAAAAAACCAACGCCTCCTTTCCTTAACCACAGCCTGCTTCTGCTCGCGCTCATTTTCTCCGCTTCGGCTTGTGCGCCGCAGGCCACCTCCACGCCGTTTCGTCCGCCCACGGAACCGCCCCCCACCCAGCCTTTGCCAACCGTCGCTTCCATTCCGGCATTGTTCACCTTCACCCCCGCCCCAACTTCAACCGTCACGCCAAACGGACCTTGCACAAATAATTTAGCGTTTCTCAACGACGTGACCGTTTTGGATGGTACGAGCGTTTTGCCCGGCTCGTCCATGAACAAGCAGTGGCTGGTGCAAAACAGCGGCTCCTGCAATTGGGATGCAACTTATCGCCTGAAATGGATCGGCGGCGAAACCTTCAGCGCCAACGCCGAGCAGGCCCTTTACCCAGCGCGCGCGGGGACTCAGGCCACCCTGCAAATTATTTTCACCGCCCCCACCGAAGCCGGGACGTATGAATCGGCCTGGCAGGCCGTGGACCCAAGCGGCAATGTCTTTGGCGATCTGGTGTTCATCAAGGTTGTGGTCAGCCCTTAATTTAGCCTTCGAGAATCTCTAACAAACTTCTTATCGTCAATCCAAAGCGGACGATATAAAATCTATAAAAATTAGTTTTTCAGGAGGAATGGATGAGCGACGCAACGCAACAATTTACCTTTAAGGCAGAGACCAAACAACTGCTGAATATCTTAATTCACTCGCTGTATAAAGACCGCGAAGTCTTTCTGCGCGAATTGCTTTCCAACGCCAGCGACGCGCTCAACCGCCTGCGCTTTGAGATGGTCACCAACCGCGACGTGTTAGACCCCAACGCCGAGTTGAAAATTCAAATCAGCGTGGATCCAGACGCGAAGTTGATTGTGATTCAAGATACCGGCATTGGGATGACGCGCGAGGAAGTCATTGAAAACCTGGGGACCATCGCGCAATCCGGCGCGCGCAAATTCATCGAAGCGACGCAATCTCAAAACGCGGAAATTTCACAGGTGATTGGCCAATTTGGGGTTGGGTTTTATTCCGTGTTTATGGTGGCAGACTGGGTGAAGGTCGCTTCGCGCTCCTTCCGGCAGGACGCGGAGGCGGTCAGTTGGTCTGCCACAGGCGAGGATACCTATCAGATTGGCCCGGCAGAACTGAGCGCAAGAGGCACGCGGATTGAGATCAAGCTTAAAGAGTCTGCGGCCGAGTTCGCAGACGAAGCGCGCCTCACCAACATCATCCACAAACATTCGGACTATATTGGCTTTCCCATTTATCTGGGCGAAAACCAGACGGCGGTGAATAAACAAAGCTCGCTCTGGCGCGCCGCGCGGCAGTCCGTGAGCGAAGAGCAATACAAGGAGTTTTATCGTCAGACCACGCTGGAGTTTGAAGACCCACTCCTGCACATTCACCTTTCCACTGATGCGCCCGTGCAGTTATATGCGCTGTTGTATATCCCCGGCAAGGCCGAGCGCGGAATGTTTTCTTTGAGGAAGGAAGATGGCCTCAAGTTATACACGCGTAATATTTTGATTGACGACTACAACAAGGATTTGCTCCCCGAATATTTGCGCTTTATGCAAGGCGTGGTGGATTCGGAAGATTTACCGCTCAACGTCTCGCGGGAGACGGTTCAAGCCAGCGGATTAATGTCCAAGCTGAAAAAAGTCCTCACCAACCAGGTTCTACGCGAGTTGGAGAATCTTGCCAAAAATAACGCGGAAAAATACGAATCGTTTTGGCGGGAGTTTGGCGCGTATTTAAAACAAGGCATTGCCGCCCACCCGACAGAAGCGGAGACGCTCAGCCCGTTCCTACGCTTCAAAACAAATTTACGCCCTGAAAGTTGGTCTTCCCTTGCTGATTACGTTTCGCACATGCAGGACGGACAAAAGGAAATTTATTATCTCGCGGGCGAAGATTCAAAATCCATTTTGCGAAGCCCACATTTGGATTACTTTCAAGCGCGCGGCATCGAAGTGTTACTGCTCACCGAGCCGCTGGACGCTTTTATGTTAATGGGCCTGCGCCAGTACAAGGAATATGATTTGAAAAACGTGGCGCAAGCCGAAGTGGAAACCACCCCAAGCGACGCCGACCAACCGAACGCCGAAAAACTTTCAGACGCGGAGTTGGATTCCTTAATCGAGCGCTTCAAACAAGTCCTCGGCGAAAAAGTGACCGATGTGCGCGCTAGTCAGCGGCTATCGCAATCCGTTGCGCGGCTGGCCGACGCCGATACCAACGCCAACCCGGAGTTACAGCGCGTGTATAAATATCTGGGCAAGGAATATGAAACGCCGAAAAAGGTACTGGAGTTAAACCCCACTCACCCGATTCTGAAAAGTCTGCTTCAACAAGCCAGCGGCTCGGACTTGCAAAACATCGTGATTGAGCAAATTTACGAAAACGCCCTGTTGGTGGAAGGCCTGCACCCCGACCCTTCCAGCGTGGCCGCGCGTGTGCAACAAATCATTGCGGCGGCCTTGAAGTAAAAGTTAAAACAATCAAAACGTCCCGAAAGTTGAAAAAGCCTTCGGAACGTTTTGATTAAATATCAGCCCTATTTTTACATAACAAAAGCGCCGCCGGAATCTTAAAATCCTTCCGCCACGTATTCGCCCCAAACTGCCCGCAGGGCGTTGCAGATTTCGCCCAGCGTCAGGTCATGTTCCACGCATTCAATAAAGAGCGGCATTAAATTCTCGGAGCCTTTTGCGGCGCGAGTCAATTGATCGAGCAGGGTAGCCGCTGTGGATTGATCTCGACTTGCGCGCAATTGTCTCAAGCACTCTTTTTGACCAAACTCAATCGCCGGGTCCACTTTCAGGCGCTCCAAAGTCAGCGTTTCGTCCACTTGAAATTGATTCACGCCGACCACAATTTGTTCCTTGCGCTCAATGGCTTGTTGGGCGGCATAGGCCGCATTTTGAATTTCATTTTGCATAAAGCCGCGTTCAATCGCCAGCGTCGCGCCGCCCATCTCGGTAATTTGCGCGATATATTTTTCAGCGGCGGATTCGATTTCGTCGGTCAATTGTTCGATGAAATAGGAGCCTGCCAGCGGGTCCACTGAATCGGCGACGCCCGATTCGTAGGCGATGATTTGTTGCGTGCGTAAAGCCACGCGGACGGATTTTTCAGTCGGAAGCCAAAGGGCTTCATCCATTGAATTGGTGTGTAAAGATTGTGTGCCGCCTAATACCGCCGATAGCGCCTGAATCGTCACGCGGGCTACGTTATTTTCAGGTTGCTGGGCCGTGAGCGTGGAACCAGCGGTCTGCGTATGGAAACGCATTTGCCAGGCGGAGGGCTTTTGGGCTTTGAATCTCTCGCGCATAATCCTGGCCCACAACCTGCGCGCGGCGCGGAACTTGGCGACCTCCTCCAAAAAGTTGTTATGCGCGTTGAAGAAGAACGAAATCTGCGGCGCAAATTCGTCCACCGCCAAACCGGCCTTTAGAGCGGCTTCCACGTAGGCGATTCCATTCGCCAGCGTAAAGGCCACTTCCTGTACGGCGGTTGAGCCCGCCTCACGGATGTGATAGCCAGAGACGGAGATCGTGTTCCAGTTGGGGATTTCGCGCGCACAGAATTGAAAGATGTCTGTGATTAGGCGCATGGAGGGGTCGGGCGGAAAGATGTAGGTGCCGCGGGCCACATATTCCTTCAAAATATCGTTTTGAATCGTGCCGCGCAGGCGCTTTAACTCCACGCCCTGCCGTTTGGCCACGGCGATATACATCGCCAGCAAGACTCCGGCCGGGGCATTAATCGTCATGGAAGTGGAAACCTGCTCGAGCGGAATCTGATCGAGCAGTTGGGCCATATCGTACACGGAAGAAATCGAAACGCCCACCTTGCCCACTTCTCCGGCCGCAATCGGGTCGTCGGCGTCGTAGCCGATTTGAGTCGGCAAGTCAAAGGCCACGCTTAAGCCGGTTTGTCCTTGCGCCAACAAATAGCGATAGCGCTTGTTGGATTCTTCGGCGGTGGAGAAGCCCGCATACTGGCGCATCGTCCAAAAGCGGGAGCGATACATGGTGGGTTGTACGCCGCGCGTGAAGGGGTATTCTCCGGGGAAGCCCAGGCGCTCTTCGTAAGCCGCATCCAGTTTGGGCGGGAGGGCGAGGCGCGAAATTTCAATCCCGGAGGTAAATTCAAATTTTTCCCGACGTTCTTTGAATTTCTCCAAAGATTTTTTCAGCGTGTTTTCCTGCCATTTTTTATATTGTTCAGTCAGCGCCATAAGTCACCTTTACGAATGATTAACCCAAGTATACAACCAGCCGGGGGGAAGTCGTATGAGCAATAACACCGAATCGGACGAAAGATGTCACCGGTTTTGTGTGCTACACTTGGGGACATCCCAATTCGTAGGAAACCTGTATGGAAATCTGTTATCTCATCGCATTCCCCGATGCCAACGATTCGCCGCACACCACGGGCGAAGCATTGATAAAAAACGCCCCCTATTTTCAAGCCACCGAAATTGACGTGGCCCCGCTGGGCGAAGAGACCGTCATCATTGAAAGCCACGCCGTGAACGTTACGCGCCGTTCTTATGATAAGCGCGTGCAATTGCTTGAATGCCGCTTTATTTTGAAGGACCCATTTGCGGTTTCGGTGTTGCAGGAACGCGCCCGCATTGAAAGCGCGTTGAAGAGCCGCTACATCCCCAGCGCGTATCAGGCCAATGGCCTGTATGAAGAATATGTGATTTTGCTCGTCCAAAACATCAAGCAAACGCCGGATCAATGGATTGACAAACACGCCTTTGCGCTTGCCAAGTTCATCCGTTCGCAACGCGAGGTGTTCGATAAAAACGAAGTGACTGAAATTCTGAGTTCGCGCACGCATTATTCAGCGCAAGACCTGACGTTGGTGGACTGGGAAGGCGCAGTAATCATCGCCCCCGATTCAGATTTTCAATCTGAAATCACCCTCTTCAAAATTGGCAATTATCAACTCCTGCGCTATCGGATGTTGGATCAGTCCGTGGAGGCCATGCTCGACAAACTGCACGAGGCGTTCTTCAAGAATAAAAAACGCTTCCGCCCCACGCGCGGAATCCTGCGGCAGATCGCCGAACACCGCCTGGAAGTGATGATGGATTTTGAACGCGCCGAACAATACATGCTGATGATCGGCGATTGGTACACGGCTAAACTGTATGAGGTCATTCAAAGCGAGTTATACCTCACCGACTGGAAGCAGAGCGTCCGCGCCAAGTTGGATAACCTGGAAAATATCGTCAGCACGATCAAGGATAATTTCAGCGTCTCGTGGGAAAACTTCCTCGATCAGCTTCAAATGTATTTATGGCTCCTGATGTTGCTCGGCTATCTCTATTTATATTTTGTGGATGCCGGCTGGATCACAAAGCCGTAATTCGGACATTTTCCCAAAAACGCAACTATCAAACCTGAAAACTCACAACCCAAAATAAGGCGCTATGCTTACTAAGATAAAAATAGACATTGGCTGAACTTGTCATTTCGACGAGCGCAGTGAGGAGAAATCTGCATGAGCCAGTGATTAGATTTTTCGCTGACGCTCGAAATCACAGTTCAAAGCGCCATTTCCAAAAAAATCCAACAAGGAGAATCCCAATGCAACGACTAAAAACCCTGTTCGCCCTATCCTTTTTATTTCTTTCCATGCTGGCCTGCCAATCCCTCGCCGACGACGAATATTACGAAGAGGAAACTCCCGCGGCTACCGAAGCGCCCATCGAAGCTACCGAAGCCCCTGCTGAAGCGACTGAAGCGCCCGCCGCAGAGGAAGCCATCGCCTGCCCGGCCCTCATGGATCAAATTGTCCAAACCATCACCGACAGTCAGAACAAAGAAGTGGCCGATGCAAAATATGAAACCGAGATGCCGCTGGTCACTTACACCGTTAACGGCGACGAAATCTCCGACCCGCAGTTGGAAAGCGTTTCAGAAGAACTTCAGAGCCTGCAAGCGGATGAAGCGACTCAAAGACAGGTTTGGGACTATTTTGTAGAACTCATCCCCGCCGAACGCCGCGCCGACATCGCCGAATATGCCATCTTCACCGACGGCGTGGACAACACCCTCGCGGCCGTCGTCCAAACCCAAAGCGACCCCACCAAATGGTCCCTGCAAGTAGACCCGGAAGATACCAAACAGTTCGACGTGTTAACCCCCACCCTGCTCCACGAATACGCACATTTGCTTTCGCTCGGCTCCGCACAAGTCGTCCCCAGTTTGGCCATCTTCAACAACCCGGGAGATAACGATATTTACTTAAAAGAATCTTCCGCCTGCCCCAATTACTTCACAACCGAAGGATGCGCCAACGCCGACTCCTACCTCGACGACTTTTACAACCAATTCTGGGTAAACCTGCACGACGAATGGAGCGCCATCAACCGCGTAGAAGACCCCACCGAACGCCAGACCCAACTTGACGCGTTTTACTCCAAATACGAAGATCAATTTGTCACAGTTTACGCCGCCACCAACCCCGAAGAAGACCTGGCCGAAGCCTGGTCGGTTTTCGTCCTCACCCCCAAGCCCGACGCCGACAGCATCATGAATCAGAAAATTGCTTTCTTCTACAACTACCCGGAAATGGTCGAACTGCGCTCCACGATCTTAAGCAACATTTGTACCGCGCTTCCAAAATACGAAAAATGAAGCCCACCCAACTTCCCATTCCCGAATCCTATTGGGTTCAACCCGGGCGCTTTTTAGCGGGCGAATATCCGGGCGCCTACGAGGCCGAAGCCACCCGCCGCCGCATGGACGCCTTCCTCGAAGCCGGAATTAACTCCTTCTTCGACCTAACTCAAGCGCACGAGCGCGTCCCTTATGAATCCATCTTAAAAGAACAGGCCCGCGCCTACGACATCGCCGCGCACTATCAACGTTTTGCAATTCCAGATCATCGCGTGCCATCCAGCGCCACCATGCACGCCATCCTCAACGCAATGGACGAAGCCCTGCACAACGGGCAAAACATCTACGCCCATTGTTGGGGCGGCATTGGGCGCACCGGCCTGGCCGTCGCCTGTCACCTCGTTCAGCACGGGCTGAAAAACGAGCAAGCCCTGGAGCGCCTCAACGAAATGTACCGAACCCGGCCCGCCAACCCGTCCTATCCCCGCTCGCCAGAAACGCAGGAACAAATTGACTTTGTGCTGAACTGGCGCGAGATTCCAAGCGCCACGCACGCCAGCCAGCAAACTTTTTGCGAAGGATAAACCCGCGCCAGCCGCGCCCCAACCTGCCAGCCCGCCCGGTCATTCTCTCCGCTGAAAGACAGCCCCCGAAGCAGAAGCCTGCCCGGGCGGGGCCCGAACGCCATCAAATTAAGGAGACCTAAGCGCAAGGTTGTCCTCCAATAAATCGCAGTATAATTTTAGCCAGCTTTTGGAGGCTTTAATTGGAAATTTACCCGCACAACGAACCGGCGCAAGTGGAAGCGCAACCCGCAACCGAAGAAGAACTCAACTGGAAGCGTTTCATTTTGGACCTCGTCCAAACGCTGGGCCTGGCCATCGTCCTGTTTGTTGGCATCAACTTTATCTCGGCGCGCGTGCGGGTGGATGGGACGAGCATGGTTCCCACCTTGCAAGACGGCGAATTCGTCTTCGTCAGCAAATTGTCCTACCGTTGGAGCGAAATTACGCGCGGCGACATCATCGTCTTCCATTTTCCGCGCAACCCGGAAGAGGATTTGATTAAGCGCGTCATCGGCCTCCCCGGAGACCGCGTTGAAATTCGCAATGGCCAGGTCTTTGTAAACGGCCAGCCTTTGAACGAACCCTACATTGCCGAAGCCCCAAACTATGCGGCGGAATGGCAGGTGGAGCCGCAGACCTTGTTTGTGCTGGGCGACAACCGCAACAACTCGTCCGATTCGCATTCGTGGGGTTTGCTCCCCATTGAAAAAATCGTCGGCAAGGCCATCTTCATTTATTGGCCGCCAAAGTTCTGGAAAATGATTCAGCATACCAATGTATTTGCCGCTCCGTGAGGCGACGATGACCGTAGATGAAACCCTTCTCCCAATTGAACCCTATCCCTGCCCGGAATGTTTTGCGGGCCTGGTGCGCCCGCGCGTGATCACCTACTTCACCTGGCTGGGGCAGGAACTGATTACCGTGCCCAACTTCCCCGCCTGGGTGTGCGACGTATGCGGCAAACGCGAATACGACGAACAGGCGATTGCCTGGTTAAATATCTTGCTGGATCCCAATGCCGGCAAGTCAACTTTCAAAAAACGCAAAACGCACTTACGCGCCAAGAACCATACTCCTCCTCAACGCCCCGCGCTTGATTCATAAGGACCTTGATCGATATGGCCATGGATACTTCTCCCCGCACCTTCCGTTTTCTCTCCGCCGACGTGCTAACCTCCGGGTACCGGATTGTGGGCAAGGTCATGGCCAGCAGTCATGGCGTGATGGGCATGCTCAACGACAGTACGCATTCCGCGCTGGAAATCAACGACGCGCGTCTGGCGCGCTTACACATGCCGACCAAACTGGTGGATCACTTTGAACTGACGCGGATGATGAAAAAACAGATTCATGCCGTCTGTCTGGCGCGCCGCGAAGACCTTGGCCCGCAGGCCATGGTGCGCGGTGGGTACACCAAAATTGCGGAGTACCCACTGCGGATCGCCACACAAATGTTTGAAATCGAAGGGACGATGGAATTGCCCGGGCGCTTTGACTTCACCTCAATGATGGCGGAAGGTTCGCGCGAGTTTATCCCGATCTTTACCGCCACGGTTACAGGCATTCTGCTCCCAAATTTCCGCGTGGAAAGCGCGGCTTTGCTCGTTAACCGCTCCAAGATTGACCTGGTAGCTTTGTTAAACCAAAGGGTCAAACCAGAAAATTAATCCTCCAACCGCTTGACTGCCGAAAGATGGGATGATACAATCCGCCCGCTCAAAAAATAGAGCCTTTGCCCCCATCGTCTAGTGGACTAGGACGCGGCCCTTTCAAGGCCACGACCGGGGTTCGAATCCCCGTGGGGGCACCAGCAAAAAAGCCGATTGATTGTCAATCGGCTTTTTGATTCAAGTTTAGAGGGAAGTCAGGGGCTAATCTTCTTCGGGCGATAAGGAAGAAAGAGCAGGAAACCCAAAGCGATAACCCCCTGCCCAATGAGCACGCCAGTGGCCTGCCACGGGCCGAAATAGGGCGTTTGCGGAAAGGATTGGGAGCCCATTCCGAAAATGTCCGCCAAACCGGTGAAGACTGTGACCACATACCCAGTGGCGGCCAGGCGTGTACCAATTTCTGAAAGGATCGTGCGTTCGTAGCCCCACCACAAGGTGACGATGCCAATATAGCCGCCCAAGCATAAAATTCCCAGCCCGGCCAGAAAAACGATAATTTGAACAAAACCAACCGTTGGGCTTCGATCCCAGCCCAGCCAGTCTGGCTTGGCGCCAACTGCAAATAGAAGGAAGCCCATCACAATCGCAACGAAACCAATCCGAATGCGCGGCGTGGCGGCGTCGTCAAGCGGCGTGGTGGGCGTTGGTTTGGCGGCAGGCAGGTTGGAAGTCATGTTTTGGGTAAATCTCTCTTCAGGCGGGCGAGCCAATTTTCACCTAAAACGTTCGCCGCGTCTGTTTCGGTATAGCCACGGGCTTGCAACAAGGATACCAGATTTTGCAAATCGGCAACGGTGTCTATTTCTGGCGGGACGTGTTGCCGGCCAAAGCCGCCGTCAAAATCCGAGCCAATGCCGGCATGGAGCGAATCCCCGGCCAGTTGGCAGATGTGGTCAATGTGATCGGCGACGACGCTCAGCGGAACTTCCTCGCGGCGGCTGTTCTTTTTGAAGTCCCAGCCTACTTTCAGGTAGGTGTTGAAAGGCACAACGCCCACCACCCCATCGCGCTCGATAATGCCTTCAATAATGCGGTCTGAAAAATGCCGGTTGGTGTTGGCGTTGGGCATTAACGCCAGGCAGTTGCCATGCGTCCCAACAATCGGGCCGGGATATAAATCCAGCGCTTCGATGGCGGCTTGTTCGTCCATGTGACTCAGGTCTAACGTGAAATTATATTCCGCCATCGCGGAGAGTAATTTTCGCCCATCGTTCGTGAGCGGACCTGGTTCACGCCAGCCGCCACAATAACGCGTGCCCACCCAGGCCGGGCCAATCAGCCGCACGCCAAGTTCATGCCATTCTTCCAGTTCGGATGGATTGCGAATAGCTTCGGCGCCTTCCATCAAAACCACCATGCCAACCGGATGACTGCTCCTGGCTGGATTCTGCCAATCGTCGAGGAGCAGGTTCAGGTCTGGGGTTGAGGCGATTCGTCTAAATTTGTCTGGAATGGAATCGGTCATTCGCCGATAGGTCAACAATTGGTTGCGATAAAGTTGATGCGCTTCGTCAAAGTTTTTGTAAACCTGGGTTTCAAGTTCGGAGGTTTTATAGCGAATGGGCGCGGCAAAGAGGGTGGAGAAAACGATGGCAACCTGCCCGCGCTGATAATCCGGCCAGCCGAGCAAGGTCTCGCCGTTTTCCTGTACCGCGCGTGAGCCAACTTCGAGGGCGCGGGTTTCGGCGGCGGCGCGGGTGTAATCGCGCCCATAAGAGAGCATGTTCCAAGCTAAATCTGCGTGAGCGTCTACAATTAGTTTCATAGTTATCAAAAAACGCACCTTGCGGTGCGTTCTCGTTTTTTTGGTTACTCGTCAGACTCGTTGAATTCTTGCGTCAGGAGTTTGAAGTCTTTGTCGGCAAAGGCGGCGGAATCGACTTTGCGTAAACTCAGGCCAATGCGGTGCTGTTCGGAGTCGATGCGGATGACGCGCAAGGTTTTGACATCGCCTTCGTGCAAAACTTCTTTGGGGTGTTCGACGCGATTCTCGCTGAGTTCGGAGATGTGGATGAGGCCTTCGATGTCACCTTCAAGGCGAGCGAAAGCTCCAAACTTGGTGAGGCGGGTAATGACGCCTTCCACCAATTGGCCAACGCTGAATTTTTCAACGCGGTTTTGCCAGGGGTCGTCTTGCAAGGCGCGGATGGAAAGCCCGATGCGTTTCTTCTCGCGGTCTACATTGATGACTTTGACTTGAACTTCCTGCCCGACTTCTAAAACTTCTTTGGGATGCTGAATGCGATCCCAGGAAAGTTCGGAGAGGTGAACCAGGCCGTCGGCGCCGTTGACGTTGACAAAGGCGCCAAAATCTGCCAGGCTGGTAACGCGCCCGGTATAAACCTTGCCTTCTTCCAACTCGCTGATGACGCGATCTTTCATGGAGGCGCGCGATTCGGTGTTGGCGGCGCGCTCGGAAAGGATCAGGCGGCGGCGTTCGCGGTCAACTTCAATGATGCGCACAGAAATGGGTTGGCCGATCATCTTGCGCCAGCGCTGTTCCGGGGTGTCGCCAGTGGATTGAGCGCGGCGGGTTTGGGTAAATTGAGAGGATGGGACGAAGCCGCGCAGACTTCCCACGCTGGCGATTAAGCCGCCTTTGTTGAAGCCGACGATTTTGCTTTCAATGACGGTTTCGTCATTGACCATCTTTTCCACGTTTTCCCAGGAGGTTTGTTCCTGGGCGCGTTTGAAGGAAAGCACGACGTTTCCGTTTTCGTCTTCCGGGCGGATGACAAAGACGCTGATTTCCTGCCCGACTTTTAGCTCGGCGCGTTCTTCTTCCGTGAGTTGTTCCAACTCGCGGGTGTTAATGACGCCTTCGGATTTCGCGCCAATGCTCACAAGGATTTGGCTTTGTCCAATGCTGGCGATCATGCCTTTGCGGATTTCTCCGGCTTGGGGCAGTTCAACGCTTAGCGACTCAGACTCAAGCAATGACTCCATGGTTTGATGATTGTTGGGCTGGTCTCCCTGCGCATTGGCGGCCCCCTGCCCGTTCAGGGCTTCATTTTGATCCATCACTCGTGACTCCAAATAAAAGAAATGTAGGCTGGATTATACAAGCGAAAGGTCAAGTTTGCAACCCTTGAATTGGCGTTTTTCATGGCTTTTGCAAAGTCAGGAAAAAGGGGTAACCAAGAGTGCAAACGCCTGGGGGATGTGAGCCGAAAACCACCTGCGAGCCTGAGCGGCATTTTGGAAATTTGCTTGTTTGATGAGCGCCAAA
>JADZCC010000024.1 GCA_020851785.1 Anaerolineales bacterium
GACCGATGTCCGCGGGGACGGGGTATACCTTAATCCATAATTGGTTGAATCGCGGTGGGCTTTCCCTCACCCCCAGCCCCTCTCCCAACGGGAGAGGGGAGTCAGGGGAGAGGGGTATTGGCACAATTACATCCGCTCTGGCAAATGCTGTGAAATCATTCAGTGGAGAAATCAGAACCGAAGCCGAAGTTGCAAAGATAAAAATTGAAAATCAAATTGCCAAAGGCGTAGTTTTAGCAAACGGCGAAGAGATTTCTGCGGATATTGTTCTCTCATCCGCAGACCCGAAACACACTTTGCTCAAACTCGTCGGCGCGCAAGATCTGCCGCCTGAGTTTGTCTGGCAGACGCAATCCATCAAAATGCGCGGATCGGTGGCGAAGGTTCATTTACAAGTCAATGGGGATCACGGAATCCCCGAAGGGACTTTGTGTGTCGCGCCATCTATCAAATATTTGGAAAAGGCTTACGACGCGGCGAAATACGGCGAGATCTCCGAAAAGCCGTATCTTGAAATTACCTCCGCTTCAATCCGTGAATCTGTTTCAGAGTCCGTTGCCAAATCCGTTATCAGCATTCATTTTCAGTTTGCGCCTTATGAGTTGAAGGGTTCAAGTTGGCAAGTTGAAAGTTCAAAAATTGAGAAGTTGGCGCTTGAGACATTATCTGAATACTTCCCTAACCTGAAATCATCCATCATAAAAACCAAAACTATTACGCCAAAAGATTTAGAACAAACCTACGGACTCACCGAAGGCGACATCCATCACGGACAATTGATGCTTGACCAATTTTTATTCATGCGACCAATCCCAGGCTGGTCGAATCACAAAACGCCAATTGATAATCTGTATCTGTGCGGAAGCGGCGTGCATGGCGGAGGCGGAATCGGCGGGGCGAGTGGAAGGAATGTTGTCCAAGTATTGTCATAATAAAAAGAGGTCGCATAAAAACGCGACCTCTTTTTATTCGCCGACAACCTATCCTTTCAAAAATCCCCACGCCATTAGCAAGCCAAAAATTAAGCTGACCGCAATTGCGCCCAGCGCCCAATCGCGGTAGCCGCGCCGATCTTCCAGCCGCAGGGCGGGCGAAATCCCAGCCACCTGCCAAATGGGGCTGGCAAACCAGGCGAAGATACCTCCGCCGAGCAGGCCGCCCACGTGCCCCCAACCATCAATCCCCGGCGAAAGGCTGATCAACAAGTTCAAGACAATCACCACCAGCGTATTCGTCATGGCTTGTTTGGCGTACTCCCCCAAGATTTTGCGATTCTGATAAAAGAAAATCACCTCGGCCGCGATCAAGCCGAAAACGGCGGTGGAAGCGCCCACCGAAAAACCGTTTTCACTACCCAGCAAAAAGGAGAAGACGTTTCCGGCAAAACCGCCCAAAAAATACAACAGAGTAAAGCGCCAGGGCCCATAATATTTTTCGAGCAAGGCGCCAATCACCAGCAGGGCGTACATGTTAAAGAAAATATGCGGAATGGAGGCGTGCAAAAAGACCGGCGTAATCAAACGCCACAACTGCCCGGCGCGGATGTAGGGGTTAATTCGCGCGCCGTACAACTCCAGCAAATCAATTCCATTTCCGGCGGGCGTGAGCAGTTGCGCCACATAGACCAGCGCGGTCAGCCCAATCAGAAAATAGGTGACCTTCGGCGCGTGATACGGGGTTTGCAGGCGCACTGGCTGGGGAGCAGAATCCGGCTCGAGCGGGGCGGACCGTGGGTCTTCATCTGCATCAAAAAACGGTTTCATAAATTCACCTTGCGCGGATGGACGCGCAAATGTTCGGCTTCAATAATTGAACGGACTTTGTTGACCGTATCATCCAAATGAAAATCACGGTTGACGATGACGTAATCAAAGGCTTCGATGCGTTGTAACTCTTTGCGCGCTGTGGCGATGCGCAGAGCCAAAGAATCCGAAGATTCAGTTTTACGCTCGCGCAAGCGGCGCTCCAATTCCTCCTCGCCTTCGCAGGTGATAAAAATTAACAGCGCTTCCGGCGCCAGTTTACGCACCGTCTCGGCGCCTTGCACATCCACGCGCATCACCACATCCATGCCGCTGGTCAGCGCGTCGCGCACTTCCCATTTGGGAATGCCTTTGTAATCGCCATAGACCACCGCATATTCGATCAACTCATCTGCTTCGATCATGCGCGCAAATTCCTCTTTGGAAACAAACCAGTAATCCTGGCCGTGCGTTTCATTTTGCCGTCGCTCGCGCGTGGTGGCCGTGACCACAAAATGAAACGGCAAGCCGCGCTCTTTCATGCGTTGGACGACGGTATCTTTGCCAACGCCCGAAGGGCCAGAGATGACAATCAGCAGGGGGGAAGATCGGCGGGGATTGAATTCATTGGACATGGGCTGATTTTACCAAAGAGATTTTCCTGCGCCTCTTTTCAGCCGCTACTTGATTCTGCTACAATGGCTTTTATGCCCACTTATGACTTTTTCTGCAACCAATGCCATCAGCGCTTTGACGTTTTTCAGACCTTCAGCGAATACGGCCACAAGCCGGTAAACTGCGCCCACTGCGGCAGCGCCAACGTCCGCCGCCGGATGACGAAAGTGCGCATTGCCAAATCGGACAACAGCCGCATGGAAACGCTGACCGACGGACTCGGCAGTCTCGAAGCGCTGGAGCGCGATCCGCAGGCTTTGGGACAAATGATGCGGAAAATGGGCAATGAAATGGGCGAAGACCTGCCCGCAGAATTTGACGACGTGGTGGAACGCCTCGAAGCGGGCCAAAGCCCGAAAGAAATTGAATCCGCTTTGCCAGATTTGGGCTTGGGCGCGGAGAGCAACGATGAATGAGTTAAAAGACAACAGGTATAATTCAAAATTATGAAGCAAATTGAAACGAATCTAATCTTAGGCGATTGTCGCGAAGAGCTTAAGAAACTTAAAACCAATTCAATTGACCTGATCTTCACCTCCCCGCCCTACGCCGACAGCCGAACAAACACTTATGGCGGGATTCCTCCAGAAAAATACGTGGCGTGGTTCCTCCCCATCTCAAAAGAATTATTGCGCGTCCTTAAGCCCAGCGGCACTTTCGTTTTGAATATCAAGGAGAAAGTCGTCAGCGGCGAACGCCACACTTATGTGATTGAATTGATTTTGGAAATGCGTAAACAAGGCTGGCTGTGGACTGAGGAATTCATCTGGCATAAGAAGAACTCGTATCCGGGGAAGTGGCCTAATCGCTTTCGAGATTCCTGGGAGCGGTTGCTCCAATTCAACAAAAGCCGCCAATTCCACATGTATCAGGAAGAAGTCATGGTTCCAATGGGCGAATGGGCTGAAAAACGCCTGAAGAATTTAAGCGCCACCGATAAAGTGCGCGACCCTTCTCGTGTGGGAAGCGGCTTTGGAAAAAAGATCGCGAATTGGATCGGAAGAGAAAAGGCCTACCCCAGCAACGTTTTGCACCTGGCCACCGAAACCAGAAACAAAAATCACAGCGCCGTTTTTCCGCAGGATTTGCCAGAATGGTTTATCAAACTCTTTACCAAAAAAGGCGATTGGGTTCTGGACCCGTTTATGGGGTCTGGCACGACGGCTTTAATTTCCCAAAAAATGGGCAGGAATTCGATTGGCTTTGAAATTCTGCCGCAATATTTTACGGTCGCTCAAAAAAATGTCAAACCAGAATTGGAAGCGAGTCCGGCTCAAATGGCTTTACTGGAAGGGAAAGGGAAATATGCGGCCACTAAATCTAAATAGGATTGTAGAGTTCATTGAAGCCAATATTGGAGAATTTCATACCAGACGGGCGGCAAGTCTACAAAACCTAAAGCTGATTAACGTATTAAAAAAGAAAAATCCATATTTATTTAAAGCAAAGAACATCAACGATGCGCATGATTTGATAAAACTGTTCCTTGACGCACATTTATCCTCGCAGGAAGAAACCATCTTTGGCGAGTTTCTGGAAAAGCTGGCGATCTTTACCTGCAGTGAAGTTTACGACGGGAGAAAATCCGCATCGGAAGGCATAGACTTGGAGTTTACTAAAGACAATGTAGTTTACATCGTTTCAGTAAAATCCGGACCAAACTGGGGGAATAGCAATCAGGTAAAGCGAATGAAAGATGATTTCAAATCGGCAACTCGCAGATTAAGGACTGGAAATACACAACTCAACGTTCAGGCAATCAATGGCTGTTGCTATGGCAAGACCGCTGTCCCTGCCGATAAAGGGGATTACTTGAAACTATGCGGACAAAATTTCTGGGAGTTTATTTCTGGCAACGACCGTTTGTTTGTGGACATCATTGAGCCTTTTGGCTATCAGGCCAAAGCGCGCAACGAGGAATTGGCGCTTGAATACGCCCGAGTTTTAAATCTGTTCACACAACAATTTATGGATGATTTCTGCGTTGACGGAAGAATCGCATGGGAAAAGCTGGTGCGTTTCAACTCTGGAACGCCACAGCCAAAGCCTCCCCAATAGAATTATAGAAAAGGTCTCCATGCTTTTCAGCTTGGAGACCTTTTCTCTACTCTCTACTCTCTACTCTCTCCCCACCTTCTTCCTGCGCCAAAGCCCGATTTGCCCGGCCGATTAAAAACATGGCGGGCAAAAGCAAAAGCCCGGAAGTGACAATGGCCGCAATCACAGAGAAGAACTTAGCCACTGCCCCAACCGAAGGTCCGCCCGCAATTTGACCAAACGCATCCACCTGGCCAGCCATAGAGTGAACCGTAGCCCGGATTTTAGAATCCAATTTTTGATTGACCCAGGCCGTCGTCAGCGGATTGCGCACATCGCGCAACACGTCAATAACGAGATACAAAATCAAGGTCAGGGGCAGAAGCGGCGAAACTGCAAAGCCAATCATAGCCACGGCGATGATCCCCGTCACGACCAACATCGCCCGCCCAATCGCCAGCGAATTTCCAGTGTCCACTTTTCGTTCCACAAAGCGCACGGCGAAAATGGTCAAAATGGAAGCGCTGATCCGCAACGCGGCAAAGAAGGCCAGTTGATTATTCCCAAAGATGATGGGAAGGTCAAACGTATCCAGCAAATGCTTGACCCACAAACGGTCAAAGCCTTCGCTATATAAACCGTAAAACAGCCCCACGCCAAGAATCGTCATCAACTGCGGGCGCGAACGAACCGCCTTCAGGCCTTCGTTAAAGGTGTGCGCCATGTGTTGCCAGGTGTTGCGATCTTCTTTTGGAGTTGGCTGAAAGCCCGTCTCTGGCATAATGACGACGAGAATCAACCCGATACACATCACGCCGATGGCGCCGATAAGAATGGGCAAAGCGACGTTCGTTCCGCCAAGCCATGCGGCCAGCCCCATGCCAATTAACGAAGCGACCAGGCCAACCTGTGTGGCGCGCAAAAATAATTTATTAGCCGGTTCTTCGCCAATCTCATCGGTGATCCACGCTTGCGAAGCGCCGCTGGTAAAGGTGTAGCCCAGCCCCCAAATCACTTGCGCCAGCAAAATGGGCAGGAAAGCCGGGAACAAGCCTTCCACCAAAAAGCCCACGCCCATCAGCAAATATCCAATGATGATGGAGGCGCGGCGGGAATGCAAATCCGCCACTACGCCGGTTGGCGCTTCAAACACAAACGCCGCAACTTCCAGCGTGGAGCCAACCAGGACCAACTGCAAAGGCGTCAGCCCGGCCACAGTAACTTCGTACAACGACATACTCACGAACAGCATCGAAAAAAACGCCGACGCCGCAAACTCGATAAACAAATAAACCTGGGTTGCGTTTACCTTTAAATTGCGAAACATGCTGATCCTTTTTTCAAATCATGTCATCGCGGTTTTACAAAATGCACGATGACTGTTAATCAACGAGCGGGAAAATTTCCTTTGGTTCAGGGTTGGTTTCAAAGGATGGAATTTTCATTTTAGACTCCAGTGTTATTTTTAAATTTATTTCAACGCTTCGTACAAGCGTTTCAAAACATCCTGCGGGGATTGGAACAAAACGCCCTTCATGCCCAGCGCCTCGCATCCATCAATGTTGATTTGAAAATCGTCCACGAAGGCCGCCTCTTCCGCTTTAACGTTGGCTTGGTCCAACGCAAGTTGAAATATCTTCGCCTCAGGCTTGGCCACACCTACCTCCGCTGAAATGGTGACGCTGTCAAAGACGTTAATCAGCTTTTCTTTGGTCAGGTAGTCGCGCAGTCCGCTCCAGGCGTTGGAGATCAGCCCGACGTGATATTTGGGGCGTAATGCATCCATGTATTCCACAAAGTCGCGGTCAATCACGTCGCCCGCGAAGAAGGCGGCTTCAAACTCCTGCAACTCCACGGCGGATAATTTGAAGCGTTTGCCAATTGCCTGCCAATGGGCGGCCTCGGTGATTTGCCCAACTGAGGCCTGCTTGGCGGAAGGCGAATTAAACACAGCCTTGTCAATGTCTTCATATTCCATATTGAAGCGCTCGGCGAGGGCCTGACGCGGGGCCTGGTATTCGGTGCGGAGGATCACCCCGCCAAAGTCGAAAAAGATTGCGCGAATGGTCATGCGGATTCCTTAATAGATAACAAAGCCGCCGATGACGGCGGCTTGCGTGAGTTTATTTCTTCTTGCCCTTGGCCGGGGCTTTCTTGGCGGCGGGCTTGGGCGTGGCGGTTTTCTTTGCCGCAGGTTTGGCCGGAGCCTTCTTGGCGGCGGGCTTTTTGGCGGGCGTCACCTTGGCCGCTTCTTTGGCGCCCTTGGGAAGTGGAATCGTTTTCTCGGAGGCCGCACCAGGCTCAACGTCCGTAAGCGGCGCGTGTTTGGCGGCTTCCTTCCAGTTCGGGAAGAAGAGTTCCATCCGCTGGCGCGAAATCGAGTTGGCGCGGCGGCAACGCGGGCAATGCGCGTCGTAGTGGTTCATATTTTTCTCGTTCATGTGCAGAATCGCGCCCAGCATTTCAGCCCGACTGAGGGTAAATGGGGTCTGACAGTAGATACAGCGTAGGTTCATGAAAGGGCCCTTTCTTGCGCTAAGTTGGCCTGATTCTACACTGATTTCGCCCGCTCTGCGAATCAGTTTTGGAAATTCAGGCTTCCAGTTCCCGGCCGGGGCGCAGTTCTTTTTCGTAGGTATGAAATTCGCTGGCGATGGACATACCCACCCGCTGATAGAGCCGGGTGGCGCCGGTGAGGTTTTCGGAGTCTACGCCGAGGCCGATGGTTGGATAGCCGCGCTGATAGAGTTCGCCAAATGTGGCATGGAGCAGGGCCACGCCCAGCCCCTTTTTGCGCCACGGGCGACGCACTCCCAAAGAACCCACCCAGCCAATGCCCATACGAATGCGGTTCAGGGAAAAACCAGCGACTTGATCGCCGTCCCAGGCCACGATCCACAGCGTTGGGTCGTACGTGGGGCGGTCAAATTGATGGCGCGAAAATTCTGCAAAGCTGTTTTCATGGCTTCCCCAATGGTCGCGGAAGGCTTCGTTATCCGCCTGCCAGACGGCTGAGGCGTGTTCCGCCTGGATGAACGGGCGAAACTCCAGGCCAGCGGGCAGGTTGGGAGTGGGCGGCGGGGCGTCTAATTTAATTTCCATGCGCCAATGAAAGCGTTTGGAAAAATACCCTTCATTTTGATGTAAATCATTGCTGGCTTGATCGCGGTTATCCACGGTACTGCGTAAAAAAACACGGACTTCCGGCGGGGCAAGTTCAACTTCCTCCCGCGCGCGTTCTTCCACGCGCCTTAGCAGGGTGGTGCCAATGCCTTGCCTGGTAAATTTGGGATGAACGTATCCATCCGTCCGCAGGTGACAATGTTCATGCTCATTGAAGAATTCTTCGTAGCCGATGATTTTGCCGTCTGCCGTTTGCATCACAAAAGCGTCCCGCTCCAGTATGAAGCCCTCCGCTTTCCATTCGTTTTCCAATTCCTCCGGCGGGACGGCCACCGTCACATCGCCATCCGCTTCGCAGACGTCATAAATCAGTTGAGCCACGGCGTCGCGGTCGGCCCATTGCGCGGGGCGTAACGTAAATTCGGTCATTTCAAAACTCCTTGCTTTCACGCTTGCAAAATTCTATGGATTCAATTTCAGCCATTCTTCGCGCAAAATGCCCATGTAGAACAGGTCCCAGCGCTTGCCGTCTTTGAGCAAGGCCTGACGCAAACAACCTTCGCGCTTGAAACCGGCTTTTTCATAAGAACGAATCGCACGCGGATTATATTCAAACACGGTCAATGTGACGCGGCGTAGATTAAGCTCAGTAAATGCAAAGCGTAAGGCGATCTGCATCGCGTCTGTGCCGTAGCCTTTGCCCCAATCTTCGCGGGCATAAATACCAAGCCCAACAAACGCATCACGCGAACCCCAGTTGTTGATCACATCGAGGTTGATATCGCCTAACAAACGATTATCTTCCAGGGCGCGGATGCTAAAATAATGATTGGCGGGCGTACTTTCCTCTTCAAGCATTTTTTCAAAAAACTTAATCGCCGCTTTCGCAGAATGTGGGCGGGTTGGCTCAGTTCCCATTAAGCGAAACAATTCCGAATCGCGACCGTTATTAGAAAATGCCTTCCCAAGCTCTTCGGCATCCATTGCAGAAAGGCGGGTTGTCTTTCCAACCAGTAAGTTTTTCATCGCGCCTCCTGCTGGGCCAGCCATTCATCGCGCAGGAGGCCCATCCACAAACTATCGTAACGCACGCCATCGCGCAAACCTTCGCCGCGCATCCGGCCTTCCATTTTGAAGCCCGCTTTTTGATAGCTTTTCAAGGCGCGCTCGTTATAAGCGTGCAAGCCCAGCGAAATGCGCCGCAAATTTAATTCCACAAAGCCATATTGCACAACCAGACGCATGGCTTCTGTGCCATAACCTTTACCCCAATATTCCCGATCGCCCACGCTGATGCCCACCCAGGCCTCGCCATGCGACCATGAGTTAACCCATAAAGAAATTGAGCCAATCGGTTTATTTTCGGTCAGGGTGCAAATTGCAAAGCGAAACGCCTGAGCGTTCTTCTCATCGTCTTTTTCAATAAATTCCTTGATCTTTTTTTCAGACCACAATTGCGCGGGGTCGCTATCCGCCAGACGATGGGCCTCGGTATCTCGATCCCATTGAGCGAAGGCTTTGGAGAAGACGTCGGCCGGCCGCGCGGATAAGCGGACGAGGGATCCGCAATAGATATCTTTCATCGCTTCACCCTCGACCGTTGTGCTGGTCGCGCCATTCGGCATTTAACAAGCCGAAAGAGACGAGGTCCCAAAATTGGCCATCCCGATTCAACGCCTGCCTTCGGCGAATCTCTTCCATAAATCCGAACTTCGCAAAGAGCTTAAGCGCGCCTTCGTTATAAGCGGGAACAACGGCCGTGACACGGTATAAATTCAACTCGCCAAAGGCATAGCGCAACAACATGCTCAAGGCTTGCGCGCCGTAGCCTTTGCGGCGATCTTCAGCGTTGCCAATGCCGAGGCGCAAAAAGCCATTGCCATTCGTCCAGTCCACCCATTCCACCAACGCCTTGCCAATCAAGCGGTCGTCTTCTCGCGCGCGGATGGTGAAATAGAAAAGGTTCTTATCCTCCTCCATCTCTTTTTCTATGGATTCATATTGCTTCTTGACCATCGCCGCAGAAAGCGGGCGGACGGGCTTTAGCTCATAGAGGCGCATAAATTCCGCATCGTGCGTCCATTTGGATTCAATTTCGGGATGCGCTTCATGGTCAATCGGGCCAAAACGAACGTTTTGGGCTTCAAATAACTGGGTTTGTATATCTAACATGGTTCCTCCAAAAAAATTAATAAAAAACAGCCACAGGCGCGAAACCCGTGGCTGGCAGGCGATTAAATAAAACAGCCACGGGTCGTAGCGACGCCGTGGCTGTAAGACAACTAACGAATCTTACCGCGCAACAGGCGCACTACGAGAATCAGAATCGGCTTCGACGAAGCAGATCGTAAAATGGGGGGTCTTGTTCATTATCATGAAGCGTGCGCCTCCTTTCGGTAAATTTGCTTTTTAGAGCGGGCGGGAGTTTATCACGCAAGTAAAAAAGGTGTCAAGGATTTCACCGAAGCAATTTGCTAGTACCAATGGGGTAAGCCCAAAAACGCGCATTTCAGCGCCTATTGATACATAATACTTGAAAGGAAAAACCATGATTGCCCGGAAAGCCAATGCCCGCACCGTTTTGATCGTTTCCGCCAACCCTGAGCGCATCTCGGTTTGGGAGAAGCTATTTCAGCAGAAGAACTGCCGAGTCGTGAATGAAGCCACGCCGCAGGCCGCCTTTCAAACTGCGCTGACGCTCTCCCCGGCTTTGATCGTCCTCAATTTGGATTTATCCCCTTCGGCCAAACTGGAACTCTGCCGTAAATTACGCGCCGCCACGCAGGGAGTTTTGTTGCTCCTCGCGCCTTCAGAAGAAGACCCGTATATGTTTGAGTACAGCGGCGCGGGCGTGGACGAGCAAATTTCAACGTCCATCAGCCCCGTAGCCCTGGTGATTAAATCCATGGCCTGGCTGGTCAAGCGTGAATGGATCGCGTTGGTCTAAATAAAAAAGCGGCGACTGGTTCAAGTCGCCGCTTTCGTTTTGGTTATGGAGTAATTGGCAAAATCCGTCCGGCGAGGAGCGCGTCCAGCGTTTCGCGCGCCAGCTTTTCGCGTCCGGGGGTGAGAATGCCCGGGTCAATATCCACCAGCCCAATGGGAGATTGAACCGTTTGCCCGCCCTGCCCGGCGATTAAGTTAGGCCAGGCCAATTCAATCGCTTTGACCGTGTCCGGTTGAATCGTCATCACCCAGCCGCCCGGGCGCGGCCCGCCCGCCAGCGTTGTACCGATCAATAAAACGCCGGTCGTGCCCACATAGGAGAGAAAATCTGCGTTGGCGAGGGAGGGATAAATGTAGAGCGCGTCCACGTCACGGTCGTTGATCAGGACGTTGGCATAGCCGCCATAGCGCGCGGGGTCTTCATCTGCCGGAATTTCGACATAGGTAGGGTAAGTGATTGTGGTCATATAAAACGTGTTGCACAGCCCGCAATAATAGGTTTTACCGTTGGCGAAGGCTTGCAAGGCCAATTGCGCGTTGGGGTCGTCTTTGGGAATCAACATGCCGATATGATATTCTTCGACCAGCATCGCGGCGACATAACCAGCCAAAAACGCGGGGATTTCCACCGCATTATTGGGGGCCAGCACGCTGAGATTACCGCCCGCCGTTAAATTTGGAATATCCACCGCGAGAAATTGCACGTTTGGCGCGCTGGCGGCCATGGCCGCCAGGCCTGGGTCTGGCGGGAGGGCGACCACCACTTTTAGCGTGCTATCGGCTAAATCCTCCGGCGTGAGGACGTTGCGAACTTGAAAACGAAAACCGGATTTTTGAGCCAGGTCATACATCGTCTTTTGATATAGATCCGAGGTGTTTTTATCCAGCGTTTCCGGCGCCACCAGAATAGCCAACGGCGTGGATAAGGTGGGCATGATGGTGGCGGTGGGGATGGGCGTATCCGTGGGGACGGCGGTTGGCCCGGCCACTGGCGTGGCGGCGGGTTGCCCGCAGGCAGTGAGTAACAAAGCCAAAACGACGAGAAAGACAAATTTAACGCGCACAGTTTGCTCCAAATTTCTTTTTTTGCACAAGTCTCAAATTATACACGTTTGAAGTTAAGGAGCGCTTAAAACAAAAAGAGGCGCTTTCACGCGCCTCTTAACTTAGCCCAGGGCTAATTGACTGAAACTTGAATTTTCTTCGGGCGGGCGGATTCGGCTTTGGGCAGGTTCAAAGTCAGCACGCCATCGGTGATTTTCGCTTCCACGGCTTCGGCTTTAATCTCGGTGGGCAGGCGCAAAGAGCGGCGGAAAGAACCGTTGGGCAGTTCATTCAAGAGGTATTCGGTCTCTTCGGCTTTGTATTCGCCTTCAATGCTCACTACGTTTTCAAGGACTTGAATGTCCAGGTCTTCCGCCTTTAAGCCGGGGACCAAAGCCGAAAGTACGTAGGCGTCATTTTCTTCACGGACGTTCACGCCCAACGGGCGGATTTGAGCTTCGGCGGCCAAACGGCGAAGCGTGCGACGGTAGGGGTAAGGTTGAATATAGAGCGACATGGTTTAAATCTCCTTTGATTTTGTTCCAGTTAGATATCCCTATCTTAAATGGAGCGTATCAGAAATAAACCAACAAAGCATAAATCTCTCATAAGAATTTCCAGCAATCGGTATAATCGTCCGAATGTCTAAAAAAATCATCCTCCTGGCCTTTTGTGTAGCGCTACTCGCCGCCGGTCTCTATCTGTATCGTTTTTTTCGTAACCGCTCCTCCCCCCGCACGGATCAAATCCTCGCCTGGTTTTATGATGAAACCTCGCTGGCGGAATATCGCATGAAAACCGGCGCGGTTTGCGGCGACGCTCCGTTCCGCTTCCCCACCGACGGGTTGATTGGTTTTATCTGGGACGATTCGTTTCGGCCCGGGCATCGCCATTCTGGGATTGATATTTTTGGCGGCACAGGGCCGGGCGTGGTTTCAATTTACACAGCCTACCCGGGATATTTAACCCGTCAGGCGGATTGGAAATCTTCGGTCATCGTCCGAGCGCCGCAAGACCCGCTCAAAGCGGACCGACAAATTTGGGTCTATTACACGCACATGGCCGACGCTCAGGGCAATTCGTTTATCTCCGACCAGTTTCCGCCAGGAACCAGCGAAGTCTTTGTGGAAGCGGGAACCTACCTGGGGTTGATGGGCAATTACTCCGGCAACCCGGCCGCTCCAGTGGGCGTGCATTTGCACGTTTCAGTCGTGAAGGATGATGGGCTTGGTAATTTCACCAACGAACTGGACATCCGCAACACTTACGATCCTTCCCCCTATTTTGGTTTGCCGCTCAACGCTAACGAAAATTCAGACACGATTCCATTTTGCGAATAACTCACCTTACGCGCCCTCATCCCCAGCCACTCTCCCTTTGGGAGAGGGTTAGGGTGAGGGAGAATTTACGAATTTTCGCAAAACTGCGTCAGGTGAGCGAATAACCTAAAAACGCCAGTCGCTTTTGAGGCGACTGGCGTTTTATTCAATGGCAATATCTGGCCAAGCCAGCCGAATCATGGATGATGATTTTCCCGTTTTCCGAAACGCTCAACAACTTCTGCTCTTTGAAAAGCACCATCGTTTGATTGACGCGCTTGCGCGAAGCGCCGACCAAATCGGCAATATCCGTTTGCGTCAGGGCGACTCGCACCTGCACGCCGTCTTTGAGTTCCTTGCCGTAGCGCTCGGCAAAGGCCAGCAGTTGACGCGCCACCCGCCCGTTCACGTCCAGCGTGGCCAGCGAATGAATCATCTCGTCTGAAAGCCGCACGCGCGCCGAAAGGATTTTCACCAGGTTGCGGGCCACGGTTGGGAAGTTATCCAAGACATAATTAAACGTCGTGCGATCCATCCACAACATCAACGAATCTTCGAGCGTGACGGCGCTGGCCGAGCGCCCCACGCTGTCAATCAGGCTCATTTCACCGAGCAAATCGCCGCCGCCCAAAATAGAAAGAATCACGTCCCTTTCGCCCTGCTCCACATGAATTTTCACCGTGCCATACAAAATCAGATACACGGCTTCTCCGGGTTGTTCAATCGTCATCACGTTGGAACCGGCGGAAAACATTTTGCGATGCGCGCGCCGGGCCACCCACTCCACTTGGGTAGGAGTGAGGCCTTCAAACAATTTAATATCTGAAAGCAGGTTGCGCGTACTGTCGTTTTGAATTTCAGTCATGCTTAGCATATTGTACAGCCATTCTGCCGATTTTGACCGTCAACGGATCCGGGATAGTATTCAGTTCAATTTCAAGCCCTTCGCGCGCGGCGCAAGAATCGGCGAATATTTTTTTCGCGTAATCTTCCTGTTCGGCCACCATGGCGTCGGAGTAATTGGGGTCATGGTGAAACAAAATCAACTGCCCAACTTCAGCGGATGCGGCCACCTCGCCCGCCATCTCCGGGGTCGAATGCCCAAATCCCTGCGTGGCCGGAAAGCCCGCCCGCGCGCCGTAATAATGTTCGGCGCTATATTGCGCGTCGTGAATTAACACATCCGCGTCGCGCGCAAACGCCGCCAGTTTGCGATCCGTCCCCACATACCCTTCCGTATCCGTCGCGTACACCACCGTTTTGCCGCGCCACGTCAGGCGATAGACGAACACACAACCCGGATGCGCATACGATTTATGAATGCGAATCGCAACCGCTTCCGCGCTTAATCGGACGTTGGCTCCAACGGCCCGGGGGCCTGCCTCATCCCAGACAATCGTCTGCGTCTCCTGCACGGTTTGAATCTGCTTCGTCGAAGCCATGTCGCGCAAGCTGACCGGAAAAATTTCCGCAGATTGGTTGTGCTCCAAAACATTTTTCAACGCCTCGTTGGAATTGCCCGGCCCAAAAATATGCAAGCGCGCGTTGGGCAAGTAAGCTGGCACAAAAAACGGAAAGCCTTGAAGATGATCGTGATGCAAGTGACTGAACAAGAGGAGCGCTTCGATGCCGCGCTTTTCCAGGGCGGCGCGGCGCGCCAACTCGCGCCCCAGCGAAATCATGCCGGTGCCGGCGTCCAAAATGATGGTTTTACTTCCGGCCTGAATTTCCACACAGGCGGTGTTGCCGCCCACTTTCAGCGTGTTGGCTCCGGGCGTGGGATAACTGCCGCGCACTCCCCAAAATTTAATTTTCAAATCATCGTTCATTTTGGCCTCTTTTCTTATGTTCACCGATACGCTCATTATCTCTTTTTCAAGGCTTCATTCAAGGAAAGTTTTCCCTCTGCGGGTGGGAAATATTTCCCATCCGCATGGCGGTATAATTTCGCCATGTTATTAGATTTGCAAAAGAACGACCGCCTGCGCCTGCGTAAACCGCATCCCTGCGGCTCGTATGAATGGACGGTCATCCGCCTCGGCGCAGATATTGGGCTGGAATGTAACGGGTGCAAACATCACGTTCTGCTGACGCGACGCGAATTGGCCAAACGCCTGAAAATCAACTTAACCAAACCGGCCGCGCCCGCCCAGCCGGAAAAAAAGGATATGCAATGACCGCTCCGCTGACCGACCCCTCGCCAAAACTAAACGTTGGCTCGTTACGCATTGGCTTATTTACCGACACCTATGCCCCGCAAGTGAACGGCGTCTCAGTCTCGTTACAACTGGTTTCCGAAGGGTTAAGAAAAAGAGGGCATCAGGTGACGATCTTCGCGCCTCGCTTCCCCGGCTATACGGACAATCAACCCAGCGTGGTGCGCCTGCCCTCGCTCAAATATCTGAACGACCCGCCCATTTATGTGGCCGTGTTGGGCACGCCGCGCACCACCTGGTCGCTGACGCGCAAACACTTTGATGTGCTTCACGCGCACAGCCCGCTGAGTGTGGGTCTGCTGGCGTATTTAACCGCCTCGACCAAACATTTGCCGCTGATTTACACCTATCACACGTCCATCACCGATTACACCCATTATCTAAAATTCATCGGCGGCACGGGCGTCATTCGGCATGGCGCGCGCTGGTTTAGCGCGGCCAGCACGAACCTCGGCGATCAGATCGTTGTGCCTTCGCCCAAGTTTTATCGCCTGCTGTTGGAACAAAAAGTGAAGAAGCCGATTCACATCATCCCGAATGGCATTAACCTGAGTCAATTTCAAACGGCGAAAAATGCCGGAAGTTTGCGAAACCGGCTGGGGGTCGGAAAAGACGCGCCGATTCTCTTATTCGTCGGCCGCATCGACCCGGAAAAACGGCTCGAATTTTTAATTGACGCCTTCGCCCTCCTTGCAGACCAAAACCCCGACGCGCAATTGGTCTTCGCCGGAGACGGCGGCGCACGCGCCGACCTGGAAGAAAAAGCCGCGGGGCTGAAGGTCAAAGGCCGCATTCACTTTTTAGGCATGATGCAACGCGAAAAGCTTCCCGACGTTTTTCACGATGCGACGGTCTTCCTCTCCGCCTCCACTTCTGAAGTTCATCCAATTTCCGTCATCGAAGCGTTGGCTTCCGGCCTGCCAATTGTGGCGGTGGAAGACGGGGCGTTTGAAGGCATGGTGGAAAATGATCAGAATGGCTACCAAGTTCCGGGGGAGGTGAGCGTTTTCGCCGAAACCGTTTCCGCGCTGATTAAGGATCGCGCCAAATTAACATGCTTTGGCCAACACTCCCGAACCTTAAGCGAAAAATATTCGATTGAAGGGCAAGTAAAGGCGCTGGAGCAGTTATACGTGGAATCGATTTTGCAAAACTGGCGCGGCAAAAGCATCATGGATGACTTAATCAGGGAAGGCAACGCTTTCCTGGCGCGGGTGCATAAAAAATTTGAAGACTAAACAAGGGAACATGGCCTAATGAAAAAACAACGGATCATCCTGGTTGACGATCACGAAGTGGTGCGCCTCGGTTTGAAAGCCCTGCTGGAGCATTACCCGCAATTTAGCGTGGTGGGCGAAGCCAGCTCGGCCCGCGAAGCGCTGGAAAAAGTGGAAACCTTCAAACCCGACGTGGTGGTGATGGACATTCGCCTGCCGGGCATTTCCGGCATCGAAGCCTGCGAACAAATCGTCGGCCAATACCCAGCCGTCAAAGTGATCATGCTCACCTCCTACGCGGAAGATGAAATGCTCTTCGCCGCCATCCGCGCTGGAGCTTCGGGCTACATCCTCAAGCAAATCGGAAGCGACGACCTGATCAAAGCGTTGGATTCGGTGGGGCGCGGCGAAGCCCTGCTCGACCCGGCCGTCACCCAGCGCGTCTTTCAGGAAATGCGCCGCGCCGGAAAGAGTCAGGAAGCCTCGGCCTTTGCCAACTTAAGCCAACAGGAAAAGCACGTCCTGCTTCTGGTTTCAGAAGGCAAGACCAACCGCGAAATCGCCAAAAGTTTATATTTGGGCGAAGGCACGGTGCGCAATTACGTTTCCAGCATCCTCTCCAAGCTCAACGTCAACAACCGCGCCGAAGCCGCCGCTTATGCGGTGGAGCATCGCTTAAAAGAATACACTTCGTAATTCAAGTTCGTTCCGGCTTTTATGTTTCCTTTCATCACCCTCACCGACGGCGCAGTTTATTTACGCGCTTTTGAACTTGGCGACGCGCCCGCCTTGCATCAAGCCATTCACGAATCGCTCCCCGCATTAAGTCCGTGGATGTCCTGGGCCAACGAAAACTACACGCTGGAGTTAGCCCAGCGCTTCATCACCGTCACCCGCGCCGAGTGGAGCGCCGGACGCTTATACAGCTTTGGCGTTTTCGATTCGCAAACCAACGCCTTCCTCGGCAGTTGCGGGCTGAGTCACATTCATCCGGTTTACCACTTTTGCAATTTAGGCTATTGGATTCGCACGCCCCAGCATGGGCGCGGTCACGCCGGACGCGCCGCCAAACTCGCCGCCCAATTTGCGTTTCAGCGCCTCAACTTAATCCGCGCTGAAATCGTCATCGCCAAAGACAACTCCGCCAGCCGGCGCGTGGCTGAAAAAATTGGCGCGCACTACGAGGGGATTTTATTGAATCGGATGGTGGTGAACAAAGCCATTTACGACGCGCACATGTTCGCGCTAATCCCCGCCGACTTTGGGCTGGTCGCTCAACTATAATCAGAGTCATGACCCAATCCACTTCCTCCCTCCTCTTCCTCGGCAAAGTGGACGACGCCGATTGTCTCCGCGCTTTGGATTTCTGCAAAACGCACTTTGCCAACCTGACGCATTGCCTCGGCAAATGGGGCGACCCCCTGCCTGAATCCATTCGCAAGTGGCGGGGAGATTACGTCGTCTCATACCTTTCGCGCTGGGTGGTTCCAGAGGAATTATTAAACAACGCCAAAATCGCGGCGATTAATTTTCACCCGGCTTCGCCGGAATACCCGGGCATTGGCTGTAACAATTTCGCACTCTATGAAAACGCCGCCGAATATGGAGCGACGTGCCATCACATGGCCGGAAAAGTGGACACCGGAAAAATCATCGCCGTCAAAAGGTTCCCCGTATATCCTGAAGATAACGTGGAAACCCTGCTCGCCAGAACCTATGAAAATCAAATTGCATTATTTTTGGAAATCATTGGAATGCTGGCCAAAGGCGAAGCGCTACCCACCTCCTCCGAAACCTGGACGCGCCCGCCCTTCTCGCGCAAACAATTCAACGAATTGTTTGTGATTCAACCGGAAATGAGCGCCGCCGAAATCCAAAGCCGGATTCGCGCCATCAGCT
This sequence comes from Anaerolineales bacterium, assembly GCA_020851785.1. Lineage (GTDB taxonomy): Bacteria > Chloroflexota > Anaerolineae > Anaerolineales > Villigracilaceae > Villigracilis. The sequence goes on from JADZCC010000024.1 coordinate 18,219, forward strand.
ACAAACACTGGCAACCCTATCTTGAAATTCACGGCTACAAGTTTGAATACAAGCCGGAATAAATCTACTTTTCCTTCTCGCCGCTGACCTTCACCCAGGCTTTCTTCATATTGAGGGCGTCTTCTTCCATAATCGGGCTTTCGCACAAAATGCGTCCGGCGCATTCAAAATCGTTTAATGCTTTGAAGAGCGCCTTCAAATCCAAATCCGCATCCGCCAGAGGCAGATGATTCTTCTCCCCTTTTGACCCATACTCAATGCCAGAAAGATGAATGTGGAGTTTCTTCAGCGCCTTTGCGCCCAGTTGTTTTCCATATTTCTCCAACAGACGCGACCATTCTTCATAGGTATTCATCGAGCCATCGCCCGGGCGGGCGTGTAGATGGGCAAAATCCAGACAGGGCTGAATCATCTCAAGCGCTTTGCTCATCGCCACGGCATCGTCAAACGAACCCAGCATGGCAGATTTGCCCATCGTTTCCGGACGAAGCGTGACCAGATCGCCGTTCTTCTTTAATTCCGCCACACAGCCTTCCAAACGTGGAATGGCAACTTTTAACACTTCGGCAGGGTCCATCATAAAATAGGAGCCGGGATGAAAAATAATATCCGTCGCGCCCGCCAAATATCCGTAATGCGCGGCGTCCATCAAACGCTTGCGCGATTTTGGCCATTCTTCAGCAGTTGCGTTCAAATTAATAAAATACGGCGCGTGGACGCTTAACGAAACGCCATGTTCCGCGCCAGCGGATTTAATCAAGGCGCAAGTCGCCTCGGTGACGCGCACCGACTGCACCCAACCCAATTCCAAAGCCTGCAAGCCGATTGAGCGACTAAAAGCAATCGCGCCCACCGAGCCGCCCGGTTTTTTAGGCGTACCTGTGGGCGAGCCAACTGTGCCAAAGATAAACGAAAGAGACATACACGCTCCTGAAGTTAGGAAAATAATTTTTGCCAAAGCGGCGGGCCGAGAATTAACAACCCCACCAACACCGAAGCGCCCGCCGCAACCAAAACCGCCGCCGCGCCCACGTCTTTGCTAATTTTGGCCAGCGGGTGTTGTTCCGGGCTGGCCAAATCCACCAGCGCTTCAATGGACGTGTTGACAAACTCTGCCATGAACACCAGCGCGCAGGTTAAAACCAAAATCGCCCACTCGCTTGTGGAAAGTTTCAGCCACACCCCCAACAGGCCAACCATCCCGGCCGCCAGCGCATGAATCCAGGCGTTGCGTTGCGTGCGGATTACATAGAACACGCCGCGAAACGCATGACGAAACGCCCACCCACGGGATATGAAAAATGATTTCATTCAGCGTCCTGAATTTTGATGCGGGACAGGCCGAGCCTTTCCAACACTTTAGCCTGCTCATTCCACATCCGGGTTTTTTCTTCCGCCTCGGCATGGTCGTAGCCGAGCAAATGCAAAACGCCATGCACAACCAAAAGCTGAGCTTCAGCTTCCACAGGGTGGCCTGCGGCCTGCGCTTGTTGTATCGCGCGTGGAATGGAGATGAGGATATCGCCCAAATATTCGGCGCCGGTTTCGGGGTCTAGCTCTTCAGACGGGAAGGATAAAACGTCGGTGGGCGCGTCCACGCCGAGAAAGTCGCGATTCAATTCGTGCAGTTGGCGGTCGTCGGTGAGGACGATGGTAATGTCCGGGTCGGTTGAATCAGGTATCGGGTTGGGCGAGCGGCGCGGCGCAATTTCCAGCGTCAGCCGGGCGGCGCGTTCCAAGAGGGCAGATTCTAAAAAATCCTGTTGATTATCAATTTGAATCATTTTTCTTTTTTCTGAACGAGGGTGGTGTCTTGATCTGGCACTTTGGCGTTGGGATATTGAATGCGCGGATGATACGTGCCGCGCAAAGTGGTGACGAAGGACTCGGTGATTTGGCTGAGGTCGCGCAGGGTGAGCAGAGTGTCGTCCATCTGGTGAAATTTTTGCACGGTTTCGATGACGCTCCGCACGAGCGCGCGCAGGGCTTCTTCGTTGACGGGGCGTTCGGCGCGGGCGCGGGCTTCGGTGGCGTCGGCCAGCATGAGTAAGGCGGTTTCGCGCGAACGCGGACGCGGGCCGGGGTAGCGAAATTTTTCAACGTCCACTTTGGTTGCGTCGTTGCCTGCGGCTTCCAAGGCCTGATTGTATTGATAGCGGGTGATTAACGTGCCATGATGTTCCAAAATAAAATCGTAGAGACGGCGCGGCAGGCGATGTTTTTTGGCCAGACCAATTCCGTCGGTGACGTGGCGAATGATGGTGGCGGCAGATTCTTCGGGAGAGATGTCTTCGTGTTTGTTGATACTGCCTTCCACTTGATTCTCGATAAAGAAGGCCGGGTTGAGGGATTTGCCGATGTCGTGAAATTGCGCGCCCACCCGCGTGAGCAAGGGGTCCGCGCCGATCTTTTCGGCGGCTTGTTCGGCCAAATTGGCGACTTGCAAACTATGTTGGTAGGTGCCGGGCGCGCTCCGCAAAAAGAATTGGAGCAGGGGAAAATCCGGGCGGGAGATGTCGAGCAGTTGCAAAGAGGTGGCAATGCCCAGCAATTGGGCGAAGATGTATTGAAGCAAAAGCGTGATGCTGGCCGAAGCCAGCCCGCACAAGGCGGCCGCGGCGGCGTATTGAAGCGCGCCCAACCAGTCGGGAAGGGCCACGGGCAGACGATAGGCCATTAATACCAGAAAGCCAGAAAGGAAGATGGCCAACCCGGCGCTGAGGAAACTTAAAAAGCGCCGCGCCGGACCCAACACCAGTAGGCCAATTAAAGAAGAAAATAAATAATAGGGAGCCAGGTCTAAAGAATTGGGCAGTCCATACGAGGCGATTAAGCAGAGCGGGATGGTGAAAACCAGCCCCGCTTCCAACCCAAACAAGGCGGTGATTAACAGCCCGGCGGCCTGCAAGGGGAAGGCGTAAGGCGCAAGGGCGCGGTCTGTGAAGAGTCGCGCCGCAATGAGAAAAAGCGTAAATACGAGCGCGATGACGGCCAAATTCTTGGCGTCGTTAATTACGGCCAAACGTTTACGCCGCGAAAAATAGAGCGGCACAAAGACCGCGCACAGGAGGATCAGCGAAGCCGCGCCGATAATATCTTCGGCTTGCTGGCCAGAGCCGATCATGCCGAGCTTGTCAAAGGCTTCCATATCCGCCGGGGTGATGATTTCCCCCGCCGAGACGATGGTCTCTCCGGCTTTATACGTGCGCACCACCGGTTTCACCGCGTCGCGCGCGGTTTGTTTGGCGGCCTGCGTCAGTTCTTCGCTAAAGAAACTGTTCGGCACAATAAAGGCGGCAACCAGTTCCGTCACCAAAGTGGCTTGTTCTTCGTTCAACGTCAGGCTCACCGCGCCGGAAGCGCTCAGGCGGGCGGCGTCCACGCCGTCTTCGTGAATGGAGCGGCGCATGGCCTGCTCCAGCACGCGCACCGCTTCAGATTGGACGATTTGCCAGCGCGCGCTGGAAATGCCGAGGATGTAATCTATGGTTTCGAGGCGCAAGCGCACGTCGCTCAAATTCACCAGATTCGATTTTTTCTGATCGGCGGTCAACTCCACGTTATCGCGCACCGAGGAGATGTATTGCATGGTGGTTGTCAGGCGGTCAATTTGTTGGCGGGCAATGGCCGGGTCGGGCAGGGAATAGACCGGTTGCACCGCGCTTTCAGCCGCGAGCCGCGCTTCTTCCGTGCGAATCTCGCTGACGTATTCAATATCTTTCAGGGCTTGTTCGCTATTTTGAGAAACGTCCCCCACGGCCAGCGTCCGAATGGTTGGGTTCAACCCAAGCGGAATGACCAGCACCACAAAAGCGGCCAGGCTCACCGCCACCAGCAAACTGATCTGCAAAACTTTTAAACGAGCCGGGGTGGGGTTTTTCAAATTCATTAACGCAACCGCTTCAGTTGCAAGTTCTGGCCTGCGCTTACTGGCCGAGCAAAGCCTTCACGGCCGCGCTAATCTGGTCGTTGGCCGCGCGCCCGGCCACTTTGGGCATGACCGCTTTCATCACTTTGCCCATGTCGCTGGGAGCTGAAGCGCCGGTTTCGGCAATGGCGGCTTGCACCAACGCCTTCAATTCATCCGCAGACATGGCCGCGGGCAAAAACGCTTCAAGGACTTTAATTTCAGTCTCGTTATTTTCAACCAAATCGGCGCGGCTGGCTTTTCTGGCTTCTTCCAACGCTTCGCGGCGGTTTTTGATTTCTTTTTGAATCAGCGCCGTAATCGCCGGTTCGTCCAACTCAATGCGCTTGTCCACTTCCACCTGTTTCACCGCCGCCAACACCATGCGGATCGTGCGCTTATCCACTTCATTACCGCCCTTCATGGCGGCTTTCATTGCGTCGTTTAGTTTTGATTTTAGATCCATATTTTCATTATACCTTTCATTCGCTTGATTAAAAATCGCTTCTTTTTTCCAGCCCGGGCCTGATTCTGTCCGTCCAATTTAGCCTACATCCGTAAATTTTCCGAAGAGCGGCGCAGGCAGGCTTTTTTCCAAAACTTCAAATTCATGCGCCGTGCGTTTAATCGCCGCCGCGCGCGCATATGCAAACTTTGGACCCTGTTGCGGGGAATCCAGATTCATTTTGCCGTGCGAATCTTCGGGCAGAAATTTCAAGGCCAGGTTGCGCAAGCCGGGGATGAAGTAGACTGCGTCCCACGGCAGGCAAATGCGCCCGGAGTGCAGGCTTGGGCTTTCGATCAAATCTTTTCGGAGCGGATCAATCTCGGGCGGGGGCGGCGGCGCGGCTTTGCATTCATCCAGCCAGAGCGAAACATAATTGCTGTGCGCGTAAAAATCCTGCACGGTGTGAGTCAACCGGCCAAACGCAGACCAGGCCGCGGGTAAATCCTCGGCGGGCAGAGCGGCGAGCAAGGTTGAGCGTTGCGCCTGAATATAAGCATTAGCCTGCTCAAAGGCATTGTTGTCAAAATGATATTCGTCGTGACCGACCTGCCCGCTCAGCGCGTCCTGCTGAAGGTTGGCGGAGAGGACAAATTTCAGGGCGCGCGCGCTCATCCGCGTTTCGAGGGCCGTCGTGGTCATTTCAGTATGAATTTTGGTTAACATTGTCCTGAAATTATAAGCCACTGGGCGGCAAAGTGTATAATCCTGCAATTCTTGAAACGAGGTAAGCATGACTGGGACTTTTCTCAATATTGCCGCCGTCCTGATTGGCGGGACGTTCGGCTTATTTTTTGGCGCGCGCATTCCAGACAGGTTAAAAAGCACGGTGGTGGCGGGCATGGGGTTGTTTACCCTGGCGATGGGCCTGCAAATGTTTTTGGACAGCGAAAACCAGTTGATTGTGTTGGGCGCATTATTGCTCGGCGCATTAACCGGCGAATTCCTGGGCGTGGAAGACCGCTTGCAGGCGTTTGGCGAATTTCTTGAAAAACGCTTTTCCAAAGAAAGCGAAACGAGCGAAGGCTCCAATTTCATTCGCGGCTTCATGGTCTCTTCGCTTTTATTTTGCATCGGGCCCATGACCATCCTCGGCTCGATTCAAGATGGGCTGACCGGCGATTACAAATTGCTGGCGATCAAATCCACTTTGGATGGGTTCGCTTCGATTGCCTTTGCTTCCACGCTGGGGCCGGGCGTATTGTTTTCTTCGATTGTGATTCTCATCTATCAGGGCGGGCTGAGCCTGTTGGCCACGCAACTGAGTCAGGTGATTACCGACACGATGATTAACGAATTAACCGCCACCGGCGGAGTCCTGTTACTGGGGCTGGGGTTGAGCAACATGCTGGAGATTAAGAAAATTCGCGTGGGCAACCTGCTCCCGGCCTTGTTCTTTGCCCCGCTGATCGTCTGGCTGATCAGTTTGTTTTAAGCTCATCCCAGAGATCATCTTATCGCTTGTCTCATAAATAAGTCTAGCGACCCGACACTTTTCTTTTGGGACGCGGATTTACGCGGAAAACGCGGATATTTTCAGAGTTTCGATTAAAAAGGCGGTTTTTTCCGCGTCCATCAGCGCTCGTCCGCGTCCAATTTAGAAACTGTCAGGTGGCTAGAAATAAGTAAACTTTTCGTTGAAAATTACGAAGAAAAATTGAATTTTTTGTTTACCAAATTATGCGATACTCTGTAAAAAGGTAATGATATAATTTTTTTATGCTTGCTTTGGCGCTTCTCATCGGCGGGATTATTATTGTCGCCGGTATTATTTTAAGTTACATCATCGGCATTCGCGCCCTGCAGGAATCCCGGCGCTCCATCAACTTCCGCGCGCGCGAGCAAAACACCGCCCGCGCCAAAACGGCGTTTTCCTTTTTAGGCGTTTTCACCGCCGCTGGAATCATTCTGGCTTTATTTGCCCGACCGTTTCATTTTAAGTTGCCCGCCATTCCGATCCTCCAAAGTAAAACGCCAATCCCGGTCACTTTAGCGCCCACGGAAACGTTGACGCCGCGCAACACGTCCACGCCGGCCGTCACGGCGTTTGCGCTGACCGCCACGCCCGCCATTTCAGAAACGCCCACGCTCACGCCGCAACCTGCCGTCCCGTTGGTGATTGAGGCGTTATTTCAAGGCAACGTCACGCCGCAGGCCAGCGCCAAAATTGAGCGCATCCAATTCTCCACCCAAATCAACAATGGCCGCCCGGGCGTGCCGGCCGCCTCCTTTAGCAACCCCATCAAGCAGATGTACGTCTTCTACAACTATACCGACCTGCAACCCGGCGTGCAATGGACGGTCATTTGGTATCGCAACGGCGAACTGCAATCTTACGAAACCAAAGCCTGGAATGATTTTGAATTTGGCGTAGGCAATGCCGTCTGGAGTCAGCCTGTAGATCAGTGGCTTCCTGGAACCTACGAAGCGCGCATCTTCATTGGCTCACAATGGAAAGCCTCCGGCTCTTTTACGCTGGAAGGGACTCCGCCCACGCTGACCAACACCGCCACCTTGACGAGCGTACCAACCGCTACCCATACTTTGACGCAGACCGCGCTTCCCACCGCCACGATAACTGCCTCTGCTCTCCCCAGCCAGACCGCCACTGCAACCGCTTCCAAAACCTTAACGGCCACAGCGCTTCCCTCTCCCCTACCTTCCAGCACAGCTTCGCCGCGCCCCAGCGCTACACATACCAGCGTCCCCACGCCGACAAAAACCCAAGCGCCAAGTAAAACCGCCACGGCTCTACCCTCCAACACAGCAACCCAAACGCCATCCATCACCTTGACGGTGACGGCCTCGCGCACGCCGCTATTTACAGCCAGCCGTACGCCCAGCCGAATGCCGTCGCAAACCTCAACCTTCACGCTGGTTCCAAGCTCAACCGCCACCCAAACGCCGGTTCCAACTTTCACGCGCACCAGCCTGCCCTCGGCCACCGCCTCCAAAGCGCCAACCGCCACGCCAAGCAAAACCGCAACCGTCATCCCTTCCAACACGGCCTCTGCAACTTTAACTCAAACATTGACGTTCACGCCGTCCAAGACCGCCACGCCCACCGCCGCGCCGACGCAAACTCCGCTTCCCAGCAGTACCGCTTCGCTGACGCCGTCCTCCACATTTACGCTCACAGCCACCGCCACCAAAACCTTCACGCCCACCCCTTCGCGCACGCCAAGTTATACGCCAACGTCCACGCCTTTGGTCACAACCGTAAACATCGTCTTCCCGGATAAAAAGTTATTGGAAGCCGGGCAGGCTCCAGAGAAGGCCGTGACGCGCGAAATCCTCTCTTCGGTGAATCCAATTGGCGCAGTCATTGACGAATATTTCAAAGGTCCGAACGCGCTCGAACAAAGTAGCGGGCTGGTGGCCGTGTGGGACGGTTTCACCGGGTACGATCGCATTGAACTCCGCAGTGGCGTTTTACGAATCTACTTAAAGGGGCTTTGTCAGGCAAACGGCTCGGCCTACAGCGTGGCCAATGCCTTAAGTTCCACTGTGAAGCAATTTCCGTATGTGCAATATGTGAAAGTCTATGACCAGAATGGAAACACGCGCAACCCGTTTGACAACGTGGATTCTGCGCCGGTCTGCCTGGACGCATCCTTTACGCCAAGCCCGACCATTACGCTGACTCCCTCTCGAACCTTAACCTTCACCCCCAGCGCCACGCCCACGCAAACCTTTACGCCAACCATCACGCCGTCCTTCACACCCACCGCGACTCCGTCGAACACGCCAACGCGCACGCCATCTTTCACGCCAACAAACACTTTTACTTTTACGCCGTCCTTAACCGCAACCAGCACATTCACCTTAACTCCGCTAAACACGGCAACCCCAACCGTTTCCAACACCCCCACGCGAACGCCATCCTTCACGCCGACGAACACCGCAACTTACACGCTGACCTTTACGCCATCCAACACGCCAACCCTCACGCCATCGTTGACTCCGACTCCGACCTTTACGTTCACTCCGTCCAATACCCCGACGATTACGCCTTCCAACACCCCCACGCGGACTCCTTCTTTCACGCCCACCAACACTGCAACGCGCACGCCATCTTTCACGCCATCGAATACGCCGACCTTCACCCCGTCCAACACGGCAACCCCAACCGCTTCCAACACCCCCACGCGGACGCCTTCCTTCACGCCCACCAACACTGCAACGCGCACGTTGACTTTCACGCCATCGAACACGCCGACCCTCACTCCATCGCTGACGCCAACTCCCACTTTCACTTTCACGCCGTCCAACACCCCGACGATTACGCCTTCCAACACACCGACGCGGACGCCATCTTTCACGCCCACTAACACTGCAACTCACACGTTGACTTTCACGCCATCGAATACGCCAACCCTCACGCCGTCCAATACGCCGACGATTACGCCTTCCAGCACACCGACGCGGACGCCTTCCTTCACGCCGACCAACACCGCAACCTACACGCTGACCTTTACGCCATCCAACACGCCAACCCTCACGCCATCGTTGACTCCGACTCCGACCTTTACGTTCACGCCGTCCAATACCCCGACGGTTACACCTTCCAACACGCCCACGCGGACGCCATCTTTCACCCCGACAAATACTTTCACGTTCACTCCATCCAACACGCCAACGATCACCCCGTCCAACACCCCCACGCGGACGCCATCTTTCACGCCGACCAATACCCCAACGCGCACGTTAACTTTTACGCCATCGAATACGCCAACCCTCACGCCGTCCAATACGCCGACGATTACGCCTTCCAGCACACCGACGCGGACTCCATCCTTCACGCCGACCAACACCGCAACCTACACGTTGACCTTTACGCCGTCGAATACGCCAACCATCACCCCGTCGTTGACTCCGACTCCAACCTTCACCTTCACGCCGTCCAACACGCCGACGGTTACGCCTTCAAACACCCCCACACGAACGCCTTCCTTCACGCCCACCAACACCGCAACACGCACATTGACTTTCACACCGTCGAATACGCCGACCTTCACCCCGTCCAACACGCCAACGATTACGCCTTCCAATACACCCACGCGGACTCCGTCCTTCACGCCCACTAATACAGCGACGCGCACACCGTCTTTCACGCCGACGAATACTTTCACGTTCACTCCGTCCAACACTCCAACGGTTACGCCTTCCAACACCCCCACGCGGACTCCATCTCTCA
>JADZCC010000025.1 GCA_020851785.1 Anaerolineales bacterium
GATTCAAGATCGGATCGAGTATGAAGGGTATGTCATCCGAGTGAAGAGCGTTTTGCCGTATCCGCTTAAGTCTATGAGCGAGGTCGAAGATTGGGAGTATCGTGTTTCGTTCATTGTGACGGAAAAGTAAAAGCAGACCGCTTGTCCTGAGCCAGCCGAAGGATGTCCGCCCTTTTTGATTCCATGCCGATGATATACTCCCTGATATGGAACGAGAGTACAAACATTTGGTTCGTGAGAAAATTCTGGGCGACGGCTTTATCCGCGCGACGTTTAGCGGGGGACAAAAAGGAACGTCTCTGGAATGGAATAAAGTGATCGTGCGACCCGTAGAAGTCAAGGGCGAAATCCATTTGCAGTTCTCCTACTTCGACGAGAAAAAAGACATCACAAAAAATCATCCGCTGAATGAAGCCGCTCCCGTCGTGGACGAACTGCTCGCGCTCCCCTTCCGAAATATTTTTGTGGAAAGCAAAACTGGCGGAGTTCAAGTCAACATCTCGAAAAAGGGAAAAGCGGTGGTGAGCGAAATCAAGCCGACAAAGACTTCGACAAGTCCGAATCTCGCGCATGACCGCCAAAAGAACAAACTCCTTTCCGCTGAAAACGCCGAACCGTTCCTCAAAGCCGTGGGCATTATGACCGCCGACGGCAAGATCAAAGCGGACATGCAACGCAAGTTCAAACAGATCAACGAATTCCTACGCCTCGTAGATGAAACCGATTCATTCTCCCTTCTGGCTGATTCGCCAATCCACGTTGTAGACTTCGGCTGCGGCAACGCCTATCTCACCTTCGCCATCTACTATTATTTGCACGATATTCTAAAACTCGACGCACACGTCACGGGCGTGGACGTCAAAGCCGAACTCATCGAACGGCACAAAGAAAAAGTGAAGTCATTGGACTGGAATCAATTGACCTTCCAAGTCGGTCATATTGCAAACTATGAACCGAAAACCATTCCGAACGTAGTTCTCGCCCTGCACGCCTGCGACACCGCCACCGACGACGCGCTCGCAAAAGGGATCGAGTGGCAGAGCAAACTCATCGTCTGCGCGCCGTGTTGCCAGCACGAGTTACAAGCGCAGATGGCGCGTGTTCCCATGCCAGCGTCATTTGCATCCATCTTTAAAGACGGCATCTTCTTCGAACGCATGGGAGACATCCTCACCGACACCTTCCGCGCCAACATTTTACGCATCATGGGCTACCGCACCGATGTGACTCAATTCATTCCCATCGAACACACCGCCAAGAATCTGATGATCCGCGCGGTGAAGGCTTCTTCAACCAACAAGGCGCGCTGGCTGGAGGAGTATCGAAACTTGAAATCGTTTTGGCAGGTCACGCCGTATCTGGAAAAAATACTCAAGGAAGATTACAAACTGCTCTTGTAAAGATACTCAATGTTTCAAGGAGGTTGCTTCGCTCGCAACGACAAAACGTTGATCAAGTTTCCTCTTCGACAGGTTGGGCGCAATTTCTTCCGAAGATCGTTTCCTGTGTTTTGCTCCACGTTATCGCATCCTTTATAGCATTTCGCAATTCATTTATCGAAATATCAGCCAGCCTTTTGAAGCGAATACAGGTCTTGCCATTGTTGGTTTTACCCAATCGTTTCTTGTAAATGGTCGCAAGCGGAACTCCATCCTTCTCAGCCGCAACATAGATGCTGATCGTTCCTTTTTGGGGAGCAACACTAATGAGGGGCCACACCCCGCTGGATGATTTATTCATCCATGTCATTTCACCATAGCCAAGCATGGTGATGCTGGGCCCGCTGAACAATTGACGTTTCAAATTCGGCGCGGTCTTTACGATAAGGCGGTCAAGTTCGCGCAGATCATTTTCCTGCTCGCCAGAAACCAAAAAGAATTCCTCGATGGTTTTCGCTGAAACTTTCATATTATCACCTTACGCAGTGAGTCGTGCTTTTCCCAACGAATATTGCCTTTACCTGTTAGGTGCGACGCATCCTCTTCAAGATTCTATCGCCCTCTTAAGTCTCTGTAGATGGTCGCCATCCTCTTTCTTGAGAATAGACACAACCAGGGGGAGCATCAACTTTTTGAACCCGCCCGCTCTTACTTCGCAAACTAATTCTACACGCGTGCCACTCGACTCGGGTTGAAAGTTGTAACGATAGATCGTTTCGATCCCATCAGTAACGTTCTTCATGGCGTACGATTGATTCGGTTGAAAGGCGACAACCTCCAACTCAGCATGATGCTCTTTGCCGTTTATCAGGCGGGTTTCGCGGTAACGCGTCCCCACACCTACGGGACCTTCTGTCAGCTTTACCATGCCCGTCACCGATGAAACAACTTTCGGGGCGTTGTCCGAAACGGCGATGAAGTCAAACACTTCCTTGGGCGAGCGCGTAATCGATTCGTTCATTTTGAATCCAGCCATGTTATTCTCCTTATTCTATTAACTTTTCTTATCAACTTTTTCGACAGGCAGGTATACATCTGTAAAATGAATGCGGATATCATCCCTGACGAGTGAGTAACTATAGACCTCAAAAGGAGTGCCCTGCCGCATACGATACGTTCCTGTCGTCACCAACGAGTCATAAATGTATGTGTAGGTCTCGACAAGGTTATCGAAAGAGCCATAATGCCTGCCAACTCCGAACAGACCTGCCGCAATGGTCTGGCACCCGATATGGCCCGACGGGTTACGAAATTCAGGGATTTGAATGCACACATCGAAACGTTGTTTTTCCAGCGGCGTGACGCTGGGGTCATCCTGCGGGATCCCGATCAATAACGAATCGGCGTTGACCAATTTGTTCGCGTTACCCCACTGGAACAATTCATCCCACAAAACAGACATGCTTGAACCTTTTTCGAGCAGAGTATCGTATGGACCAACATGCCGAACAAAGCCAACAATGATAGAGCGAACTTGTTCGACTCGCACCTGTTTAAGTGTAGACTGATTTAGAAGTAAACCAGACGAATCTTTCAGGTTGTACTCGGCAAGATATTTTGGTTGAATTTGTTTCTTCCGTTCGCGTGAAGCGCGTAGAAAGTTGTTGCGAAATTCGTTCGGGACAATTCCGAATTGCCTTTCAAATGCACGCGTGAACGATTCGTGCGTCTTGAAGCCAGAGTCGAGTGCAATACGTAAAATGTTCTCTTCGCTGATCTTCAACCGATAGGCGGCGCGCTCGAGTCGCAAACGGCGGATATATTCCTTCACAGGTTCACCGATGATCTCCCGAAACAGGCGGTGAAAGTGATAGGCAGAAAAGCCAACGCGTTCTGACAGCGCATCCAGCTTCAAATCCTCCTCAAGATGGGTCTGGATGTGAAGAAGGGTGGAGAGCAAAGCCTGCTCGTGTTTCTCGGTGGTTTGGAAGATCATCTCGTTTCTCTTATCCTGAACTATACAACAGAAATTAAGCTGTTTCTTGACTTTTCTTGCTACTTTTATAAGAATCAAAAATCCCCGCGAGTTGCCTCACGGGGATTTTTTCGTCAGACTGATTCAGTCAATTAGCCAAGAACGACGACGTTGCTGGCTTGAGGACCCTTCGGTCCCTGTTCGACAGCGAACTCGAC
>JADZCC010000026.1 GCA_020851785.1 Anaerolineales bacterium
AATCAAGGCAGAAAAGCGTGGCTCTGGTTAAAGTGGCGAGTCTTGCAAAACCCGCACCTGCCCAACATGGCGTGCACCTGACGCTGGGGATTCTGCGGTCATCCCAAGCCTTTTTCACGCCTCTGCCAACTATAGGTGAAATATAAAGACATCAACTCAACAGTCAGGGGTGAAATACAATGTGGCTGACATCTTCCGAAAGCATATTGGCGCATACAAAAAGTCCCATCGGCTTTCGTATGCGCAATCTAAAGCCGTGAGCGCGATTATAGATTGCCGCACGCCCGCGATGGGCGGGGTTTTGAAAGCATGTTTCGAGTGCAAGAAATGGGAATTTCATTACAAGGCTTGAAAGAATCGACATTGTCCCCAGTGTGGGGCTTTTGAGAAGGCGCAATGGCTTGAAGATCAGAAGAAATGGATACTGCCCATCCAGTATTTCCATGTCGTTTTCACGATTGACCACGTTTTCAACAAACTCGTGGCGTTCAATCAAAAACTGCTTTTCGATTTGTTTATCAAGGTCGCCGCCCAGTTGTTGAAAGAGTTCGGGCAGAAGTATCTAGGGGGCGAGATAGGCTTTTCGATGGTCATGCACACCTGGGGGCAAACCATGCAGGAGCATTTGCACATCCACTTCATCGTCACCGGCGGCGCTCTGGTTTCCCCTACCGGCACGATCTCGACTGGCTCAACCCAGCGGACGCCCTCCCCCACCGGCTATAAATGGAATCCCGCCAGCCATAAGTTTCTCTTTCCCGTCAAACTGCTTTCCAATCAGTTCCGCAACCGCTTCTGCTTTGAACTCTCCAAACTCTGGGCGGATGGCAAACTCAATACCAACGATGGCAATCTTGATGTGCAACGTATGCTAACCGAAGCCTTATCCAAAGATTGGGAAGTCTATATCCAAAAGCCGCTGTATGGCAAAGAAAAGTTGATCGAATATCTCGGTCGCTATATCTTCCGCATTGCCATTTCCAACCACCGCATTGTGGCGGTTGGCAAAGATACTGTCACCTTCAAATATTTCGATAATCGCGACGACGGCAAGGAGAAATTGATGACCCTGCCTGTCTTTGAATTCATTCGCCGCTTTCTTTCCCATGTCCTCCCCGATGGTTTTGTTCGAGTTCGCCATTTCGGTTTGCATAGCGCCGCCTGTCGCGTCAAACTCCAACAGGCCCGCCGTATTTTGGGTTTGCCTTTTGATTTGCCCGCTATTTTGAAACTGAAATTCCTCGATTGGTTTAAAAAGATTACCGGTTCTGCGGAGGACCCCCGCATCTGCAAGTTCTGCGGGCGGGGCTTGATGTTGCCCATCCGGGAGTTTGGACCGGTCTTTGGCTGGCGTCTCAAAGTTCATGCGTTTCTCGGATTTTTCACTTCAGTTTTCACTTTATGGAAAAACGCCTTTACCTGACTACCTGTTTTTTCTTTTGCCCGTTTGCGGGGCGGGACGATTCTGCCTGTCCTATGAATTTCCCTATTTTTGAGACCTTGCAAGCCCAATGGTTTCATGCGCATTGCTTCGTTTTTGCGATTCGATATGAGCGCGCGTTGATTTAGGACTATAATTTAAAAAAGGCAATCCCTATAGCAAGCCGTTCGTCCAACAAAGCGTGCACTGGACGGGTGGGGAGAGTACGAATTTTCGAGCATTTTCCTCGCTTCGAGTTCGTTCTCCTCCCAAGCAGTATCTTCGCCCACCCACCCGCCAGTAACGCAAACCGTTGTACGAATTTTCGAGCATTTTCCTCGCTTCGAGTTCGTTCTCCTCCCAAGCAGTATCTTCGCCCACCCACCCGCCAGTAACGCAAACCGTTGGCTGGCTTCGCAGGAAAACCAAGTTCTAAAAATTAGGTGGTTGACGTTTGGCGCGTAACACTATAAAATAAAGGCGTGATAAAAAACTTCAAAGACGACGAAACTCAAAAGATTTATCAGCGTCAACGCTCGCGCAAACTACCTTCTGATATTCAGCAAGTCGCTTTGCGTAAACTACGCATGATAAATAACTCCATTTCCATTAATGATTTACGCGTTCCTCCCGCTAACCATCTCGAAAAGTTAAGCGGAAATCGCGCAGGTCAATGGAGTATTCGGATAAATGACCAGTGGCGTGTTTGCTTTCGTTGGGAAGGCAGTGACGCTCTTGATGTTGAAATTACAGATTATCACTAGTTTGGTAGGTAAAAATGTCTAATAAATTACAACCCGTTCACCCAGGCGAAGTTTTAATGGAAGAATTTTTGAAGCCGATGGAATTGAGTCAGAATCGGTTAGCAATTGATATTGGCGTAGACGCGCGCCGTATCAATGAAATTGTTTTGGGAGTTCGTAGCGTTACAGCAGATACAGCCTTGCGCTTATCTCGCTATTTTGGTATTTCACCTCAATTCTGGCTTGGCTTACAAGCAGAGTACGATTTAGATATTACGCTTGATTCTTTGGGTAGTCGTCTTGACCGTGAAGTAAGACCGCGAGCGCCTGTGTAATTTTTCAAAGCAAAGGTTCTGGTAAACATAAGCGCCAGCCAACATGGCGTGCACCTGACGCTGGGGATTCTGCGCCATTTTCAAGCCTTTTTCTACGCCTCGGCCTTTTTCTGGTTGGACGGCTTCGCCGTCCCCGCCCCAGCGCAGGTAACGCAAACCGTTGGCACGCCCCGTCCAAAATAAGCACTTGAAAAATCCAGCAAAAAGGTGTATCTTTGTTGTAGAAACAAACAGGAGATAACCTTATGCTCACAAAAGTTCAGAAATGGGGCAATAGCCTTGCCCTCCGAATACCGAAAGCCTTTGCCGTTGACGCTCAATTGGAAAATGATTCTTTTGTAGAAATAAGCATCGTAAAAGGAAAAATTATTGTTACGCCAGTTCCAGCGCCGAGTTGGACGCTTGATGAATTATTGGCAGGAATCACTAAAAACAATCTTCATCACGAAGTTGACACAGGTTTTGCCGTAGGAAATGAAGTTTGGTGAAACTATGGCATACGTTCCCGATAGTGGCGATATTGTTTGGATTATGTTCAATCCTCAAGCAGGGCATGAACAGGCAGGTCATAGACCAGCGTTGGTTTTGTCCCCAAAGGCATATAACGGTAAAGTTGGTTTAGCGATACTTTGTCCAATAACGAGTCAGGTAAAAGGCTATCCGTTTGAAGTTTTGATACCCGAAGGATTAGAAGTAAAAGGCGCAATTTTATCTGACCAAGTGAAAAGCCTCGATTGGAAAGCAAGAAAGGCAGAATTTGCATGTAAATTACCGCTTGAAAAGTACAATGAGGTCGTGAAGAAATTAAGCGTTTTGATTCGCGAGCAACTTCAAAATATGTAATCGAGTCTTGCATAACAAAAGCGTGCCAACACAGCGTGCACCTGACGCTGGGGATTCTGCGGTCAT
>JADZCC010000027.1 GCA_020851785.1 Anaerolineales bacterium
GCATGGCATACACATTAGATACAACCGTTGGTCAAATTTTGGACGACACGCACGCCGTGGAAATTTTGGAAAAGCACGTCCCCGGAATTTCAGGCAACCCCATGCTGGCTCTGGCGCGTGGTATGACGTTAAAAGCCATTTTGGCCATGCCGCAGGCCAAGCAGGCCGGCATCACCGAAGAACGCGTGGAAAAAGTGCTGGCGGAAATTAACGCGCTCAAAAAGTAGTTGCGTCAAAACTCCAACCTTGCTACAATGGAAAGCGGAAAAGTTATTTTCCACGCCGCACAATCAGGCGCATCCTATTTGAAAAAAGGAGAATCCCATGGGCGACAAAGGCAGTAAAGATAAAGGCGGTAAGGAACAAAAGAAGAAACCGAAGCATACGCTGAAGGAGAAGAAAAAAATCAAGCAGGAAAAGAAAAATAAATAGTTAAACTCAATTGCCCCGCAGAAGCCAACCGCAGTTTGGCGCTCTGTGGGGCAATGCTTTAAGCGAGAAGCCAATGAAAAAAATAATCCTCATCCTGACGATCGTCATTTCAGCCTGTAGCGCCACGCCGACGATTATTGATTCGGAGCCAGTGACCGAGGCCGCGCCGCAATCTATTACGCCGCCCACCGCGCTCCCGGCCGGGCCGGTGACTCTGGTGGCGCTGGGCGACAGCCTGACGCAAGGCGACGGCGACGATACCGGGAGCGGCTATCCGGGCCGCTTGATTGCAATGGTCAATGAATTGCGCCCCGATTCAGACCTGACGAACTTTGGCCAATCCGGCTGGAATTCCGACGCGCTGATTAATGGCGATCAGGGATTGCCTTCTCAATTAGATCGCGCGGTGGCAGAGATTCAAATTGCCGTTTCAGAAGGGCGCGGCGCGGTGGCGCTGGTCTGGATCGGGAGCAACGACCTGTGGTATTTGTATGAATATGGCGGCAATGTTGGCGACCCCAGCGAAGCGGCCGACCGCGAGCATTTTTCCACCAACCTGCAAACGATTCTCAGCCGTTTGCGGGAGGCCGGGGCGTTGGTCTTCATCGCCCTGCTGGACGATCAATCGCTGAGGCCCATTGCCGTAAAAGGCGAAGCCTTTCCTTCCACTACAAAAGCGGAATTAAAACAGATGTCCGTTCAAGTTCAGCGCTATAACGAAATTATCGCCGAGCGGGCCGCTCAGAACGGCGCGGTGACTGTGGATTTTTATCATACGGAGATTTTCACCAACCCTGCAACTTTGTACGACGATGGCAACCATCCAAACCCGGCCGGGTACGACCTGATTGCGCAACTCTGGTTTGGCGCGCTTCGCCCGTTTTTGGCGAACCATTAGACGAAGTAAAAAGGGAATATGAACGCGCCGTTTGTTTATGAATTAATCGGATATACCGGTTCGATCCTGGTGGCCGTCTCTTTGATGATGCGCTCGGTCTTTCGCCTGCGCGTCATCAATTTGATTGGCGCAATCTTCTTCACCGCGTATGGAATTTTGATTGCCGCCTGGCCGGTAGCCTTCCTCAACGGGTTGATTGTGCTGGTCAACGTCTATTATCTGCGGCAAATGTGGAACCATCAGGATTACTTCAAATTGATGGAAGTCAATTATGACAGCCGATACTTGAAGAATTTTTTGGAGTTTTATAAAAAGGAAATCAGCGAATTTGTCCCCACGTATCGTTTTCAGCCCAGCCCCGGGCATTTGGTAGTTTTCGTTTTACGCAACATGCTTCCGGTGGGCGTGTTAATCGTCCGCGCGGAGGGCAAACAGGCGGAGATTTTTCTGGACTTTGTTATTCCGGGCTATCGTGATTTCCGCGCCGGTAAATTTCTGTTTGAACGCAGTTTTGATTATTTCCGCGAGAAAGGCATTAAGCGCCTTGTTTCGGAGCCGGGCAACGCCGTGCACGAAGCCTACCTTAAGCGCATGGGCTTTCAGCTGGAAGACGGCATGTATTATCGCCTCGTCAGTACGGAAGTGTTGAAAGATAGAAATTTGTAAATTAGAGCCTGATATAAAAGTCTTTTTTTTTCTGTCGTTTCGACGAATGTAGCGAGGAGAAACCTTTTTTTGCTAGTGACCTGACAGTTTCTAAACTGGACGCGGAAAAATCATCTTTTTCCTCAAAAATGTCCGCGTTTTCAGCGTTTATCAGCGTCCTATCAAAGCTTTGAAAATTATGTCGGATAAAGTTCGTTTGGCGTGCCAACCTGCAAGGCATAGGCCGCCACGCCAAACGCCACCGCCACGTTGAACGAGCGTTTTTGTCCGCGCATGGGGATGTAGAGAATTTCGTCGCACAGTTTCAGCAGGCCCGGGTCCACGCCAGTCACTTCATTGCCAACGATTAAAACCGTCGGCGTCTGGCGGGTTGAAAAATCGGCGAGCGCCTGGGCGCGTTTGTCTTCCTCCAGCCCAACGATCCTCCAGCCTTCCACCCTTAACCCTTTGATTAATTTCACCGCGTCTTTGTGATACGACCAGGTGACGAACTCCTCCGCGCCGAGGGCGGTTTTTTGCACCGCATCCTGCTCCGGCGTGGGCGTAATGCCGCAGAGATAGGCATGGCTAAACCCAAACCCATCCGCCGAACGCAGGATCGAGCCAACGTTCCAGGCCGAGCGGACGTTATCCACCAGCACAACGAGATGATCCGCCTGCGCGGCGCGATTCTTCTCGATGCGTTCCGCGCCAATTTTTTTGGTCAGCGCCAGTTCGGTTTCTCCCAGACAATGCGGGCAACGAAGGCCAAAGCTATGACCCTGCGAAATGGGATAACGCAGGCCGCAGTTGGCGCAGATGCGAACTTCAAAAGTTATGGTGGACATGGCGCGATTATACCCATGAAGCTCGCGCTTGTTTTCAAGTAAAATAGGGCGGCTTGACTTCAAGGAAAACATGAAACGCTACGACCAACTTACCCCTACTCGTTTTTGGGCCCTCTTGCTGGTGCTGATCTATCACGGCGCGGGCGGAATTTATT
The DNA here is from genome assembly GCA_020851785.1 of Anaerolineales bacterium. Taxonomy (GTDB): domain Bacteria; phylum Chloroflexota; class Anaerolineae; order Anaerolineales; family Villigracilaceae; genus Villigracilis. The sequence goes on from JADZCC010000027.1 coordinate 2,979, forward strand.
TAACCTATATCAACCACTTTCCCTTCTCGCCGATTTTGCATTCGGCGCCGACGGCGGTGAGTTATTTGTACGCGCTCTCCGGCTTTGTGATGTCTCTGGTTTATTACCGCCCCGGGCAGACCTTTGAACTCGTCAAATATTGGACGGCTCGCGTCGTGCGAATTTACCCGCTCTACATCCTCTCTTTTGCATTGGTTTGCTATTATTACCTCGAAGCCTTAACGCGGATTAAGCCGCAAAAGATTTTAGTGAACATCTTCGTGCTTCAGGCCTGGTCGCCGCGCTACGCCCAGTCTTTTAATTATGCGTCCTGGTCCATGACGGTTGAGTTTTTCTTTTATGCAGTCTTCCCGTTTTTTGTGTTGTGGGCCTATCGTCAGCCCGTGCGGCGGACTCTTTTAATTGCGCTGGCCTTTTGGGTCGTCACCCAAACCGTCAATTTCGTTTTGTGGATCGGTTATTTCCCCGCGCAGGAATTAACGCTGGTTTACAATCCCATCTTCCATTTGAGCACCTTCCTCCTCGGCGTGGCGGGCGGAATTTGGTTTGTGCAGGACGGCAAAAACCAGCGGGTGAATCAACGCGTCAATTTGACGATTCTGTTTACAACCCTCGCGCTGATTTCCATTTACATCATTTTAAGCGCCGTGTATCCGCAACTCCCGCACGACCTGCAACCCATGTCCGGTTTGTTGGCGCCGTTTTTTGTCGTTTTTATTTCCGCGCTCGCGCTCGACCAAACGCGGCTTTCAAAAATCCTTTCCCAGCGCTGGCTGGTGGCCTTGGGTGAAACGGCCTTCGCGCTCTACATTTTGCACGTGCCGGTCATTTGGCTGTACGAGCGATTTTTAGAGAACTCCGGATGGGCGAATCCGGGACACGTCAAAGACGTAACCTACCTGCCGCTCATGATTACGGTTGGGCTGGTGGCCAACTATTACATTGATCCGCCGCTGAGGAAGTGGATGAAGAACCTCCTCGCCACAATCAGTTTTCCGCTTCTGCTCTTGGACTTGACGATTGCCGCCGCTTCCATTTTCATTTCCTTCGGCTTACGCTTTGAAGGTCGCGAATACCTTTCCTACCGCCCCATGGGCATTTTAATCTTTTGGTCGGGATTCTTTTTACGCCCCATCTTTTCCTATTTCTTCAAAACCCTGCATCCGGAAAGTTTATATCTGCCCCTCGCGCAACTTGCCAAACGTTTGTTTTTTTCTGTCGCCTGTGGGGGCGGAGTGGTGGCCGCTATTGTTTTTCTTGGCTATCGGTTGGGGTGGTTTATCAACTACCCGCGGAGCGTGTTCATCACCGATTTTCTGATTATCTTCTCGCTCTCTTTCCTTGTGCGCTCTGCGTTTCGCGTTCTGAAAATTTATCAACCTAAAACCGCTCTAGTCGCCTGACAGGTTCAAAATTGGACGCGGAAAAAAACCACCTTGGTCAATTGAAAACTTAGAGCTATCCGCGTTTTCCGCATAAATCTGCGTCCCAAAAGAAAAGTGTCAGGTGGCTAGAAATCGCTTAACTTTTTGATTTGCCAGCAGGGCCTTTGTGGTATGCTTGGAATTCCCGTGCCATGAAAAATTTAATCCGCATTTCTGCTTTCCTCAAGCCCTACACCAGGCAGGTGATCTTAACCCTGCTGACGCTTTTGGCCCTGACAGGCCTCAACCTGCTTGTGCCGCGCATCATCCAATCCGTAGTGGACCTTGGACTGACGGCTGGCGACACGGCCTATCTGATTCGCGCCGCGCTGATTCTGTTGGGTGTGGGCTTGCTTTCCGCCGTGTTGGGCGTGTGGAATCGCTACCTTTCCGAGTGGGTGGCGGCCCGGGTGGGCTACGACCTCCGCAATCGCATGTACGACCACATCCAGTATCTGCCGTTCACTTATCACGATCATGCGCAATCCGGGCAGTTGATTTCGCGTTGCATCGAAGACGTGCGCGCGATTGAGAAATTTGCCGGTTCTTCCATTGCCGAACTCGTCCGCTTTGTGTTTTTGAGCCTTGGCATCCTGGCGATGATGTTCTCGGTCAACGTGCGGCTGGCGCTGATCGCGCTCCTGCCGATGATTCCGCTGATTTGGATGACCGCCAGTTTTGGGACGAAGATTGGCAAATTATTTTTTGACGTGGATCAGGCCGTGGGCGAAGTCTCCAACCGCTTGCAGGAGAACGTCACCGGCGTACAAGTGGTGCGAGCCTTTGCGCAGGAAGAATATGAGATTAAACGCTTTGAAGCGGCCAATCAAGACGTGTTTATTAAATGGATTTATGTAATTGACGAATGGGCGAAGATTATGCCGACCTCCAACTGGTTTACGACGCTGGGGACGATTTTGATCTTGTTCTTCGGCGGGCAAATGGCGATTGACGGCGTTCTGACCGTTGGGACGGTGGTCGCTTTCAACGCTTATATCTTGATGATGGCGGAACCGGCTCAGGCTTTGACCGGATTGGTGAACGCCGGCGGCGAAGCCGCGGCGGGCGCGCAACGGGTGTTTGAAATTCTCGACACGGAACCAGCCATCCGTTCCGGCCAGGCGGCGTTGAACGGATCCACATTAAATGGGGCGGTGGAGTTTAAAAACATCTCGTTGAAATATCAAGACGAAAGGAAGGCTTCGCTTTCAAAAATCAATTTGCAGGTCCAGCCTAACCAGGTCGTCGCGCTGATTGGAGCGACCGGCTCCGGCAAAACCTCTTTGGTCAATCTGATCCCGCGTTTTTATGATGTGACCGATGGCGCGCTGTTGGTGGATGGAAACGATGTGCGCGCGCTGGATTTGACTTCATTGCGCAGACAGATTGGCATTGTGCTACAGACTTCGCTTTTGTTTTCCGATACGATCAAAGCGAACATTGCCTATGGCCGACCGGATGCCAGCGACGCAGAAATTTTTGCCGCGGCTAAAGCGGCGCAGGCGCACGAATTTATTACAGGCTTTACGCACGGCTACGAAACGATTGTGGGCGAACGCGGCGTAACGCTTTCCGGCGGGCAACGCCAGCGCGTGGCAATTGCGCGAGCCTTATTAATGAATCCGCGCATTTTGATTTTGGACGATTCGCTTTCGAGCGTGGATACGCAGACCGAGCAATTAATTCAGGCCGCGCTGGATACGTTGATGGAAGGGCGCACCACTTTTGTGATCGCGCATCGGTTAAGCACCGTGCGCCGTGCGGATTTAATTCTGGTGATGGACAAAGGCCAAATTGTGGAGCAGGGCGCGCACGAGGAACTGCTGGCTAAAAACGGACTGTATAAGGAAATTCACGACCTGCAATTAACGCAGAGCGGCGCGTTTGTGGAAGAACGACAGAATTATGAAAAGATTCCATTGGAGAAGCCCGCGCATGAGAATACGATGCTGGTGCGGAAATCCAATTCAGGTTAACCATGGCGACGAAAATTATTCCCCCCGCTTTTATTACCAAGGCCGAAGAAATTTATGACAAAAGTTACGACCCTAAAGTGGCGCGCGGCCTGTTGCGCTTTTTGAAACCGTATTATGGCAGGACGCTGGGCGCGTTGGTTTTGATGATCATCGTCACGGCCGCGGCGGTTTCCGGCCCGTATTTTGTAAAGCTGGCCATTGACAACGGTATCACCGCCAGGAACCCGACTGCACTGCGAAATAGCATGTTGGCGTATTTGGCCGTGTCCATCGTGCAGTTGGGCTTTAACTATTGGCGCGTGCGGATCATGTCGCGCGTGGGGCAACATATTTTGTACGACGTTCGCACTGCCATGTTCGCGCACCTGCAAAAACTCTCGCTCAGTTTTTACAATCGCTACAGCGTGGGGCGCGTGATTACGCGCGTGCTCAATGACGTGGGAACCCTCCGTGAGTTTGTCACTTGGGCGGTCTTGGCCATCGTCCGCAACTTGCTGGGCATCCTCGGCGTGGTGGTGGCCATGCTGGCGTTGGATTTCAAGCTTTCTCTGCTGACGTTTGCCGTGCTTCCCTTTATGGTTTGGGCTACGCTGGCTTTTCGTAAACTTGCGCGTAAAAATTACCGCAAGGTGCGTTCGGCAATTTCCTGGGCCAACTCTGTCCTTGCGGAAAATGTGAACGGCGTGCGCGTGGTGCAGGCCTTTTCGCGCCAGAACCACAATTACAAAAATTTTAGCGAATATATCAACCGTTACTTTTTGGAAACCAGCCTGGACGCGGTTTGGGTCGCTTCTTTGTTTACGCCAGTGGTGGATGTGTTAGGCGCCTTGGCCACGGCTTTGGTGGTTTACATTGGCGGCACGGCCGTGCTGGGCGAATCGATCACGGCGGGCGTGTTGATCGCTTTTGTTTTATATATTGACCGTTTCTTTGAGCCGATCCGTGATTTGAGCCGCCGCTTCGATACGCTTCAATCCACGATGGCGGGCGGCGAGCGCATCCTTGAATTGTTGGATACGCCGATCGAAGTTCAGGACGCGGATCAGGCCGTCGAGATGAGTCCCATCCTCGGCGCGGTGCGTTTCGAAAACGTCGCCTTTCATTACTCCGACGACCCAACGCTGGTTCTCGATCAAATCAATCTGGAAGTTCAGCCGGGCGAAGTAATCGCTTTGGTGGGCGAGACGGGCGCGGGCAAGACGACCATTGTTAAGTTGCTGACGCGCTTCCATGACCCCACGGCAGGTTGCGTGCGCGTGGACGGCGTGGATGTGCGGACGGTCACTCAGCGCTCCCTGCGCCGACAAATGGGCATGGTCCTTCAGGATTCGTTTTTATTCAATGGGAGCGTGAAGGATAATATTTTATTTGGCAAATTAAACGCGACCGACGCGGAGGTTGTTGCGGCGGCCAAGGCGGTGGGCGCGCACGACTTTATCGTCAATTTGAAGAACGGATATGAAACTTCGGTGGAAGAAGGCGGCGCGACTCTAAGCGTGGGCCAACGGCAATTGATTTCTTTTGCGCGCGCCCTGCTGGCCGACCCGCGCATTTTGATTTTGGATGAGGCGACCTCCTCGGTGGATACGCAAACCGAACACGCCATTCAAAAAGCGCTGGGCAAACTTTTGGAAGGGCGCACGTCTTTTGTGATCGCGCATCGTTTGTCCACAATTACGAATGCGAATCAGATTGTGGTGATTGACGGTGGGCGGATTGTAGAACACGGCAGACATGCGGAACTGCTGAATTTGCGCGGCCGCTATTATGAACTCTATAAAACAGGCTTTCAGGAGTGAGATCAATGGAAAACGAGAATAAGGGGAATGGCTATTTATACAAGTCTGCGTTGTTTTTGCGCAACGGCTTGGCCGACGTGCAGAAGAAGACGCAGGATTTGTATCGCCTTGAGGAACTGGAAGATTTTGCAAACCTGACCGATTCTCCGCTTGACCACTTGAGCGCGGCGCTTAGCCCGCTGGTGGAGCAGGTGAACGATTTTCTGGATTACGCCCACACTGTTACCGGCACCATGGCGCTGGAACTTGAGGAAGTGGATGTATCCGCAATTGTGGACAGCGTGATGAACATCGCCGATCAACTGGCGGAGCGTAAAGGCGGGCTTGAACTGGAAGAGGAAATCCCCGAAAACCTGCCAACGCTGGAGGCCGACCCGGCTCGACTGGCGCAGGCCTTGCTGAATTATTTGCACAATGCGATTAAGTTTACAGAGAAGGGCCGCATTACCTTGCGCGTCCTGCGCGAGGCGGATCAACTGGTGTTTGAAGTGCGCGATACAGGCATTGGCATTGCCGAAGCGGATCAAGAGAAGGTCTTTGAGCCGTTTGAGACCATTTTGGAAGATAAGGAAGACCCGCGTTTGGGCTTTGGATTGGGCTTGAAAATTGTGGAGCATATCATTGAATTGCACGACGGCCAAACGTGGTTTCAGAGCGAAGTGGGCGTGGGCAGTTCGTTTTTCCTATCCATTCCGTTGTAGGTCTGGCTTTATTCCTCCCAAACTGAGTGATAGGCCCCGATCGCTTCAAAGTATTTGACCAACTTCTCATAAAACGGGTGGGCGGCGATGGTGGAACTATCGCCAATCACGATGAGTTTGCGTTTGGCGCGGGTGAGGGCCACGTTCATGCGGCGTGTGTCTGCCAGAAAGCCAACCGCGCCTTCGCGGTTGGAGCGCACCAGGCTGACGATGACGACCATTTTTTCGCGGCCTTGAAAACCGTCCACGCTGTCAATTTCCACGTCCAGCTTAATTTTCTCGCGCAGGAACTTGACCTGCGCGGAATAAGGCGAGATGATGGCAATTTCTGTTGGGGCGACGCCGCATTCAATTAACTCATTTAATTTCTTTACAACCAATTCCGCTTCGAGCGGGTTGCGACGGCTGTCTTCGTCGGGTTCGAGTTCTTCGTCGTAGTTGGCTCCGGCGGTGTCAATGAAGTGTACGGGAGTGGCTGTCAGCGGCGACTCGGCCACATTCGGCAGATCCGCCAACCGCGCGGCGCGAAGCGTTTCATCCGCTTGCAGATTGCCGCCGTAAAACATCTCCGCAGAGAATTGCATAATTTCAAGGTGCATTCGATATTGCACGTTCAACATTTTGTGCGGCGCGTTGCGGGTCAGCAGGCGTTCCATGAGGCTGATGTTGAATCCGCCGCGCAAGGCTGAGGGCGAAAGCACGGTGGGCGGCAATTGACAGGGATCGCCGGCTAAAACCAGCCGTTTTGCAAATTGAAGCGGAATCCAAGTGGCGGGTTCCACGCTCTGGCTGGCTTCATCCACAACGCACCAGTCAAACGTTTTTCCGTTGAGCCTTGCGCCGTCGAGGCTGGTCAGGGTCGCGCAGACGACCTGCGCTTTGTTGAGGAGCGCTTCGGTAATTTGCGTTTCAATCTGTCGCGCCTCTTTGAGCATGGCTTGCGCTTCTTCGCGCATGGCTTGTTTGGCGCCGCGCTCTGGTTTGGCGCGCGTAAATTTATGCGACTGGTCGCGAAGCGCGTAGGCCTCGCGGGCGAGTTGATTGGCGACCTTTACTTCGGGATGATTCTCAACCAGCAGATCGAGCGTGTGTTGCTGAAGTTTGGGTGAAACCCGCGCGGGGTGTCCCAAGCGGACGGCTGGCGCGCCTGCATCCACCAAGCGTTCGAGTAAATTATCAATCGCTAAATTGCTGGGCGCAACCGCTAAAACGCTTTCGCCCCGTTGAACGATCTGGCGGATGAGTTCAATCAACGTGGTGGTTTTACCCGTCCCCGGGGGGCCGTGCAGGATGGCGAAATCTTCGGCGCTTAGCGCGAATTGAATCGCCTCCACTTGCGCTTGATTTAAGTTTGAGTTGAACGGGCGAAGCGGTTCCAGTTTTTCAAAAAGCGGATTGACCGAGCCGATGAGTACGTCGCGTAGGACGTTCAAGCGCGAGGTACTCGCGCTTCGCGCCGCTTCCAGCGCCTGCTTTTGTCTCAGCCGCGCAATTTCATCCGGCGCGCGATCCAGCCGAAAGGTGGGTTGGTCCGCTTCGGCCTCAACGAATTGGTTGAGCGCAATTTGAAGCGCATCGCGGCGCATGGCGCTGACGATTCCGCGCCAGCCATTTTCTCCGCTGGAATTTTCTTCCGATAAAATGATTGGGCTTCCAACGCCAAGCTTCGTCCACGGGAGCGGCAGGGTCTGGTTGCGCTTGCCCAGCCCCAATAAAAAGCGCCCGCCCAGCCCGTAACCTTCCTCGCGGATAACCAGGTTGATGATGGCGTTGCCGCTGGCTTCCGCTTCCGCCGCAGAAAATTTTTTGCGCTCGCGCAGGGCTTCCTGTTTTTCGGCTTCGGCTTCCAAATCCAAAAGCAGGGATAGATTTCCAAAATACTCGGTGGGCGAGATCGTCATGGCGGAGTATTGTAGCATGGCGGGCGCTGAATACAGTAAAATCCTTTGGATGAAAAAAACCGCCCTGATTTTTTATGCGATTTTGCTAACTGCCTGCGCCGCTTCGGGGCGGGCGGTTCCGACTCCGCTCTGGCCTGCTACGCCAACGACGAACACGCTCCCCGCCCAAGCCACGCCGACCCAAACGCCGCTCCCCACGGCCACGCTCACGGCGGAGCAGGCGCTCTTTCCATTTACGATTGAGGGCTTGCGCCAACATCAATTTACGAGCGGAGAAATTTTCATCAACGCCACGCTTTTGGAAACAGAGACGTTTACCCGCTATGCAATTTCCTATCCCAGCGACGGCTTGACGATTACCGGCATTTTACAAATTCCTAAAATTGGCCAGCCGCCCTATCCGGTGATTGTGATGAATCATGGCTTCTTTTCCCGTTACGTCTATCATTCCGGCGACGGCACAGATCGCGCCGCTGAATTTCTCAATCGGCGCGGATATCTGACCGTCTCTTCAGATTATCGCACCTGGGGCAATTCCGGCACGGGCGAAAGTTTGTTTTATTCCGGTCTGGCCATTGACGTGATTAATTTAATCAACGCCCTGCCTTCCCTGCCCGCGGCGGATGTCAATCGAATTGGCATGTGGGGGCATAGCATGGGCGGCGGCGTAACCTTGAAGGTTTTGACGATTGATGCGCGAATCAAGGCGGCGGTTTTGTATTCGTCCGTCAGTGGCGACTTTGGCGAGATCATCGAGCGTTGGGGGCCGGGCTGTTTGGGCGATGTGCTGGAAGGCGAAGCCAGCCTGGCTTGTAACTCGTCCGATGTTTTGCCATTCTCGCTCCCACAGAATTTGATTGACGCTTATTTTGAAGCGACAACCGACGCCGAGGCTCTGAAAACCGTCTCGCCGATTTATCATCTCAACTACGTCACTGCGCCAGTGCAAATCAATTATGGAACCGAAGATGGAAAAGTCTCCTCTGGCACGCCGCCGGAATGGTCGCGCAAACTCTACGCGGCGTTTCTGGAAGCGAATCAAGAAGCGCGTCTAATCGGCGTAGAGGGCGAGGTGCATTCGTTTAAGTATGACGCGTGGTTCCACTTTATGGAACGCTCCGCCCAGTTCTTTGATCAATACGTCAAATAGGCGTTAAACGTCCCGAAGGCTTTTTCAAATAAATCATACGCGAACTGCCAGCCTTCGGGACGTTTGCATTTTGTTTAACCCTCTGGCGTGGGCGTGGCTTCTGGAACGTCCGTCTCAACCGGTGGAGGCGGCGCTTTACAGAACACGTCCGCGGAGGCGCTGGACGTGACGGTTTTGCCTAAATACGCGCTGGAAGCGCTGGCCTGGTTGTGGATCGTCGCGCCAATTTTAGCTTCTTGCGGCGTGGTGAAGTACGCGCCATAACAAGTTGCGGATTTTCCGGGCGGCAACGTCAGGCTGGATAATTTCTGCGGGCAATCAATGGATGTGATTTTGTCGTCGCTCAGGGTGAAGCCGGTTAGCGGAACATTGCCCGTATTGGTGATGGTGTACTTGTAGATAAACTTTTGGTTGGCGGCGTTGCAGGCAGTGTGATCCACGCTGACGCTGAGTTGAATGGCGGGCGCGCCCGGGTCCACCGTTGCAGTGGGTGACGCAGTGGGCGTCGGGGCTGGCGTTTCCGTAAGCGCGATGGGATGCAAGCCGAAAAGCGCTTCGCGATATTGCAGGCCGCCGGGGTCAAAGATCCCAGGTAGCGGTTCGCGGCAATCTAGCGTGAATCCTCCATTTTGCGTTATTTCGTAGCCTTCCGGTACATGAATATTAACCGTATGTCCGCTGTCACATTGAACTCCGGTATCGTAATTTACCATGGGGAAAAAGATGGAGCCGTTTCCGTTAGAAGTCTGCGTGTACCCTCCCCATGAAACTGAAACGCCCGGAAACCACGGCTCGCCCGGGCTGATTTGCCCGTCTCCATTCAGGTCTTCATAAACGTAGGCGGTTGGTTGCGCCTTCATGCCGCAACTGCACATGATTTGTAAAATCACGAAGAGCGATAGGACGACAGCCAGTTTGAAGGTCAGTCTTTTCATTCGATACTCCTAAAGGAAATATGGCGATCTTGTTACCGTTAAGTAGTCGTAAACTTATAGTATGGGTTTAGGAAATTCGGACTATTCCTGCCTCATTTTACTGCAATCTTTTTGCTTTACAATTGGAGAATTGAGCAAGCCTTCTTCAAGTAAAATTAGTGGATGAGTTTCAAGGAGCGTACGTGAGCATAAGCAGAAACCGACGTTCGATCTGGCGGGCTGGGCTGGCCCTATTCGCATTGGCCTGCGCGCTTCCGGCTGGGCTGGTTCCGCCGCCCACGCCGACGGTTGAGTCGTTATCGCAAGCGGATTTTGCGACGATCGTTGCCGGTACGGCCAACGCCGCCGGAGCGCAAACCGCCTCCGCCTTGCCGACAGCCACGCGCACCTATACTCCCACTTGGACGCCTTCTCTGACGCCCACTCCCACGCCGACCTTTTTATTTTTGATCCCCACCCGCACGCCCATTCCAACCGACACGGTGATCCCAACCATGGGGACGCTGGTGATTTTGGGGAGTGGAACCGCTCCCACTTCCATCTATAAAGACGTCCCCTGGGCTTGCTTGGTCACTGGCAGTACGCCGCCGCGCAACGCGCCGGTGAAACCGGGCAAGGACTTTTACGTCACTTGGACGGTGAAGAACGTGGGGACGAAAGAATGGTGGAACAACGGCATAGATTTTATTTATGACGGAGGATACCGCACAGAGCAACGAGCGATACAAGACCTACCAAAAACGGTGTACCCGGGCGGCTCGGTCACGCTGAAAGTCCTGCTAATTGCGCCAAAACGGCCGGATAGCTATAACGTAATTTGGGCCCTGCGGGTTGGCAACAAATCCTTTTGTCATTTGAAAATCACCTTCAAAGTGGCGGATTGACGCGCCAGCTATACCCAGCTTTTTACTTTTGACCCCATAACCCATAGCCTTCGTTTCGTCTTTTTTCTCTGCGCGCATGTTGCTCATGGATTTGCTCAACATGATCCGCCTTTTCGGCAATCGCCGCCTCCAGCCAAAGTTTTCCTTTTTCGGCGGTCGCCAAACTTCCGGCGCCGTACGCGCCGGTTTTGGTGTCGTCATCCCAGGGTGGGTTGGCGATTAAACTTCCGCCTTCAACCCAATCCATATAATAAGCAGGCGTGGAAATAAAATCTGTTTCGTCCACAACTTTTTCCATTTTGCATAAATCGGGGCGGAGGTATAGCATAAAGGAAGTTTCCAATTCTCCCGCATGACCCATGCCGCCAATTTTTGACGTGCGGTATTTTTCCAGCGCTTCGGCGCCGAGCCTGCCGGAGGTGTGCAACCAGGCTGTGGCGCAAAAGATGCGGCGATGGCGCTCTCCGGCATACTTGACGACGTTCGTCAGGAATGAACAATTGCCGCCATGTCCGCTCATCAGATAGAAGCGGTTAAATCCACGCGCAACCAAAGTGTCAATTATGGCAATCCAAAAATCTTCAAAGGCGCGGCCGCCCGCATTCAGCGTGCCCGCAAAGGATGAACGATGCGTGCTGACTCCATAAGGCATGACAGGCAAAGAAAAACTGCGCGTAGTCAATTTGGGATTGTTGCTATTTATTTTTTCGGCGCCTTTGGCAATTGCATCAATAATGATCGTATCAACCGAAAGGGGTAAATGAAATCCGTGTTGCTCGGTGTGACCAATTGGAATCAGTATCACCTTTTCGCGTTCGCTATCAGGCGGCAAAAAAGGCTTGGGTTGATTCATCGAAACATGGCGTTGACGAAGAATTGGATAATTAAAAATAATCGAACTTTGCGGGTCAATGCCGCTGGGGGCGAGGCAATAGACTTTTGAAAAGCCATCGTCGCGCAGACTATCCAGCAGGTTGAGGATGTATTGCCAAAAAATAGAGTCTGGGATTTCAAGCCCGCTGTTCCTCCAGCCATACGGAAATGGCGGAAGCAAACCGCATCGTTCTGGAGCGGATAGCTGGCTCTGCAATTGAGCAGAATCGTAGCCCGAGCCAAGCGACAGCGCTAAAGGCGTATCGCGCGGGAGGCGGGCAACTTCGTCCCAGGTGAGTTCGTCGTAGCGGAAGAAGGCGGTCATGGATTATTCCTTCAAGAGAATGAAAATTGTAAACGGACTCTGAAACAGATTCACGGATGAAAGCAGACTGTCAACTGTCAACCGATAACTGCTAACAGTCCTACTTCGGCAGTAAATACCAGTCCAAAAACCTTTCCATGCGCTCGTACACATCCAACAGGTTTTCGGGGCGTAGAAATCCATGCGGTTCGGCGGCGTAGGTTTTGTATTCAAAGGTTTTGTTTTCGCGTTTCAAGGCTTCCGCCCATTCTTCGCTGGCTTCGGGCGGAACGACGGTATCGAGCAAGCCGTGCAAAATCAAAACCGGCTTTTGGATGTTCTTTGCTTCTGTGATCGGCGAGCCTTTCAGATAGATTTCCAAATTTTCAGCGGGATGGCCTAAAAAGATTTCGGTATACAGCCGCAGTCTTTTTTCACATTGCGCCCACGAACTGACCAAATTCGAGTCGCCGTATTTCGTGATGCCGCAGGCAAATAAATACTCCGGGTCGCGGGAGAGGGAAGCAATCGTCAAATAGCCGCCGTAACTTCCGCCCGCGATGCCAATTTTATCGGCTTGCACGGCTTTCAACGCTCGCAAATATTTCGCGCCGTACAAACAGTCCTGCAGGTCGCCAACGCCCCAGTCGTTATAGTTGGCGCGTTCAAAACTTTTGCCATACCCCGTTGAGCCGCGATAATTCGGCGCGAGGTAGGTATAACCTTTGGCTGTAAAATATTGCGCCACGTCGTCAAAGCCGAAAATATATTGATCTTTCGGCCCGCCATGCGGATACAAAATCGCCGCGCCGTTTGATTTTTTGGGGCGATATAAAAGCGCCGGAATTTCCAGCCCGTCGTAACTTTTATAAGAAACGGATTCGGGCGTCACGAATGGATAATTTTGCAGGGCGGGCGGGTTTGAAAAGGTGAGTTGCGTTACTTGCTTGGTTTTCAAATCCATTTTGTAAAAGTCGGCTGGAGTTGTCGGCGCTTCAAACTCAAAGACGATATACGATTCATCCTGCGACCAATTGGGATTGGCATGAATCCCAACCTCGCTCCTTAGACTTAACATCTTGCCCGATTCCACTTCAACCAATATTAACTTAAATGACGCTGATTGATTCGTCACCGCCAGAATTTGCCTGCCCGAAGGCGACCATTCATGTTGAACAATATCCTCGCCAGCTTTGGTGAGTTGATGCAGGCCTTCGCCATTCGGTTCGATTAAATAAATTTCTTCGCGTTCGCCTTCCTGTGCAATGAACGAAATCCACTGGCCGTCTGGCGACCATTTCGGCGAAAAGGCCCGCACCGATTCTTTGCCGTATAACGTAATTTGTTTTCTGGTGGCAAGTTCCAATACCACAATGTCTAATCGGTTCAAATCGTCAAAGCGGCGCAGGGTGTAGAGGATGAATTTTCCGTCAGGCGAGGGGGTGGCCTCCCAGTGGTCGCCGATTGAGTCGGTAGTTAATGCGCTTGGATAATCGCCATCCAGGTTGGTCAGTAATAACTGGTCAACATCCTTTCTTTCGACAGAGACGATTAACCCTTTTGAATCGGGCATCCAACGCGGGGACGAGGCCGCAGGCGCAAAGTCGGTGATTTTTTTTGGCAGGCCGCCATCGTGCGGGACGATGTGCACGTGACCGTCTAAAGTAAACGCCAGCCAGGCCCCATCTGGCGACCATTGCGGAATCTCGTCATCCCATGCGGGCGCAAGCGTTCGGCCCACACTTACTCGTGACAACCAACTTCCATTTGCTGACATCGTGTACACGTCGGAGGAAGATTCGCCGTCTTTGATGCAGGCAATTTGTCCGCGAGAAGAAAGCGTCAGAGAGCGAACCCGCTCCAGGCTGGTGAGGAGCGGAAGCGTCAGCCCGGCGGGTGATTCCAAGTCTGGCCGTTTTAAGGCGGGCCATCCATTGCGTTCGTATTTCTCGGTCAATTTGATGGGATTTTCCATGTGCGCCTCCAGGGTGATGAGGCCGATTCTACCAGTTCGCTACTTTCGGAATTTATCAATATACAGTAAAATTTTCGGGATGAACGATCATCAAGTATTCTTTTAAGCGGCCGCGCCCATGACGGAAGTTCTGTCAGGGCGCGCGTTTTTAATTAACGTTGTTCAACCCATTTTTGGAGAGGAGTTCGTTATGAAGAAACTACTTTACCTTTTGATCCTGTGTGCGCTGGTCCTTTCGGCGTGCGGTACGATGAGCGCGAAACCCCCGGCGGTTTTGCGAATTGGCTGGGCGCAAGGCCCGGATTCGTTGAACATTGGGGTGGCCTGGCTGGCCTCCGCGTATACCATTTCCGAATTGACCTATAGCTCGATGTACGAGTTGAAATTGGACGGCACGCTGGCGTTTGATTTGGGGACGGACGTGAAGCGCTCGGACGATGGGCTGATCTACACCTTCACCATCCGCGAAGGCGTGAAGTTCCATGACGGGCAGACGCTGACCGCCAAAGATGTGGCCTTTACTTACAACCTGGTGAAAGATCACGAAGATTTCCCAACTCTGCATTCCTACACCGAGCATTTCGTTTCGGTGGAAGCGCCAGACGATAAAACGGTGGTCATCACTCTGGACGAAGCCATTCCGAACATTGAAAGCAAACTGGTCTTTTTGTATATTTTGCCGGAACACATATGGAAGGATCATTCCGCGGGCGATGCGGCGGCGACTTTTGAAAACCTCGAAATGATTGGAAGCGGGCCGTTCAAAATGTTGGAATATAAGCCGAATGAATTTATTCGCTTGGGCGTCAACAAGGATTATTACGGCGGTACAGCCAGCCTGGACGAAGTGATCTTCCAGATCTTCTCCAGCAACGACGCGCTCGTGCAATCGCTCAAGACCGGCCAAATTGATTTAATCACCGGCGTGCCAAATACCAGCGTGGAATTGTTGAAAGCCGACAGCAACATCAAAGTCGTGAGCGGTTCGCCGCTCTCGCCGGATCTGGCGGACATCATCTTCAACATCGCCGACCCTGCAAACTGCCCAACGGACGACGGCGGCCTCTGCACGGGCCATCCCGCCCTGCGCGACAAGCAAGTGCGTCAGGCTTTGGCTTATGCCACCGACAAACAAAAGATTATTGACATCATCCTCTTGGGCATGGGTGAGACGGGCGTTGCCTTAGTTCCCTCCGGCTTGGGCGAGTGGTTTAACTCCGACATTAAAGATTATGCATTCAACCTCGATACGGCCAATCAGATGTTGGACGATGCCGGCTACAAGGACACGGACGGCGACGGCGTGCGTGAAATGCCAGACGGTTCACAACCGCTGATTTTCCGCATGAACTGGCCCAGTTCCGACACCACCGCTCCGCGCATGGCGGAATTGCTCTCTGAAACCTGGGGCAAAGTTGGCGTGAAACTGCAAATGCAAGGCATGGAAAGCGACGCGCTGACCGCCATTTGTTGCCCGGTTTATGATTACGACATCATGCTTTGGGGTTGGGTGGCAGACCCAGACCCGAACACGCTCCTAATCATCCCCACTACAGATCAAATCCCAACCGGCTACAACGAAACCGGCTACTCCAACCCGAAGTATGACGAATTGTACGAAGCCCAGGGCCGCGAGTTGGATCATGCCAAACGGGTTGAGATGGTGCATGAAATGCAAGCCATCATCCATGAGGATGTGCCGTACATCATTCCTTATTATGCGTTTGCGATTGAAGCCCATCGCACGGATCGCTTTACCGGCTGGTTGGATAACGAGACCAAAGTGGGGCTTGAAGACCCCAGCGCGCTTTTGGCGCTTAAGCCAATCGAGTAACTTCCCTTCCCGCAGGCTTTAAGCAAAATAAAGCCTGCGGGATTCGTTTACCCAAGTGGAGTCTATTTTGAACCGCTGGCATCTCCTTCAAAAAAAAGCGCTTTGGTCGCTCTTTACCATTGCCTTTGTCATCGTCCTAAACTTCTTCCTCTTTCGCGTGCTACCCGGCGACCCGGCCCGCGCCGGAATAAAAGACCCGCGCCTGACTCCCGAAACCATCGAGGCTTTGCGGACCCGCTTTGGGCTGGATAAACCGGTGATCAATTGTTTTAAAACCATTAATCCGCTGGTCCTTGGCGCTTGCGACGTGAACCCGCTGGAAACGCAGTTTGTGATCTATGTGAAGAATCTCTTTCTCGGCGATTTGGGCGTCTCTTATTATTACAACCGTCCGGTCGAAGATATTTTGAAAGAGCGTTTATGGAATACGATTCTGCTGATTGGGCTGGGGCAAATCCTGGCCATCCTCATCGGCATGGCCTATGGAATTTTTGCCGCGTGGAAGGCCCGCACGGTCATTGATTACGGCGCGTTAATCACCGGACTAATCGCCTGGAGTTTGCCAACCTTTTGGTTGGGCATCATCTTGCTTTTTTGGGGTAGTAGTCATGGTTTTCCAATTAGCGGAAAGTCCACGCCGGGCATGAGCAGTTATCCGCTGATGATGCAAATTGGCGATCTCGCCAAACATTTATTTCTGCCCACCGTCACCTACACCATCGTTTATATGGCGGAGTATATGTTAATCATGCGCTCCAGCCTTTTGGATGTGCTTTCGGAAGATTACATCCTCACCGCCAAAGCCAAAGGCCTGAGCGTCTTTCAAATCCTCAAAGATCACGCGCTCAAAAATGGAATGCTCCCATTGGTGACAGTGATTGCGATTAACTTGGGCTACACGGTCGGCGGCGTGATTCAAATCGAATCGGTCTTTTCCTGGCCCGGGCTGGGTGGCGCGCTCTATGAAGCGGTCAACCGGACAGATTTCCCGATGTTGCAAGGCGCGTTTCTGCTGATTGCCGTCAGCGTGGTGGTGGCCAATTTCATCGCCGACTTAACCTATTCCTATCTCGACCCGCGCGTGCAGACAGGCTGAGGCGTTATGAATGTTCAACTTACCGAATCCAGCCCCGCCGCTCCCGTGCAACGGGTGAACTATTGGAAGATTGTCAGCCGCAATCGCGTGGCTCTGCTTGGGATTTTGATGATTGCAGTCGCCGTAATCGTGGCTCTGTTTGCGCCGCTGATTGCGCGGTACGATCCAAAATCTTCAGAGGGAATTAGCTCCAGCGACGTGTACAACCCGCCCAGCGCGAAACACTGGCTCGGCACCGATGACGTGGGCAAAGATATCTTCACAAACTTTGTCTATGGCACGCGCGTTTCGCTGATTGTGGGGTTCTTCGCGTCTTTTATCTCCATCGTCATTGGCGGAATCATCGGCTTGATGGCCGGCTTTTACGGCGGGCGCGTGGAAAATTTCCTCATGCGCTTTACGGATATCATGCTCGTCATCCCAGATCTGCCGCTGATCGTCGTCATCGTGGCCCTTACCAAAGCCAGTTTAATGAACATCATCTTCGTGATTGGCATTTTCGGCTGGACGACGACTGCGCGTATCGTCCGCTCGCAAACGTTGGCAGTCAAGTCGCGCAAGTTTGTCTTGCGCGCCAAGGCCATCGGCGCGGGCAACTGGCATATTGTCATCCATCACATCCTGCCGCTGGTTTTGCCGATCATGGTCGTGAACGCCATTCTGGTCGTTTCCTCCGCCATCCTCAGCGAATCGACTTTAGCCTTCATTGGCTTAAGCGACCCAACCGCCATTTCATGGGGACAAATGCTCAACTTCGCCTTTAGTCGCGGAGCCATGAGCGTGGGCGCATGGTGGGCTTTGGTCGTCCCCGGCTTTGGCATCGTCTGGATCGTCCTTGCATTAACCCTGCTCGGAAACGGGCTGGAGCAGATTCTTAACCCCAGGCTGGAATCGCACCATCTCATGCCGGGCCGCCCTTCGTTCCAGAGCGAAGCGGAAGCCGCGCCGGTGAAGACCGGCAAATCCACTGCGCCCGTTTTGTTGGACGTGCAAAATCTTTCAGTGAATTACGTCAGCGACGGCAAGGTGGCTCAAGCCGTCCGCAATGTCAGCTTTCAATTACATGAAGGCGAGTTGATTGGGCTGGTGGGCGAAAGCGGTTGCGGCAAGACCACGCTGATGATGGCCCTGACGCGCCTGCTTCCGGCGGCGGGAGAAATCTCCAATGGGCATGTCATCTTTCACGGCAAAGACCTCGCCGCTCTAACTGATGAAGAATTATCCAACCTGCGCTGGAGCGGAATCTCGGTCGTCTTTCAAGGCGCCATGAACGCGCTCAATCCGGTTCGCACTGTCGGCGACCAAATCGAAGAAGCGATCCTTAAACACATCCCACATTTTCCGCCCAAGGCGCTGTCTGCCCGCGTGGAAGAATTGCTCGATCTGGTCGGCATTTCTGCCGAACATAAAAACCATTTCCCACATCAATATTCTGGCGGGATGCGCCAGCGCGCCATCATCGCCATGGCGCTTTCCTGCAACCCGCAAGTGGTCATCGCCGACGAACCCACCACCGCGTTAGACGTGATGATTCAGGCCCAAATCCTTGAACTGCTGGACGAATTGCGGAAGAAACTTGGCTTGGCCGTCCTCTTCGTCACGCACGACTTGGGCATCGTGGCCGAGATGTGCGATTCAGTCCTGGTGATGTATGGCGGCGTGACGGCCGAATACGCCGACGTGGATACGATCTATAATGCTCCGCGCCACCCCTACACTCAGGAATTGCTCAAAGCCTTCCCAGACCTGACCAAACCCGAAAGAAGGTTAACCTCCATCCCCGGCTCGCCGCCCAAGTTGGACGCGCTCCCGCCCGGTTGCCGTTTTGCGCCGCGCTGTCCCGTCGCTTTTGAGCGCTGTTCCAAAGAAGCCCCGGCCTTACATCGGCTTGGCGAAAATCATCTAGCCAGTTGTCATCTGGTTGAGGCGTAGAAGGCTATGACTTCCGAATTTATCCTTGAAGTAAAAGGTTTGAAAAAATATTTTCAGGCTGGTTCATCCGGCTGGTTTTCCAAAAATGGAAAACAAGTTCATGCAGTGGACGACATCCACCTGCAACTTAAACACGGCGAAGTGATTGCGCTGGTCGGTGAAAGCGGGTGCGGAAAATCCACCCTGGCGCTGACTCTGCTGGGGCTGGAGGAAGCCACCGCAGGCCAAATCCTCTTCAACGGTCAGGACGTGACGCACCTTGCCGATAAAGAAAAAAAGGAAATGCGCCGCAAGATTCAAATGGTCTTTCAAGACCCCTACGAATCGCTCAACCCCACGCAAACGATTCAAGAGATCGTCGTGGAGCCGCTGGTTGTGCATGGCATCGGCGCAAACGAAACGGAGCGCCTGGAACGCACGAAGAAAGCGCTCGAAGATTCTGGACTAAAGCCCGCTGAAACCTACCTCAACCGTTTTCCGCATCAACTTTCCGGTGGGCAGAGACAGCGCGTAGTGATCGCCAGCGCGTTGGCGCTGGAGCCGCAACTGCTCGTCGCCGACGAACCCGTCTCCATGCTCGACGTGTCCATCCGCGCCGAAATCATCAACCTGTTGGCGGAACTGCAAAAGACGCGCGGCATTTCCGTCATCTTCATCACGCACGATCTCGGCACCGTCGGCTTTTTTGCAGACCGCGTCGCGGTCATGTACCTCGGCCGCATTGTTGAAATTGGCGGCATGAACGACGTGCTCAAAAACACCAAACACCCCTATTCGCAAGCCCTGCTCTCCGTCATCCCCGTTCCCAACCCGCGCTTAAGAAGGAAGCGCATCATCCTGCAAGGCGAAACGCCCAACCCCGTCAATTTGCCCAGCGGCTGTCGCTTTCACCCGCGTTGCCCCATCGCTGAAGAAAAATGCAAACAGCAAGACCCGCACCTCTTCAACCTCAACGCCACACATCAGGCCGCCTGCCTGCTTTTGGAAAATTATCAGTGAACATCACCAGTCTGCAAAACGCAAAAATCAAACAGATCGTTAAACTGCGCGAGGATAAAAGGCAACGTCAGCGGGATGGCTTGATGATTGTAGAGGGCTGGGATGAATTGACGCTGGCCCTCAAAAGCGGACTCAAACCCGAAACGCTCCTCACCGCGCCCGAGCTTGCCAGCCGATCTATTGACATTTCCTCCGCTGAGACAACCACCGTCAGCCGCGCCGTCTTTGAAAAAATTTCCTACCGCGAAAACCCAGACGGCTGGCTGGGAATCTTCCCACTCCCCAAACGTTCGCTGGACGATTTACGCCTGTCCGCAGCGCCGCTGGTGATCGTGGCCGAATCGGTTGAGAAGCCGGGCAATCTGGGCGCGATCCTCCGCACTGCCGACGCGGCCGGCGTGGACGCGCTTTTGGTCTGCGACCCGCGCGTGGACTTATGGAATCCAAACGTCATCCGCGCCAGTCGCGGCGCGGTCTTTGCCGTGCCAGCCGTCGAGGTGGATTCGCCCACGGCGCTGGCCTGGCTCAGGTCACGAAAGATGCGCGTGCTGGCCGCCACGCCCGCGGCCGAAGAACTGTTCACCACCGTCAACCTGCAAGGGCCAACCGCCATCGCCGTCGGCACAGAAGATCAAGGGCTGACCGATTTTTGGATGGAAAACGCCGACCTGAAAGTAAAAATCCCCATGTTGGGGCAGGTCAATTCCCTGAACGTTTCCATCGCCACGGCGCTGGTCGTCTATGAAGCCGTCCGCCAGCGCGGCGGGACAAGCTGACTATACAAACACTTTTCGATTGGCCAACAGTTTAATTAGGTGGGGAAATTCATAAACAATTCCAGTTAAAATGGAATGCAAGAGTAATTGTAAAAAATGAAAGAAAATTCCTTCGACCAAATTGAACAGGTCTTTTCCGCTCTGGGAAAGGACTTAAGCGCAACCACCAAAGCCGTGGATGCGGCGGATATCATCCTGCGAGCCGCGCAGGTTCTAATCGGCTGGGAGGCGGGCTACTTGATTTTGTATGACCCCGCGCAAGGCGGCCGCCCCAGAGCGTTGTTAATCCTCGATACCATTCAAGGCCAGCCAGCGCCGGTTTCCGATTCTCCGCCGCAAAAACCCACTGAAAACATGCTCAAAGCGATTGAAAATGACGGTTTCATGTCGCTCTATGAAGAGCGACTTGGGGTGGATGATGCGCACCTCTTTGGCAATCGGGGACAACAGACGCTTTCGCAATTGTTTGTGCCGGTTAAAAGCGGTCAGCGGGTGATTGGCGTACTTTCCGCTCAGAGTTATAGCCGCCAGGCATACGCTGAAAAATCGCTTGAGACGCTCAAGGCTTTGGCCAATCACTGCGCTGGAGCGTTAGAGCGGATTTGGGCGCAAGAGGCCCTCGCCCAAATGGCGGAACGTCTGGACGCGTTGTATCGCGCCGCGCGAAGCATTGGCGCCAGCTTTGACATGGAGCAGATCTATCAGGCGATTCATTTGGCCGTGGAAAAGGTCATGCCTTGCGACGATTTCATCATTGACTGGCACGATAAAGAAACGAATGAAATCGTCTGTTTGTATGCCATTGAATATCCGCGCCGCCGCATTACGCTAAAGCGCTATTACGCCGATCATGGCATGTCTGGCACCATTGTCCACACCGGACAGTCCTTGTTGTTCAATAGCTATGAAGAGATTAGAAACGGCGAGATTCGCTTTGAATTCTTTTCTCCAGAAACCGACTCCACGCAATCCATCGTGGCTGTGCCAATGGTTTTGTATGGGAAGGTGGTGGGCGTAATTTCGGCGCAATCCTATCAACCCAACTCCTATGCCAGGGATGATCAATACCTGTTGGAACTGCTCGCCTCTCACGCGGTGGTGGCGCTGGAAAATGCGCGGATGGTGGCCGCCATTCAAGAGATGGCCGATACCGATCCACTGACGGGCATCCTGACGCGCCGAAAATTTTACGAACTGGCGGAGCGCGAATTTATCAGAGCCAAGGCGGAGCATACGCCGCTTTCGGTCATTGTGCTGGATATTGACGACTTCAAGAAACTAAATGACGTTTACGGGCATCGCGCCGGCGATGAAATGTTGCGCAAGATCACGCAACAGCTCAAGAAAAACCTGCGTGGGGCAGATGTGCTCTGCCGGCATGGCGGCGAAGAATTTGTGATCGTCCTGCCGCAGACTGAGGAAAAAATTGCGCTGGCGATCGCTGAACGCCTGCGCCTGATGGTTGCTCAAATTAACTTGCAAGATATCTTGGAGACTTTTGAACGGCCAACTGAACTAAAACCCAAAGATGGGGCAACTTATGTCACAGCCAGCATAGGCGTAGCGTTTTGCGAAGACGCCTGTAAAGATTTGGACATGCTGGTGGATTGGGCCGACCAGGCCATGTATGCGGCCAAAAACAACGAGAAAAACAGCGTTAGAGCGTTTTCGCAGTTATTGGCGGATGAACGATAAAATAAAATTAACGAAGAGGATTAAGAAGGGCACAAGCATGAGCGCCAGCGCCGCGCCCGCCGATTTCCGCATGTCGTTTTTACTCCTCCATGCCAATATGGATAACGCCAGCGTGACTGGCGCGGTCAGGCAGTAGCCCAGCGTAATCAGGTTATTCCAAAATGAAAAAGTTGCGGGGTGCAGGTTGAGCGCGGAAATTCCAAAATACAACGCCAGAAAGACAAGCGAAACCACGGCGCTAATCAGCGCGGCGCTTCCATAACGCGTTTTTTTAGAGAAAGGGGGAGTTGGCATTGGGCGATTATACAGGCATTCCTTGCAAAGTTTTCTGGGCTTGCAAAGAATGCCTGCTTTTCGTTTAATCCGCGGCGGTGGGTTCGGCGTCTGGTTTTTCGCGGCGGAGCAGGATCGAATCTGCGTGGATGTTGGCGCGGTCTTCTGTGTCCGCTAGCCGATCCAGGATGCCGTATTGCGCTTCCAACTCGTGGCGGAATTGTTGCGTGTAAAGGCGATAGTAATGCCCGCGCAGGCGGAGAAGCTCGGCATGCGTGCCTTGTTCGGCGATGCGCCCATCTTCGATCACCAGGATGCGATTCGCTTTGCGGATAGTGGACAAACGATGCGCGATCACAAAAGAAGTGCGCCCTTGCATGAGGGCTTCCATCCCTTTTTGGATGAGCGCCTCGGTAAGCGTATCCACGCTGGAGGTGGCCTCATCCATGATGAACAGTTCCGGCTTGGCCAGCACGGCGCGCGCCAGGCTGATTAATTGCTTCTGCCCAACGGAGAGCAAGTTGCCGCCTTCGCCGACGTTTTGCTCGTAACCTTTTTCGAGCGTGGCGATGAAGTTGTGCGCTCCGGCAGTTTTTGCGGCTTCTTCCACTTCCGCGTCGGTGGCGTTCAAACGACCATAACGAATATTCTCGCGGACTGTGCCGGAAAACAGATGCGGCGTTTGCAGGACGATGCCTATTTTGGAGTGAATCGATTCGAGCGTATAGTCCAGATAATCCTGTCCGTTGATCCGGATCATTCCGCTTTTCGGTTCGTAAAAGCGACAGAGTAGATTCACAATCGTGGATTTGCCGCCGCCGGTCGGGCCGACGAGCGCGATCATTTCGCCCGCGTTGACGGTTAAGGTGAAATCCGTCAGGACAGGTTTACGTTCTTCGTAATAAAAATCCACATGTTCAAATTCAATCTTGCCCATTAGCGTGGGGGCGGGGAGCGCGTTGGGCTTGTTGAGGATGTCTGGCGACGTATCAGCCAGTTTGAAAATCCGTTCGGCCGAAGCGATCGAATGTTGCATTTCGGCGTACACGCGCGCCAGGTCTTGCACCGGCCACATCATAAAGGTCAGGTAGGAGACGAAGGCTTGAATCCCGCCGATGGTGATCATGCCAACTTGAATTTGTACGCCGCCATACCAGACGATGGCGCCCAAAGCAATAGCGCCAATGATCTGCACAGTCGGCAGGAACAAAGCCGAGAGCCAGGCCGCGCGATACGAAGCGCGGTACATGCGCGTGGTGAGTTCTTGAAACTCCAGCAGGTTGAGGTCTTCGCGCCCCAGCGCCTTGACCACGCGCACGCCCTGAATGTTTTCATTATACGCGCCGGTGATCTTGCTGTTGGCGCGGCGGCTCTGACGAAATTCCACCAGGATATATTTCTGAAATTTCGTCGCCACAAAAACCATGATCGGGATGATGACCGAGACGATCAGCGCCAGCTTCCAGTTGATGATCGCCATAAACGTCAGCGAAGTGATGATGTTCATCGCCGCCCAGGTACTATCCACGATGCCCCAGGTCACCAAATCCGAAACGCGCCCGGTATCCGAAGTGACGCGCGCGATCAACCGCCCAACCGCGTTCTGCGCGTAATAGGAAAGCGAAAGTTCCTGCAGGTGGTTGAATAACAACTTCCGCAAGTCGTATTGCACGCGCTCGCCCAGCACGCCGGCCAGATAGATGAACGTAAAAATAAATACGCATTGCATAAGCAGGAAGGTTCCATACATCCAGGCGATGCGAATCAGCGCGGCCTGATCGCCCAGCGCGATACCCTGATCCACCATCTGCTTGTTGAGATAGGTAAAGTAGGCGTCGAAGGCGGAAGTCAGCCCAATGGTGATTAAAAAGCCTACGACCCATTTCCAATGCGGTTTGATCACGCCCAGAATGCGTTTGAACACAGGCCCGGTTAATTGAGAGGTATATTCTTCTTCTTCGAGTTCGATTAATTCAGCTTCAGACATAGGTACTCCATAAAATTATGAAATATGAATTTTGAATTATGAAAATTCAAGCCACACTTCAAACTTCTCAGCGTTTTTTATAATTTTCCTGTCCGCTTCTTAACCTTTCTAACAATTGTTGTTAAAATGGCGATAAGTTCATCTGTCTCTTTGCGAAGCGGTTCGAGTCGTTTGGCAGACATAATTTCTGCTCGTGTAATTAATTCAAGCCAAAAAGCAGTCTCGTCGGCTTCTTGCAAAACACTTTCGAGTTTATGTATAAAATCAGCGTCAGATTTTGCCCGTTGACTTTCGCGATATTGCGCGCCAACCGAAGCGCCAGACCGTAACACCTGCTTGCCTAAAACCTGCGCTTCAGTTGATTTCGGTAGGTTTTGATATAACTTTACAATTCTTAAAGCAAATTCAGTTGTTCGTTCTCTTAAATCATTCTTGACTTCGTTCATTGCGCCTTCCTTTCATGCTTCATAATTCTGATTTCATAATTTCTTCTTCCAGTTCGGCGTCAATTTTGGTTTGAATGTCGTACACCTTGCGGTACATGCCGCCCAGTTGTTCGAGCAGTTCCTGATGCGCGCCTTTTTGAATCAGCCGGCCCTGATCCAACACGAGGATTAAGTTGGCCTTCATCACCGATTGAATGCGATGTGCGATGATGAAGGTGGTGCGGTTTTCCATCAATCCGTCGAGCGCGGCGCGAATTTCCGCTTCGGTTTGCGTGTCAATCGCGGAAGTTGAATCGTCCAAAATCAAAATGCGCGGATTTTTCAGAATCGTGCGGGCAATCGTCACGCGTTGTTTTTGCCCGCCAGAAAGCGTTACGCCTTTTTCGCCAACTAGCGTGTTGTAGCCGTCCGGAAAGGATAAAATCACTTCGTGAATTGCGGCGGCGCGAGCGGCGGCTTCAATTTCCGCTTCCGTCACGTTGCGTCCCACGCCGTACAAAATGTTCTCGCGGATCGAGCGGCTGAACAAAAACGGCTCCTGTTGCACAATTCCAATTTGCTCGCGTAAGTATTTGCGCGAATAATCCTTTAGCTCCACGCCATCCAACAAAATGCTTCCGCTGGTGTAATCATGAAAGCGCGGGAGCAGATTGACCAGCGAGGTTTTGCCGGAGCCAGTTGAACCCAGCAAAGCGATGGATTGCCCGGGTTGGATGTGGAAGGAAATATCCTGAATGACTTCATGCGTTCCGTCTGCATAAACAAACGAGACGTTTTTGAATTCAAGTTCGCCGCGCACCGGACCCTCAGGCTGGTACCTGCCATCCGTAAGCGGTTCCCGCGCCTGACGGGTGATGTCCATCAGGCGGGCGTATGAGACCATCCCCGTGGAGGTTTGGACGATGGTGCGCCCCAAATTACGGATTGGGAAAATCAGCCAGACCACCAGACCGACATACGCGAGATAATCGCCGAGGGTGATTTCGTGATTGATCGTCATAAAGGCCGCGTAGGTGTAACCGAAGAGCATTTGCGCGCCCAGCGCAATGTCCGAAAGCGGCCAGAAGAGCGACTGCATTAACAGCAGGATTTTGCCTTTGAGAAATTTGAGCCAGTTGTCTTTTTCAAATTTGGCTTTTTCGTAATCCTGCCGTGCAAAGGCCTTTACCACGCGTACGCCGGTTAGATTCTCCTGCAGGGTGGTGGAGAGGAGCGCTTCCTGCGCTTGATAAGCTTCGTAGGCTTTGGTGACGCGCTTGAAAAACCAGATGGAGACGATGAGCATCAGCGGGATGACGATGACCGAAAGCAAGCCCAGCTTGACGTTGAGATAGAGGATCGCGCCCCAGTTGATGAAGAACAGCAGGACAATGCGACCCACGCCAATGGCCTGTTCGGAAAAGAAGCGCCGAAGCGCGTCCACGTCTGAAGTGACGCGCTCAATCAAATCTCCGGTGGGGGTTTGGCTGTGATAGGAGAAACTCAAGCGCTGAATGTGGTCAAAGAGGAAGTCTCTCAAACGGCGGGTAATGCCTTCGGCGGTGTAGGCCGCCAAACGTCCCGAAAGGAACGCAAAGCCGCCTTCAAAGAGGGCCAGCGTCACGAAGCCCAAGCCAATCAGCAGGAAGGTTTGGGTGGCGCTTCCCAACCTCCAGCCGGCGGTTAATACATCGTCAACGAAAAAACGTAAGAGTAAATAGACGGAAGTTTTGGCCAGCGCCGAAATTGCCAGGGCCAGGGTGGCGGCGAGATAGGCGAAGCGGAAGTCGGTCATCATGCGCCATAAACCGGTCAGGCGGTTTTTGTGCAAGGCGTTGCGGAAATCGAAGGATTGAGTTGGGGTAGTCATTCTGCTCCAGAAAATAAAACGGTAAACAGGGAAACAAAAAGGCTGTGACGAGTGCGTCACAGCCCGAAAAAACAAAGACGGGAAGACCTAGGGACGGTCTAGAGGCGCACTCAGAGGAAGGGATAAATCAGCCGGTTCTTTGACGATGTTTGCGACGGACATTTGAGCGCGCTCCTTTCTTTTTGGATTTTTCTTGCGATGTCCCGAGTTTACACTGTGCGCCGAAGAAATGTCAAGCGCCAAAATTGAAAGCGCGCAAAAACGGCGCCCGTACCAATCTCCCAATGTAAACGCGCGCTTTTCCTTGTAGAATGAATCATCTTTTAATGGTTTGGAGGAGAAACATGGATGCATACGAGAAAAAAGTGGACAAGGCGTTGAGTAAAATTGAAAAAGCCAGTGGGGTGGCTAATCGAATTCGGATTGGTTGTTGGGTGGTGGTAGCGAACTTGTTTTTTGCGGCCTTCTGCGCGTGGGGGGTGTATGCGGGGTATGTTGGTTGGAAGTTGGAGAGCGCAGGCGTGCAAGTAGTCGGGACAGTCATTGGGCTTGAAGAGAGTTCCAGCGCAGATAACGGATGTTGCGTGTATTCTCCAGTCGTTGAGTTTAAAACAACGGATCAGAAGACCTATTCTTTTGAAAGCGGCAACGCATCCTACCCGCCCGCGTACGAAGTCGGCGAAACTGTCCCGGTGCTGTATGACCCGCAGAACCCGAACACGGCGCAAATTGACAAATGGACAGAGCGCTGGTTGATGCCAATTATCCTCGTCCCGGCGATGATTCTGGCCGCCTTGCTCGTGAACTTCTTTCTAATTCGTTCAATGGTGCGGAATGAAGTAATAGATTGAAGTGAGTCGGCGCGGCTTTACTTTCTACGCGGACGCATCCAGCGCCCGCCGAGGATGAGCGAGACGAGGATGAAGCCAATCGAAATCCAGGAATAGGCGGTGTTGTCGGTACTGAGGCCGATGACGAGAAAGGTCAGCCCGAGGACCAGCGCAATGGTTGAGATTTGTTTTTTGTTCATGAGGTTTTCCTTGACGGATAGTTTACGCGAAGAAGGCGGAATTTGTAAACTTTTGCGAGGCGGTTAATTGAAAACGGCAAACGCCATGCTGGCGTTTGCCGTTAGGTCGGTTTAGAGGGAATTAAGAAGCTACGTTGAAATCTGCCATTTTGCGAATGCGGTCGCGCACTTCCGGCGTGGCCAGTTCCTCGGCGGTGTAGTTCATCTTGAAATCCACCTGATCTTCGTAGCCGCCTGGTTCGTAAATGAGCATGTTATGGCTGTCTTTGCCGCCAAGCACACGCACGCTGTGGACGGTGTTCGGCGGGACATAGAGGGCGTCGCCTGCGTTGAGGATGTGCGTTTCACCTTCCACTGTCCATTCCACCTGACCATCCAACACGTAAAACGTCTCGGAGTGATCTTTGTGGAAGTGCGGCGGCACTTCAAAGGTGGAAAGCCAGCGCGCGACCATGATCGTGTAGCGTCCCTCGCTTTGCGCCTTGGTGACCACGACCTGAATATCCGTCACGCCGTCTTCTTCAAAAGACGGGCGTTGTCCAGCCATTGAAAAAACATACTTCTTTGCGCTCATGTTTTCTCCATTTGTTGTTGTGCGGTAACGTTCGCGTTCCCGCGTAATGACAAGATAAATCTTGTCGTACTGCATCAAGTAGATTAATACGCCACAGTGACGCGCTTGTGGATGAAGCGCGGCGTTTCAATTTCGTTGACCAGCGCGAGGGCGAAATCCTCAATCGAGATATTGCTATTGCCTTGCGAATCTACGAGCAGGCGGTTGTCATCGCCGAGACGAAATACGCCGGTGCGACTGCCGGGAGCAATCATCGCGGCTGGGCTGAAGTAGGTCCAATCCAGCGCGTTGTTTTGACGACAGGCTTTCAGCGCGTCGCCGTGAGCGCTGGCGAGCGGACGCCAATCTGCTGGGAACTCGGGCGTATCCAGCAGCTGTACGCCGGGCGCCACTTCCAAACTGCCTGCGCCGCCGACGATTAAGAGACGCTTGACCTTGGCGGTTTGCAAACCTTTGAGCAGGGAATTGGCGACATCCACCAGCGTGGATGGATTTGAAAAATCCGGCGCGTAGGCGCTAACGACTGCGTCGTGACCAGCAACCGCCACGGCGACGTTATCTGCATTTGCAACATCGGCCTTCTGAAAAGTGAGGTTAAGCTTGGCGGTGTCCCCCCGCTCGGGATGGCGAACCAGTCCGGTGACGGAGTGTCCGCGCGACAGCGCTTCCTGTGCGATGACTTTGCCAATATTGCCGGTGGCTCCAAAGATGGCGATCTTCATATCTAACTTGCTCCTTAAAGGTAATTTTTTGCCGTAAAGCGAGGTTACTATAATAGACTTACTTTCTTAATGCAATCAGGCACTTTGAAGTGATATACTTACCGCATGGAAACCAGAATCACTGATGGAAATGCATATAAACAGGCCTGCCCCACCCGCTTGGCGCTGGACCGGATTGCCGATAAGTGGACGGTGTTGGTTATGGGTCTGCTGGAAAGTCGCCCGCGCCGTTTTTCGGAATTGAAGCGCGAAGTGGAGGGGATTTCGCAGAAGATGCTGACGCAAACCCTGCGGGATTTGGAGCGCGATGGATTAATCACGCGCACGGTCTTCGCGCAGGTTCCGCCGCGCGTGGAATATGAGATCACCCCGCTGGGGCGGACGTTGTGCGAGCCAATCGCGGCCATCCGCCGTTGGGCGGAGGTGAATATCAACGAGTTGATGGACGCGCAATCTGTTTATGACGCGCGAAGATAAGCGCGCCAAGCGCTCGACCTTTTTAGATCTGTAAATAAACGGCGGGTTAAAAACCCGCCGTTTATTTTTATGCAGCGTTCCACAAAGTGGTTTTCCGTTTTGAAAAAAGACCCTTGTAAAAATAGAAAATATGTTCTAAAATAAAAGCAGAAAGGATATGCGACCCATGTTAAATCTAAACTCTGTAATGATCGGCACGACTCAAGCGCAGGCATTGGCGACTTTCTACGAGAAAGTATTGGGCAAACCCGCAGACATGAATGATTCAGAAAATGGTTTTTGGGGCTGGCAAGTCGGCGGCGGATTTTTGGGAATTTTGAATCACTCTGAAATGGGCGGCAAAACCAAAGACCCCGGACGCATTATGCTCAATTATGAAACTGCGGATGTAAAAGCTGAATTTGAACGGATTAAATCTGCGGGCGCAGTTGTAATTCGAGAACCGTATGAGATGGGCGGCGGCACGATTGCCACGCTGGCTGACCCAGATGGAAACTACTTTCAATTGGTGACGCCGATGTCGTAAGTAGAAGTTGGAGGCTGGAAAATATTTCCAGCCTCCAACTATTTTAGAACAAACCCTGCTCCCTGAGCGGGTGTGGATAAATGTACGGTTTGTAGCCGGGCATTTCAAACAGGAAGAAGTCGCGCCCTTCCTGCAAACAGGCGGGGGCGTAATTTTCCAGCGGGAGGGTGGGAAGTTCGAGCACGGCGGAGTTGGGCGCGTGGTTGCCCCAAATGTAGGCCTGACGGGTCTGGTCTTCCAGCGGGTAGTCGGCGGCGGTTTCGCAATCCGCTTCGGTGGTTAGCCCAACGCCCCAGCCGAAGGTACTGGGGACGATGTTATCGAAAACCACGCCGTCGCCGCCGCGCATGAGGATGCCAGTGGTGTTCCACTGCGTTTCAGTGTTATCTATCAACGTGTTGTGATAGACCTCCCATGAGCGCGAGCCGGGGCCGTATTCGCCGCGCCCGTGCGCGTCCACAATGCCAAAGTTGCGCCCGCGCTCAGTATGCGCGATGGAGTTGTAGCGCACGACGTAATTGGAGCCGTGATTGGAAGCAATGGCATGACGATTATCATTGAAGACGTTATCTTCAATGAAGACTGCGTTTTCTGTACCGAGTTGAATGGCGGCGGGGTAACTATCGTCGCCATAGACGGCCACGCCGTAGCCCAGACAGTCCAGCGGTTCGGTAATTTTCCAGTTCGTGCCATCCTCGCGCGGAAGGATCGTCTCTTCGTCCTGACACTTGAAGTTGGAGAAAAAATCATTTTGATAAATCACGCCGCGCCCACCGCCCTGAATAGTGACGCCCGCGTTGGAAAATTTATTAAACGCCGCGTCATGGATTTTGAAATCCACACAGCCGTGGATTAAGCCCAGCCCGTCGTCTGCATCCACGAGGCGTTCGAGTTCGCTTTGGAAATCGTCGTTGCCAATCAACGTCAGGTCGGAGACTTCAACGCGCTCGCCGTTGGCGCAATCAAACTGAATTAGATATTGCTCAGGCGGCGGGTTGCCATAGCAGGGCGTTAATTGCAGGTTGCCGTTATCGTCATAATACAGTTCGGTTTTGCATTCTTGGCCATCATACGGCAGAGGGAAAACGCGCCCGCTTCGCGTGATGACGGTTTGATCTTTGCCCGCGCCTTTGAGCCACACGCCCGCCACGCGCGTGACGGCGGGTTGACTGCCCCAATCGCATTCTCCGGCGGGGATGAAGACGATACTGCCATCCGGCGCGTTGGTCAGCGCTTCTTGAACATCGTCCCGTGCGCAAGTTTTCGCGGCGATGGTTTTGGTAGTTGGAGTCGCTGTGGGCGGCGGCAATGCCGTGAGCGTGACAGCCTGCGCGGGCGGAGTGGGCGGCGCGTTCGTCGCACTTGCCGGAGCGCAAGCGGCAAGGATCATCGCCATGAGGGTGGACATCAGCCAGTTTATTTTTCGATTCATTGCATCATCCTGAAGTTGAATTTTTACCAGCCACTTGATAATTTTCTTTTGGGACGCAGATTTACGTGGAAAGCGCGGATATTTTCGAGAAGAAATAGCTTTCTCCGCGTCCATCAGCGCTAGTCCGCGTCCAGTTTAGAAACTGCCCGGTCGCTGGAATTTTCAAAGCGCTGAATTTTATCCTGTTATTTGGTCGTATAATTTGCGCCAAAAATATTCATCTTTTGGGAAGGCGCTATGAAAAAATATATTTTTACTTTATTAAGTGGTTTGCTGGTTTTGACGAGCGCGGGCTGTAATTCCACAGTCACGCAAACTCCGGTAGCTGTGCCGGAAGGGAAGTATGTCATTGGCTACTACCCTGCATGGGGAGCGGCGCAAGGCAACCCGGTGGCGAACATCCCCGCCAGCAAGCTGACGCATATCAATTATGCGTTTTCAAACGTTTCGCCGCAGGGCGAATGTGTGTTGGGCGACCCGGCCGCAGACGTGGAAACCGTGTATGAAGCGGGGCAAAGCGTAAGTGGAAAAGCGGATTCAAAATCGGCGAAGTTTCATGGCAACTTCAATCAACTCTTGGAGTTGAAACAGCGCTACCCGCATTTGAAAGTTTTGATTTCCATCGGCGGATGGACGTGGTCTGAAAATTTTTCCACGGCCGCGCTCACCGCAGAATCGCGCCAGCGTTTCGCGGCCTCGTGCATTGACTTGTACCTGAAGCAATACGCCGGAGTGTTTGACGGGCTGGATGTGGATTGGGAATATCCGGTGAGCGGCGGGCTGACGCCCGGTCGCCCCGAAGACAAGGAAAACTTTCCGCTGTTCCTCAGCGAGATTCGCAAACAGTTGGATGAACTCGGCGCAGTAGATAACCGCCATTATTTGCTAACCATTGCCGCGCCGATTGGGCCGGGCAACATTGGCAACATGCAATTGGGTCAAACGGCGCAGATTGTGGATTGGATTAACATGATGGGCTATGATTTTCATGGCACCTGGGATATGACCACAAACTTCAACGCGCCGCTCTTTCGCTCCTCTAAAGACCCAGGCGACGCCAGCCTGAATGTGGACGCGGCCGTTCAGCGCTATTTGGAAGAAGGCGTCCCGGCGGAGAAGCTGGTTTTGGGCGTGCCGTTTTACGGTCCGGGTTGGGCGGGCGTGCCAAATGTGGATGGGGGCCTGTATCAAACCGGCAGTGAAGCCGCGCCCGGCACGAGCGAATCCGGTTCGTACATCTACAAGGATATTAAAGAAAATTATCTCACCGACGCCACCTATCATTGGGACGCCGAAGCCTTTGTGCCCTGGGTCTACGACCCCGCGACGGGACTCTTCATCAGTTACGACGACCCGCAATCGCTAAAAGCCAAAGCGGGTTACGCGCGCGACGCGGGATTGGCGGGCGTGATGATTTGGGATATTACGCAGGGCGATGAAACGCTCTTCGACGCGCTGTATGCGGGGCTGGCCGCTGGCGGGCCGCCGCGCCCGACGGCCATGCCCACCGTGATGGCCCCGCGCCCGTTTGCGGCCGCGATCCATTCCGTGAGCGGCATTACGGTGGACGGCAAACTGGATGATTGGACTTCCGAGCCAACCTTTACGCTGGATGCGGATTCACAAATTGTATATAACGCCAACCCAAAAAGTTGGAAGGACGCGCAAGACCTTTCGATGCTGGCCTGGAGCGGCTGGACTTCCGAAGGTTTGTACTTCGCTTTCAAAGTGACGGACGACATGCACGCGCAAACCAAAGCCGATACGGATTTATGGCACGGCGATCATGTCGAATTGCAGTTTGATACACAGTTGGATGAAGACTACAACAACCCGGGCATGAACGGCGACGATTATCAGATTGGGATTTCGCTGGGAGATTTTGCCAACGTCCCGCCGGTGATCTACGCCTGGTTCAACGGACCGGACGCGCCCGGGGAGGTTGCTTCTGCCAAAATGGCCTTTACTCAAGCTGAAGGCGGGTACGTCTTGGAGGTCTTCCTCCCCAAAGCCGCGCTCGCAGAGCTTAAGCTGGAAGCAGGCGCAACCTTTGGCATGAACGTCAGCGTCAGCGACACCGACGCGGGCGATCAGGAAACCATGCTTTCAACTTCGCCCATCCGCACCTACGCCAACCCCATGACCTTTGGCAAAATTACGCTGGAGAAGTAGATCGTTTGAGTAGGGAATGAAAAAGTGCGGAATGAAGAATTTGATTCTTCATTCCGCATTTGCGTTTGCCCGGGCTTCTTCTCCCCGCCCCGAAGCGCTGAAACTGCTCAGGCGGATTCTGAAGCGCTATTCGGCTTGAGGCGCGGAATCGGGCGGATTAATCAAATAGATGCATTAGCGCGTAAATGGCTCCGGCGATTAAGCCGATGGCGGAGAGGACTTCCAACGCGCCAATCAGCGAATCCAGCCAGGCGGGGGTGAGTGGACGTGTTTTTTTATATTTTTTGGTCATGCCGCATGGACGCGGCAGGGCGGAAGTTTGTTCCGTCAGTGGACTAAAATCCGTTCACGTCCGTGAGTCCGCGACAGAGTCCGTTTACCTAACTTCCACCACCTTCATCACTTCATCGCCATAGTGATTGATGACCTTGACCGCGATCTTGCCCGTCTTCGGTTTGGGGAAGGGACGCGAGACGGTGGAGTAGAGTTCGTCCCACAAGTCTTCGTGGATGTCGGCTTTCAGGGCTTTCTTGAGTTTCTCGAAGGGTTTGTCGGCGCCGAGGAAGTAGGCGTGCGTGACGAAGAAGGCTTCGCCGCTGTAGTTGGTATCTATGAACCAGGCGGCGATGTCGTGTTCGAGGTTGCCAGAGCCGCTGGAGCGCAATTCGCTTTTGACGGGGTCGTACACGTCCACGCCGAGGATTTCTACGTAATGCCGACTTAAGTCGGCGGTACGATGCACTTTGACTTCTGGTTCGCCGAAGGCAAGGAAGAGGTTGCCCGAGCCTGTCTTTTTGAGCAGGTCGCCCATCGAGAGGTCGGGGTTGATTTTGACTTTCATGATCTTGAAATCCAGATCTGACAGGTTTTGGAAACCTGTCAGGTCTTTTGCGTTGACCGAATGCGCCGAGGCGTCGAAGGATGTCGCCGCGACCACCAGCAGGTCGGCGAAGCGAGCCGCCACAGTTGCCGCGTCGCGGATGAAGTCGTCGTCCACGCTCCCAAATTCGGGTCCGATGGCGACCGCCGCTTTTTTCATCCCATCTTTGGTTTTGTATTCGCCGACCGCCTGCACTTCGGGACCGCTCGGCAGAACGTCCAGATTGACGAATTCGAGGCGCGCGCCTTTTTCGCCCGTTTGCACGCCCGCCTTGAGCAGATTTTCGATGACGATGTTGACGAAGCGTTCGGTGTTGACCATCTCCTGCCCGTCGCTGACGCGGTGCGGAGAGAGCGACTCGACCGTGAAGGGGCCCGCCACGCGCACGATTTTTTTGTCTTCGAGCGGCTTGTCGTAGAGGATTTCGGTGTCGGGTTCTTCGTCGTTCGCCAGCGATTTGAGCGTGACGTGCGGCACAGTTTGATATTCAAAACCGTCGCTGATGCGCGCTGGGCCGCTTTTGTCATTTCGAGCCGCCGAAGGCGGCGAGAAATCTTTTGACATGGCTGAAGATTTCTCGGTCGTTTCACTCCCTCGAAATGACAGATCGCTTTTGAGTCTGTAATACGGATACTTCGCCGTCATCAACCTGGTGCGCGCCAATTGCAGAGCCACGCGCGAGGTGTCGGTGGTGATCCAGCGCCTGCCCCATTGCTCGGCGACGTACGCCGTGGTGCCAGAGCCGCAGGTGGGGTCTAACACGATGTCGCCTGGGTCGGTGGTCATTAAGAGACAGCGTTCAATAACAAAATTGGAAGTTTGAACTACGTACTCTTTCCCTTGTGCTGGCGCAGTATCATCCCAAAAATTGTTTATCTTTTGATATGGAAAATCATCGTGATAATAAACGTAACTCAAATTATCACCCTCTGCTTCAAGGCGATTTTGCTTTTTCAATAGTTCCATTTTTTCTTTTGTAGTTACCCAACAACCGCCTTTTGGTGGTTTGTATACTTTGCCATTAAATTCAAAATCGTAAACCGTTTGCTCTGTAAAGGAAGGTGCTCTCTGAGAAACAAGCCTGTAGATTCTACTGCCTGCAGGTAGTAATGATAAGTTCTTACCTTCTTCCGCTGAAAGTTTTCTTCTCGTTCCGTTAGGTAATTCAATATTTGTCCAGCGAGATTCAATTCTCGGCGTAGTTTCTTTGTATAAAGCCCTATATTTCAATTGATCTTGACTCTTGCTGTACCAAATCAAAAAATCACACATTCCCTCAAGAGTCTTTGACCCTAAAGGCATAAGCTTTTTTCTAAACGGAACTATACTTACAAAATTTTCATTACCAAAAACTTCATCCATCACATTTCTGACGAGATGAACATTCTCGTCGCTAATCTGCACGAAGCACGAGCCGCTCTCGTTGAGCAGTTCGCGGGCGGTGATCAACCTATCGCGCAAGTATGAAAGGTAGGAGTGAATGCCGAGTTCCCACGTATCGCGGAAGGCTTTCACCTGTTCGGGCTGGCGGATGAAATCTTCCACTTTGTTATTTTTGACATCTCGGTTGCGGGTGGAAACCTGCCAGTTCGAGCCGAATTTGATTCCGTAGGGCGGGTCCATGTACACGGTCTGCACTTTGCCGCGCATGCCTTCTTTTTCCAGCAGGCTGTTCATCACCAAGAGCGAATCGCCGAGGATCAGTCGGTTCTGCCAGTTGTCTTCGTGCTTATAAAACTCCACCGCCTTTTGGAACTGGTCTTCGGCAGTCTCGCCAAAGAGGAGCATTTGGCGGTCATCGCTCGCGCCGCTTTTCAGGCGGGCGATCAACGCTTCGGGCGCGACATGCTCCTGCACGTAGATCGGCACGGTGGGGATGTCAAACTCCGCGCCTTGTTCCTGCTTGCCGCTCCAGGTCAACTGCGGGTCGAGCGAGGGGTCGTAGGCGTAGGTCTTCTTGACGGGCTGTTTCTCGCGCCTGGATAACTTGACCGATTCTTCCTGAGTCGGAATCCGCTTGCGGGTGGCGTCATGTTTGTAGGAAGAAACAGGCGCGGCGGTGGTGGGGGCGGGTTTGGGAGTCTTCTTTTTTGGGGGCATAAGTGTGTCCTTTTCCCTCACCCTAACCCTCTCCCATCGGGAGAGGGGACTCCCTTCCCCTTGCGGGAGAAGGGCTGGGGATGAGGGCAAAAAAATTCCTTCTTGAAAATCAACTCAATCCAGTTATAATGAATTTGCCAGCGGACAAAATCCAACGGTCAAAAGCGTTTCGATCGCTCATCCTGTCTCGCGAAAAGTGGTCCTTGCGACCGCCTGCCCCCTGCCTATATGGCGGAGGGATAGCGAGGTGGGTTATTTTAACGGGCGGTATTCCTCCAGTCTCTTAAACTTTCTTGCAATCAGATCGAACGACTCAGAATCGTTTTGAGCGTCCCTGCGCATGACTGCGCCCGCGATCAGGTCGGCAATCTGGATCAGCGACTCCCGATTTGACGGGCGCACAAGGACGCGCTTGAACAGCCTGGGCACGCGTCTTTCGGTCATGGCGCGGCGCAATTCGGTTCGCAAATCGGGCGTGGAACCGAATTCATCCAAAATCAACGTGGCGCCCTTTTGGAATTCTACTGGAATGACGTTCAACAACTCTGTAATAAAGTGCATATATCGTTTAATGCCAGTCGTGTTATCAAAGATTTTGGGCAGTCGCGTTTTGTCCACGATCAGCCCCCAGGCGTGGAAATCCGCGCGAGCCAGCCCTAAAAACACCTGCCGCCGCAGATGGTCATCCGTCATTCTGTGGAACTTGAATTCATAGCTCTCGTTCAGATCAAGTTCCATCCGCAGTGCGGCGAGGCTATCCCTTAACGCTTCAGGCGACTGGGTGGATATAAAGACAGGCACAAAATAGCGCGAAGCGCCTTTCTCGAAATTCAAACTGACATCGCCCGCTTCGTCGCCTGCAAAGGTAAGTGTGATCATGTTGTTCTCCAAGTGACAGTCATCTCAAAGAGGACTGTCACTTTTATCGTCGAACAGCGTCCCTGGCGTCAAATTCTCAAACCCGCGCTCCAGCCCTGCGCGGATGAGATTCATCGTCTCGTGAATGTCTTGAATCTCCAGCAGAGCCCACATTCCATACCTGCCCGTGTTATTCACAGCGGGAATCCACATCTCGCGGGTGGTCTTTACTTTCAAGCCTTTCTTGTCGTCCTTCTTGCCTGTCACTTCGATGAGCAGGTTCAAACGCGCCCTCATCCCCAGCCCTTCTCCCACGGGGAGAAGGGAGTCCGTCCCCTCTCCCTTTGGGAGAGGGTTAGGGTGAGGGAGTTCCAACACCACAATAAAATCGGGAATGTACTGCCTGCTGATGCCCTGATGTTCATAAGGAATGCTAAAGCCGAGGTTGTGGTTCTTCACATACGCCAACACTTCGGGCATTTCTTCCAGGCGCTTGGCGACTCCCTGCTCCCATTCGGCGGTATCCGCCACCACATAGTTCACATGGCTTTTAACAGTTTCGCTCACCGCCTTGGTGGTCAAAAAGTCCACATAGCGGGTGGAGCCGAGCGAGTCAAACGGAGTCAGGATGGGCAGGATATGTTTTTCGCCCGTCTGCTCCTGCCGTTCTATGTTGTGTTTGACGATGGCTTGCTGAATCTTGGTCAGCGAACCCGATAAATACTTGCCGACCAACAGGTAGCCGATCACCATGTTATCTTTCAAGCGGACTTGCGTATCAATGTACTCGTCCACAATGCGTTTGATCTGCGGATAAAGCCAGTATTTGCTTGCGCCGTCGCCGTCACGGTAATAGCGTTTGAGCAGGACTTCCGCCAGTTTGGCGGACACTTCGCCCTCGCGCATGTCTTTGATCCTGCCCATATCCAAAGTCACTTCTTCGCCGATCGCGCCTTCCGAAACGGTTTTGGTAGGTTCGTTCTCAATGCTGGTTTTTGATTCTTCAGTGAAGGTCGCGCCCAGTTTTTGCTCGTCCAATTCATAGCGATAGCCTTCCAAACGTGGGAAGGCGATCTCGTATTTTTCGCGCCCTTCCAAAGCCTGCACGCGATGGACAAATTTGGGCGGCTGTTTCGGACCTGGTCCCTCGGCTTTCAGGAAGTTGAACGGCACGCCATAGACTTCGGCGTATTCTGCCGAAAATTTTTCGACTCCGTCCTCGGGGTCAACCTCTGCGTTGTAATCCACGCGCCGCAAAGCCCGACCGACAACCTGTTCGCACAACAACTGAGTGGTGAACGCCCGCACGCCGAGGATGTGCGTCACGGTGTTCACGTCCCAGCCTTCGGTCAGCATCGAAACCGAGACCACGCATTTGATGTTTTCGCCCAATTTGCCTGGCTTGCCGACCGTGTTCATCACCTCGCGCAGGAGTTCTTCGTCGCTGGGTTCGTCCCGTCCCTGAAAGCGCTTGCGATACTCTTTGCGGAAGTCTTCGATCTCTTTGGCGAAAGACTTTTTGAAATCGGCGTCAATCTGTTCGCCGCTTTCCAATTGGGCGCTGTCCACGATCAACGTGTTGGGCTTCTCCAGCATATTCACGCCATCCTCATTGCGGAAGATGGGTAAATTCCCTTTTTCAACGCCGTAGCGCGTCTGCGTTTCTATTTCATAACCTGCAATCCAACGATAGACCATTTTGGAAACGGTCGTGTTGTTGCAAACCACGATCATCACGGGCGGCATCACGGCAGGATTTTTCTTTTTATAATCTACATAATCCTTGTAATACGTTTCGTAACTTCCGTATAACGCTTCCAGCGCTTCTTGCAATTTGGTGGGCAGAATGATAGTGTCGAGGTTGTAGCCCTCTTCCTTTGTTCCTCTTTTCAAACCCTTCTTGGGCATGTGCGGGTCATCGCTGATATGCGCCCACAGATTGCGAAACTCAGGCATTTCCGTTTGTTTGATGGTGTTTGATTCAACGGGCAGTCTTGGAATTTTGACCACGCCGCATTCCAACGCGTCCAACAGCGAGAAGTCCGAAACCGTCCACGGGAATAATGTCCCTTCTTCATAACCAGAGCCGCGCAAGAAGTACGGCGTGGCGGATAAATCCAGGATGGCGTTGACGTTGATTTTCTTCGTCAGCGCTTCCAGCCCGCTGATCCAAACCCGCGCCGCTTCATTATTTTCGTCCGCTTCTTTGCGCTCATCGCCAGACAGTTTCTCGTCCGTCGGCTTTTCACGATAACAATGATGCGCTTCGTCGTTGATCACCAGTACGCGCGGCTTGTTCAGTAAGCTTTTGAAAGCCCGATTGACCATCGCGTTGGGCGATTCTTTCTGCACTTCCTGCTTGATCAACTCGGTGGCTTTGAGCGTCCCGCCCATTTGAAAGCGCTGGTTGTCGCGCAGGCCCATCTGGTGATAGTTCATCACCAGAACCACTGCGCCCTGCAACAATTCAAAATCCTGATACGAAACAATATCGCGTTTGATGTAATAATTTTGCGGGTCATTGGGATGCAAGACGTTGAGCCGGTCTCGAATCGTAATGCCAGGCGTGATGATGGCAAACGCGTCCGTAAACCTTGTATCCTGCGGGTAGCGGACTTTGTTCAACGTGTGATACGCGATCATCATCGCCATCACGACGGTTTTCCCCGAACCTGTCGCCATTTTGAACGCCAGCCGAGACAGCCCAGGGTTGGCTTCTTCGTTGGCTTTTCGCAAATCGTTCAAGAGCCAAATTTCCCCCGCCTTTTCAGCGACTTCATTGATGTAAATCAACGTTTCCAGCGCTTCGATCTGGCAAAAGAAGAGTTTATTCTCGCGGCTTTCGTCCTGCCAGTAAAAAAGCAGGTCGCGTGAAGTTTTTGTAATGCCGGGATAATTTCGCTTGCGCCATTCGCCGATCACAAAACGAACCTTGTTGACAAATTCGTTATCCTCTTGCATCTCCGCGCTGAACGCGCCTTCGGCAAGATTCATGGAAAGTTGCCTGTCTCGTTTTCGCGTACGCGGCATGGCAGAGACATAGCGCGCGCTGGGGCGGCGAGATTCCATGACTTCATCAGAGATTCCGCGCTCGTCTGCTTTGAAATGCCGCATCGGTTCTTTGTAGGGAGAATTGATGATTGGGTTACGCATTGTATTCCTTCTCGGCAGGGGAATTCCCCTTTTCTTCCCCAATTGTACCCGAACGCCCGCGCCCTTGTCCCATTCGGAAATCGCAAGTTGCCACAACCTTTGCCGAACTGTATAATTCGTAAAAAAACGTCCCATAGGCGTAATGCAAGAATTATTGGTTTCAACAAAACCTGCGGGACGGTTATTCCAAAGACTACCAAACTACCTAACTAGATAACTACCTAACTAGGAGACTAAACCATGCAATACAAACTTTGGATAGACGGCAAATGGGTGGATAGCGCAGGCGGCGGGCGGATGCAAATCGAGAACCCGGCCACAGGCGAAAAAATTGCCGAGGTACAGGAAGCAACCAGGAGCGATGTCGAAGCGGCGGTTCAATCTGCCAAAAAAGCATTTTATGACGGGCGTTGGAGTCGCCTAGCGCCTGCCGAGCGCTCGAAAGCCATCTGGAAATTAGCCGAACTGCTCGAAGAAAAATCTGCAGAGTTCGCGCGTGTGGAAAGTGAAAACACCGGCAAGCCCTATAAATTTTTGAGCCTGGCGAGCGATGTCCCGTTTACCGTTGATAACCTAAAATTTTTTGCCACCGCCGCGCGCGATACGCATGGCTCGCGCGCGGGCGAGTTTATGCCCGGCTACACCTCCATGTATCGGCGCGAACCGGTCGGGGTGATTGGTCAAATTACGCCGTGGAATTATCCGTTGAACATGGCGGGCTGGAAGATTGGCCCGGCGCTGGCGGCGGGTTGCACCATTGTGATTAAACCCGCTCCGGGCACGCCGCTGACTACGCTGATGCTTGCGGAGTTGACCCAATCAGCTGGCATCCCCGACGGTGTGGTCAACATCCTTTCAGGCGGCAATGAAACGGGTCAAGCCATTGCCGAACATCCTGATGTGAGAATGATTTGCGTCACGGGTTCATCTGGCACGGGTAAAAAAGTAATGAAGACTGCGGCGGACACGTTGAAGCGCGTGCATTTGGAATTGGGCGGGAAAGCGCCGTTCATCGTGTTTGATGATTCAGACCCAGAGTTGGTTGCGGCAAAAGCGTCTTTCGCGGCGACGGCCAATACGGGACAGGATTGCACAGCCGCCACCAGAATCTATGTTGAAAAAGGTCGCGCGAAAGATATGCGTGAAGCAGTGGTGGAGGCGATGAAGAATGTCAAAGTCGGCTCGCCGTTTGATGATGATGTGGTGATGGGCCCGTTAATTTCAGGGATTCAGCGCGAGCGGGTCTCCGCATTTGTGGAGAAAGCCAAAGCGCAAGGCGCGAAAATCCTAACCGGCGGCGGCGTGCCAAAAGGCTTGGATCATCAAGGCTACTTCTATTCGCCAACCGTGATTACAAACGTGCAACAGGATTGGGAAATTGTGCAACA
This sequence comes from Anaerolineales bacterium, assembly GCA_020851785.1. Lineage (GTDB taxonomy): Bacteria > Chloroflexota > Anaerolineae > Anaerolineales > Villigracilaceae > Villigracilis. The sequence continues at coordinate 45,100 of JADZCC010000027.1, forward strand.
GGAGGTCTTCGGCCCCGTCATCACCGTGCAAGAGTTTGACGATGAAGCCCAAGCCTTGCATTTAGGCAATGACGTGTTATACGGCCTCGCCGCATCTGTCTTCACCAAAGATGTCGGTCGCGCCATGCGCCTCACCAGTCAACTGGAATTTGGCACCGTGTGGGTCAACGACCATTTGCCGATCACGTCCGAAACGCCGCATGGCGGTTTCAAACAATCCGGCTTCGGCAAAGATTTATCGGCTGAGGCGGTGGGCGATTATCAAATCACCAAGCATGTGATGATCGCACATTCGTAGTTCGGTGGTTGAGTAGCCGCGCTCTTGTTCTTTGCGGCGTATCGAAACCACCCGTTAAACAGAATAATTTCTGTTACAAAAATATTTTTGAAAACTGTTGGTCTCGATACGGCTTCGCACACCGTCTTGCGTTCGGTGCAAGAAAAAACGCTCAGCCTACTCGACCAACGAAAATTATTGGAGAATTAAATGGAATATAAATTACTAATCAACGGTCGGTGGGTGAACTCCGGTGAAATGCAGGAGGTAAAAAATAAATACAACGGTAAGGTGATTGGCGCTCTGCCGGTGGCCACGCAAGCCCAGGTGGACGAAGCGATTGACGCGGCGGAACGCGCCGAAGAGGCGATGGCCGATATGCCCGCGCACAAACGCGCCGAGATTCTGCTAAGAACTGCGGAACTGTTGCGCGAACGCTACGATGATTTTGCGAAGACCATCGCCGCCGAAGCGGGCAAGGCGCTCAAGTTTGCGCGAAGCGAAGTGGATCGCGCCATCAGCACGTTTACGATCGCTTCGGAGGAAGCCAAGCGCCTGCATGGCGAAACCATTCCGCTGGACGCTGTGCCTTCGGGTGAGGGATTCTTCGGGTTCTGGAGCCGCCGTCCCGTAGGCGTGATCGCGGCCATCACCCCGTTTAATTTTCCGCTGAACCTCGTCGCGCATAAAGTGGCTCCGGCTTTGGCGGCGGGCAACACGCTAATTTTGAAACCCGCTGAAACGACTCCGCTGACGGCGGTGATGTTGTGCCAGGCGTTGATGGATGCGGGACTTCCGGCGGGCGCGATTAACCTGGTCAATGGCGGCGGCCCGACGGTGGGCGAATGGCTGGTGACGGATGCGCGGGTGGATAAGGTGACGTTTACCGGAAGCCCAACGGTGGGCAAGCGGATTTTGTCGGTGGCGGGGATTAAGAAAGTGACGCTGGAGTTGGGCAACAATTCGCCGGTGGTCGTTGCGCCGGACGCGGATTTGGATTTCGTCGCCAAGCGTTGCGCGGTGGGCGCGTATTACAACTCCGGGCAGGTGTGCATTTCGGTTCAGCGCATCTACGGCCAAAAACAGATCTATGAGCCGCTGGCTGAAAAATTTATCAAGGCTACGGAAGCGCTGGTGGTGGGCGATCCATTGGATGAGCGCGTGGACGTGGGTCCGATGATTGACATTCGGGAAACGAATCGCGTGGAAAACTGGGTGAACGAAGCGCAGGGGGCGGGCGCGAAAATCCTAACCGGCGGTAAACGCGATGGTGCGGTCTATTACCCAACCGTGTTGGCGGACGTTTCCGCGGATATGAAGGTGGTGGCCGAGGAGGCGTTTGGCCCGGTTGCGTCTGTGATTCGCTCCGATAATTTTGAAGAGGCTTTGCAACAGGCCAATGATTCAAAGTTTGGTTTGCAAGTGGGCGTGTTTACCAACGATGTGAATCGCGTCTTTCAGGCCGTCAAGCGTTTGAACTTCGGCGGCGTAATTATCAACGATACGCCCGTCTTCCGCGCCGACCACATGCCCTATGGCGGCAACCGTCAGAGCGGGTTGGGGCGCGAGGGCGTAAAATTTGCAATGGAGGATATGACCAACATTCAGATGGTGGCAATACGGACAGGCGCTTAAAAGCTTTCACCACAGAGGCGCAGAGATCGCTGAGAAAAAAATAAAAAAACTCTGTGCGCTCCGTGTTCTCTGTGGCGAAAAACATAAACAGCATCCCTTACTAAACTCAAGGAGAATCTATGGAACACAAACTTTGGATTGACGGCAAGTGGCAAGACTCAAAAGGCGGCAAGTTGATGACCATTGAAAACCCGGCAACCGGCAAAAAATTTGCCGAAGTTGTGGACGCCAGCCGCGAGGACGTGGATCGCGCTGTGCAAGCCGCCAAGGCCGCGTTCTACGATGGACGCTGGTCGAGGAAATCCCCGGGCGAGCGCTCCAAAATCATTTGGAAATTGGCGGATGTGATCGAAGCCAACAGCGAAGCGATTGCCAAACTTGAATCTGAAAATACGGGCAAGCCGTATGAGTTTGTGAGCCTCGGCGGCGACGTGCCTTTTGCGGTGGATAACCTGCGCTTTTTCGCCAGCGCCGCGCGCGATACGCACGGCTCCCATGCGGGCGAATTTATGCCGGGTTATACCTCCATGTATCGCCGCGAACCTGTGGGCGTGGTCGGTCAAGTTGCGCCGTGGAACTATCCATTTATGATGGCGGCCTGGAAGATTGGCCCGGCGCTGGCGGCGGGTTGCACCATTGTGCTTAAACCCGCCCCTGGCACGCCGCTCACCACGCTCATGCTTGCGGACTTCATCAAAGAGGCGGGCTTCCCCGACGGCGTGGTTAATATCGTCACGGGCGGCAATGATACCGGTCAAGCCATTGTTGAACATCCTGATGTGCGCATGGTCAGTTTGACTGGTTCAACTGGCACGGGTAAAAAGATCATGAAGACCGCCGCAGATACGTTGAAGCGCGTGCATCTTGAATTGGGCGGTAAAGCGCCGTTCATCGTCTTCGACGATTCAGACCCCGAACTGGTTGCGGCGAAAGCCTCCATGGCGGCGTTTATGAACACCGGTCAGGATTGCACGGCGGCGACCAGACTCTACGTTGAAAAAAGCAAGCTGAAGGTCATGCAAGAAGCGGTGGTTGAAGCGATGAAAAATGTCAAAGTGGGTTTGCCGTTTGAGGACGGAGTTCAGATGGGCCCGTTGATTTCAGGCGTCCAAAAAGAACGGGTGGCTGGCTTTGTGGAGCGCGCCAAAGCCCAAGGCGCAAAAATCCTCACTGGCGGCGGGACGCCCAAAGGGTTGGATAACGGCTATTTCTTTGAGCCGACCGTGATTACGAATGTAAAGCAAGATTCTGAAATTGTGCAAAATGAAGTCTTCGGCCCGGTGATTACCGTGCAAGAGTTTACCGATGAAGCCGATGCGTTGAGCAAGGGCAATGATGTGTTGTACGGACTGGCCGCTTCGATCTTTACCCGCGACATTGGCCGCGCCATGCGCCTCACCTCTGAACTGGAGTTTGGCACCGTGTGGGTGAACGACCATCTGCCTTTGACATCCGAAACGCCGCATGGCGGCTTCAAGCAATCTGGTTTCGGTAAGGACTTGTCCGCCGAAGCGATTGGCGATTATCAGATCACCAAGCACGTGATGATCGCGCAGAGTTAAGAGAGGAATTGATAATAGGAATTGAGGATGAGATCAACAATTACCTCATCCTCAATTCAATTGCTAATTATGGACTCAGGGAGTTTGCTCCCGAAATACGCCAGCCAGCTGGCTGATTCCATCTTACTTCGCCGCCACCGATTCAGATTTTACATTTGCCGAAGCGCTCGCTTTTTTATCTTTCTTGAATAACTGCGTCAGCGTTTCCCATTTTTGTTTGAGCGTTGTGCCGTAAATAACGCCCAAAATGGCCGTGGCGAGTTTGTAATGCCCGTTTTCTCGCAAAATGGTGGCGATGTCAATTTTGACCGGCGCGCCGCCCACCGCAAAACTATATGGGCGCGTAAATTGCTTCAAACCTTCTTCGCCATGCGTGCGGCCAAAGCCTGAATCTTTTGTCCCGCCAAAGGGCAACATGGGTACGCCAAATTGAGCGATGCTGTCGTTGATGATGATCGACCCGGCTTCAATGCGGTCGGCGACTTGCTTGGCGTGATGAATGTCTTGGCTCCAAACCGAAGCGCCCAGCCCGTAGGCGTTATCGTTCGCCAGCCGAATCGCTTCCGCTTCGTCCCGCACCTTCATAATTGGCATGATCGGACCAAAGGTTTCTTCGCGCATGAGTTTCATGGAGTGATCAACATTTACCAGCACAATGGGATTGTAGAACGCGCTCCCGTCGTTCTTTTTTCCGCCGACTAAAACTTTTGCGCCTTTTTCCAGCGCGTCTTTGAGATGTTCGTCAATGATTTTGACCTGACGCGGGTCGGTGACGGGCCCCATAAAGTACGGGCTGTCCGCTTCTGTGGAATATCCGCTTTTGAGCGCTTCAGCCTGTTGGACTGCGTATTTTAGAAATTCATCGTATCTGGACTCAACGACATACACGCGCTCCACCGCCATGCAGGTTTGACCCGTATTAAAGAAAGCACCCCATGCGCCCCAGCGGGCGGCGGCTTGCAAATCTGCGCCTTCCAGGACGAGCATGGCGTCTTTTCCGCCAAGTTCAAGCGCCACCGGAGTTAGGGTTTCGGCGGCAGTCTGCATAATCTTTTTGCCGGTGGCGGTCGAGCCGGTCATAAAAATATAATCGGGTTTACTGCCAATCAGCGCCGCGCCAACTTTCCCGTCGCCATGCACCACGCGCACGAAAGGAGCAAGTTCAGGAATTTTAGCGAACAGTTTTTCAATTAATACGCCCGTCGCGGCGGTCACTTCCGAGGGTTTTAACACCACGGTATTGCCCGCCAATAAAGCGGCAATCATTGGCGGCAAAGACAGCGTAAACGGATAGTTCCACGGAGAGATAATCGCCACCACGCCATACGGGCGATATTCCACGTAACAGCGCTTGAAGATGTACAATCCTGAATGAACGCGCTTTCTTTTCAACCATTTTGGAGCCTGCCAGCGATATTGCGCCAGCATATCCACAGCCACGAATAATTCCAAGAGGCCGTCCTGGCGACTTTTGCCGCAATCCTGATTGAGCGTGTTTGAAATCTCGTCCCGCGCTTCGATCAGCGCCCGTTGAAGTTTGTGTAGAATGCCCGCCCGTTCTTTTACAGATTTCGCGCTCCACGCCGGAAACGCCTGACGCATTTCCTGAACGGCCCGTTTCGTCTCTTCGGGCGTGGAGATGGCCACCTCTCCAAATTGAACGCCTGTGGCTGGATTGGTAAAAGCAAGTTTTTCTGTCATGGCTCGCTCCTCTTTTCTAAGTTACGGCAATTATAAGCCTTTCCAAATCATTTTCTACAAAAGGATTTTCTATGACCAGTCAACTCTATCAAGACAATTTTCCCCACCTTGCCCCCGCCTGGAGCCGCATCTTCAACTTCGTCGCTGACCGCGCTGAGGGCGCATACATCTACACTGAGGATGGCAAAAAGCTTTTAGATTTCACCAGCGGAATCGGCGTGACGAATACCGGCCATTGCCACCCAAAAGTGGTGGAAGCGATTCGCGAACAGGCCGGTCAATTTTTACATGCCCAAATCAACATTGCGATTCATAAACCGATGTTGCAATTAATCGAAGAACTGCGCAAGATTACGCCAGCGCCGATCGATTCGTTCTTCTTCGCCAATTCTGGCGCCGAGGCGTTGGAGAACGCCGTCAAAATTGCGAAGGTCGCCACGGGCCGACAAACCGTCATTGTCTTCAACGGTTCGTTTCATGGGCGCACGCATACCACCATGGCGCTGACCACTTCCAAGACAATTTATCGCTCAGGCTTTGCGCCCCTGCCTGCGGGTATTTATGTTACGCCGTTTCCGTATGCCTTCAACCTGGGTATGAGCGAAGAAGAAGCCAGCGCCTATGCGTTGAATCAGTTGGAATATTTGCTGGCCTCGCAAACCGCGCCCAAAGAAACCGCCGCCATCTTGATTGAAACGGTTTTAGGCGAAGGCGGTTATATTGCCCCGCCGAAATCTTTTATGAAAGGCCTGCGCGAAATTTGCGACAAGCACGGCATTCTGTTGATTCTGGATGAAGTGCAATCGGGCTTCGGGCGGACGGGGAAGTGGTTCGCCTTTGAACATTACGACATCCTCCCCGATATTATGACCGTGGCCAAAGGCATCGCTTCGGGCTTGCCGCTCTCCGGCGTTTTCACGCGCACGGAGATTATGAAAAAACTGGACGTGGGTTCAATTGGCGGCACGTATGGCGGGAATGCGATTGCCTGCGCGGCAGGAGTCGCCACCATCCGCGCCATGCGCGAAGAAAAGATGCTGGAGAATGCAACTGAAAAAGGCATTCAATTGATGACTGGATTAAGGAAATTGCAGGAAGAATATCCGCAAATTGGCGACGTGCGCGGCAAAGGCTTGATGGTCGGCACGGAATTTATCGTGGATGGCAAACAAGCCAAAGCCAAGCAGTTGGTCAAAGACGTGATTCATTCCGCTGAAGAAAAGGGCATGTTGCTCCTCTCGTGCGGCACATACGACAACACCCTGCGCTGGATTCCGCCATTGAACGTCACAACCGAACAAATTAACGACGGCCTGCAGATTTTTGGGGAGGCGTTGAAGGAAGTAGCAAAGTAAACATCGCAACCTTCAACCTTCAACTTGTAACCTGTAACCTTCAACCTGCCTATTGAGAGTCATCATGCCAATCCTTGACCGTTCCCACCTTGCCCAACTCCTCGAAAGAGAAGAAGCCCTCTTCCATAAAACCCACCCCAAATCCCATGAGCTCTATCAACGCGCCAAAAAATCCCTACATGGTGGCGTGCCCATGCTCTGGATGATTCGCTGGGCAGGGTCATTTCCCGTTTTTGTCAAAGCGGCCAAAGGCGCGCACTTCACGGATGTAGACGGCAATTCCTACATTGACTTCTGCCTCGGCGACACCGGCGCAATGACCGGTCATTCGCCAAGCGCAACAATCGAAGCCATCAAAAATCAAATCGAAAAAGGCATTACGCTCATGCTTCCGTATGAAGATGCGCTCTGGGTGGGGGAGGAGTTACAACGCCGTTTCAAACTTCCGTATTGGCAGTTCACCCTCACTGCCACTGACGCAAATCGGTTTGCCCTGCGTATGGCGCGCCTGCTCACGGGTCGCCAAAAGATTCTGGTTTTCAATTATTGCTATCATGGCTCGGTGGACGAAACCTTCATTACTTTAGATGAAGAGGGTACGCCGATTTCACGCCCCAACAACCTGGGCCCGCAAGTAGACCCGCGTGAAACCACCAAAGTGATTGAATTCAATGACATTGCCGCCCTGGAAACCGCATTGTCCTCCCGTGAGGTTGCGGCCGTGTTGGCTGAGCCTGTGATGACCAACATCGGCATCATTCATCCAGACGCGGGTTATCACGAAGCCCTGCGCGAGATGACTCGCAAATATGGGACCTATCTGATCATTGATGAGACGCATACCATCTGCACCGGCCCGGGCGGATACACCGCCGCTTTCGACCTTCAGCCGGATTTCTTAACCCTCGGCAAACCCCTCGCTGGAGGCGTGCCCGCCGCCGTATATGGATTTACCGAAGAAATTGCCCAAGCCTTCGCCGAAAAATTAAACCTGGACGATGCCGACGTAGGCGGTATCGGTGGCACATTGGCTGGGAATGCTTTATCCATCGCGGCCATGAAGGCTACACTGCAAAATGTTTTAACGGATGAATTTTATACAAAAGCAATTGCACTCCAAGAGCAATTCACCGCTGGCGTTGAGTCGGTCATCAAAGAATTTGAACTGCCGTGGATTGTAAAGCAACTGGGTAACCGTTCCGAGTATTGGTTTCGACCCACGCCCCCTAAAAACGGCGGCGAAGCCCATGCCGCCATTGACGCTGAATTAGACCGCTACATGCACCTCTTCGCCCTCAATCGCGGAATTTTGCTGACGCCGTTTCACAACATGGCGTTAATCTCGCCCGAAACCACCCAAGCCGACGTGGATACCCATACAAAAGCGTTTCGAGAAGCGGTCCTTTCATTGTTTGCAGGTTAAAAGTTGAAGGTTGGAAGCGACGAACCTTCCAACCTTCAACCTGACGACCCATTTGAGCCACCGGTGGGACACGAACCCACGACCTGCGCATTACGAGGGCGCTGCTCTACCAACTGAGCTACGGTGGCGTTTTTCCGAGCGGCAGGATTATAAAGTATTCTAAATATTATCGCAAGGCGCGGAAGATTCGCGCTTTCCGCGCCGTCTATCTGGTTGGAAATCTATGCTAAGAATCGCGATGCTTTCATATCATACCTGTCCGCTGGCCACATTGGGCGGCAAAGACACCGGCGGCATGAACGTTTACGTGCGGGATTTAACTGCAGAACTCGGCAAACTCGGCGTGCATGTGGATGTTTTCACGCGCTCGCAAGACGAGCACGTGCCGCACGTTCTGCATGACCTCGGCTTCGGCAATCGCGTGGTGCATATTCAGGCCGGGCCAGAATCTCCTGCCGCAAAAAAGGAAATTGCAAACTACATCCCGGAGTTTGTCGAAGGCATCAAGCGCTTTGCCTGCGAAAAGGGCATTCGCTACGACCTGATTCACAGCCATTATTGGATGTCTGGCCTGGCGGCTGAGAAATTAAGCGAAGCTTGGGGCGGGATTCCCATCGTCCACATGTACCACACGTTGGGAGAGATGAAGAATCGGGTGGCGCGTTCGGAAGATGAACTCGCAGATGCGAATCGGCTCAATGGCGAGCGGCAGGTCCTCCGGCGGGCGGATCGTATCATCGCCGCTACATTGGCAGAACTGACCCAGTTGCGATTTCTCTATCATGCAGATGCGCGTAAACTGACCGTCATCCCGCCGGGCGTGGATACGGCGCATTTTTACCCGATCCCGGCCGAGGAAGCCAAGGAATGTATTGGCTTGCGGCCGAACGACCGCATGATTTTATTTGTTGGCAGAATTGAACCATTGAAAGGCGTGGACACCTTGATTACGGCGATGAGTTGCCTGAATGTAACCGGATTAGGCAGACCAGTACACCTGGCAATCATTGGCGGCGAACCCAACGCGGAAGACCTGACTGCTGAAATGGCCCGCCTGCAAAAGTTATGCGATGATTTGGCCATGGGGCAGATGGTGGTCTTTTTGGGCAAGCGCGGACAGGATACCCTGCCGTATTATTACTCCGCCGCTGAAGCGCTGGTGATGCCCTCGCTCTACGAGTCGTTTGGCATGGTGGCGCTGGAAGCGATGGCCTGTGGCGCGCCGGTGATCGCCTCGGAAGTGGGCGGGTTGGGGTATTTGGTGCAAAATGGCGAAACCGGATATACGATTCCAGACAGCGACCCGGGGGCGCTTTCTCAAAAGCTGACGATTTTGCTCAACGATGCGCCGCTCCGCGAACGGATGAGCAGGCGCGCCGCCGCGTATGCGCTGGATTACGCCTGGGAAAAGATTGCCATGCAAATTGTGGGGGTGTATCAAGAACTGGTTGGGGAAAAATAAACTGGCGCCCTCGCACGGACTCGAACCGTGCTCTTCGGCTCCGGAGGCCGACGCTCTGTCCACTGAGCTACGAGGGCGATATAAACCGCCCTGATTTTACCAAAAAACTTTCAGCGTGAAGGATGCGGATGAAAGAATCCGCAGGCTGGGGCGGGGAAGGACCGTTTGATCCTATGTTTTGGCTTTTGGGGCCAGAGTCGCCATTTCCTGGCGGAGCGTCTGAATGATTGCCGCGTTGCCGCGTTCGTCCCCAAATTTGGCGAGTTGTTCTTTCTTGTGGGCGAGTTCACCGCACACTTGATAGAAGCGATCGGTGGCGCGATAGGCTCCGGCGCCGAGGGCGGCGAAGCGCGCGCCAAATTGAAAGAAGGAAACGGCGGTTTGATACTGCGCTTGAGAGAGCAGACCGTTGGCGACTTCTTCTTGTAAGTGCGCTTTGAGCAAGCCTTGTTCTTTACGTACCAGCCAGAAAATAAAGCCGAGGAAGATGATCCAACCGAACCATTCGGCGAGGATCACCAACCACAAACTGCCCCAGCCTGTGACGAAGATCAATATGGTGTTGTGGAAGCTATGGGCAAATATGGCTAGAGCGTAGCCGAGGAGCGGGGCAATGATTTTGACGAGGACATTGCGGTTGGTGCGAGCCACGGCGATGCCAATGCCGGTGAAAGCTGTATAAAACGGATGTCCCCATGCGAACGCGCCGACGCGCAGGGCAAAGTTTTGGAACATGCCAGCCCAACCAGCTTCGCTGTATTGGCCGACGAAATATAGGACGTTTTCAGTGGCGGCAAAGCCCAACCCAACAATTGCGCCGTAGATGATGCCATCCAGGAGCGAATCGAACTCTTTGCGGAAGATTAAGACCACCACGAGAACGGCCAGCCCTTTCCAGAATTCTTCCACAAACGGCGCAGTGATGGAGCCGCCGGCAAGTTCCACCAGGGTTTCGTCGTGCAGGATGGCTGTGAAACCAACTTCCATGACGAGGCTTCCGACGATCGCCCCGATGACGGCGATGAAAGCGCCCCAAAAAAAGGTGATGAGCAGAAGCCAGCGGGGTTCTTTTTCGTAACGGTCGAGCCAATAGATGAACCATGAAAAAAAGAATGCGGGGATGAAAGCGAGCGGAATTGCGACTAAAAACGCCATGGGGTTTCTCCTGCCTTTGTTTTTTAAGCGTAATTACAGTTCAGCTTTGATGGATTTTAACCAGCGCCGAATTTCCTGACTGATGCGGCGGTAGGGACGATAGGTATGTTCAGCAATGCGATGATAGAGATCAAATTTCAGGCATTGGTCGTGAGAGATTTTCTCCAGGCTGGAGACGATGTTTGCGAAGGCGGCCAGTTCTTGCGAAACGATTTCGTCCACCCCGATGTTCTTGTGTTTGCAAATGGTCAGATGGTCAATTTGCCCTTTTTGATAGAGCGGCGATTCGTAATCTGGATAGCCGTAGGTTTCTTCGAACTCAAAGAAGGCGTAGTTTGAGGCGGCGGGGGCGTAGGCCTGCCCGTGGATGATTTCAGCCAGACGGTCGGCGATGAATTGCTCGTGGGTTAAAATCTCCGCCAGCAGGTCTTTGATGGATAAATTCCCGGAAACGCCTTGCATGGTTAGGCGGCGGGTAAACCCGGCTTTGTTGAGCAGGATTTCAAAGTCATCCCGTTCTTTTTGCAGGCGTTCAAGAAAAGCTTTTTTGTTCATTTCACTGCCAGATGTGTATTTTTAAACATGGCGCGGATTATAACAAAATTGATGGGGGAATCGGATGTGCGAATTGCATCACGGGAAATGTTACCGAGGGGAGTATCGTTGCATCAGGAAAAATGTTACTTTCCGATGACGACTTAGCGTCATTGGAGGAGCGACATGATGAGCCTAAAAAGCAAGCGCGAGTTA
>JADZCC010000028.1 GCA_020851785.1 Anaerolineales bacterium
AATGGCTTCGATGCTTGCCCGCGCCTTGTTTTGAAAAACTGCGAGGCTCAAAGTCTCATCCGGGTTGACGATATCAATCAGGTGATGTGGGACGCGCGCCAACTCTGTCTGGGATGGCTTGGCTGTGCCGATGTCCATGCCGCGATAGAAGAGCCGCGAATCGGCGGAGATGATTTCGCCGCCTAGCGCTTCGGCCAGTTGTATGGCCAGTTCGGTCTTGCCAACGGCTGTTGGCCCGACGATTAAGATGAGTGGGGGAAGGTGGAGAGGCATTGAATTAAGCGACGGCGTTTTCAAAATGCGTGAGTGTGATTTCTTTTTCCGGCTGGCCTTCAATGGCAATCACGTCAATCTGCCAGTGGTCAATTCCGTTTTCGGCGGCGTATTCGGCGGCGCAGGCCAGCATGTGTTCGCGTTTTCGCGCAGTGACGTTATGCTCTGGCTGGAAATTCCGGCTGGCGGTTAATGTTTTGACTTCCACGAAGATCGTCACGTCTTGCAGGGTTGTAATGATATCAATTTCGCCGTAGGGTGTGCGAACGTTGCGCCCAATCAATATGTGGCCTTTGGAAATTAAATATTCAACTGCGCGGTCTTCGCCCCAACGTCCCACCATTTGATTATGCTTGGTCACAAGCTAAACCTTTCGATCAGGCCGCGCAGGCGCGTGCGCCAACTGCTCTTCCGCGGTTGCGCTTCATGCGCCAGTTGGCGATAATGCCCAAGCAGGGTTTCGGTGACGTTTTGGATGGCGTAGCGGGAAGAGGCCTGGCGGGCGGCCATGCCAAATTGGCGACGCAGGCTCAGGTCCAGACAGAGGCGGGTAAGTTTGGCGGTGAAGGCCGCGAGATCGTGAGTCGCCAGCAGGCCGGTGACTTCGCTCTCGACGATATCGTCTATGCCCACGGAGTGAATGCCCATCACCGGCAGGCCGGCGCCCATGGCCTCCACGTTGGTCATCCCGAAGGTTTCGGCGATGGAAGCGGTGACGAAAATGTCGCACATGGCCAGGTAGGCTGGAAGTTTTTCGTATTCCACTTTGCCGATGAAATGAATTCTGGCGCTCATTTGCAGGTCTGCCGCCATTTGTTTAATTTCTTCCTCGTAGGATTGAATGCCGCTTCCAATGATGAGTAAATGCGTGTGCGGCAGGGCTTGGGCCACGCCCGCGAAAGACTGCAAAAGAAACGGGATGTTTTTTTCCAGCGCGATGCGTCCGGTGTAGACCAATAACACATCCTCCGCGGTGAAGCCAAAATCTGCGCGGGCAAGCGGCCGGGCAGATTGAAATTGTTTTAAGTCTATGCCGTTGGGGATGGCCTCGATGGGAACTTCCACTTTGAGGTCGCGCAGGACCTGAACCATGCCGCGCGTGGGCGTGGTGACGAGTTCCACCGCTTCGCAAAAGGGCGGCATGTAGGCCTGCAACATGCTCAGCCCCATTTCTTCCGGCATCAGGGGTAGATAAGCGCGGGCCATTAAATCGTAGCGCGAATGATAGGTGAAGACGATGGGGATTTGTAACGGGCGGCAATACCGTAGCGCCAGGCGGCCGCTTAAAAATGGATGATGGACATGCACGAGGTCCATGGTTTGGAGGAGTTGTTTGGCTTTTCTGGAATAGCGCCACGAGAGGTAGAAGCCGGTATCCGCGAGCGGCAAGCCGGCCGAACGGATGACGCGCGCCTTCGCGTCCGCTTTTTGGTTGTGATCGCCGAAGGTGAAGACGTAGACTTCATGCCCGGCCAATTCCAAATATTTTTTGGAGAGTTCAACCTGATTGGTGACTCCGCTGATGTAAGGTTTGTAGCTGTCAATCATCAATCCGATGCGCATGGGGGCTATGCTAAGGCAGGCGTGGATGAATGTCAAGTGGCGCGTGGTAGAATGCAAATGAGAGGTTTTTATGGCGAAATTAATTTTGCGAAACAAGGAATTTGAAGTCAAAGCCGGGATGACCCTGCTGGCGGCGTTGAAGAAAGTTAACCTGATTCCAGAGTCGGTGATTGCCACCCGCGCCGGGGAAATGGTGTTGGAAGACGAGATTTTAAAAGATGGCGACGTGATTAAGTTGATCGCCGTGATTTCTGGCGGTTGATGTATGAAGTGTAGAAAATGCGGCGAGAAGGCCGCGGTCAACATGCGCCAACACAAGTTGGCGTTATGTAAGGATCACTATCTGGAATGGGTTCCCGAACAAGTGGAGCGTTTCATCAAAAAGTATGAGATGTTCACGCGCGAAGAAAAAATTCTGGTGGCGGTTTCCGGCGGAAAAGATTCTCTGGCCCTGTGGGATATTTTGACGCGGCTGGGGTATCAGGCCGATGGCATGTACATCGGCTTGGGGATTGATGGCGGGATTGGATATTCAGACGAGTCGCATCGGCTGACGGAGGAGTTTGCGCGAAAACATAACCTTAAGTTACATGTTGTGGATATGGCGCAGGAATATGGTTTGCCGATCCCCGTGTTGGCGGAGGTTTCGCATCGCGGTAAGGGCAAGCCGTGCGCGGTGTGCGGGCTGGCTAAACGGCATGAGATGAATCGCATCGCCCGCGATTTGGGTTACGACGTGCTGGTGACTGGCCACAACCTGGATGACGAAGCGGCCGTTTTGTTTGGCAATACGCTGATTTGGGAAGGCGAGTATTTACTGCGCCAAGGCCCGGTGTTGCCCGCGCGGGATGGACTGGCGCGCAAGGTGAAACCGTTGTGTCGCTTTTACGAGCGCGAGATGGCGGCTTATTCCATTGCGCGCGGGATTGAATATATATATGAAGAATGCCCGTTTGCCGAAGGGTCGCAATCCATCTATTACAAGGAATTGTTGAATCAACTGGAGACTGCCCGCCCGGGCGCCAAACTCACCTTTTATTTGCGCTTTTTAGAGGCGCGGAAGAACGGGAATTTATTTGTGGAGAAGAGCGCGGCGGCCGCGCACTTACACGCCTGCCCCAAATGCGGCCAGCCCACATCCACGGATGATTTTTGCTCATTTTGCCGGTTGATTGAAAAAACGACGGTTTCGGCTGGCGGCTTACCTGGCGAGCGTGGCAATTAGCCCCAGCAAAAACAATCCAACCACCAGATACCCGGCGATTTGTTCCTGTGGGAAGATGGCCAGTTTGGGAATTTCAAAGCTGGAGCTGTTGATTTTAGGCGCGCTGGGAATCTCTTGATTGCCGAAGAGCGCTTCTTGAAAGATGGCGATTGTGCGCGGGCGGTTGTCGGGATGGAGGGACATGGCCCACAAGATGGCGCGTTCGACGCGAATGCTGACGTGTGGATTCAGATCTCGTAACGGAGTCAGGCTTCGGGTGTCGAGGAAGCGTTTGCGCGCTTCAGAAGGCGGCGCGTTGGCGAGGAGGTGATAGAGCGTCGCGCCAAAGGCATAAATATCTGCGCGCGCATCTGTATGCGTATCGTCGCCGCCGTATTGCTCCAGCGGCGTGTAGGAAGCGGTGCCTTGCCCTTGAATGACTGTGATGGTAACTTCGTTCGGCGCCATGATTTTGACCAGCCCAAAGTCCACAAGTTTGAGCAGTCCGCTGGGCGTGAGTTTTAGGTTGCTGGGTTTGATGTCGCGGTGCAGGATCGGCGGCTCTTGCTGATGCAGGTAGTTCAGCGCGTCGGCCAACTGCATGGCCCAGTGCAGGACTTCTTTCTCTGAAAGAAACGTTTTGTTTTGCTTGGCGTCCAACATGCGTTCGCGTAAGTCCTTGCCGGGCACGTAATCCATGACGAGGTAGTCGCGGTTTTCGGTGGAGAAGTAATCGGAAACTTTCGGCAGGTTCGGGTGATCGAGGCGCGCCAAAACAGAAGCCTCGCGGAAGAATTGTTCGCGAGCTTGAGTCAGCGTCTCTGGCGGGAGGGCGCGGTCGTAAGAAACTTCCTTGATCGCGCATAAACGGCCTTCCAGACGCGTGTCTTCGGCGAGGAAAATACTGCCCGTGCCGCCTTGACCAATCCGCTCGTGGATTTGGTAGCGCTCGTGCAGAATATCTCCATTGGATAATGGATGGGGCAAAACTTCTCCTTCAAGTTGGCGTGGATTCGTCAATTTCAATTTGGAATCATTTTCGGCGTGTGATTCCATTTCAATTAAAATATGCGGGTCATCCACAGATTTCCAATTTTCTGCTATTATAAACGCGTTTGATAATTACCGAGGTTATTGCTGATGAATCAAGAAGAATTTCCAATCCTTGTGGCGCAAGATGGACCGTTGAAAGGCGAGCGTTGGCCATTAAGCCAGACGTTGATGGTCGGGCGCGACCCAACCTGCGATATTTCCATTCAAGACCGCCAGGTTTCGCGCTTTCATGCGCGCATTACCCCTTCGCCGGAAGGCGTCACCGTGGAAGATTTAGGGAGTAAAAATGGCACGATCCACAATGGGGCCGAAGTGGCCAGCCCGGTCATTTTGCAAGACGGCGATTTACTGGGCATTGCCCTGGCGCAACAATTTTTATTCCTCACTTCCGACGCGACCATGCCGCTGGTGGAAGGCGCGCTTCGGAATGGACGTTTGATGATGGACAAAAAGTCGCGGCGCGTATGGGTGAACCAACAGCAAGTGACGCCGCCGCTTTCGGCGCAACAGTTTAAGTTGTTGTGGTTGCTCTACGAAAACAACGGGCAGGTGATTAACCGCGCCGACCTGGTTTCGACGGTGTGGGGCGAAGACCAGATGGCGGGCGTTTCCGACCAGGCTTTAGACGCATTAATCCGCCGCCTGCGCGACCGCCTCGCCGCATTTGACCCGACGCATCAATATATTGATACCGTTCGCGGACATGGCGTGCGCTTGGATAACCCGACGGTGGGAGAGTAAAGATGGACGCGCAATCTGAAAAAACGCTGGCTCAACTGATTCGTAAAACGCGCCTCGCCGCCCTCAGCACGCTCCGCGACGAGGAGCCATTATCCTCGCTGGTGGCTTTTGCGCCGCTGGAGGATTTCTCCGCCTTCTATATTCACGTCAGCCGTTTGGCGCAACATACGATTGATATGAAAAAGAAAAGACAGGTGAGTTTGTTGATTGCCGAAACCGATGATGGCCGCGCCGACCCGCAAACGCTGGCGCGCGTCTCCATCCGCGGTTCGGCAGAAATGCTGGAAAATGGCGCGCCGGGCTATACGCCAATCAAGGAACTGTACTTGGCGCGTTTTCCGGAAGCGGCGCAAACGCTTCAACTGGAAGATTTCAATTTTTGGAAAATCAAGCCGAAGGGCGGCCGCTACGTCGCCGGGCTGGCCAAAGCCTACAACATTACGATTGAAACTCTGCAAAAAGTTTCGGAACGTAAAGACGAGAGTTAAATAACTCACCTTACGCGCCCTCATCCCCGGCCCTTCTCCCGGCGGAGAAGGGAGTCCCCTCTCCCTTCGGGAGAGGGGTAGGGTGAGGGAGAAGTCACACATTTCTCAAAACTGCGTAAGGTGAGTTAAATAAGAAAACAGCCGCTTTTCAGCGGCTGTTTTTTAATTCTTTACCCCATGTTCTTTTGCATCAACTTCTTCAAAGCAATCTTGTAAAACTGATTGAGTTTGGCGCTCATCGCCTGCGCTTCGGGGTTATCGCCCTGCGATTCGAGTTGCGTGGAAAGCCCGCCGAGCGCGTCCACTAATTGCTGGCTGACCATTTCCGCGTTTTGATCAAAGACCTGCTCCACGGCGGCTTCGTCTGGCAGTTGAAGCAATTGCTCAATCAGGGCGAACTCCGGCGGCGCGCTGGCGGCTTGTAACACTTGAAGCATCTTTTGCAGTTTGCCCATGCGCGCGTAATCGTTTTGTTCAGAGGCTTGTTGTAGCAATTGACTGGCCATGTCAGCCATGTCTTGCGTGAAGTTCTCCAGGTTGGCCTGCGTGGCTTGTTCGATGTCGTCCTGCTCCAGCAATTTCTCAACGAACTCCCGCGCCTGTTTCTGGCGGGCTTCCAGTTGTTTGTCTATCTCGCTGGTGAATTGAAGCAATTTCTCGCGGATGCCTTCGAGCCGGGACTTTTCTTCGCCGCTGGCGGTTTCGATGCGTTCGGATAAAGTTTGGAAGAAGGAATAATCCATGCCACTGCGCGCCAGAGAAACATAGGCGCGAATGCGCGCCTCGGTGGTGGATTCCAGCACAAAGTCCAGCAGTTTTTCGCGGGTGAGCGTTTGCCCCGCCTCTTGCAGAGTCTTTTGGGCGGTTTCCAGTTCCGCAACAGATTCTTTCAACTGACGGCCATACTCGGTTTCTTCCAGCAGTTGCGTTTGAATTTCGATCAGCGCGCGGGCAATCGGTTCCTGTCCGCTTTGCATGGCGCTTTGAGCAATACGACTGAACAGAGCAAAGAATTGCTCGTCAATCAGCGCGGCGTTTTGTTTAATCATTTCCGAGCGCACGTCTTTGGAGGTGACTTGCATTATCTTTTCCATCAACTGCACGCGTTCCTGCTGGCTTTTGATGACCTCGGAGGAAATGCCGTCTTTGTTGAGGATGGTTTCCAGCATGGATTCGTAAGTCAGATTGGCTTGCGGCTTGAAGAGATAACCTTTGCGTTTTTCTGGAGCGAGACGTTCCACCGCCTGCTTGATCAGCGGACCCATCATTTTTTCCTGCTCGTTGAGCGGAAGCCCCAACTCCGGCGGGAAGTAGGTGAGGAGCAATTCTTTTTCGTTGTCGTGATAGACAATTGGCGTGGCGAGGCGGCCGTCATATCCGCAATGCGGACAACGCGCATGGTTGACTTGTCCGCTGAGGAAGCGTTGCTTGGCGGCCGGTTCGTGAGTTACATCAATGAGTTGCTCCACGTTGGCTTGAATCATTTGGCGGCACCGCGGGCAGGAGATCGTAGTTTGAGGCATGTGTTTTTTTCCAGTATCAATTTTTGAATTTGATTTCCAGTGAGCTGACAATTTCTAAATTGGACGCGGACGAGCGCTGATGGACGCGGATAAAACTTTTTTTTCCGAAAATATCCGCGTCCCAAAGAAAAGCGTCAGGCTAGTTTAATTTTAGCCGATTAATTCTTCCAGTTTGTCCACATAGCTTTCCATCACGGCGAAGGTCTCTTCCACTGGCTTGGGCGTCGTTAAATCCACGCCAGCGCCTTTGAGCACGTTTAGCGCGTAATCGGATGAGCCAGATTTTAGGAAGCCGAGATAATCCGTCGCGGCGTTGGGCTTGCCGCTTAAGACGCGATTGGCCAGCGAGTGCGCTCCTGAGATGCCGGTGGCGTAAGCGTAGACGTAATAATCCGCGAAGAGATGGCTAAACGTGGACCAAACCATGCCTACGCGTGGACGATCCACCTTCACTTTGGGGCCAAAGCCTTCCGTGAACAGATCCGCCATCAGCGTTTGCATGGAATCGGCGGTGAGCGGTTCCCCGCGTTCGGCGCGTTGATGCGTTTCCAATTCAAAGCGGGCCAGCGTGGGCATTTGGAAGAAATACCTAAAGAAGTTTCCGCCAACCGCTTCTTCGATGACAGCGATCAGGAAATTTTTATCCGTCACGGTCTTGAGCAAATGTCCGCGCATCATGGCTTGATGAAAGTTGGAGGCCACTTCGGCGACAAAGAGCGAGTAATTGGAATAAACCAGCGGTTGGTTTTTCCAGGTCAGGTAGGAGTGCATGGAGTGGCCGAGTTCGTGCGCCAGCGTGCTCATGCTTCCTACATCGCCCGTGTAGGACATCATAATGAAAGGATGCGTGCCGGGCGCGCCATAGGAAAATGCGCCGTTCATCTTGTTCTGGTTGACGGTTGAATCCACCCAGCGCTCTTTTAAGCAACCGCGCCGCACGGTGTCCACGTACTCTTTGCCCAATGGCGCGAGGCTGTCGCAGATCAACTCCACGGCCTGTTCAAATGCAATCTTTGGTTTGCGTTTGGCGATTGGGGCCCACATGTCGTAATACTGCAGGTCTTTTAACTTTAGGGCTTTGCGGCGTAATTCAAAATAGCGATGCCAGACCGGCAGTTTCTTTTTGAACGTGTTAATCAGGTTGTGAAAAACATCTTCGGGGATGTTGTTGTTAAACAGCGAAGCCGACAAGGTGGTTTCAAACTTTCTGGCGCGCATGTTGAAGACGTTGGCCGTGATGGAATTGGATAAATTGGTCGCCAGCGTGTTTTTGAATTCCAGATGTTTGTCGTGATAGCTTTCAAAGGCGGTCTTGCGCACGGTGCGATCCGGGTCTTCCATCAGCGCGGAGTGATAATTGCCTTGCGTCACTTCCACTTTTTTGCCTTTGCTGTTTTTGGCGGGCGCAAATTTGAAATCCGCATTCACCAGCATACTGCTCGAAGAAGACGGCCCGCTCAGCGGCTCGCCGACCATCCCTAAAATCTCCTCCACTTCAGCGGAACGGACGTGCGCCTGCTGGCGGAAGAGATCGTCAAAATTTTGTTTGTAAACGGCCAACTCCGCGTTTTCCTTCATCCATTGCTGAAGCGTCGCTTCGCCGATTTGTAAAAGTTCCGGGTTCAAGAATGAAGTCGCGCCCGCCACCTGACCGAACATATTTTGAGCCTTGCCCACCAGACCGCCCGCCTTTTGATCGGCGGTATCTACGGCGTAGGAAAACTGCGCGTACATAAAAATGGTTTGCGCGCGGCCGAAGAGGTCTTCAATGGCGCGTAGCCCGGCCAGCAAAGCGCTGGAGCTGGCGCCTAATTTGCCCGCATGGGTCTTCACTTTGGGAATGTCTTTTAAAACGGCTTGGAGCGCGGCATCCCACTCCTTTGGAGATTTGAAAACGCTCTCCGCATTCCAGGTATATTTCTTATTCACTTGCTTGCGAGGGGGGATAGATTGAGACATGCGTTAATCCTTTAAATATGGAATGAGTTATTTACTTGACGGGCATGGCCCGCGTGTTTATCTCGGAAGCGAAAAACAAATGCGCGCGCCGCTCTCACGGTTGGGGTCGGCCCAAATATGCCCGCCGTGCGCTTCGACGATCTCGCGCGTCAGGTATAAGCCCAGCCCGGCCCCTTTGGTCTGCTTGACGGCGTTCGCAGAGCGATAAAAACGGTCAAAGACGTGCGGCAAATCTTTGGCGGCAATGCCCGGGCCTTCGTCGCTCACGCAGACGATCACCTGATCCGGCCGCGCCTCGCCGCTGATTTTGATCTCGCCTTTCGGCGCGTATTTCAAGGAATTTGAAACCAGGTTGGAAATCACCTGTTCCAAACGCGTTTCATCGCCGACGATCACCGGAAAGCCTTCAGGAAAATCGGTGACGATTTTATGCTTGGGCGCCTGCGATGAAAAACGCGCGGCGACTCTTAACGCCAGGCTGGGCAGGGCCACATCGGCATGGTTCAAGCTCAGGCCTCCGGCTTGCAGGCGTGAAGCGTCCAGCAAATCGTCAACCATCTTGGACAAACGATCCGCCTCCTCTTCGATCACGGCCAGCGAATCGCTGATCGTGCGTTTGTCCCATTTGGCGTCGTCGCGCCGCAATGTGGAAGCGTAGCCTTTGATCAGGGCCACAGGCGTGCGCAGTTCGTGGCTGACCACGGAGACGAACGTGGCTTTGAGTTCGTCGGCCGTACGAAAGTGCGTAATGTCGCGCACGCTCACTAACACGTTGCGCAGTTTGCCTTCTTCATTAAGTAGCGGGGCATAGGTAATGCCAACCGGCAAAGGCTGATGGGGTAAACGCTCCAGATCGCCTTCCACGTATAAAGTTTCGCCGGGAATCAGCGGCCAATGATTTTCAACCGCCGCTTCCAGCGTACCGCCTTGCGGCTTCTTCTTCCATTTGATTACATCTTTGTGATTCTTCGCGAGGATTTCCGCGCGAGTTTGATTGGATAGTTTTTCAAACGCGCCGTTACAGCGCTCGATATTCAAGTCTGCGTCTAAAATCAAAATTCCATCCGCCGCAGATTCGAGCAGGGCGTCGAGCCTTTGCTTTTCAAAAGTCACCTGCCCGTACAGTTGCGCGTTGAGCACGGCGATGGCGGCCTGGTCTGCAAAGGATTGGAGCAGAACCTGATCGTTGGGCGTAAACAAGTCGGCGTAATTGCGGAAGATGAAGATCACGCCAATGACCTGCCCGCGCGTGGCCAGGGGCAAGCCTGTGCCGTTGAGCAGACCCATGCTGGCGGTGTAGGTCAGTTCCTTTAACATGCGGTTGAGTTCGGTTACGTCCAACTCGCGGACTTTTTCCTCGGCCAAAAGGGGGGAGAGGTAGGAGAGAAAGGCCGGGGCAATGCCATGCGCCGTGGCGACGCGCCAGCCGTCGGGTTGTTTGAGCGCGATCAGACCCGCCTGCCCGGCCAGCATTTCAATCGAAAAGCGCAAGATGCGCGCCAGCAGTTTTTCCAAATCCAATTCCTGGGTGAGCAGGCGCGAAATCTCCAGCAGGTAATCTCTTTGTCGCACGCGAAAATCCGGGAGCATGGAAGGGACGATGGACATGCTTGATATTTTATCACTCGGCTGGGAGGTTGGCGTAAGAGTTGCGTAAGCGAAAAAATGCGACAGGCCTTATCAGAATTGTCAACTCCAGGAATTGACCATAGTACGGATAGCCTATACAATATTGCAATATCGTTGTATTTCACGTTTTTTCGCGCTTTTTTGGAGATGAGATGAGATGAGAGTTTTATTAAAGGGTTTCCCCCGCCTGGTATTGATTTTTTTAGTTTTCAGCCTGACGCAGTTTCTTTTCTTTCAATCGTTTTCGCAGGCGGATGCGGCCCCTTTGGCGGCGCCCGGCGACCCGCAATTGATTCTCACCAAATCCACAGACGATAACATCACCACCGCGCAAGTGGGTGATGTCATCCGCTATCGCATTCGTTTTGAATGTAGTAGCTTGACGATTGCCTGCGGACAGATGGAAATTACAGACGTTTTACAAGCCGGTTTAATTTATCTGCCGCCGCCGAACTCCTCGGTTCCGGCTGGGTTTTCCATTAACTACAACGGAGTGACGCGCACAGTCACGATTACAAAAGACGATAATAACTTATTGGATGGTTCGCAATACGACGTGGTGATTGCCGTGCGTGTGGATTATGATTTACGCACGCTCCCGGCGATCATTAATAACACGGCCAACGGGCGGATTGACCCGCCTGGCCCGTTGGGCTGGCAGGTCGCCACGCCTTCCAGCGCTCCGCCCATTACGATTGGCACGGTAACGCCAAGCTGGGAAATGCAGAAGACCTTATCCAGCCCGTTGATTAACCCAACGGTGAATACCGATGTCACCTATCAACTGCGGCTTTGCCCAACCACGCCGCCCCCCGGACAGGGGAATGTGCCATTGCGGGATGTGGTGATTGTGGATAACCTGCCGCCTGGCGCAACCTTCGTCTCTGCCAGCAATGGTGGAATCTACGACGGCATTAGTACGGTAACCTGGCCTTCATTTGCAGGTCCCATTTATCCGCCAAATTGTTTAACGCGTTATGTGACGATTCGCTATAACGCCCCGCCCTTTACGGTTGGCGGGAACGTCACCAACACGGCCAGCGCCAACGGCGAATATACCGATTCGACTGGCGGCATCGTTGGGCCGGTGGGCATTGACACGACGCCGATCACGCATCCGATTGACCCGATTGTCGAAGTCCCCAATTACAGCAAGGACGATACCGGCGATCCGGTGGGCTTTAGCGGCACCGGGCGCTTTGTCCTGCATCTCGATACGAACGCCACGAACTATCCCTCGAACGAATTGGTTTTGGTGGACAACCTTCCGCCAGAACTGCAAGTGACCAGCGTGGCCAGTGGCGAATGGAGCGCGGCTTTTCAGCATGTGCGCGCCTACGTTGAATATTCCACGAATAACGGAAGTTCCTATACCGCGTTTCCCGGCCAGCCGATTACATACAACACGGGCGCGGTCTACGCCGCTCCTGCGCCAAACATCACCAACCTCCGCTGGCGTTTTGAATATGACCCAGACGGAACCGCTCCGTACACCTACACTCAAGCTGGCTTGCCCTACACTTGGGCCTTTACCTCAGACCCGGAAATTCGCGTTACGCCGCGCTCCGTCGCCACCGTTGCCGACCCGCCTTCCGGTGCGGCCATGCCGGCGGCCGTGGCTGGCTCCACGTACAACAACTGTCTGATGGTCAACCGGCGCGATAGCTCCAACAACCCCATCACTGATCCGTGCAACATTGAGCCGATGACGGTTGAAGGCAATTTTGCAAGCTTGCGCGTTTCCAAAGCGGAAACGCCCGGAACCTCGTGGGACGATTTGTTCGACCCGACTATCAGTGTTTTCACTGCGGATGGCAACATTTTGCCCGGCGATACCGTGCGCTACGTCCTGACCGTGGACCTGACCGAGCGTTCTTCGGCCGCGCTAATCAACCCGACAATTCAAGACACGTTGCCAGCGGGCGGTTTCACTTTTGTACGAAACGGGACGGCGCGCCTGGACGGGGTCGCTTTGCCGGTTGCCCAACAGCCAACCTTTACGCAGTCCGGCAATTTGCTCACCTGGGCGTGGAACAACCCCAGCCCGGCGCTCACAGTCAACCCGGCTATTTTGGGGAGTCACACCCTGACGGTTGAATTTTATGGATACATCCCTCGCGGGCTGGCCCCTGGAACATATAGCAACGACCTGCACGTCGTCACCGACTCAGGCGATGTGATCTGCGAAATTGGGACGCAAATTGCAGATACGACCGATATAGATGGAGATGGCAACACCACTGAAAACGTCTGCCGCAACCCGGATACGTACATCGTTGAGCGCTCTGCGGCCTTGCGTGGCGAAAAATGGATTCGGAGCGTTGACCCTGCAAACAATCAAGTGGTGGACATGACCACCTTCCTGCCAGACGCTTCCTGCCCAAGCGGCGGAACGGTTGGCCTCACCAACATCCCAACCAACCCGTTTACGCGCTACCCGTGTATCGCGCAGGCCTTCACCGAAGGCGCGTTGAGTCCGGGCCAGTTTGCGCCGCCGCCCGGCAACCCGGCTCTCGACGACTTTGAATATAACTTACGCATCTTCAACGACGGCAACGTGCCGATGTTGGAATATGTGCTTTATGATATTTTGCCCTACGTGGGCGACGTAGGCTCTGGCGGCACGCTCTATTCCTCTTCGCGCTTATCGCAATTCCGCCCAATTTTGGATGGCCCGGTTCAGTTTATCAGCGGGCCGGCCCCATTAACCGCCGCCGATTTCACCATCGAATACAACGACTCGACCAACCCCTGCCGCCCGGAAGTTTTCAATCAGCCGTCCGGCAACATCCCCGCCGGTTGTAGCAATACTTGGAGCGGGACCTGGTCGGCTTCGGCGCGTTCGTATCGCATTCGTTTGAACGCCGGTTCTGAAATTGCTTCAACGGCAGAAGTGCGCTTCGGCGTCCCCATGCACATCGCCGACGATGCGCCGCCCGCCGGTTTCGACTCCGACGATGCCCTTTCGCATGAAATCGCCTGGAACTCCTTCGCGCACGTTGGTTCTTACGACCGCGATCCAGCCTCTGGCGTGATCATTCAGGATTTGTTGGCCTCCGAGCCGCGTAAAGTGGGCATCACCGTGCCGGAGCGGATGAGCGTCGGCAATCGCGTTTGGCGCGACGCCGATAATAGCGGTACGATCAACGCGCCAGACGATACCAACCCGGGCATTGCCAACGTCACTGTGAATCTATACCGCGATGCGGATAACAACGGCGTTCCGGATGGCCCAGCCATTGGCACGACCACGACGGACGCCGAAGGTTACTACCTCTTTAGCAACATCCCCTACGATTCAGCCGTTCCCGGAAACAATCGTTATGTCATTGGGATTCCTTCCAGCAATTTCGCTGTAGCCGGGCCTTTGGAGAGCCTGCGGAGTAGCACAGGTACGCCCAGTACGCCCACCTATACTACACCCACTTCAAACACTGTGGATCGCGCGGACGACGGCATAGACCCGGTAGTTTTAGGCGGGGAGGTGTTAAGCTGGTCGTTCACGTTGCAACCCGGCACAGAACCAACTGCGGAGACTGACCTTTCTTCGAATGACCGCGACGGCCTGCCCGGCTTGCGGCGCGGCGTGAATAGCGAGCGCGATAACAACAGCGATCTGACCATTGACTTCGGTTTCTTTGGCGGCTCGGATGTTCCATTTAGTATCGGCAACCACGTCTGGCGGGATAACGGCGAAACCGCCACCCCCGGCGTTTACAACTTCGCAGAACGTAACGATGGCATTCGCCCAAATACTGAGCCGCCAGTCGTTGGGGCGTTGGTGCGTTTATATCGCGATGGCGACAACGACGGCGTGCCTGAAGCGGCTGAAATGATTCGCACGGATATTACCGACGCTAATGGCTTCTACCTCTTCGATAACCTTGACCCCGGTCCCTATTTCGTTGAAATTGATCAAAGCAACTTTGACGCGGGCGGCCCGCTGGCGGGCTGGTACAGCAGTCAGGTCACCGGCACGGAAAACATCGGCGTACCGGGCAACCCCCACACGCCAAGCATGGATAGCGACGACAACGGGATTGACACCAACTTCCCCGAAGTGAATAGTGTGTTTAGCGGCGTGATTGTTTTAACCCGCAACGTCTCTGAGCCGACGGGCGAAACCCACTTGAGCGGCGATACCAGCATGGCCCCGGGCTTTAACCCAACCGCGGGAGATGGAACCGGCTCTATTGGTCGCTTTGGCGAAACAGACGCCACCAGCAACATGACCGTGGACTTTGGCTTTATCCCGCCGATGAGTTTGGGCAACCGCGTCTGGTTTGACGAAGGTTCCGGCACGGCTTCCCTCCGCACCGATTTTGACAATGGCATTCAGAATGCTGGCGAACTCGGCGTGAACAACGTGCGCGTGGAACTGTGGCGCGACACCAACGGCACGCCGGGCTTGCAAATTGCTACGGATACATTCATCGGCTTTGATACTACAGATGCAACCGGCTACTACTTATTTGAGCGTTTGCAACCGGGAAGCGATTATTACGTCCACATCCCCGCATCAAACTTTGCCGCGGGCCAGCCTTTAAGGAATTACGTCAGCAGTACAGATACCACCCAACCGACTCCGCCTGCGGACGACATGGAAGACATGGATGATAACGGCATTAATGCGGGCGCTCCTGCGACGTTTGGCGTGACCAGTCCGCGAATTACAATGGCTTATAACACCGAGCCGTTAACGCCCGGAAATGAAACGGACATCAACAACAGCGGAACGTACGGGCCAAATAACGTAGGTACGCTCGGTCAGGCGGATGTTGACAGCAACCTGACGATAGATTTTGGCTTCGTCCGCGCTCCCCGCAGTTTGGGAAATCGTTTGTGGATTGATACCAACAACAACGGCCAAATTGACGGCGGCGAAAGCCCGGTTCCGGCTGGCGTGCGCGTGAGCATTTATCGTGACAGCAATAACAACGGCGTCCCAGATGATTTGGGCGTGATTGGCAACTTCACCGACGACGCGCTCGGCTACGACCTCACCGACGCAAACGGCTACTACCTGTTCGATCATCTGCCAGTTGGCAGGTATATCATCGGCGTGGATTCCGCCAACTTCGCGGGGGCTGGCTCTTTGGTTGGCTATACCAGCAGTACGGGCCATGTAGATAACGCTTCCAACAACACCGATAGCCGCGATAACGGCATTGACCGTCTGCAAATTGGCAACCCAGTCCTTTCGCCCTACGGCGTAATTTCCACCAGCATTAACCTAACCACCGGCCCAACTGGCGAAACCGGCAGTGGCGACACCAGCATGGCCGCAGGCTTCAACCCCACCGCTGGAGATGGGACAAACTCACGCGGGCGTTATGGTGAAACAGACGGAAACAGCGACCTGACCCTTGACTTTGGATTCTTCATCCCGATGAGCCTGGGCAATCGCGTCTTCCTGGACGATGGGGCGGGCGGCGGAACCTATAACAACGGCATCCTCGACGGCGCTGAACTGCCGATGGCTGGCGTGCGCGTGGAGCTTTGGCGCGACGCCGATACGAACGGCGTTCCAGATGTAGGCGGTATGATCGGCTTTGATACCACCGACGCGGGCGGCTACTACCTATTTGATAAACTCATCCCCGGCTCTTACGTCGCCGTCATCCCCGCTTCCAACTTTACGGGCGCGGGTCCGCTGGTTGGCTACAACACCAGTACGCCCACTGGAACTGAAACCGTTGGCGTGCCGGGCAATCCTCACCTGCCGAACACAGATTCAGACGATAACGGTCTCAACGTGGGAACGGCTCCCACCGTTGGCGGGGTGCGAAGCGGCACAATTACCCTGGCTTATGGAACCGAACCCGCCGCAGAAACCGAATTAAGCGGGCAGGCCGATCCCGGCGCTCCTGGAAATGTGGCCAACAACCCAACCGGCTGGGATGGACCTTCCTCGCGTGGGCGTTGGGAAGAAACCGATGCGAACAGCAACCTGACGATTGACTTCAGCTTTATCCCGGTCTTCTCTTTGGGCAATCGCGTCTGGTTTGATACGAACAACAACAGCCTGATGGACGCTGGCGAACAAGGCGTGAGCGGGGCGCGGGTGCATCTCTTTGCTTCGGATGGCGTGACCGAAATCCCCGTCGGCCCCGACGGAATTTTGAACACTTCTGACGATTCCACTGCGGGCGTGGCCACTACCGCCAACGGATACTATCTATTCAATAACCTCCTGGCTGGCGATTACGTGGTGGCGCTTTCCGCCGATAACTTTAGCGGCGCGGGCGCTTTGGTGGGCTATTGGTCTTCCGCCACGACGATGGACGGCTTGGGCGCAATTTCTGAAACCGTGGCGGCGCTGGCAAACACCAACACAGATTTGGACGATAATGGAACTTTATCCGGCGGTAGAGTCATTTCTTCCGTTGTCACGCTTGGCCCCGCAACCAACAGCGAGCCGACTGCTGAAACCGACCTGGACGCGGCTCTGCCCGGCAATCGGCAAGGCCAGCCAGACGGACAAGCCAACATGACCGTGGACTTTGGCTTCTATCGCGTGGGCGTCGGCGACCTGGTGTATTTTGACAACAACATGAACGGGACGTATGACGGCGCCGACACTGCCATCACGCCGAACGTCGTCGTTCACTTGTTCGCCGCAGATGGCCTGACGGAAATTCCGGTTGGCGCCGACGGCGTTTTAGGAACCGCAGACGATAACAACAGCGGCGTGACCACCGCCAGCGGCCTGTATGCCTTTAATGGTTTGCCGCAAGGCCAATACATCATCCGCACAACCGGCCCGGCTGGTTCGTACAGCACGATTGACACTTTCAGCGCCGCAGACAGCGCTTCTCCAAACGCAAACGTAAACAACAACGACAACGGCGTAGGCATTGCAATCGGCACAGTCTCTGCCAATATCGTCACCTTAACCCCCGGTTCGGCGGGAGCGTTGACAAACAACACCGTGACCAACGCAACCGGAACCACCTACAACCCCACCGTGGACTTCGGCTTCGTCAACTTGGTGGCGATCGGAAATCGCGTTTGGATTGACGACGGCACAGGCGGAGGCACGGCCAACAACGGAATCATGGATGGCGGCGAAGCGGGCGTGGCTAACGTGACCGTTGAACTGCGGAATTCATCCGACGATTCGCTGGTCGCGACGACTGCCACCGACGCCAGCGGCTACTATCAATTTGACATGCTCTACCCGGGTACATACTACGTCTCCATCCCCGCCAGCGAATTCCAACCCGGCGGCGACCTTGAAACCTACTATTCCTCTCAAGGCAATGGGACGAACGAAACCTCGGACGAAACCGTGGACGAGAACGGCATAGATAGCCTCACTCCGGCCGTCAACGGAATCCAGAGCATAGACTACACCTTAACCCCAGGCGCCGAAGCGACGGGCGAGCCTCAAACCAACTACACCGGCGTCCTCGGAGATTCGAGCGTCAACTTCACCGCCGACTTTGGCTTTACCCACCTCTATGCTTTGGGCAATCGCCTTTGGTTTGATACCAACAACGACAGCCAAATGAACGGCACGGAAGTTGGCGTGGGCGACGGCGTAACCGTCAACCTGTACCGCGCCAGCGACTTGGCCACCATCATCGCCACGGATACCACCGCGAACGGCGGCTACTATCTCTTTGACAATTTATACCCGGGAGATTACGTCGTCTCTGTGGACGCCAGCAACTTTAGCGCGGGCGGACTTTTGGAAGGCTACTGGTCTTCGGCGACCACGCGCACCAATGCCGGCGCGCTCACAGAAACTGCGGCGGCCCTCGCCAATACCGATACGGATCGTGATGACAACGGCACACTGCAAACCAGCGGTTTATTAAATGGCTCGGTCATTTCCTCGGCTGTCACGCTTGGCCCCAGCGGCAACACCGAACCCACTGCCGAAACCGATCTGGAAGCGGTGATTGGTCAGGGCAACCAGCTTGACGGTCACGCCAATATGACCGTGGACTTTGGCTTCTACACCACCACGCTGGGCAACCTCGTTTGGAGCGATACCGATCGCGATGGCTCCTTCAACGGACTCGAAACTGGCATTGACGGCGTAACCGTTGAACTCTGGTCTGAAGATGGCTCCACCCAACTTGCTACCACCACAACCGCGGGCGGCGGGCTGTATTCCTTCCCCGGCTTGCCCGAAGGGAGCTACACCGTCCATGTCGTTGCTCCGGCTGGCTCATCCAGCAGTGTGGACGATGCCCCCGGCGGTAGCGACACCACCAACCCCAACGCGAATATAGACAGTCAGGATAACGGCGTGGGCACAGTGGGCGGAACGGTCGTTTCCAACGTGATTACGATCACCCCCGGCGACGCAGGAATCAGCAACACAGTCACCGACGCCACCGGTTCCACGACCAACCCCACCATGGACTTCGGCTTCACGCCGGTCTTTTCGCTGGGCAATCGCGTCTGGTTGGATACGAACAACAACAGCCAGATGGACGCAGGCGAACAAGGCCTGAATGGCGTTTACGTTCAACTCTTCGCTTCCGACGGCGTGACGGAAATTCCGGTTGGGCCGGATGGCATCCTCGGCACAGCCGACGACGCCCCCGGCGGCGTATTAACCGCCAACGGCGGCTACTACCTCTTCAACAACCTTCTGCCGGGAGATTATGTGGTCGCGCTCCCCAGCGGAAACTTTAGCGGCGCTGGCGCTTTGGTGGGTTACTGGTCTTCCGCCACCGCGCGAGACGCTTCAGGCACGCTGACCGAAACCACCGCCGCCCTGGCAAACACAGATGCAGACAGCGACGACAACGGAACTTTGTCCGGCGGACGAGTGATTTCTTCCGTGGTCACGCTTGGCCCGGCTGTGAACAGCGAACCGGCAGGCGAAACTGATCGCGACGCAACCCTGCCCGGTAACCAGCAAGGCCAACCCGATACGCAAGCCAACATGACCGTGGACTTTGGCTTCTATACCATCACGTTGGGCAACCTCGTTTGGAATGACGCCGACAACAGCGGCGCAGTCAACGGCGGCGAAACAGGCCTTGACAACGTCACCGTGCAATTGTTTGTGGCGGATAGCGCCGGTAATCCGGTTGGCGCTCCCTACGCCACAACCGTAACCGCTGGCGGCGGACTCTATAGCTTCACCGGCTTGCCTCAAGGAAATTACATCGTCCGCATCCCTGAAAGTGAATTTACCGGAAGCGGCGATTTACGGAACTATTACTCCAGCACGGGCGGCGGAACAGAACCGGCGCCCAGCCCGGATGGCAGCCTCACCGACAGCGACGATAACGGCAGTGAAGTCGGTACGCTCGGCTTTAGCGGCGGATACATCGAGACGGACGCTTTCGCGCTTACCCCCGGCGCTGAAGCCAGCTCCAATAACGCCACCGGCGTGACCGACGAGCCGCGCGTGGACTTTGGCGTGTTCAATGCGGTGAGAACCGACCTCTCGATCACAAAAGACGATGGCGTAACTTATTACGTCGCGGGCGGCACCCTGACCTATACATTGGTGGTCGCGAACAACGGCCCCGCCGACGTGACTGGCGCAACCGTGACCGACACCTTCCCGCTTCAAATCGCTTCGCCCACGTGGACGTGCTCCACAACCGGCGGCGCAACCTGCGGCACGAGCGGCTCAGGCGATATTAACGACCTGGTGGATATGCCGGTCGGCTCTCAAATCACTTATACGATCACGGCGCCGGTTTCACTAACTGCCGTGGGCAATCTGGTCAACACGGCTACGGTGACGCCTCCGGTTGGCGTGGTGGAAAACGACAACACCAACAATTCCGCAACGGATACCGACGTCCCGGCTTCATTGACGATTACCAAAGACGACGCGCTTACCGTCGTTTCACCGGGCTCCGTGCTAACCTACACGATCACGATTCAGAACACGGGCGCTGTGCCGTTGACGAATATCACAGTCACAGACCCGCTACCGGCGGATGTGACCTATCAAAGCGCCACGCTTCCGCCGAACAGCGCGCCGCCTCCCGCAACCCCGGGCGGAACGCTCGTTTGGAACGGCATCAGCCTCGGCGTTGGCGCCTCTACATCCTTTACCGTTACCGTGCAAGTGAACCCGACTGCGGCTGGAGCGGACATTACAAACACGATCACCGCGACAGACGGCCCGACGAACGCTACGGATGGCGGCACGGACATTGATGTGCTGACCCTGGATAAAACCAAAGCCTTAACTGGCACAGATCAGGTCTTTACGCCTGAAATCCCCGCGGCCTCCAGACCCGTCGCCATTGGAGAAATCCTCACCTATCAAATCTCCGTGGACATCCCCGCAAATTCCACCATGCTCGATTTACGGGCGTTGGATATCCTGGATTCGGGACTTGCCTTTGTGCGTTGCGTTACCGTTGACCCTGGCGCCTCCGGCGATTTGAGCACAACTTTAGTTGGCGGGTTTACCAGCGCTTGTAACGCCCCAGTCAACCCAACGGTCTCCCGTGAGCCGGTCGGCAGTCCCAGCGCAATTGACGACGCGCGCCGGATGGAATTCTCGCTCGGCGATGTGACTAATGCCAATGTCGCCACCACCCGCACCCTGACGATTACCTATGAAGTCATAGTCCTGGACATCGCCGCGAATCGGGATGGCGTCAACAACCTCAACAATCAGGTGACGTGGTCATGGACTGGCGGAAGCCTCTCTGCCTCTGCAAACCCGGTGGAAATTGTCGAGCCGCAACTCTCGATTAATAAAGCCGCTTCGCCAGTCGTTGCCCCGTACGGCTCGGTGATTACCTTCTCGCTGGAGATTGCTCACACTCCGGCTAGCTCCATTGACGCTTTCGACGTGATTGCGACGGACGTTTTACCCGCCGGGCTTCAATATGTCCCTGGCTCCGCCGTCACGTCTTCCGGCTTGGCTCCAACTTCCATTAATTACAACATTGGCACAGATACGCTGACCTTTGTTTGGGACGTCTTCCCATTAGGAGCGAGTTCCAGAGTTACCTTCCAGGCCACGTTTGTTGGGCCTGCTCCGGTGACGAACGAATCCAACGTGGCCTGGACGAGCCTGCCGATTGACCCGCAACCTTCCGGCCAGCCAGTTGACCTTTCCACCTTCCATGACGACGCGCATGAACGCTGGTACGACCCCATCGCCGCGGCAGGTGTGGATAATTACGTGGCAAATTCTGCAGTTACGCTAAACCTGCCAGACCCAGCCAGTAGACTCCCCAGAACCGGCTTTGCTCCAGATGTGGTGACGGAACTCCCGCCCATGCCGGCCGGGTTTGCCTACGCCCAAACCGACCTTTGGATTGAAATACCGAAGCTCAAGTTGAAGATGGACATTGCGGGCGTGCCTTTCGATGAAATGAAGAAGGAATGGGATCTCACCTGGCTCAACACCGAAGCGGGCTGGCTGGAAAACACGGCTTTCCCAACCCATGCGGGCAACTCGGCGTTGACTGCTCACACCACGCTGGCCAATGGCTTGCCGGGTCCATTTGCCAAACTGGCTTCGCTCAGCTATGGCGACCAGATCATCATCCACCTCGGCGGACAGAAATACATTTACGAAGTGCGCGGAACCTCGCGCGTCCGCCCGGATGCAGTCGCTTCAGTCCTCAGGCACGAAGAATATTCATGGCTGACGCTGATCACTTGCAACACCTACAACGAGCAGACTGGCGATTACACCTATCGAAGCGTAGTCCGCGCGGTCTTGGTACAGGTTGTGGACGAGTAGCCGCTCAAAGTTAGGACAGATCGGCTCTAAATGAACTAAAAAACCAATCCCCGCTCATTTGCGGGGATTGGTTTTTATCATGCGGGCATTTACATCAATTCTTTTTCAGCCGTGCCGATTGCGGCTTCAAAGGCCTGCAAGCCTTCGTCCACCTCAGCTTTGGAAATGCTCAATGGGGGAGCGATCCGCACCACGCTTTTGCCGCAGGACAAGGTTAAGAGGCCGCGCTCGTAAGCCAGGTCAACGATCCGGTCGGTTAGTTCTTTGGCGGGTTCTTTCGTCTCGCGGTTTTTGACAAACTCCACGCCGATCATCAGCCCCTTGCCGCG
This sequence comes from Anaerolineales bacterium, assembly GCA_020851785.1. Taxonomy (GTDB): domain Bacteria; phylum Chloroflexota; class Anaerolineae; order Anaerolineales; family Villigracilaceae; genus Villigracilis. The sequence continues at coordinate 22,455 of JADZCC010000028.1, forward strand.
CACTTCGCCAATCGAAGGATGCTTGGCTTTAATTTCTTCCAGCGCGTCCATCGTGTATTGGCCAACTTCAGCGGCGTTCTGTAAATATTTCTTTTCGATCAAATCAATCGTCGCCAGCGAGGCCGCGCAGGAAAGCGGGTTGCCGCCGTAGGTATTGCCGTGTGTGCCAACGCCCCAACTCATTACCGACTTTCGCGCAATGCACGCTCCCAGCGGCAAGCCGGAAGCAATGCCCTTCGCCGAGGTGATCATGTCCGGCTCCACGCCGAAGTGCTCAATCGCCCACCATTTTCCGGTCCGGCCCATGCCGCTTTGCACTTCGTCTAAAATTAACAAAATGCCATGCTTGTCGCAGAGTTTGCGTAACGCCGGGTAGAACCCGTCTGGCGGAACCAGATAGCCGCCCTCGCCTTGAATCGTTTCGACCAAAATTCCAGCCACGTCGTTGGGCGGAAGAATTTGCGCCAGAATTTCCTCTTCAATGTAGCGCACCACAGTTTCGCCGTAATCTTCGCCCTTCCTTCTTTCAAGCACGGGGCGGTACGGGTTGGGGAAAGGCGCGTGCGTCACGCCGTTCATCAAGGGATAAAATCCGCTGTGATATTTGGCCTTGCTGGCGGTGAAGGTCACTGCGCCCATCGTGCGCCCGTGAAACGCGCCGGTAAAACCGATGAAGTTGCTTCGGCCGGTGTGATAACGCGCCAACTTAATCGCCGTCTCAACCGCTTCCGTGCCGGAGTTGGTCATAAACGAAAGCGCATCTTCTTTGAAGGGCGCAATTTCGTTTAATTTTTCGCCCAAGCCAACCCAGTTCTCGTGATAAAAATCTGACGAGATGTGCAGAAATTTTTCAGCTTGCGCTTGTACCGCTTTCACCACCTGCGGATGGGAATGCCCGGTCGAAACGACGGCGATCCCGCCCATAAAATCGAGGAAGCGATTGCCATCCACATCCCAAACTTCCGTGCCTTTACCGTGATCCATCACAAATGGATAGCCGCGTGGATACGACGGCGAAATAACTTTATGATCCCGCTCGATAATCGCCTGGGCTTTTGGCCCGGGCAAATTTGATTTGCTCATTGTGTCTCCTTGCTATTGGGTTTGAAACCGTTTCGCCGCAATTGTCATCGCGGCGCGGCTTTGACTAAGCCGAAAAAGACTCCATGATTAATGGGCTTTGGTCAAATCCCTGTCGGCGGTCCACCACTTGGTCACCACCCAGCGGGGCGGCGCGAAAACTCCAATGATCATTTTCCGCTCATCATCCGCGCCAAGGCCAGCGCGCCTAGCAGTCCCGCGTTGTCTCCTAAAGCGGCGTTTGTAAAAGTTACGCCCTCCAAATAACGCGGATAAAAAACCCTGTTTTGTAAACTTGCGTGAAAAGGCTTGAACAACAAATCGCCAACCTGCGAAACGCCTCCGCCAAAAATTACAATGGACGGATCGAACGTGTGTAAAAACGAAGCCACGGCAATGCCTAGATATTCCCCTGCGCGTTGATAAACTTGATTAGCTAGCGGATCGCCCGCCATAGCCGCTTCGGCAATGGACTGCGCCGTGATTTCATCTCCACGCTTCAAACTGGACCTTGAGCCTGCTTCCAACTCCGAGCAGAAGCGTTTCACAATCGCAGTTCCAGACGAATACGCCTCCAGGTGACCGGCAAAACCGCACGAGCAAATTTCTCCATGCGGTTCCACAATGCTATGCCCAAGTTCCGCCGCCAACCCGTGATAGCCTTGCAATAATCGGTCGTCAATGATGACGCCTCCGCCCACGCCGGTGCTGATGGTTAGATAAAGGACGTGATGATGTCCCTGCCCCGCGCCGTAGCGATATTCCGCCAGCCCAGCCAGGTTTGCGTCGTTATCCAAATAAGCCTTCACCCCGAAGTGTTCCGAAATTTTAGGCGCCAGCGGAAAATTGTGCCATTCCGGGTTGTTGGGCGGCGCCAGCAAATAACCGGTGTGCGGGTCCAAAGGCCCCGGCGAACCAAGTCCAATCGCTTCCACTGATTCGCCACTCGGCCAAATGGATTCAATGACGCCCAGCAGGCGCTCAAAGCCGCCCGCTTCCGAAGCGAGCGTCTCCACCTTGTTGTGCTTCAGCGGTTCCAAAGAGTCAGAAGTATAAGAAGCGGCGCGCATGTGCGTCCCGCCAATATCCACAGCGACGAATAAACTCATTTCGTTATTATACCGTAAGGAATTCAAGGGCTTTTCCGCGCCGTCCATTCGTTTGACGCTTCATCTAAATTCGGCTATTATCTTTTTATGGTTAACACGCTCCTTGAAGCTTTGCGCGATGCGCTCCTGTGGTTTCGCCCTGGCTTGGGAATCCGAAAGTGGTTTTTGTACGTCATCGCCGGTGTCACTTTTTTGGGGTTGGGCATTGCCGTTCTGCTAATTGACGCATATCGGACGACGACAGACAATCCGCTGGTGCTAACGGCGTTGGGCTATCTTTCTTTACGATTTTTACCGCGCGCTTTGCGCGCGGTCATTTTTGGCGGCTTGGGGATTGGCCTGCTGGTGTATGGCATCGTCCGGCTAAACCGCTCCCTGCTGGCGCCGTTCCTGCGCCCGGGCAGTAAAGTGGTGGATCAAATTCGGGACTTTCGAAAGCGCGAACGCGGCCCGCGGATTGTCGCCATTGGCGGCGGACACGGACTCTCCACTCTGCTCCGCGGCCTGAAGCTTTACACCTCCAACCTGACAGCCGTAGTGACGGTCGCCGATGATGGCGGCTCCTCCGGCAGATTGCGCGAAAGCTTTGGCATTTTGCCGCCGGGCGATATTCGCAACTGCCTGGCCGCGCTCTCCAACGACGAAGATTTATTGACCCAGCTTTTTCAATATCGCTTTAGCGGCTCGCCAGACCTGGACGGACATTCCTTTGGAAATTTATTCATCACCGCGTTGGCCGACCTCACCGGAAGTTTTGAATCTGCCGTCGCTGAATCCGGCCGCGTGCTTTCCATCAACGGGCGCGTTTTGCCCTCCACTCTGCACAACGTCAAATTGGTGGCCAGTATGCAATTGCCATATTCGCACAATGAAATTCGCGTGGAAGGGGAGAGCAAAATTCCAAAAAGCGCCGGGCGTGTGCATCGCGTCTGGCTCGAACCAGATAACGCTCCGGCTTTTCCGCCCGTATTAAAGGAACTCCTCACGGCTGAATTAATTATCATCGGGCCGGGCAGTTTGTACACCAGCCTGCTTCCCAACCTCCTGGTGCAGGACTTGCTCTCGGCCATTCGCGCCAGCCGCGCCACAAAAATATACGTGAGCAACATCGCCACACAACGGGGCGAAACGGACTTTTTCTCCTCGTACGATCATGTGTTGGCGTTGGAAGAACATGTGGGCGGCGATCTGTTTGATATAATTTTGTGCAATAACAATTATTCCGGAGATGTTGGGCCAAGCTCCCAGTGGGTGATTGCCGACGAAAAAATTAAGCAGGACGAACGTACTCGTCTGGTAGACCTGGTGGACGAGGGACACCCTTGGCGCCACGACTCTGCCAAGCTGGCCAAGGAGGTGATTCAGATTTATTCTGAACAAATATCTGCCTAAAATCGGGTAAAATAAGCAAAGTAAACGATTACATTTGTCTGAAAAACTGCTGACGCACGGAATTTGCATATTTTTAACAAATGCGTAAAATACAAGTTGTCTGTAAGAATTGACCCGGAAAAGCGTGAATTCTAAAACTTGCGCTTTCGATCATTAATTTTCATTGGAGGATTTTCTCATGACAGTAAAAGTTGGTATTAACGGATTTGGACGAATTGGCCGCCTGGTTTTTCGCACGCTTAAGGCGCGCTACCCTCAAGACGTTGAAGTCGTCGCGATCAACGATCTCTTCGACCCCGCTACAAACGCGCACTTGCTCAAATATGATTCCACCTATGGGCAGTTTGAAGGTAGCGTGGAAGTCAAAGACGGCAACCTGATTGTAGATGGCAAGACGATTAAAGTCTCTGCGGAAAAGGACCCCGCCGCCATCAAGTGGAAGGAAAGCGGCGTGGAAATTGTGATCGAATCCACCGGGTTCTTCACAGACGCCACCAAAGCCAAAGCCCACATCGAATCGGGCGGCGCCAAAAAAGTGATCATCTCCGCTCCAGCGAAGAACGAAGACCTGACCGTTGTGCTCGGCGTCAATCAAGAAAAATATGACCCCGCCAAACACAATATCATTTCCAACGCTTCCTGCACCACCAACGGGCTGGCTCCGGTGGCCAAAGTCCTCAACGATAAATTTGGCATTGAGAAAGGCTTTCTGACCACCATTCACGCCTACACCAATTCCCAAAAACTTCAAGACCTCGGCGCAAAAGATTTACGCGACGCCCGCGCCGCCGGACAAAACATCGTCCCTTCGGCCACTGGCGCGGCCAAAGCCGTGGGCCTGGTCATCCCTGAGTTAAAAGGCAAATTCACCGGCATGGCTTTCCGCGTGCCAACCCCAACGGTCTCCGTAGTGGATTTCACCGCCATCCTAAACAAAGAAGCTTCAGCCGAAGACATTCGCGCCGCCATGCTGGAGTATGCCCAAGGTCCCATGAAAGGCATTCTGGATGTAACCGACCTGCCCTTGGTTTCCACTGATTTACGCGGCACCACCTTCTCCTCCGTTTTCAGCGCAATGGATACAATCGTCCTCGGCAACATGATCAAAGTTGTCGCCTGGTACGATAACGAATGGGGCTACGCCTGCCGCACCGCCGACCTGACCGATTTGATCGCCAAATCGCTCTAATTCAATTTGCAAGGACGCGCGTAAGCGCGTCCTTGCGCTCTTAAAAAAAATAATGAACAAGAAAACTGTCAAAGATGTAGACCTCAAGCATAAGCGCGTATTGATGCGCGTGGATTTCAACGTCCCCATGGCGGACGGAAAAGTCACCGACGATAAGCGCATTCGCGCCGCTCTGCCGACCATTCAATACATTCTCGATCAGGACGCTTCGCTCGTTTTGATGAGTCATTTGGGGCGGCCAAAATCCGCTTCAGATTCGGAATTTAGCCTGCACGCCGCTTCGGAGACATTGTCTGCGCTGTTGGGAAAACCTGTGCAAATGGCGCCCGATTGCGTCGGCCCGGAAGTTGAGAAAATGTCCAAGGCGCTCAAGCCTGGCGAAATTCTCATGCTGGAAAACACGCGCTTTCACGCGGGCGAAGAAAAGAACGATTTGGAATTGGCCAAACAAATGGCCGCGCTCGGCGATATTTACGTCAACGATGCGTTTGGTTCTGCGCATCGCGCCCACGCTTCTACGACGGGCGTGGCTAAATTTCTGCCGGCCGTTTCCGGCTTTTTGATGGAGCAGGAGTTGGAATATTTGGGCCGCGCCATTGCCAACCCCGAACATCCCTATATCGCCATCCTCGGCGGCGCAAAAATCAGCGACAAGATTTTGGTCGTTGAAACCCTGCTTTCCAAATGCGATCAATTGATTGTGGGCGGCGGCATGGCCAACACGTTTCTTGCGGCGCAAGGCTTGAACATGCAGGATAGTTTGGTGGAAGAAGCTTCGCTGGAAACCGCCAAAGCCGTGCTGGCAAAATCTGGAAATAAGCTGATTCTGCCGGTGGATGCCGTCATCGCCGACAAATTTGACGCAGACGCCAACTCCCAAATTGTGGACGTGGATAAAATTCCGGCGGGCTGGCGCATGTTAGACGTGGGCCCAAAAACCATCTCAGCCTATAAAGCGGTTTTGCAAACCGCCAAACTCGTCGTGTGGAACGGTCCGGTTGGCGTGTTTGAAATGCCCAAATTCGCCGAAGGGACTTTTGCCATTGCCCGGATGCTGGCCGAATCCAAAGCCACCACTGTGATTGGCGGCGGCGATTCCGCCAGCGCCGTCAAGAAGGCTGGCGTGGCCAAACAAATGACGCATGTTTCCACGGGCGGCGGCGCTTCGCTGGAATTCCTTGAAGGCAAGGAACTGCCCGGCGTGGCCGCATTGTTGGATAAATAGAATTAGCCAGTTCGTTGGAATTCAAGATATCTGAATGAGAAATAAATCCGCCCTAAAATACATAACTGCCTTGATCTTGTTTGGCTCAAATGGAATTGTGGCAAGTTATATTACATTAAGTAGCTATGAAATCGTTTTTACACGCACGTTAATCGGCGCTTTATTTCTTGCGCTTCTCTTTGTCTTTTCCGGGCAAGAAAGGCGTTTTTGGAAAAATAAAACGCACTCGCTGTATTTGATTATTTCTGGCGTTGCAATGGGTGCGAGTTGGATGTTTTTGTTTGAAGCCTACAGGCAAATTGGCGTTAGCGTTGCGACGCTCGCTTATTATTGCGGACCTGTTATCGTCATGATATTTTCTCAGATTGTCTTCAAAGAGAAAATTACCATTGCTAAAGGCGCTGGTTTTTTTGCCGTAATTTTAGGTATGTTTTTTTTAAATCAGCAAGCCTTTTTACAAGGCCAGCCGTCTCGGGGGTTAGGTTTTGGAATATTAGCGGCGATGATGTACGCCTTTATGGTGATTTTCAACAAAAAGGCTGTCAGCATAACAGGCCTTGAGAATCCAACGTGGCAATTAATGGCAAGTTTTGTTACGGTTGCATTTTTTCTTGTTTTTCGACAAGCTTTTCCTATTCCCGTCGAATCAAAAAATCTAATGCTTATTTTGTTGTTGGGCGTGGTTAATACTGGTGTTGGTTGTTATTTTTACTTTTCTTCGATTGGCGATTTGCCAGTGCAAACAGTGGCTATGCTTGGTTATTTAGAACCTCTTTCGGCTTTATTCTTTTCGGCGGCGCTTTTAGGAGAATCGCTCGATTTCTTGCAACTTATTGGAGCAGTTTTGATTTTAGGCGGCGCGGCGTTTGGTGAATGGTTTCATCGAAAACAGTCGTTGGAAATTTCCAAAGATAGTTTGGGCGTATAAATAGTCGCGGGCTAAGGAGCGAGTTGGGCGACCTGACTCTTCTTAGTCACTGCTACTCCGCCTCCCAAAATGACAGTTTTTAACACTCTCCTGTCTCGTTCTTAGCGTATAACTGAATCATCACACCAGTAGGAAGTGAACGCAGTTCAACCTACATTTGAAAAAAACAGGAGCGCTGAAAATGGACGAAGTAAATCTGCAATCGGAACAGACAGAACAGAAGAAGAACGGCAAAAATAAGGTCTTGATCATCGTTGGCGTGATTGTTGGATTGTGTTGTTGCCTGGCGGTAGGCGGCGTGGCGGCTTTGAATATCCTTGCCCCTGCGGTTAACGATACCTACCAGCAGATTCAAGATCAAATTGGCTATACCGGCCTGGCTGACGAGCAGTTGAAGGCTGACACGCTTAAGCTCATCGCCGAACATGAAAATTCTCAAACAGGTTGCACCGACGTAGCCTTGCTAAGCGGACAGACTTTTTTACACCCAGGAATGGTTGAAGGGAATAGCTCCGCTTGGGCGGAGAACTGGCAAGTCATGGCCTGCGACGCATCGCATTTATATATGGTTACATTTATGCCGTCTCCCACCGGCGGCACGGATATTTCAATCTCGCGGATGGACAACTAACCAGAACGAAACTTAAAGACAGCGCCTTAACCGGCGCTGTCTTTGGGTTAATGGGTCGGAACACGGCGGTTTATTTCAATTCCCTGCTCGTTTTTGCGGAACGCGCGCTCTTGGTTATAATAGACTTTATCTGACAAAAATTATGGAGAGCCTGAAACATGTCTTTTAATGTTGGCGAAAACATTGGACCCTATCGTATCATTGAGCAATTGGGGCAGGGGGGGATGGCGACCGTCTATAAGGCCTATCACGCCGCGCTCGATCGCTATGTGGCGTTAAAGGTACTCCATCCGGCCTTTCATCAAGATCAGACCTTTACGGCGCGTTTTCAGCGCGAAGCGCGGGTGGTGGCCAAGCTCGAGCATCCGCACATCGTCCCAATTTATGATTATTCGGAACACGAAGCCCGCCCGTATCTCGTAATGAAATTTATTGAGGGCGATACGCTCAAAGCCCGCTTTAGCTCGGGCCCGTTATCCGCCGCTGAAATTGAAAAAGTAGTCGATTCTGTCGGCTCGGCTTTGGCGTACGCCCATAAACAGGGGATTTTACATCGCGATGTGAAACCTTCAAACGTGTTGCTGGCTACGGACGGAACGATCTATCTGGCAGATTTTGGGTTGGCGCGCATCGCCGAAGCGGGCGAGTCTACGCTCTCCTCCGATTCGATTATGGGCACGCCGCAATACATCTCCCCGGAACAGGCGATGGGCGCGAAAGATTTGGATTCCGGCACGGACATCTATTCCTTCGGGGTGATGTTATATGAAATGATCGTCGGGCAGGTGCCTTTTAGCGCGGATACGCCTTTTTCAATCATTCACGACCACATTTATACGCCCTTGCCTTTGCCTATGTCGGTGAATCCAAATGTGCCAGAACCCGTTCAGCGAGTGCTATTAAAGGCGCTGGCGAAACAAAGGGCGGATCGTTATGCAAGCGTGGATGAAATGTGCGCGGCATTTAAGAACGCCTGGCGCGAAGCTGGAGTCCCCATGCAGGGGAGTTCGCTTTCTGTGCATTCCAGCATGTTGAAAGACGCCAATGCCGGTAAGACGGTCGCTTCTCAGACGAAGGTCAATGCCGTTGAAAGCGGACCAGCTAAAAGTCCGGCAAAGAAGCGTTCGGTGTGGATGTGGGTCGCAGTGGGGTTGGCCATCCTGTTGTGTCTTGCGGCCGCGGTGGTTGTGCGTCGTCAGGTTTTGAATCGCAAGGATACGCCGACGGTTGCGCCTACTCCCGCGCTGGCGGCTACAACGACTGCTTTGCCGCCGCCTTCGCCGCCGGTTCAGCAAACGCCGATCAATCCGAACGATAACAAATCCCCTGAGGTGACTGCCGCGATTGAAGCGGTGAATAAAGACCCGGGCAATCCAGACGCGCATTTGAATTTGTCGCTGGCGTACTGGGCTTCGGGAAATCGGCGCCAGGCGGCTGAGGAATTGGCGCAGGCCGCCAACCTGGCCGGGCCCAACAACGTTGAGTTTTTTACGCGGGCGGCGGAGGCATATAAAAAAGGGGAAGCCTGGGTTCCCACTGCGGCAATGTATGTGCGCTTGATGTTTGCCTATAACGGCAAAGACGCGCCCCCGGAAGTTGAGGAGGGATTCCGCGAATCGGTTTACAAAGCCGCCGAACAGAAAGATATGCCGTTGTTTGTGTTCTTCGAGCGCGTGGACAGCGCCAACCTGCCGATGGGCTATATCGTCCGTGGGCGCTTTGCCCTGTTCAATGGGGAGATGAAACTGGCTCAAGAGCAACTGGAGAACGCCAAAAAAGCCAAGCCCGATATGTATGAAGTTTTTCTTTTGCAGGCGGAAATTGATTTAAAATCAAATCATGTTGAAAGCGCAAAGACGGCGCTCCTTTCGCTCTCTTCCGATTTGGGAGCGCCGGAATGGATTCGCGTCTTTGCAAACCAACTGCTTTCAACGATTAAATAGGAAACCATGCGAAAACCCTTTGTAGCCGGAAATTGGAAGATGAATAAAACCAGCGCGGAAGCCCGCGAACTGGTTGAAAAGATGATCGCGCAATTGCAGGACGCGGCCGCTGTTGAAACGGTGTTTTGCCCGCCGTTTATGGCGGTGGCGACCGTCCGCGAGGCGCTCAAGCATACGGCGTTTGGCCTTGGCGCGCAAAATATGCACTGGGAAGAACAAGGCGCGTTTACAGGCGAAGTGGCTCCCAAAATGGTGAAGGAGTTCTGCGAGTACGTGATTTTGGGTCACTCCGAGCGCCGCGCTTATTTTGGGGAAACCAACGAGACTGTGAATAAGAAACTGCAGGCGGCCCAAAAAAATAATTTGATTTCGATTGTCTGTGTGGGTGAGACGCTGGCGGAATACGAGTCGGGGCGCACGCGGGAGGTGGTTTCCACGCAAACCAGCCTGGGGCTTCGGGACGTCGCTCCCGAATATGCCCGAAGCATTATCGTGGCGTACGAGCCGGTTTGGGCCATTGGAACCGGCAAAGCCTCCACGGGCCCGGCGGCCAACGCGGTGATTAAGGATTTTATCCGCCCGGCCATTGCAGAGCTATACGGCGCTGAGACGGCTCAGGCGGTGCGGGTTTTATATGGCGGCTCTGTCACGGCCGCAAACGCGCAGGAGTTTTTTACTCAACCAGACATTGACGGGGCCTTGGTGGGCGGCGCCAGTTTAAAAGTGGATGAGTTCGTTTCAATTGTTAAATCATTTTAGTTAACCTGTGTAGTGTCTTTCTCCGGTTTCTTCTGGTTCATTCTAATGCTCTTGCCGCTGGTCGCTCTCCAGCGGCTTTTGCATCGCGAAATGCAGGCCGTCTTTTTGCTGATTACGCGCCACCCGCAGGTTTCCATCTTTTTATTTTCAATTTTATTTTTTCCGGGCGTTTTGCTTCACGAGCTAAGCCATTACCTGATGGCAAAGTTAGTAGGGGTGCGCACGCAGGGATTCTCCATCATCCCGCACATCTTGCCAGACGGCAGACTCCAAATGGGGTACGTGGAAACTGAAGCGACGGACCTGGTGCGCGATTCTTTGATTGGTCTGGCCCCGCTGATTGCTGGTTCTTTGTCGGTGGCCTACACTGGAATTGATCTCCTACACTTAAATAAACTTTGGGAAATTTGGCAGAGCGGGCAGGTGGCTTTGTTTTTTCAGGGATTGCTCGCCCTTCCAGAAATAAAGGATTTTTACATCCAGTTCTATCTTACGTTTGCAATTTCCAGCACGATGATGCCTTCGGATTCAGACCGGCACTCATGGATTCCGCTGGGGTTGTGGAGCGCGGCTTTGCTGGCTTTGGCGATCTTCGCCGGAGCGGGTACATGGATGCTGACGCACGTCGCTCCGGCGTTGAATAACTTTCTGGCTTCGGTCTCAATCTTGTTTGGCTTGAGCAACGCCGTGCATATCAGCCTGTTGATTCCGTTTTTTCTGCTTCGCCGCTTGTTGGTATATGTGATGAAGGTGGATGTGGCGTGAAGCGCTTCACTCCACCGTGACCGACTTGGCTAAATTACGCGGCTGGTCCACATCCAGCCCGCGGATGGCGGCGATGTGATAAGCGAGCATTTGCAAAGGAAGCACGGTAATGATGGGGGAGAGAAGCCAGGGGGTTTTGGGAATCCAGAGGACGTGATCGGCCATGCCCGCCACAAGTTCGTCGCCTTCGGTGGCCACGGCAATCACCCGGCCGCCGCGCGCTTTCGCCTGCTGAATTTGCGAGATCATCTTCTCGTGCCAGGGGTCTTGCGGCGCCAGACAAATCACCGGCATTTCTTCGTCAATCAGGGCAATCGGCCCGTGCTTCATTTCTCCGGCGGGGTAGCCTTCCGCATGGATGTAGGAAATCTCTTTCAGCTTTAGCGCGCCTTCATAGGCAATCGGCATGTTAATGCCGCGCCCCAAATACAGACATCCAGCGATGTCTTTTAGTTCATAGGCGACTTTTTCAATTTGAGATTCTGCGTCTAGCGCGCGCCCGGCCAAATCGGGGATGAGGCGTAAATCGGCCACCAGCGCTTTGCGAGTCGTTTCATCTAACGTGCCGCGTAAATCTGCCAGCAAAATCGCCAGCATGTACTGATCTACCAAAGGCGCAGTAAAGGCCTTGGTGGAAGCCACGCCAATTTCCGGCCCGGTTTGCATCGAGATCGTCCCATCTGAAACGCGCATGGCTTGCGAACCAATCGCGTTGACGATGCTCCAAATCACTGCGCCTTTTTTGCGGCCTTCTTCCATGGCGGCCAGCGTATCCGCAGTTTCGCCAGATTGTGAAATGGCGAGGACGACGGTGTTTTCGTCCACGATTGGGTCGCTATACCGAAACTCAGAAGCGATGACCACTTCGACGGGGATGCGCGCAATTTTTTCGATGAGATATTTCCCAACCATCCCGGCGTAGGCGGCCGTTCCGCAGGCGGTGATATAAATCCTTTGAATGCGCTTGGCGAGTTCGGGGGTGAGTTTTAGCTCGGGCAAACGAATGCGCCCGGTTTGAAAGTCTACGCGCCCGGCCAGCGTGTCGGTGAGCGCGCGCACTTGTTCGTGAATTTCTTTTTGCATGAAGTGACGGTATTCGCCTTTTTCGGCGGAGACGGCGTCGTAGGCGATGTTGTGAATTTCAGGTTGAATTTCCTGCCCGTCCAGCGTGGTGACTATTACGCGGTCTTTGGTAATCACGGCCATCTGGCGCGACTCCAAAAAAATTACTTTGCGGGTGTGTTCCAAAATTGCGGGAATGTCGGAGGCGATGAAGTTCTCGCCTTCGCCCAGCCCAATCACCACGCCGCCTGCATTTCCAATTCTGGCGGTGATGATTTTGTCCGGCTCTTCGGTGGAGATGAACACCACCACGTTTGCGCCTTGAATTTGTTCAAAAGTTTGGCGCGCGGCTTCTTCAAAACCAATTCCGCGAGCCTTCAGCCGCTCTGCCAGATGCACGATCGTTTCGGTGTCCGTTTCCGAATTGAAGGACACACCCTCACGGTCCAGTTCCGCTTTGAGATCCAAAAAATTTTCAACGATGCCGTTGTGCACTACGACCATTTTCCCGGAATGGCCAAGATGCGGATGCGCGTTTTTAGCGGATGGCGCGCCGTGCGTAGCCCAGCGCGTATGACCAATACCGGGCGCGCCGTCAATCGGCGATTTGCCGATCAAGTCTACCAATTGCGATAACTTGCCCGCTTCTCTCCTCACTTCAATTTGGTCGCCATGAATGACAGCCACGCCAGCCGAATCATAGCCGCGATACTCAAGCTTTTTCAGCCCATTCAAAATGATCGGCGTCGCGTTGCGCGCGCCAATATATCCGACGATTCCACACATAGGGGTTCCTCCGAATTAAAAAAATATAGGTAAGGACGGCGTCCTTTTTTGGTTGGCCATGCTCCAGGTTTTGTCTGTGCGATCGCTCGCAGGCGTTTTCCCGTGGAGTTCTCTTTTGGAGGGAAAGAATGACGGGTGTGGCGCACCCGAAGGGCTTCCGCTGATCTCTCGATTTTCATTCGCCTAAACGTACCTGGCAAACTTAACTTCACTTTGAAATGAAGAACCCTTATCCTCGTCAACTTGGCTGGGCCAAGTCCATGCGCTGTCTTTCCCGGTTAAATTTTTGGTTTTGTCTCCTTGTTGGGTATGATTTTGGGATTATACCGTACTTTATTCCAACGCTTGGTAAACCCACGTAGGAAGATGGTTAACTTAAATTTCCAGTTAGTTTTGTTAGAGGGTGACTGGAATAATCTCGGAATTCAGACGCTCATGCTGGGTCACATTGCGAAATCTTGTATCACCGCGGGGCGGACGGGATTAAACAAAAAACGCCAGCTTTTTTCAATCAGAAATTAATTTTGAGATTGATTTTGACCAGATCGTCTTTTTCAAGTCCTTCCTTTTCACGAACCGCCGCTTTGAGCGGGACAAGATATAAACCGTCTTTGGGAAATAGCGAAGTTGTAAATTCAGTTTTGCCGATTTTCACAGTGACAGGAATTACGCCCCAGCCATACGTTGCCAAGGCGGAAACGGACTTTATTTCCCAGCTTGGTTTTTCAGGGATGGGAACGAAGAAAAAAGGGGCGGGGCCTTTCCAGAAAATGATCCTGCCCGAAAATTGGATGTCCATTAAGCGAGTATATCAAACTTAAATTACTTCTTTTTCAAAATTGTTGCCAGTAATTCCATTTGACCGATATGGTGCGTGGCGTGAAGTAAATTACGCAAAATGGCTTTCACTACGCTGTGCGCCTCTCCGCGAATGTAGACGGTTTTGGCAAAATCTTCTTCTGTGAGCCCTTCCAGCGCGGCGAAGAGGATGCGCCAGCCTTCCTCCCAGCGCTCCATAATTTGCGGACGGTTGACGCCTGCTTCGTGCATAAATTCATGCGGGCGTTTGCGGTCAGCTTTTTCGCCGTCGGCGGTTAGAAAATCCGTCCAACGGGAGATGAAGTTGCCGCTGATGTGCTTGACCAGGATGGCCATGCTGTTAATATGCGCGTCGCCTTCTTCCTTTAATTGTGCGAAGAATGCAGTGTCGTCCACCTGGCTCAAGGCCGCTTCGGCCATTTGCTTTTGCTGTTGATATTGCACAAGCGTTTCCGCTTTGAAATCCATCCACGAACTGTTCATCATTGGAGTCTCCTACGGCGATTGTATCATCGCGGCGTGGTTGCGGAACATCTCCAACCTTCTTCCACATTTCCTCCATATTCTCTTGCTACATTAGAGAAAAAATAGAGGAGTTGTCAATGAAAGCGATTGTTCATCAAACGTACGGACTACCCGAAGTACTCGAATTTGTAGAACTTGAAAAACCCACGCCTAAAGATAATGAGGTGTTGATAAAAATCCGCGCCTCGTCCATCAATGCGGCGGAATGGTATGGGATGGTGGGCTTGCCAATCGCCCGTCTGGGAGGCGGATTATTCAGACCAAAGGACATTCGAATTGGCACGGATTATTCGGGCGTGGTTGAAGCGGTTGGCAAAGGCCGAGCAGATTTCAAGGTTGGCGATGAAGTTTTTGGCGCGAAACATGGCGCCTATGCGGAATACGTGTGCGTTGAAAAGATTGTTATTCCAAAGCCGCAAAACGTTTCTTTTGAAGCGGCCGCGTCTGTGCCGATTGCGGGGCTGACCGCCTTGCAGGGACTGCGCGATTTTGGAAAAGTTCAAGCCGGTCAAAAGATATTAATCAACGGGGCTTCCGGCGGAGTTGGCCATTTTGCGGTGCAAATTGCCAAGGCGTTTGGCGCGGAGGTGACTGCAGTCTGTAGCGCCAGGAATGTAGAAATTGCGCGCGCTTCTGGCGCCGATGATGTGATTGATTATCGCAAAGAAAATTTTACGTTGGGCAATCAGAAATATGATTTAGTCCTGGATGTTGCAGGTACGCATTCATGGCAGGAGTATCGGCGTGTTTTGAATCCGGAGGCGCGTTTTGTCATCATCGGCGCGCCAAAAGGGAATCGCTTGATTGGTCCGTTGGCGCATGTAATCAAAATCAAACTTGGGTCGTGGCGCGCGAGTCAAAAGGCGACGTTCTTTGTGGCGCAATTCAATATAGACGATATGAACGTATTGAAAGAATTCCTTGAAACGGGCAAACTGAAACCGTTCATTGAAAAAACTTATCCGCTTGGCGAAACTGCCGAGGCAATGCGGCGTTTTGGCCAAGGCCACGCGCAGGGGAAGATTGTGCTTACGATGTAATCATCTGGTTTCTCCACAATCTCTCTAAATAAAATCCATACTCTTTACATAATCGGCTGATACATTAAGCCTGTAAAAAAAATACCACTGGAGGTAAAAATGAATCGTAGTATCGTCTTTCGTATCGTTGGGGGCCTGCTCCTCGTCGCTTTGCTCGCGGCAGGCGGAACGTTTGCATATCGCGCCGGAGTAGCGCAGGGAATTTCGCAAGCGCCAGAAGTGGCGCAGGCCATCCAGCGCTCCGCTGAAAATGGAAACCCAGGGCCGATGTTTAATCACGGATATGGGCCCGGCTATCCAGCGCATCATGGCTTTGGATTTGGCCCGCGCTTTGGATTTCTTCCACTTGGATTGTGCTTCTCGGCTTTCTTCCTGTTCTTCTTCTTTGGCTTACTGCGCTTTACCTTCCGCTCTGGAGGCTGGCGTGGGCATCGGGGTTGTGGCCAAGGCTGGGAGCATGGCATCCACCCAAAGTTTGACGAATGGCACAAACAAGCGCACGCTGAAGAAGGCGGGCAGGCAGGCAAATAAACCAGTGAAACGGAATGCGTAATTTGGAATTTTACGCATTCCGCCCTTTCTTTTATAATCCTTTCCAATGTCTCAATTAATTCTCGTTGTGGATGACGAACCGAAAATTGCGCGCCTGGCGCGCGACTATCTGGAAAAAAATAATTTCCGCGTGGTCATGGCCAATGACGGCCAATCTGCGCTGGCCATAGCCCGCAGAGAAAAGCCAGACCTCATCGTCCTGGACTTAATGCTCCCAATTATAGACGGCCGCGAAGTCTGTAAAATCCTGCGTCGGGAAAGCGACGTGCCGATTATCATGCTCACCGCTTTAGCCGAAGAAATTGATCAGGTGACTGGCCTCGAAATCGGCGCGGACGACTACATCACCAAGCCTTTTTCGCCGCGCGCGCTGGTTGCCAGAGTCCGTGCTTTACTGCGCCGTTCCACAGGCGCAGTCCAACCGCCGAACGTGATTCGGCTTCGCGGTTTGACCATTGATCCGCAGAGATATTCAGTGACGTTTGATGGCCGCGTAATCAAGTTTACGCCCAATGAATTTAAACTGCTCCAGTTGTTGGCCAGCCATGCCGGACAAACCCTGACGCGCGAACAATTGCTGGACGATTTGCATGGCGGTGTTTCCAGTTTTGACCGGAGCATTGATTCGCACATTAAGAACCTCCGCAAAAAACTCGAAACTGTAACCGGGCAAACCATGATCGAAACCGTCTATGGAATTGGGTATCTCTTCAATGAAGAATAAGCCCAGATACAGCCCGCGTTTTTTTCGCGAGCGCTTGGCCCACCGCCCAGGCATTCGGCTGAATGCGCCGAATGAAAAAAGCCCGCGCCGCCGCAGGTTCTTCCCATTCTTCTTTTTCTTTTTCGGCGTCATCTCCCTCTTTGTCGGCGGCGTGGCCGCCATTTTGTATTGGGCCTTCTCGCAATTTTCCGGCGTGCGAAATATTTGGTTGCTTTTATGCGGCGCGCCCGTGGCTGTGCTTTTGCTTGGAGTCTTAACCATGTTCACGCTCTATCGGCGCTTTGGGCGTCCGCTGAGCGAGATGTTTAACGCCATTGACGCGGTGTCCGAGGGCGACCTCTCCGTGCGCGTTTCGGAAAATAAATCTGACATGTTCAGCGAGTTGATTAAGCGCTTCAACAAAATGGTGGAGGAACTCGAACGCGCCGATCAACAACGGCGCAATCTCACAGCGGACATTGCGCATGAACTCCGCACGCCGCTTCATATTATTCAGGGAAATTTGGAAGGCCTGATGGATGGCGTTTATCAACCCACCGCAGAACATCTCAACAATACGTTGGATGAAACAAAACTGTTGACGCGCCTGATCAACGACTTGCAGACTTTGTCTCTGGCTGAGGCGCATCAACTCCCGCTTCATCCTACCCGCTTCCTGCTCGCTGACCTTTTGCATGATCTCGCCTCGAGCTTTTCCTCGCAAGCCAAGGCGCTTGGCATACGCCTTGAAATGAATGTCAAAGATTCAACGTTAGAAATCACTGCGGATTATGACCGACTCAATCAAGTGTTGTCCAACTTGATTTCCAACGCTTTGCGGCACACGCCCAAAGACGGGAAAATAGCCCTTGAAACAGAATCAATTACAAGTCAGGAAAGAGGCGTGCGGATCGTTGTCGAAGATTCGGGCGTAGGCATCGCCTCTGAAGATTTGCCCTTTATCTTTGACAGATTTTGGCGCGGAGATAAATCGCGCACGGGGCGGGCGAATAGCGGCTTGGGGCTTGCCATTGCAAAGCAACTGGTTGAGGCGCATGGCGGCGCCATAAAAGTGGAAAGCGGAGTTGGCAAAGGCGCGAAATTTGTAATTGAATTGCCTGGCTCAAATTAACGTACCGCTTTATCTGTGATCTCCAACGCTTGATCTAAAATGGCCATTCCCTCTCTCAATTCTTCTTCGGTGATGATTAGTGGCGGGATGATTAATACCGTATGCCAATGGGTGTATAAAAACAAACCGTGATCGGCGCAGTATTTTTTCAGCGCGTTCATCTCCGGCGAAGAGGAATTCCACGGGGCGATGGGTTCTTTGGTCTCGCGGTTTTTGACCAGCTCGATGATTCCAAATAAGCCCAGGTTGCGAACTTCGCCAATGGAAGGATGCGCTTCGCCTAAATCGGTTAATAGCCTGCGTAAGACGTGACCCATTGCAGAAGCGTGTTCGACAATTTTTTCTTCTTTCATGACTTCGATGTTGGCAAGCGCCGCCGCCAGCGAAATGGGATGCGAGGTGTAGGTCAGCCCGCCTTCAAAGGCATGTTCGTCAAATGCGGCGGCGATTTCCGGCTTCATGGCCACGGCTCCCAGCGGCGCATACGCGGAGGTTAACCCTTTGGCCATGGTAATCATGTCTGGGACAACGTTCCAATGTTCAATGGCAAACATTTTTCCAGTACGTCCGAAGCCGCTCATCACTTCGTCGCAAATCATCAAGATTTGATATTTATCGCACAACGCGCGCACGCCTTGCAGGTATCCGCTGGGGGGGATGATAATGCCGTTCGTGCCGGTGACAGTTTCGAGCAGGATGGCGGCGATGGAATCCGGGCCTTCGTAGCGAATGATCTCTTCGAGGTGATTCACATAATCGCGCGAGAAATCTTCCTCTGAAATATTTGGGTTGAGGCGATGAAACGTGGAACGATAACGATACGGGTCGAGGAAGTGAACGACGCCGGGCATTAAGTTTGGTTCCCAAGCCACGCGGCGCGGGTCGCCCGTCGCGGCCATGGCTCCAGCCGAAGCGCCGTGATAGGAACGATAGCGGGTTAGGATTTTATGCTTTTTTGTGTACCCGCGCGCGAGTTTGATGGCGTTTTCGTTTGCATCTGCGCCGCCCAGCGTGAAGAGGATTTTGCTCAGCGCTTTGTTGGGCGTAATCTCCGCTACGGCTTTGCTGGCCAACGCGCGGACTTTGGTCGTCATCCCCGGCGCGGCGTAGGGTAATTCTGCCGCCTGCGCTTGCATGGCTTGGATGACTTTCTCGTTGCCATGACCGATGTTGACGCACATCGTCATCGAATTAAAGTCCAGGTATTTTTTATCGTCCACATCCCAAAAATAAACGCCTTTGGCTTTTTTGACCGCAATCGGGTTTACTTTGGCTTGCGCCGACCACGTCCAAAAGACGTGTTCTTTGGAGAGGGACAGGATTTCATCATCGGGGAGATTGAACATAAGATTCCTTTATAAATGGTAATTAGAAGTGGGTAAATTATAATCCGCGTTTATGCAAACCTCATTCCCTTACAAGCGCATTGTAGTGATTGGCACAACGTCGTCGGGAAAATCTACGTTAGCCAAACAAATTGCCGACAAATTTGATTTACAGTTTGTTGAATTAGACGCTTTGTATTGGGAGGAAAACTGGACTCCTGCGCCCATGCCCGTGTTTTTTGAGAGGGTTGAAAACATGGTTGAAAAAGAGCGTTGGGCGCTGGCAGGCAACTACAGTTCGGCGCGCCAGATGGTTTGGGAACGCGCCCAGGCGATTGTTTGGCTGGATTATCCATTTCAGATTGTCTTTTGGAGATTAATCAAACGTATCGTTCGTAGAAGCGCAACCAAAGAACTGTTATGGGGCAAAAACATTGAAAAAGGTTGGGTTCACTTAAAATTATGGTCGCCCGATTCGCTGATTCACTGGTTGTTCAAAACTTACTGGCGTAGAAAAAGGGAAACGCCGCTTCTGCTCGCTCAATACCCGCATTTACAAGTCTTGCATTTTACGCTTCCGCAAGAAGCGGAGGACTGGCTATCTTTGCTTCCTTAACCACGCGGTGAGTTGCGTTAACCCCAGCGCAGTGACAAAAATTAGAAACACGCCCCATTCAAACGTAAACTGCAATTGCGTATAGAGCGCCGCCGAAACCAAAAGCAGGCCAGTCAACGTCAGTAAACTTAATCGCGCAATATGCCTGCGTTCCAAGCCGCGCGTGTCTTCGTCTTGAGCGATAACCTGCAAACGCCGCCGAAAATCGGTCATATCCCAGGCGCAGAGTGCGAAGATGGAGCCGGCCAACATCCAACTAAATTCAAGATCCAAGACCACGCCAAACGCGGAGAGCAAAACAAACGCCAGCAAGGCCAAGGTTGAAAACCAATGCCACCTTTGCCAGATGGCGACAAGCCAGACCAACCCAAAGATGAAAACCCAACCGGCGACAACTTCCCAGCCTGCGTGCGCGTAGCCCCAGATCATGGAGCCAACGCTGAGGATGATGCTGATCAATAAGGCGAGGGCGCTCATGCTCTACTCCGATAGGCAAAACTTTGCGGACGGCCGCGCTTCAACAGCGGACCGACAGCCTGGTCAAACTGCTTTGAGACATCCCACTCGACGACTTGAATGCCCGCCCGTTCAAGCCGCTTGATTAACAAATTCCGTTCCAGGCGCAGGACGCGCGCGGCGAGTTGCGTTTCTGGCGAGGCGGGTAAAAGCCCCAGTTCAAATTTCAGCGGATCTGGGCTGAGCGCCATAATTTGATACCCTTTGGCGCGTAATTGAATCAACGCTTCCAAATCATCCGGCGCAAGCGGGCTAACCAGCACAATTTGCGATTGCGCGGGGAAGACGCGCGTGGAGAGATGATCCAACCCGGCGAACACCGAGCTTTGTCCAATGGCCGCTTTGGCCAGCCCGTGCATGATCTTTTCGCGTTGAATTTTTCCATACCCGGGGAGCGTCCAACTGAGGTAACTCCCATAAGTTAAGAGTCCCACGCGATTGCCCTGTGAAATTAAAACGTCGGCCAACGCGGCCGCGGCGGCCACGGAATGCTCAAAGATGGAATATTTCCCTTGAAATAAATTCGTCCGTTGGCGCGCGTCTAAGACCACGCCGACGTCGGCCACGCGATCCTGTTGAAATTCGTTAGCGTACAGCGCTTCGACGTGGCGGGCGCTGGCTCGCCAGTTGACCGAGCGCGGCGGGTCGCCGGGCTGATAGGCGCGCACGCCGAAGAACTCCGTGCCCGCGCCGCCCGCCCGCGCCGGAATTTGACCGGCGTACACGCGCGTTTTGCGCGGATGAATTGCGGCCGCTTTGAGTCGGCGTAAATCTGGAAAGATGAATAATTGCGCGGGCGCGGAAAACGTGACTGCGCGTTGAATCAGCCCCAGCGCGTCTCTGGATTCGATGGCGATAGAGTCGAAGGGATAGGCGCCGCGTGGGCCGGAGAGCGTATAAGTCAGGGTGTAGGAAGCGCCCTTCGGAAGCCGAATCAGCCTGCGGGTGGCGTGGTGGCGCGTCTTTAGTTTTGCGGGAAGCATATCTTCAAGGTACAGTTCTTCAATCGCGCTTCCATGATTTTGAATCAAAAGCGTGACGGTCGCTTCCGCTTCCGGCGCGACCCTTTCGCTGGAGAGTTTTCTTTCAATGGAAAGGTTGGGCGGTTCGGGCGCAGTATAAAGCCCATAAAGAAGATAGAGCGCGAAGGGCAGGGCTAAAGCGCTGAGTTCGCCGCGCAGGGTAATCAGCCCGGCGAGTACCAGCCCATAGACGATCGTTGAAAGCAGGGTGGAGCGCCGCAAGTTATTGATTCACCGGCACGGCAGTTTGCGCGATCGCGTCGCGAATCACTTCGCCGCCCACTTGTTGCGACATCCAATATTCGGGTTGCAGGAGGATGCGATGACCCAGCACCGGCCCGGCAAAACGCTTGATGTCGTCTGGCAGGATGTATTCCCGCCCGGAGAGCGCCGCGTAGGCCCGCGCCATTTTGAGGAAAGCCAGCGAAGCGCGCGGGCTGGCGCCCACGGCCACGCGCCGATCTGTGCGGGTGGCGTGAACCAAAGCGGAGATATAGCCTTCCAAATCGGAATCGACATGCACGTCTTCCAGGGCGGCGCGCATTTCTAAAAACTGTTCCGCCTGGAGGATGACTTGCAAATGTAGATCGTCCTGTTTGCGTTGACGACGGCGGCCTAAAATTTCCTTTTCTTCTTCCACGCTTGGGTAGCCGACTGTCAGTTTGAGCATGAAGCGATCCAACTGCGCTTCGGGGAGCGAGAACGTGCCTTCATATTCAATTGGGTTTTGCGTTGCCAGCACAAGAAATGGTTCGGGTAGGGGCAGGCTTTCGCCTTCCATGGTGACTTGTCCCTCTTGCATCGCTTCCAGCAAAGCCGATTGCGTTTTGGGCGAGGCGCGGTTAATTTCGTCGGCTAGGAGCAGGTTGGTAAAAACGGGACCCCGCCGCAGTTCGAAATGATTTTTTTCACGGTTGAAGATGTATCCGCCGGTAATATCGCCGGGCAATAAATCCGGCGTAAATTGAATGCGCTTAAATTCCAGCCCCAGCGTGGAAGCAAAACTTCTGGCGATGAGCGTTTTGCCAAGGCCGGGAAAATCTTCCAGGAGCACATGCCCGCCTGCCAGCGCGGCGCATAAAATATTTTCAAGCAGTTCTTGTTTCCCCACCACGGCCCGCCCCACTTCGGCAATTACGGCCTGGCTGAGTTCCGACACTTTAGCGATTTCCATTTTTGTTAAGCTCCATTTCGGCTTCAAGATACGCAACGGCCTTTTCAGGGTTCAGGCTTAAGGGCGTGGGCGTGGCTTTCGTCCAGACTTTTTTAGGATAGTCTGAAAATGAACCGTTCACGCCAGATTCCAAATAAGCTTGCACGTCCGGCGGGGGATTCCATTTTCTGCCGGTGAGGCGTGAAATTTTTTGTCCAATGCGCTTACCCTCGCGCTGGTCGAGAAATTCTCTGGCGATGGTTCCCAGACGGTTGGCAATCGTCCATTTGTAGTAATTGCCTTGCGCGTGTTTGCCGAGCAATTCTGCCAGCGCCTCTACCGGACCTGGAGCTTGCTCCGCTTTCAACGGCTTGGCCTTCCCGATTGAGATTTCCAGGAGGAGATTATGAAGCGCCAGGAAGAGGAGCGCGGCGACTGCCAACGCCCAAATTAAAACCTGCGGAATCAGACGATAGTATAGAGTAATCAGCCACCATATATAGGCGAGCGGCACAATCACAAGTTCGTAAATGGCTGACCGTAAGGCGAACGCGGCGAGTAAACCCAAAACGCCCAGCCCAGCCCATAAAATTGGATTACGCCGGTTCATCCGATTTCCTTGCAATACTTGAGGATGGAAGTCAGGCAAGCGGTGGCTTCTTCAATTTCAGACTGGCTTGCAGGCTTGCGCCCGTAACGCGCCGCCTCGAAGAGCACCGTCAAAGTTTGGACGGAGTTTTGCGGCAGGCCGGCCCGGGTCAGTTGCGTTGAAAATTCAGAAGGCGTTGTGGCCTGTTGACGGTGGAGTCCCTGCTTGCGCGCGACGACTTCGCTCATCCGCTCGTAACATTCAAGGATGGAGTTTTCGTAATTTTTCCCAGCCTTTAGGTTGTTCAGGGAATGATGGACAATCGTGGCCAGTTCCTCCAATCCCACGCCGGGCTGGGTCAGGCGCGCCCGAAGCCGATAACCCCACCAGATTAAGAGCGCGACCAATAATAGAATCCCCAGCCCAACTGCAAATGAAATCCAGCTTTGTTCTTGTGGCGGCGTGAAAACCGGCGCGGGTAGAATTTCGGTTGAAGCGGGTTCTGGCATTTCGGGGATGGATAGGTTCAGACGGTCAGCGAGTCCCGTAAACCATTGCGCCTTGGTTTTCACCAGATAGGCAACCACCAATCCATATAGCATGGATTGAAAAAAGGTGCGGATAACTTTTTTTCTCGCTTCGGGATCCAACAGCGTGAGGACGATGATGATGCCAGCCACGAGCGCCAGTCCCACAAAAGCCTTCTTCCATAGGGGCGTGGCTCGGATGGAGGCCAAAGCGGCTTCTACGCCTGCGCGGAGTTCAATTGCGGTTTCAGACTTTCCGCCGCCAATTGGCTGGGATGGTTGAAAATCCATCTTTGGCAATGCGCTGGGCAGGAAAGTCAGCGCGAGCAGGGTTGCCGCTGAAAAGATGAAGACCATGCGCCTGCGCCGAAACAGTTTTTGCATCGGCGTAAATTTTACCATTGGGCAAAAGCCGTTGCGGGAGGATGAAACTCCTTTGTAATTTTTTCTAAAAAGTCATCCGGCTTCTTCGTCGAGCCAGCGCCGTCCATCGCGGGCGAGCAGGTCGTAGGCTTCAGCGGGGCCCCAACTCCCAGGTTTGTAGCTGGCCAGGGGCGGAGTCTGATGCGTTTCCCAGGTGCGGATGATGGGATCAATCAGAGCCCAGGCGGCTTCCACTTCGTCTGCGCGGGTGAAGAGTGAGGCGTCGCCTTGAATGGCGTCTAGTAGCAGACGTTCGTACGCTTCGGGAATTGCGGAAGGCCCGAACTCCTGCGCGTAATGAAATTCCATATCCACCGAGCGCGTTTCGTTGACGGTATCCGGCGCTTTGGCTTCAAACCGTAAGTGTACGCCTTCGTCTGGCTGGAGGTACAACGCCAGCAGGTTGGGCTTCATCGTTTGCATGGGGAACATGGCCAGCGGCGGTTCCTTGAATTGAATGATGATTTGCGATTGTTTTCCGGCCAGGCTTTTCCCCGAACGGAGATAAAACGGCACACCCTTCCAGCGCCAGTTGTTGATGAAGAGGCGGAGCGCGGCGTATGTGGCTGTGCTGGAGTTGGGGTTGACCTGTTCTTCCTGACGATAGCCTTTATATTGGGCGCGGACGGTATTCGCTGAAACCTGCTCGGGCAAAATGGGCTGAACCGCGCTGAGGACTTTGACCTTCTCGTTCCGCAGATGACTGGCGCTGAACGAAGCGGGCGGTTCCATGGCCACCAACATCAGCAATTGGAGGAGGTGATTTTGAAACATGTCGCGCAGGACGCCGACGCTGTCGTAAAATTTGGCGCGATGTTCCAAGCCAACTTTTTCCGCCACGGTGATTTGAACGTGGTCAATGTAATTGCGATTCCAGAGCGGCTCAAAGATGGTGTTGGCAAACCGCGTGAACAAAATGTTTTGGACGGTTTCCTTGCCGAGGTAATGATCAATGCGATAAATTTGATTTTCCTGCAAAGCCTTATGCACTTGTTGGTTTAAGGTGATGGCGCTTTCGAGGCTTGTGCCAAACGGCTTTTCCAAGACCACCCGCCGCCAGGTTCCGTTTTCAATCAGTTGGGCGGAAGCGTCGAGGTTTTCAATGGTGACGGGAAAGAGCTTGGGCGGTAGGGCCATGTAAAACAGGCGGTTGGCGCTTTCGCCCTCCAACGCGGATAAATATTCGGCCAGTTTCTGAAAATCTTCCAACTCCTGATACTTGCCTTGAAAGTAACGGAGTTTTGGCGCAAAGGCGTTCCAGTCGTCTTCGGTAAAGGCGTATCCGGCAAATTCTTTTAGCCCGGCGTGGAGGTGTTTGCGAAATTCTTCGTCGCTGTAGGCGGCGCCGCCAAAGCCGAGGATGTGGAGTTTTTTCGGCGCGCGGCCTTTGCGGAATAAATTAAAAAGCGAAGGGATTAACTTGCGTTGCGTCAAATCGCCGGAGGCGCCGAAGATGACGATGGAGGTGGGCAAATCATTATTGGTTGAGCTCATATTTATTAACCGTAGACGATAGACCATGAATTGTTTTTCACGGTCTGTGGTCTAGCGTCAATTGTCCTTTTTTATGGCATGTCCGCCGAATTGATTGCGCAAGGCGGATAACAGCCTGGCTGGGTAATTCTCTTCGTCGCGGCTGGCAAAACGCATTTGGAGCGCCAGCGTGATAATCGGCGCCGGAACGTCGAGGTCAATCGCTTCGAAAACCGTCCAGCGGCCTTCGCCGGAATCGGCCACCCAGGGTTTGATGTCTTTCAATTCCGCGTCTGCGTCCAGCGCGTTGGCGGTTAAATCCAACAGCCACGAGCGCACAACGCTTCCGCTTTGCCAAATGTGCGCGATCTGAGCGAGGTCCAGCCCGAATTCTTTTTTGCCTTTTAAGATTCCAAAGCCTTCGGCGTAGGCTTGCATCATGCCATATTCAATGCCATTGTGAATCATTTTCACATAGTGACCGGAGCCATGCGGGCCTACGCGCCCCCAGCCTTTATCTTTGCCGGGAGCCAGCGTTTCAAAGATTGGACTGAGCCTATCGGTGATTTCCTGTTTTCCGCCAATCATTAAACTGTAGCCTTCAGCCAGTCCCCAAACGCCGCCGCTGGTGCCGCAATCCACAAACTCAATGCCTTTGGCGGCGAGCAGGTCGGCATGTTGGAGCGTGTCTTTGTAGTTTGAATTTCCGCCGTCAATGATCACGTCTCCGGGGTTTAGCAGTGTGGCGGCCTGTTGGATGGTTTCTGTGGTGGGCGCGCCGGACGGCACCATCACCCAGAGGATTTTTGGAGAAGAGGATAATTTGCCAAGCGCTTCTTCCAGCGAATATGCGCCCACGACTCCGCCTTGTGCGGCTGAATCCACCGACGCTTTGGAGCGGTCGAACCCGACGACGCGATGCCCGCCGCGCATGAGGCGGGTGGCCATGTTTGAACCCATCTTGCCTAAGCCGATCATTGCCAGTTCCATGATGTTGTAACTCCTTTACGGTAAGAGACTTGCGGCCGCTGAATCTGCAAACCAAACGACTTGGCCGTCTTTGGGGTCAATCCGTTGGGCGGGCAATTCGCGCGGCGTGCGTGTGGCGCTTAAAACTTTTTTGAGCGTTTCCGCTTTGCCTGCGCCAGAGACGAGGAAGAAAATATTTTTCGCGTCGTTGAAGACGTGGGGCGTTAGCGAAACGCGATTGGCCGGGCGGTCTTGATAGTTGGCCACCACGGCCACGGTGGCGGTCTGCGCTTCAACCGGCGAGCCGGGGAATAAAGAAGCTGTATGGCCGTCTTCGCCCATGCCGAGGAGGACGAGGTCGAAGCGGGGCCACTCCAACGGCGCCACGGCAAAAGATTTCAAAGTGGCGGCGTAGGCCTGGGCGGCAGAAGCAGGCTCCAGTTCCGATGGGATGCGCTGGATGTTCGTCTCGCTGATTTGGTCAAAGAGAATCTGCTTGGCCTGACCGTAACAATTTCCCGCATCCGTTACGGGTACGCAACGTTCGTCGCCCCAGAAAAAATAAACGCGTTTCCAATCTATATTGGCGCGGACAAGTTTTTCATACAATTTGATGGGTGTGTTACCGCCGGCGAGCGAAACAAAAAAACGCCCGCGAGTTTGAATAGCTTCATTTGCAATCTGGGTAAACGCTGAACTTGCCGCTTCGCTTAACGTTTTGAGATCTGAAAAAATTTTAATGGATGTGTTTGATTGCACAATCTGATTGTACCGCACCAAACTGAAATTTGAATTAAGGTTTTAGAGGTGGAGGGTTTCCAGGTTTAGCGCGAAGTAAACGTCTGCGCCTTGATGATGGGTGATTTCAAAACCGAAGCGCTTATAAAATTGGATGGCGGTCTGCCAGTTGTGCGTGGTTTCAAGGATGATGGTTTTACAGCCGCGAGTTTTGGCCTGAACGCAAAGTTCGCGCAAAATTTTCCCGCCAATGCCCTTGCGCCTTGCGTCTTGCGCGGTGGACATGCGTACCACTTCCGCCACGCCTTCCGGCTTGAAGAGGAGCGCGCCCGCGCCAACGATTTTTTGATTTTGCGTGGCGACCAGAAATAGGGCGTTGGCGTATGTTTGGGAGATGTCGTCCAGGTCTGTGTTCAGGCCTGGGTCAAAGACCTCGCCCCAGCGTTCGGCCAGCCCGGCCAAAATGAGCGCCTTAACTTCGGCTTGTTGCGCGGGTTGAAACGGACGAATTTCAATTTGCATAAACGCCATTGTACATGAACTGGCTGGCTATTGCAGTTGCAACGTAATTTGTCCGCTCTGCGTATATGAATTGATTTTGCTTTTCCGCATGAAAAAGAATACACTAGAGGAAAACACAAGGAGAATTTTCAATGAGAAGAGGTCGTTCGCAACTTACGTTTGGATTGGTCTTAATTTTATTGGGCGTGGGCTTTTTGCTTAATCAAACCGTTCCGGCGTTTCATAATTTTTTTGAAGCCTATTCAAAATGGCCGATGAACATGTTTTTGATCGGCGGGCTGGTTTTATTATTTGGCTTGCTCGTTGGCCAGCCCGGGTTGGCCGTGCCAGCCGCGCTGATTGCCGGAATTGGCGCCATCTTTTCTTATCAAAACAAATTTCTTTCGCCAGAGGCCTGGTATGTCTGGCTGTTAATTCCCGCGTTTGTGGGGCTGGGCGTTTTGATTCAGGGCTTGCTGGGCGATAACGCGTCTTATAACCTGCAACGCGGCTTAAAATTAATAGCCGTAGGCGTCGGGTTATTCCTGATCCTTTCCGCCATTTATGGGAGTCTGCCCTGGTTGGGCGCGTATGCTCCGGCGCTTTTATTAATTTTGGCGGGCTTGTGGGTTTTGGGGAGCGGCTTGTACCGCACGTTTAGAAAACCAAGCGAGTGATTGCGAGCCTAAGATGATTAAACGCTTTGATACCAGAATTGTGCTGGGTATTCTGCTCCTCGTTGGCGGCGCGCTGGCCTTACTTCAAACGATGGGATATTTAAACAACGCCTCCGACTTGTTTTGGGGCGGAATTTTTATCGCCGCCGGGTTACTCTGCTTAAGCCTGTTGTTTAGCGGAAATTGGTGGGGCGTTTTCCCGGCTTTTGTGTTGCTGGCCATGGGCGTTACCATCTTTCTGCCGGATACCCTCGAAAACCTCGGCGGGCTGATCTTCTTCGGCGGCATTGCCTTGGCTTTTTGGCTGGCCTATTTCCTGGCGCCGCAAGAGCGTTGGTGGGCGTTAATTCCGGCGGGCGTGCTGACCACGTTGGCGGGCATGACCGTCGTCTCTGAACGCTTTGGAGAATTTCAAGCTTTTGGATTCTTCATGCTGGGGTTAAGCCTCACGTTTTTATTGGTGGCGCTTTTGGCGAAAATGCGCTGGGCGTTTTGGCCCGCGCTGGGACTTGGCATTTTAGCGGTTTTAGGAATCGCCTCGCTTCTTGAAGTCGCCAATTACATTTGGGCGGCGGCGCTGATTGTCGCTGGCGCGTTTTTATTGGTTGGATATTTTAGAAAATAAAGCGGGTATACTCGGCCTGAAATGACCGAACAAACGACAACACCCGCCCCCGCTGTATCTGTTCCCAAAATTTTGCTGGGCGTTGGATTGATCTCGCTTGGGATCGTCCTCGCCTGGCTGTTGATTTTCCGCGAATGGGATCGCGCCGCATCTTCCGACCTTTCGGCTGTTCCTGCCCAACAAAATTACCCAGCCCCCGAACTGACTCTCGCCACGCTGAATGGGGAAGTGGTTTCACTGGCGGAGTATCAGGGTCAGGTGGTTTTGGTCAATTTATGGGCCACCTGGTGCCAGCCCTGCAAACGGGAAATGCCAATTTTCCAGGCCTTTTATGAAAAATACAAAGCCGAAGGCTTTGTATTGATTGGCATTAATCAGGAAGAGCAAAAGGAAATTGTTGCGCCGTTTGTGGAAGCGCACGAATTGAGTTTTCCAATCTGGCTGGACTTGGACTACCAGGCCCAGCAGAAATTTCACACGGGCTATATCCCCACATCCTATGTGATTGACCGAAGCGGTAACGTGCGTTTATCCTGGGTGGGACAAATCTCCATGAAAAACCTTGAAAAATTTGTCCCTGAGATTATTCGGGAATAAAGCCTCACGGGTAACTTCCGCTAATCGCAGTGTAGGCGTCGCCGCAATCGCAGGCGCGAACCACTGCGCCCGCTTTGGTGAGCGTGCCTAAATATTCGCGGCTTCCGAGGCGCGCCGTCCAGCCGCTCAGCACAAACGGCAGGGCGCTGTCAATCGTCATCCATTCGCCGTTGTATTTGCGGGCAATGTGCACGTGCGTCCCCGTGGCGTGACCGCCGACACAGGAGGGGTATCCAATCTTGTCCCCCTGATGCACTTCCGTTCCGGTTAAGATGCGTTCTTCAATCGCCAGATGTAAATAGAAGAAAACCCAGCCAGTGCGTTCGTCGCCATCCTTGTCAAAATCAATGGCTACGCCGTCAATGGAGGAGCGCACAACCAGCCCGTCGGACATGGAAACGGCGAAGTTCTTTTCGTCGGCAAGAAAACACCCGGAGCCATCTGCAGGCGGGGCCAGGTCTATGGCGGCCAGCGGCGAGCCGGTTCCCCAGCCCGTATGCGGGCCGCCCGTGTAGGACCAAATCTGATCGCTGGGAAACGGCAGGATTAAATCCGGTTGGGTTAAACTGCCGGGGATGAGTTCGTAATTGCTCCACGGGTCGCCAAATAAGCTGGCGTAAGTCTGGCTGAAGCCTTCCGCTCCGGTGGCGCGGGCATAGGTATCGCCGGAATAAAGTTGAGCAAAATAATATTGCATGGCGACCGAGCCTGCGTTTTGCCACGGGTCTGGGCGGATTAAGAATTTTGCGGTATCGTCAAACTGCAATAACTTTCCAGTGCGCCAGCCATAATAGCCGTTGTTCAACGTGTTGGCCGCGATGACCAACTGTAAATAGGGCGATTCCCAATACTGACGTTTGAAACCCAATAGATTTTTTTTGACCGGCGGCTGGCTTTGAGTCAATGCCCCGCCCTGATATTCCAAAAGCGCCAGCAGTAACTTGGGATTGATGCTGTAGTTGAGGGAGACGTAATCCACCATTTCCGCGCCGGAGCGCCATTGTCCGCCTGCATAGACGCGATAGGTTTTCAGCCAGCCGGATTTTTCCTGAATAAACGAAGCCGTATTAAAGCCAATTGCAGTTGGCCCGTCTACAAACGCGTCGTCGGGGATGATTTTGTACGGGCTGGCCCATAGCGCCAGATAATAGATGGGGATTTTCATCGGCATGCCTGGCGGCATGGTGGTGGCGTCGCGTGGAATAAAGGCGTTGGCTTGCAAAATTTCTTCCACCGTGGTGTTGAAGCGTGCCGCCAGGGCCGGGAGCGTATCGCCGTTTTGAGCGACGTAATCCACCAGTTCGCCCGGGTTGAAGTTTTGACGGGTTGGGAGCGGGGTTGGCCCAGCGTTGGCAGATGAGGCGCTGGGCTGGGTGGCGCTGAAGGGTGGCGGTGTGTTGGGATAAGTCACTTGCAGGTTGCAGGCTGAAAGGATTAATGAAGCGCAAACGATCAGCGAGCAAAACCTAAAATTTTTGTTTTTATTCATCTGCTTGACGTTCGATGTTTGACCATTTTTGGCCCACCGGGTCGGCGGTGACGACTTGATCACCACGCACCATTTTGCCTTCATAGGCGTTTGGCCCGGCCACCACGCGCCAGCCATCCAAAATAAAAGGAATGGGGCCGTCGGCGGTGACCCATTCGCCGTTATATTTTCGCGCAAAATGTAAATGCGTGCCAGTGGAGACGCCGCCTTCGCAGGAGGGGTGGCCTAGGCGGTCGTTGGTTTCCACCCAGGTTCCTTTGGCCACGCGGTCTTTTTTACCGACATGCATGTAGAGGATGTTCCAGCCGGTTTGCTCCAGCCCGTCGCCATCCAGGTCTACCATCACCACGCCATTCTCCGAGCGGACGACCAGACCCGGGGCGGCGGCTGTCACCCAGAGCGGAGTCAGTTCGCATCCGCCTTTGTCGGTAGAAGGCGCGAAATCAATCGCGGCGTTAACGCTGTGACCAACGCCATAAATCTCAGGGTTGAGTTGACCCCAGCCGTTGTGCGGCCCGCCGGTTAGACTCCATTCGGTATTCGGTTCAAACGGCAGAACCAAAGGCGGTTGGTTTAAGGCGGGCGGAAAAATGGGATTGACCGCATCGGCGCGGGCCCAGGCGTCGCCGAACATTTCCTTGTACATCGCTGGAAAACCAGAGTTGGGGTCAATGATCTGCGCCCATTGCGACTGGCTATGAATGCGCGAGAATAAAAATTGAATCGCCACCGTTCCCGCGTTGAGGCGCGGGTCGAGTCGCAATCTTGTGCCGTCTGGAAAATCCAGATAGGTTAAGGTGCCGGCGCGCCAGCCATAATAGCCAATGGAGAGGTTGTTCACCGCCCAAACCAATTGCGTGCTCATGCCTTTGAAGTGATAATCGTTGAAGCCCATTGGGTAGTCGGTGTGAAGCAGGTCAATTGGCTGGCCGCGCACCCAGCGGCTTTCGTATTCTAAAAGGGCCAAAATTAAGCGTGGGTTGATGGAGTTTTCAATGGCCAGGCGTTTGATCGCGTCGTCGCCATTGATCCAGCCGGTGGAGCCGAGATAGTCGCGGAATTTGGAGAGGTAGCCGCCTTGCGCTTTGATATAGGCGGACACGTCAAAATTTGTGGCGGTGTTGGAGAAGATGATTTCAGCGTCTGGCATGATTTGGACGTTGGGCGTGGTGAGTTCGGTGATTTTATTAGGGATGACCAGTAGGGAGCCGGGGTCAATCAGCGTGGTTTTGGTCAGGTCGGCTTCCGAGACGATCTCCGCCTCTTCCACGCCGAATCTTTTGGCAACCGCCGAAAGCATATCGCCACTTTGAGAGTAATACAAAAATGGCGCGGCGTTTAAATCCGGCGTGAAGGTGGGGATGACTTGCGGCGGCATGTTGACCGGCGTGGCGGTGGGCGTGTAGGCCTGTTGGGTAGAAATCTCCGGCGCAAGGGTGGAAGTGGGGAATGAGTTCGGGCTGTCTGAAATTACAAATGGATCAAACGGAAGCGAATCGTTTCCGCCCAGCGTGGAGGGGGTGGGCGTTTCGACGACGCCCCAAATGGAACTGGAGGGGGGGCCGGCGCAGGCCGTCAACAGAAAGATAATCAGGAGAGCGATGGTTGCGAGAAAACGGCGCATGAATTTTTTGAATTATATCCGCGATGATAAGAGTTGGATGAGTTAATGGACGATGCTATTGATGGTCGAGCCGCCGTCGTAGGCTTCGACGGTGACGCCGTTCTTGGTGAGGTAGCCGTCGTATTCGTAGGTGTCGCCGCTGGAAACCCAGCCATTGAGGATGTAGGGGAGGCGCCCATCGGCGGCAATCCATTCGCCGTTATATTTTCTAGCGACGTGAACGTGCGTGGCGTTGGCGACTCCGCCTTCGCAGGAGGGATGCCCCACCCGTTCGTTGGTGAAAAGATATTCGCCGGGTTGGACGCGCTCAGCCGCGCCGACGTGCATGTAGAGGATCGTCCAGCCGGTTTGTTCGTAGCCGTCGTTATCCAAATCCTGAATGACGGCGCCGTTGTTGGCGCGGAGGATTAACCCGTCGGCCATGGCGGTGACCCAAAGCGGGCTGGGCAGACAATTTCCGTTGTCGCCAACCGGAGCGAAATCCAACGCCGCCCAAGCGGAGCCAGCATCCCAGCCGCCGTGTGGGCCGCCGGTGAAATACCAGGTTTGCCCCGCTTCAAAGGGAAGGGACATGGCCGGTTGTTGGACGCTTTCCGGCACAAGCGGTTCGATGGCGTAATCAAACGGGTTGCCGAAGAAAACATAATAGGTGAGCAGTAAGCCGGTGGGACCGGAATCAAATTCCCAGGTGGGGCGATCGTCCAAGTCGGAGAAGAAATACTGTACCGCCGCAGTTCCAGCGTTGATGGTTGGATCAAGCGGCGCGACAGTTCCATCATTTAATACCACGGTGGAGATGGCGTTGGCCCGCCATAAATAGTAGCCGCGATTCAGCGCATTGGCCGTCCAGGTGAGTTGACGATACAAGCCGTAATGATTTTCGTCCAACAGCCCCATGGGATAAGAAGTGTTGAACGGTTCGGGGTTGGTGACCCAGCCGCTCTGATATTCCAACAGCGCCAACAGCAGGCGCGGGTTGATTGAATAATTAAGTGAAACAGCTTGCACAATATCATAGCCGGAAAGCATTAGTCCATTTACGTCCTGTTCGTAACTGGCCAAATAGCCATGCTGACTTTGAATGAAACCGTCCAAATCAAAGTAAATGGTCGCTGGTCCATACACCATTTCCGAATCGGGGATGATCTTGAACGCCGGAGCCGCGCCGATTGGGTTGGGCGCCGGGACATTGAGAACCGCGCCAACTTCCAGTTGGTTTGCATCGGTGATGGAGTTGGCCTGCATTAACGTCTCCAGACTGATCCCATAATTTAAGGCGATGCCGCCCAACGTGTCCCCGCTTTGCACCGTGTATTGAACCATGTCCTGGCGTGGCGTGGGGAGCGCGCGCGAAACGTCGGGCGTGGGGCTGACGGCCGTGGCGACATTAATCGGCGTGAACACCGGCGAAACGGTGACCGGTACGCGCGTGGGCGTTGGCTCGCGAGTCAACGTCGGCGGAACGGGCGTGTGGGTGGTGGTGACGGTTGGAAAGGTGGGGTTGGGCGTGGGCGTATTTTTGACGAAAGGATCGTACGTTGGAAATACAATTGGCTGACTTGTAGCGGGCGCGCAAGCGGAAAGGAAAACGCAGAGGAACAACAGGCGAAAGGATTTTTGCAAAGACATGGGGGCGATTGTACCAAACTGATTTTTTATTCCGCTTGAATTGATTCAAGGAAAAACTCTTCGCCCGCGATGATTTTCCCGCCAACGCCGCCGCATTGCGGGCAAACGATTTTGTTTCCCGCAGGATGATATTGGTTAAAGCAAGTCATACATTGCGCTTCGGCGGTGACGCGACGAACATGAAGTTCGGCGCCTGCCGCGGGCGTCATTTTGGAAAGTTCATCCCATTCGGTTTGCAAGGTCTCAGCGCTGAAATCAGTTAACTCGCCGAGGGCAATT
Source organism: Anaerolineales bacterium (assembly GCA_020851785.1). Taxonomy (GTDB): domain Bacteria; phylum Chloroflexota; class Anaerolineae; order Anaerolineales; family Villigracilaceae; genus Villigracilis. Next base: position 56,867 of record JADZCC010000028.1, read on the forward strand.
TGCACAGAGCGAATGCGCCGGGCTTGCATTGCTTTGGCGCGTTGCAAGGCGAGCTTTAAGAGCGCCTCAACAGTGAGCGTTTCGCGCATCGCTAATCAACCTTGTCCCAATGGAGGGGCAATTTAGGGTTTGACCAGGTTGGGTTTGGGCGCCAATCGCGCCACGAATCATCAAAGGGATAAGCGCGCTTCTTTAACTTGTCGAAAATTTCCCGCTTTGCAGTTTCAATCTCCTTTGCCCAATCTGCGGTGATGATGTTCAAAGCCACCCCTGTGTTGTAATCTTCCTCATCTTTCCAATGCCAATTGAAATCCGGTTCAATCACCAGGTCAATTTCCAAATCCAAAGTTTGAAAAGCAAAAGGCGCGCGTTGATACGGCAGTTGAAAATTGACGTAGTAACAAACGAATTGATCTTTAGCTTGATTCCAGATCAAATTGAGCGAATAATATTTTTCAGGATACAGGAGAATCAAAAAGCGATTCGTATGCCAGAAATACGTTTGCATATCGCGCCGGTTGGCTTGATAATCGCCCCAACGATCCCAACTTTCCCGGCTGTTTACATATCCGCGCGGCGCGGCGCATTCTGCGCCGGGCGTCACGGCGAGCGCCGTCTCTTCCGCCGAATCTTTGACGACGACGACAGATTGAGCGAACCAAACCTGATTTTGATAAACGCCTTGATACAAGGCGTGATCCCCGGCTTGCCAATATTTTTTCATTTGATTCTTTAGCTACTTAAGCTTCCAACCTGCCGATGACTTTCACGCAATCATGTTTGAAAACTTCTGCGTGATGCGGCGCGTCGGGGAGTTCGCTGGTCAAATCCTGTCCCGGAAAATGCAAAAATTCATGGATGCCCGTGCGCCATTTGGGGCAATCGGTGACGTCGTAGACAATGCCGTCGCAGGCAATCCACATCCGTGAGCCGCGTTCGCCGGTGTTGCGTTTAAGTTCAAGCAGGGAAACAATTTTTAGAGGAAGAGACATGCGGGCGATTATAAACTCAACCAACGCAACGCGCCCCGGCCTGCGCTTCTGCCGGTTGCAAAACAGGCCGTCAGCAAGTAGCCGCCGGTGGGCGCTTCCCAATCCAACATTTCGCCCGCGCAAAAAACGCCGGGGATTTTTTTCAACATCAGGTTCGCGTCCAATTCGTCGAAAGTGATTCCGCCCGCGGAACTGATGGCCTTCTCCAGCGGGGCGGCGACGCTCAATGGAATTTGTAAATCTTTAATCGCCGTCGCTAACTTTTCGACGTCAGATAAATCTTCTTTTGATAAAAATTCATACAACAAGCCAACCTTCACGCCCTTGAGTCCAACCGTCTTTTCAATGTGACTCGTCAGCGTGCGCGAGCCGCGCGGTTTGGATAAGGCGTGAAGCAATTTCTCTCGCGATGAATCAGGCGCGAGGTCCAGATGAAGCGCGGCGCGGCCCGTTGCGTCAAGCGCATCCCGCAGTTTCGCCGAAGCCGCGTAAATCAGGCTTCCCTCCACGCCCGTTTGCGTCACAATAAATTCGCCTTGCTGTTGAAAATCTTCAAAAGCTAAAACCACAGATTTGATCGGCTGACCATGAAATTTTTGCTTGAAATGATTGGACCAGTTGACGATGAAGCCGCAGTTGGACGGACGAAACGCCTCGACCTTAACCCCAGCCTGACTCAGCCACGACGACCATGCGCCGCTCGAACCCAGTTTCGGCCAACTTGCGCCGCCCAACGCCAGGATCGTTGCGTCGGGTTTGATTTTGATTTCGCCGTGGGGAGAATCGAAAACGAGAAAATCGTTTTCCCAGCCTTTCCAAAAATGGCGCGGATGAAACTTAACTTGGTTGGCTTGCAACCTTTGCAACCAGGCGCGCAATAGCGGGCTGGCTTTCATCTCTTTTGGAAAGACGCGTTGCGATGTGCCAACGAAGGTTTCAACGCCCAGACCTTGCGCCCAGACGCGAACGTCCTCCGCGTTGAAATCTTTGAGATGTTTTTTGATTTCGTCCTGTTGATTCCCGTAGCGTGTGATAAATTTTTCGTACGGTTCGGCGTGAGTCAGGTTGAGCCCGCTTTTGCCCGCCATTAAGAATTTGCGGCCAAACGAAGGCATGGAATCGTACACGTCAATTTGTAAATCGCGTTCGCTGAGAACTTCTGCGGCCATCAGGCCCGCGGGCCCGCCGCCAATAATCGCTACTGTTTTTTTCATGTTGATTCAGGTGGTCGAGTAGGCGGCGTGTCTCGATACGGACTTCGTCCTACTCGACCATCGCCGCCGTATCGAGACCACAATTAAGGCACGATCACAGTTCTGACGTCACTGCCAAATTTTTCAAGGGTATCCAGCACGGCGTTGATTTCCTCTGCGTCCAGTGGAATCGTTTTTGAAACAACTTTAGATGTGTCTAAAATTTTTCGCCTGGCCATTTCCACCAGCAAAGGGAGTTCCTGTAAATGATGGTCGTTCGAGCCGATCAGTTCCACTTCGTTGCCGAGGAGTTCGGTGTAGGTGTTGAGTTCAAGCGGCTGGCTGGATAAACCGACAATCACCACGCGCCCCAGCGCCCCCACGGACTGAAGCGCCTGCTTCATCGTTTGCTTTAAGCCGATCATCTCAATCGCCACGTCCACGCCTTTATTGTTCGTCAACTTTTTGAGTTCTGTAACCGCGTCTACATTTTTCCCGTTGACCGGAATCGCGCCGTATTCCTGCGCGAGTTTCAATTTGTCTTCGTTGATATCCACCGCGTAAACTTCCAGCGCGCCAAAGGCTTTGGCCAATTGCACGGCTGATTGTCCCAGCCCGCCCACGCCAAAGATGGCGACGCGCTCGCCCACTTTCAAGCGGCTTTTCTTCAGGGCATGAAAGGCGGTGGCAGAAGCGCACATTAGCGTTGCGCCCTGCTCGAAAGGGATTTCATCCGGCAAATGAATTGCGTTTCTGGCTGGCACGGCAATATATTCCGCGTAGCCGCCGTTCGTGTAATGGCCCAGCATCAGCGCCTTTTCGCAGAATTGATCGTTGCCTGTGGAGCAGGGATAGCAATCTCCGCAGGTGAGGTTGTAATGCAGACAGACGCGCTCACCAACTTTTACATTCGTCACCTGACTGCCGATTTTCTCAACCACCCCGGCCACTTCGTGACCCAGCGTGAGTGGAACCGGCCGAACGGGCGAAACTCCGGCGCGATAATGCGCGTCGGAATGACAAATTCCTGCGGCTTTGACTTTCACTAAAACGTCCCGTTCGCCAATTTCAGGAACGGGGATGTTTTGCATTTCAAGCGGTTGTTGGGGGGCAATAAAACGGACAGCTTTCATTAGGTTTGCTCCAGTTTTTTTATATCTGCATTCCAATGTTGAACGAAGCGCTATAGCCGCCTCCGCTGGGAGCTACATTCAGTAATAACGATTGGCCGCCATGGCTATAAATAGCGTCCTGCGAATTGAGCGTATCCTGAATTCCTTTTTGAACATAAGGCTCTTGGGCGTAGACTTTGTCTGTGAATGCGTCGTCAAAGAATAACTGCGAAATAAATTCCTGATGGTCGTAGCGAATCTTGAAATGGATGTGAACTGCGCGCCCCGAATACCAACCCGGATAAATGCTTGTAAATTTTGCCATGCCATTTGCGTCGGTTACCTGATAGCCGCGCAAGAAGGTTTTCCCAACCGCATTTTCCACGTCTGAATAAACGCCATACGCATCACAGTGCCAGATGTCCACTTGGGCGTTCGGTAAAACGGTACAGCCATTTGCGCCAACCTGAGTCACGTTGAACGTTAATTCGAGGGGAGCGCCTTCCGAAACGATTCCAGTCGAGGCGTCTGCGCGAATGTCTGAGCGTTGCAACATTTCATCTACAAAGTAGGGACCTTCTGTCATTTCCGGTCGCACGATACACATGGGGAGGACGGCGCTCGTTCCGTTCGCCACAGCTTCTGTAATCGGCGCTGTGGTTGATGAAATTGTCGGCGCGAAGGTCTCCGTAATGTTTGGCGCGCAAGATGCCAGTAAGGTTGCGGCGCCGCCGAGTCCTAAAATCCGCAAGGCCTCTCTGCGGCTTAAAATTTGTCCAATGAGTTTGTCGTCATTGTCCATGAGCGTTTCCTTTACTTGGGTTTATGAATCGCATACAAGTTCAAGTCAATCTCGTCCGCGCTTAGCTTAATCAGCTTCTCAAAAACGAAGCCAAGTTTTTCCAGCACGCGGTTGGAAGGCGCGTTGGCTGGGTCGGTAATCGCAACGATGCGCTTCAACTTGACGACGTTCCAGCCGTAGTTTAATAGGGCGGCCGCCGATTCGTTGGCATAGCCTTTAGACCAAAAGCGCGGGAGGAAGGCGTAGCCCAAATCCACATCTTCCAATGTTTCGCGTTTAATCAGCCCACACATGCCCAGCGCTTCGCCAGTCTCTTTTAACGTCGCCAGGCACAGCCCGAATCCGTTTTTGGCGTAACTGGCGATTGGCCCGTTCAAGAGATAGTTTTCAGCGTCTTCCAAGGTCCGCACGTGGCGGTCGCCAATGTTTTGAATGAAGGACGGCTCGTTTAAGAGTTCAAGGATGAAGAGGGCGTCGAACGGCGTGAACGGGCGAATCAGCAGACGTTCGGTTTCAATGGGGTTTTGCATAAGCGTATTATATATCCAGCGCAAAGGAAAAGTCCCCGCCGTTCAGCGGGGACTTTTCCTAAACGGCGGGGTTACTTGCGAATCAAACCGACGATCACAATCAACACCACCGCGCCCAAAACGGCGACGAGGAAACTCCATAAGTCAAACGCCGTGGCGCCTTCGTAGCCCAGCGCGTTCATAATTGCGGTTCCCAAAAACGCGCCCACGATTCCCGTAATAATGTTGGCGATTGCGCCCATCTTTTTATTTTTACCGGTAATGATGCTCGCAATCCAACCTGCCAGCGCTCCAAAGATGATCCAAACCAGAATGTTTTCCATGAGTACCTCCAAAAATTTTGATTGATTTTATCATCCCGTGATTAAATGCGCGGGCAAATGTTCCGTGCGGTTGATGTATTGAATCGTCAACTCATCCTCCGTCAGGTCAAAGCGGCTGATCGAGCAATTATTCAGCGGAAACCAAAACTTCAGATTGTGCGCGCCCTGCCGCCAGGGGAGTTTTAACATGGATGCGATCAACCTCACAAAAAAACCGCCATGACTGACGAACGCGATTCGTTCTTCGGGTTGGTTGCTCCTGTCTCCGTGACGCTGAATCAACTCGGACAGTACCCGGTCGGCGCGCGGTTGCCGCGCTTCATCATCCTCAAATGGACGATTCCACCAGCCAGATTCATCATACGCCTCGGGCAGTTCCAACTCTGGATAATTCTTCTCGAAAAATGAACGCGGCTTGCCGGGCAAGCCGGTAAACCGATTTTTCTGCTCCCGAACATACATGCCGCCTTGTTCGTGAATTTCCGGCCACGCCGTAAATGGGACGTTTCCCAAAGCGCGGACGGTAAATGCGGCCGTGTGTACGGCGCGTTCCATTAAACTGGAGTACACCTGCGTTAACCCAAACCCAAATTGATTTTGATTATTCCACGCTTCCGGGTCTGTAATTTCCTGTCTGCCCTTGAAATAATCTGCCAGATGTTCAGCTTGTTGAATTCCAAGTTCGGTTAAAAACGGATCAGAATGTTCGGTGTAGCTCGCGTTCCCCGAATTGGCGTTGTTGATGGATTGTCCGTGACGAATGAAGTAAAGTTGCATGGTTTTGTAGAAAGGCCCTTTGTGAATTAAGAATACCCCTCCGAGTTCAGCGGAACCCGAAGGGGTATTTTACTGTATGCCAGCCTGATCAAGTAAACGGTTAAAACAGAGTCAAGATTCCCGTATCTTGATCTGCGCTTGCGAATTTTATTGCGTCAAAATTAGTTCTTAAAATTAATTCAATGGCTTGTGTTGAACAATTTCCCTTGCGGATCCAGATAATTTTTGGAGGAAAGCCTCTGATCACTCCCAGTTCACTGAAGTCAGCGTCTTTTGTAACAATGATGTAGTCGTGATCGTGAGCATATTGCCAAATTTCTGTATCCAGCGCATGGTCCAGTCCAAGCATGGAAACATGAGCGGAGTCTGGATAAATATCCGCCAGACGCTCAACCAGTTTTGGAGAAATATTTTGATCAAACAGCAATAATTTCATGGTTGAACGGCAACCATCATTCTCTCGCGGGTGGCGGCGAAACTTAGGCTTGCGAGAATGTCTTCTTTCTTTAAGTAGGGGAAATCATTTAATATTTCTTGTTCTGTCATGCCGGAAGCCAGATATTCCAAGATGTCATAGACCGTAATCCTCATTCCGCGAATACAGGGTTTCCCACCGCGCTTTCCGGGTTCCATGGTAATTATTTCTTTGTATTCCATAATTCACTCCAGTTTGAAAACGCTCTATGTCCTTTATTATACTTTGCTCAAAGTATTGAAGCGTATAAGGCTTACCTTCTAATCGTCGCTTCCCGTTCCGGGCCCACCCCAATCCATTTGACCGGCGCGCCGGTGGCCTCTTCAATCATCTGGACATAATTTCGCGCGTTGAGCGGCAAGGCTTCAAAAGACGCGCATTTGCTTAAATCTTCCTTCCAGCCAGGGACGGTTTTGTAAACGGGTTGCACCTGCTCCAGTCCGTAGGAGTCAACGTCCGCGTAGCGCGCGCGCTGGCAACTTAACTCGTAGTGCGTGCAAACCTTCAGCTCATCTAGCCCGCTCAACACGTCCAGCTTCGTTAAACATAATTCCGTCACGCCGCTGAGTTCAACCGCCGTGCGGACAATTTCCAAATCCAGCCAGCCCACCCGTCTAATCCTGCCGGTGGTAGCCGCCACTTCCCCAAATTGTTGATACACCGCGCTGGCGGTGTCTGTAATTTCGGTCGGCAGGGGGCCGCTTCCAACTCTGGTGGTGTAGGCTTTGGTCACGCCTACCACGCGAGTCAGATAGCGGGGCGGAATGCCCAGCCCGGCCGAAGCCGCCGAGGGAATCGTGGTGGAGGCTGTTACAAACGGATACGTCCCCCAATCCGTATCCAAAAACGTGCCCATGGCCTGTTCCAGCAGAAAATTTTTATCCGCTTTCAATCCATCCTGCACCAGCGAAAATAATTCCTTGAGATAAGGTTTGACCTTCAAATAATAGCCGCGATACTCGTCGCGGATTTTTTCATAACTTAAAGCTTCGCCGCCCAACGCCGTGATGATTTTATTTTTTACTTCCAACTGCAAAGCCAGGCGTTTTTCAAAGGCGTCGCTGGCAAAATCGCTCCAACGAATGCCGTTGTAACTTACTTTATCCGCGAAGACCGGGCCGATTCCGCGCCGCGTGGTGCCGGTGGCGCCCGCGCCTTTGGCTTCTTCATATAGCCCGTCTAAAATTTTATGATACGGCAGGATGATGTGCGCGCGCGGCGAAATCCACAGCCTGCCATCCACATCCACGCCCGCTTTGTTCAGCATCTCAATTTCATCAATCAGCACTTGCGGGTCAATCACCACGCCGCCGCCAATTAAGCCCGTGACGTTCTTTGCAAAAATTCCTGAAGGGATGAGGTGAATCTTGAACGTCCCATAGTCATTGATGACCGTATGCCCCGCATTATTGCCGCCATTAAAACGCGCCACGTAATCCGCGCGTTCCGCCAGATAATCCACCGCCTTGCCTTTGCCTTCGTCGCCCCACAGCGACCCAATCACCGCTATTACTGTCATCGTTTCTCCTCGTTGACTTTCAAGTCTTTGGCGCTTTCCAAGCGTAAACTCCGCTTCATCCTTAATCTGCAATTTGGTCCTGTTTCAAGCGGCCTTCAGCTTCACTGATCTGCAAGCCCTCGCTCCGCTTGTCCGTTTTTGATCCGTTCATCTGTTACCGCATTATAATTCGAGAAGAGGAGTTTCCATGAAAATTTTAGAAAACACCGCGCTCACTTACGACGACGTATTGCTTGTGCCGCAATACTCAAACGTCGATTCACGCCGCACGCTTTCCACGCAGGCCAAACTGACCAAAGAAATTACTTTGCAAATCCCAATCGTTTCCGCCAACATGGACGTCGTCACCGAGAGCGAGATGGCAATCGCCATGGCTCGCGAAGGCGGCATGGGCATTATTCACCGCTTCCTTTCCATAGACGAGCAGGCCCGCCAAATTGAGCGGGTCAAAAAGGCCGAATCGTTTATGGTGGAAGACCCGATTTCCATGACGACCATGCACACGGTGGGAGATATAAAAAAAATCGTCGCCGAGACCGGTTCCGGCGGCATTTTGATTTTGGACGAAGCCGAAAAACTGGCGGGCATCGTCACTACGCGCGACCTGCTCTTTGAACATGACGACCAGAAGCCGATTACGGAACTGATGGCCAAAAAAGTAGTCACCGCTTCGCCAAATATTTCGTTAAGCGAAGCGGAAAATTTATTGCACCAAAACCGGATTGAGAAATTGCCTTTGGTTAATTCAGAAGGCCGGGTGGCGGGACTGGTGACGCTGAAAGACATTATGAAAATCACCCAATATCCCAAAGCGACCAAAGATTCTCGTGGGCGGCTGATGGTCGGCGCGGCGGTGGGCGTGCGCGATAAGGAAATGCGTCGTGTGGAAGCCGCTTTGCAAGCTGGCGCCGACTGCATTGTCGTGGATATTGCCCACGGCGATTCACACCTGGAAATTGAGATGGTGCAAAACATCCGCAGACATTTCCCCAAGGCGCAAATCATCGGCGGCAACGTGGCCACTGCCGACGGTACCAAACGGCTGATTGACGCAGGCGTGGACGCGGTCAAAGTGGGCGTGGGCCCCGGCTCGATTTGCATCACCCGCCTGGTGGCCGGTTCGGGCGTGCCGCAACTTTCGGCGGTGATTGAGTGCGTCGCGGCGGCGGATAGCGCGAACGTCCCGGTCATTGCGGATGGCGGCATTCGTCACCCGGGCGATTTGGCCAAAGCCATTGCCGCAGGCGCGCAAACCGCGATGATTGGTTCCCTGCTGGCCGGAACGGACGAAAGCCCAGGCATGATTATGACGCGCAAAGGGCATAAATACAAAGCCTCAAGAGGCATGGCTTCGCGTGAAGCGGCGATTGATCGCAACCGTAAAGAAGGCAATGATTTGACGCAGGAAGAAATTGACGAATACGTCGCCGAAGGCGTGGAAGCCGCCGTGCCGTACCGCGGCAAGGCCCGCGAAGTATTGACGCAGTTGATCGGCGGCCTGCAATCGGGGATGAGCTATAGCGGCGCGCATTCGCTTAAAGAATTTCAGGAGCAGGCGATCTTCGTCCGCATGACCGGAGCCGGCTTGAGAGAGTCCGGCCCGCACGACGTCGAAACGCTGGGTTAAGTTCAAGACTCTGCATTGAACTTAACAGGGTAAAATATCCGCACCCTAGCTAGAATGGTCTTGGAGGACTACTGTATGGATGAAGGCTTAATCATTGACGATAACCGCCAAACGGCGGACGCCCTGCAACAAATGTTGGAAGTGTTGGATTTGAAAGCCCGCGTGGCTTACGGCTCCAGCCCGGCCATGTCGGTTTTGGGGAGCGCCGTGCCGCGCTTCATCTGTCTGGATATTAACATGCCCGGCGTGGATGGCACGGAAATTTTGGCGTACCTGCGCCGCGAACCGCGCTTGATGAAAGTGCCGGTGATTGTGATCACCTCGGACGATCAGCCGGAGACGCGTTCGCGCGTGATGAAAGGTGGCGCGACGGCGATGCTAATCAAACCCGCCACGATTGATTTGTTGGAAAGCGCTTTACGCAAAGCCGGAATTTTGAGTTAGCTGTAAGTTGAAATAAACAACGCCTTGATTTTCTCAAGGCGTTGTTTTGATTAAGGCGCTGGCCAGGAGATGACCGCTGGTTTCGAGAACCCATGTTTTTCCACCGTGTACAGTAAGCCTTCGGATGGAGCCGGACAGCCCGCTTCGTCTTTGACCGTGTAGCTGGTGGTGTATTGATCGGGATAGGAGAAGGTCCACCATAAGTACGCGCCATTTTGACAGACGAAGGCGATGATCAGATAGCCGCGATCTTTATCGCCAGACATGGCGACTTGATCCCAGGCGATGGTCACTTCGTCGCCACTGCGGCTGGCGCGCACGTTGGGCGGCGGGCCGTATTGATTGTAGCCAATGGATTGCAAGTCCAGTTCTGTATAGTAGAGCGTATTCACGTCGCCGACCACATCCACAACCGAAGGCGCCACCCAGCAAAAATAGTTGAGCTTGTCAAACTTAACGTAGAGCCACGAGCTATATTCAAACCGCCCGCGGACTGTGCCTACATCGCCCGGATATAAATCCGCCGC
>JADZCC010000029.1 GCA_020851785.1 Anaerolineales bacterium
GGGACGCAACCGCGAAAACGGTTACTGTTGCGGCGGGGGCGGCGGCGGCATGTGGATGGACTCGTTCACCGCCAAGCACACCACCATGCGTCTCTCGGAAAAACGCGCGATGGAAGCCGCGTCCACAGGCGCGAACGTGCTGGCAGTGGCTTGTCCCTTCGAAGTCTCGCGCTTCACGGATGCGGTCAAGTCCACGGGCAATGAGCATGTGGATGTGTTGGATATTTTGGAGTTGTTGGATAGGGCGATGAGAAGCGAGTAGGAGTAGAATGCAGCAACCTCATCACCATCAGTTGCATGGAGTAAATAATCGTGAAGCCTACTGAACATACTTTCGCTGCACTCATTGGAATTGAGGGTTTGCAATGGCATTATCATATTCCGAGATTTCAACGCGAATATGTGTGGCGCAAACATAACTGGAGCAAATTACTCGAAGATATAGATGACAACGACCCTGGGCATTATATGGGCTCCGTTATTTGTGTTCATGAAGCAGGCGAACTCTCGCCAACAAGCGAATTGATCTATGAAGTGGTAGATGGGCAACAGAGGTTAACAACAATATCTCTACTTCTTGCCGCGATATATTCCAAATTGACCAATGAGGCGATTGCAGGTAATTTAGAAATCAAACAAGATGATGACTATATTATCAAGTTGAACAACATTCGCCAACGCTTAATCAAAAAGGTCAACGTTTCAGACGGCAATTTAACTTGGGGTATTTTCAAGGCAGGTAAGATGACTTACTGCCTGCGTGTTCAACCATCTACACAGGAAAGTAACCTGGATGACTATCAATACATTCTTAGTGAGATTGGCGTCATCCCCGAACTTCCGTATCCGAAAAATTCTGGTAACAGACGCATTTATAAAGCATACAGATATTTTCGTAATCATATTCCTGATGATTTAAATGGGTTGTATGATTTATTGGAAAGGATTTATCGTCTCTCTTTTATTCATATCTCAGAAGCGAGTCAATCCAAAGCGTTCTTGCTTTTTGAAACCCTTAATTATCGTGGCGTCCCCCTTTCAGCGATAGACATTATAAAGAACAAAATGCTGTCCACCCTGGAGAGTAAATACGCTATAAAGATAGACGACGCTTATGAGGAGTGGCAGGAATTACTGGACAATCTTCCTGAAGAGAGCGATCAAGATAGATTTTTGCGCCAATACTACAATGCATTCAAATTCGACCCAGGCATAAAGATAGAAAAAATTACGAGAGCAACACGCTCAAATATTATTGTTGTTTACGAAAGCCTAATAAAAAAGGATGCAAAGCAAATTTTCAATGAATTAATTGAAAAGGCTCAAGTCTATAATCAGCTTATAGACCCAGAAGAGTACCCATCTTCAACGATGAACACTTCTTTGGTCAATCTTGAGCGTATCGGCGCAGTTCCGTCTTACACATTCTTGCTTTATCTGTTTTCACTTGACGAAAGATGTTTCGCCGAATCGAACGCAAAGGAAAAAACTGTTGAATTAATGTGTAAGTATTATTTCCGAAGGAATATTACTGATTATCCGAATACGAGAGACTTGGACGCTATAAATATTGATTTAATCGAAAAATGCCAGACCGAGATTAGTAATGGCGGAAAAATCTCGTACTCGTTCATATCAGATGTAGTTCTAACTGGGAAAGGTCAACCATCTACAATTGATTCTCTTGAAGAATCGTTGGCTGACAACTTGTTTGAGAACAACGAAGGTATGGCAAGATATGCTCTTGCCAGACTTAATGAGACTAGCAATTCAAAAGAATACGCGCCGAATTTGTGGGCAAGGAACGAGAAAGGTCTATATGTTTGGACAGTTGAGCATGTGTTCCCGCAAGGTCGTAATATCCCTGCCGATTGGGTAGATATGACAGCTAATGGGGATAAAGAGGAAGCCAAAAAGATTCAGGGTGAGTGGGTTCATTGCTTGGGCAATCTAACTTTGAGCGGCTACAACTCGAAGTTGTCAAATCAATCCTTCTCCAAAAAGCAGCAAAAATCCGTCGTCAATGTTTTTGGAAACAAAATTCACATCGGCTATAAAAACGGGCTTGCACTAAACAATATTGAATTTTCTACAAACGGAAATGTACATTCATTGGCTACTGTAAAGGAGTGGACGCAAGAGCATATTGAGGCAAGGAACAAGACCTTGGTCGCTATGCTTATTAAACTATTCAAATTTGACAATGAATGACCCTGCAAATTATGGAAATCGAAAGCGTCTATGCCTTCATTGATGAATCGGGAACCGTCGGAACGAAGACGGGAACGCGCTTTCTGATCGTTGTCGTTTTGAGCGTAAGCCAGCCCCGCATGTTGGAATTGACCATCCGCAGGGCTGTGAAGAAATACGGCGCAAAAATCGCTTCGGGCGAGATCAAAGCCGCAGATTTTGAAGAAGCCGCCATCATCCGCCTGTTGGGATCGTTGGCGAAGGAAGACCTCACGGTCATGGCAGTGATCTTGGATCAACATACACTCCGTCGCGAGCCAAAGCGCGTGGAAGAAATCTATCGGCGCGTGACGGCGCGGGCAGTCCGTCATCTTGTCAAGCGGTCGCCGCGTGTTGAAATTTGCCTTGATAAACGCTATACCAACGAGCGCCAGCGCCATTTGTTGGAAAAGGCGATCCGCGAAGAGATCGCAGACCTTCCGCAAGTGGCGCTGATCTCGCAGGAAAATTCTTCGTCGCGGAAAGAATTGCAGGCGGCAGACGCGGTTGCCTGGGCGTTCTTCCAAAAGTACGAGCGTGACGACCCGCGCTTTTACAACATTATCGCTTCAAGAGTTGTCATCGAAGATGTTGCAAATGGAAAGGAATTGTTGGATGATTAAAACGAAAATCCCTTTTGCAAGGGATTTCGCGGGAGCGGCTCACCCTGGGCTCTGATTTCAGTCTGGTTGGGTCCCGTTCCATTTCAGAAACGGCTAGGACACTCTACGAGTGACCGAAGTCACCAGGCGTTACGATACCGCTCGCAATTATTCTAGCACTTTTGAGAATGAGCGTCAATCAGAAAAATAAGGAGAAAGAATAGATGAACATAGTTGTAACCATCAAACATATCCCCAGCATTGCCGATGACCTGCCCGTCAAAGGTGATAATGTGGATTTCGACTCGGTGGATTTTGTCCTCAACGAATGGGACGAGCATTCCATCGAGCAAGCCGTGTTGATCAAGGAAGCCGTCGGTGGGACGGTGACCGTGATCGGCGTGGACTTGATCGGGGAGTTGGACAACGCGCTTCATCTCGCTCTTGCAAAGGGCGCCGACAAAGTGGTCAAGATCACCGCTGACGACCCTGCCGCGGATTCGCACATGCAAGCCAAATGGCTGTCGGAAGCGATCAAGGGCATGGGCGCGAACATGGTCTTCGCAGGTGTGCAAGCGTCGAATGACCTTGACGGACAAATTGGTCCGATGATCGCGGCGTACCTGGATATGCCCTACATCGGCGGCGTGAGTTCAGTCGAAGCCAACGGCGACTCTGCCACGGTCAACAAGGAATTTGCGGGCGGGGCAGGCGCGAAGTATTCCGTGTCCATGCCGTTCGTGGCGGGCGTGCAGTCTGCGCCGAAACCGCCGCGCTATGCGCCTGTGAGCAAAGTCCGCCAGATGGCGCAATCTGCCACGGTGGAGAAAGTCGCTCCATCGGGTGACGCGTCTTCGGGGCTGGCGTTCAAGAAGATGGCTCCGCCCGTGGTGACGGGTCATGCCGAGATGATCGAAGGTTCGTCGAAGGAAGTGGCGGCGAAGATCGTGGAGTTGTTGAAGAGCAAGGGACTGGCGTAGAAGAGCAGAGATTAGAGAATAGAGATTGGATAATAGTAAAAGCGACTAATCTCTAATCAACTAATCTCCATTCTCTCTCCGAAGGAGAAAACATGAGCAACGATGTATTTGTAATCACCGAACACATGGATGGCAAGTTCTCGGATGTGTCGTTTGAGATGGTAGGAAAAGCCAAAGAGTTGGCGTCCGCTTTGGGAGGGCAAGCAGTTGCCGTCGTAGTTGGAGGCGGGGTTTCGTCCAATGGATTCGCGTCTGATTCCACGATCCACATTGATGACGCGGCGCTGTCGAACTTCAATCCCGAAGCGTATGGCAAAGTGATCGAGGCGCTGGTCAAGGAAAAATCGCCGCGCGTTGTGATGTTCGGTTGGACGATCACGGGCATGGACGTGGCGGCGTGGCTTTCGGCGCGGACGAGGGCGCCGTTGGTGGCGTATGCAAAAGATGTGCGCGCCGAAGGCGGCGGCATTGTGGTCAGCAGTCAGGTCTATGGCGGCAAGTTGATGGCGGAGGTTGCGCCCGAAGGTGACATGGCGATCGTGGCGTGTCTGGCGGGTTCGTTCCCTGTGGAAGCGGGGCAAGGCTCGACCGCTGCGACGACGATGACTTCACCCGTGGACGTGGGTTCGTTGAAAGTGAAATTTGTCGAAGCGATCAAACCCGCTGGCGGCGATGTGGATATTACTGCGCAAGCGAAGTTGGTTTCGATCGGTCGTGGTATCGGCGGCAAAGAAAATGTTGAGTTGGCGGAAGAACTTGCGAAGGCGCTCGGTGCAACGGTCTCCGCTTCTCGCCCCGTGGTGGACGCAGGTTGGCTGCCGCGCACTCGTCAGGTGGGCAAGTCGGGGTTGAAGGTCAAGCCGAAGTTATATCTCATGCTCGGTATCTCTGGCGCGCCTGAACATCTCGAAGGCATGAAGAGCGCCTAGTTGATCATCGCGGTCAACACCGATAAGAAAGCGCCGATCTTTAACGTGGCACATTACGGCGCAACTGCGGATCTGTTTGAAGTGGCGGAAGCAATGCTCGAACTTCTTTAAGCGAAAAGAAAATAACCGCGAAGAGCGCTAAGAACGCAAAGATTTAAAAAGGTTTTCTTGGCGACCTTCGCGTGCTTCGCGGTTCAAAGTTTCTCGGGAGGGTACGTTGCTCACTACGATTGAAAAAATCATCTTCATTGTGCTGGCGATCACGGCGGCGGGGTTCA
>JADZCC010000030.1 GCA_020851785.1 Anaerolineales bacterium
CAGCCACGCTGATGTAGGCGATATTATCCGCGCCGTGTTTGTCAATCAGCGCCTGCACTTTGTCGAGGTCAATATTGCCCTTGAAAGGATTCAAGTCGGAAGGGTCGTGCGCTTCGTCAATGATGACATCGTAGAATACCCCGCCCGCCATTTCTTGATGTAAGCGCGTGGTGGTGAAATACATGTTGCCAGGCACGATCTGCCCTTTTTTGATGACCGTCTGGCTGATGAGATGTTCCGCGCCGCGCCCTTGATGGGTGGGGACGATGTATTTGTAGCCGTAGATTTTTTGAATCGCCGATTCGAGATGATAAAAGTTTCGGCTCCCCGCGTAGGCTTCATCGCCGAGCATCATGCCCGCCCACTGACGGTCGCTCATGGCAGACGTGCCGCTGTCGGTCAACAAGTCAATGTACACATCGTCCGATTTGAGCAGGAAGGTGTTGAAGCCCGCCTCAGTCAATGCTTTCTCGCGTTCTTCGCGGGTGGTGACGGTGAGCGGTTCCACCATCTTGATCTTCCACGGTTCCGCCCACGAGCGGCGTCCGAACTGTTGTCCCATGGTCTTTGGGGTTGGATTGGTCATGAAATGTTCTCCTTGTTTGGTTTTGCTTAGATAATTTTTTACCGCCAAGCGCGCCAAGGTCGCTAAGGTTAAGATTTTTTTCTTTGCGTTCTTAGCGGGCTTCGCGGTGAATTTTCTATTCCAACGGAAGCGCCATTGTGGCTTTGACTTCGGTTAGGACGAGGCTGGTTTGAATCCGCGCCACGCCTGGGATCGGGGTGATCTTATCCACCACGAAACGCTCCAGGTCTTTTCGATTCTTCAGGACGACCTTCAATAAATAATCGTGTTCGCCCGTGATGTGATGACACTCCAGCACTTCGGGCATGCGCCGCGTGGCTTCGCGGAATTTCTCCACTTGCTCCACTTTGTGCATTTGCAAACTGATGTGGATGAAGCAGAGCAGGTCGTAGCCAGCCTTTTCACGGTCTACGACGGCGGTATACTGACGCACATAGCCGTCTTTTTCCAGCCGCCTCAAACGGGAATGGGTGGCGGGCGGCGACAAACTGATCTTCTTCGCCAATTGGACATTGCTCAAACGCCCGTCCAGTTGAAGTGCGCGCAGGAGAGATTTATCCACGCGATCGAGCGTTAGGTTCTTGGAATTTTTTATCATATTCAGACCTCAATTTCAATGGAAATTCGATGTTTTCATAAAAAGTCAAAATAAAATCAAATAATAACCTATAAAGATTATAAACATTCCAAATTCAGCGGTGGAAATACACTCAAAGCGAAGAAATGCAAACTTTCTCGCGCGGAGGTTTGTTTCAGGTCATCGGGAATATTTTTCCACAGACGGAAGGGTCGCTTTGCGATACAAATTTCAGGCGCGCGAAAAAGCCGATGGTTAGAATCAACCATCGGCGGGGAAAGCGCCGCACTGATATCCGCAGGGAATACCGCAGTGAAGCGAGTAAATCAAAAAGGGGGGCTGCCTTAGCGGGTGATGTGGTGCGCCTGCTTCAAAATATCGTCAGATACGTCAACGCCATATGCCTGGGCGGCTTTGAGATTGACGAAGAGATAGTATTCAGCCGTTTCTACCGGCGTGTTGGCTGGCTTTGCGCCTTTGAAGATGCGGTCTACCATTTGGGCGCCTTGTTCGGCTTGGCCGGAAAACGTGGTGGTGTAGTCGGTGATCGGGAATGATGTGTCTCCGCCGCGCCCGGTCGCAAAGATGGGAACGTCGTATTGATCGGCTTGCGCGACGAGTTGATTCAAACCCGCTTCGAGGTTTGCCGACAGTAGACCGATAAAGATGATCGTATCTTCCGGCAGGGTTTCGACCGCCGCCGCCATCTGCTCCGGAGTTGTCACCGCGCTAGCAGGCAGTAATTCCACTCCCTGCTGTGGGATTCCATCGAAGAGACTCTGCATGACCATGACGATGAATGGATCGTCGGGGTTGTAGGGGATATACACATACTTGGTCCCCGGTACGACCTTGAGCGCCCACTCGAGGGCTTTATCTGCCCGGTTCACCACTTGGATACCGGTCACGTTCCCGCCGGGATTGGAGATACTCTGCACCACGCCTTCTTCTACCGGGTTGATGACCGGATCGAACACCACCGGGACGTCTGTTCCCTCCACGGCGGCTTGGGCGGCTTTGGTGGGCAAGGTCCCAATCGTGAAGATCAAATCCA
Organism: Anaerolineales bacterium; assembly: GCA_020851785.1. Classification (GTDB taxonomy): domain Bacteria; phylum Chloroflexota; class Anaerolineae; order Anaerolineales; family Villigracilaceae; genus Villigracilis. Next base: position 2,218 of record JADZCC010000030.1, read on the forward strand.
CATTCTGTTCGACCAGTCGTTTTGCCTCGGCATCGAATGCCGCCTGGTCGCCTCCGGTCACTTCTTCATTATAGACGTAGGTGATGTTCTGTCCTTCTTCATAGCCCAGTTCAGTCATCGAAGTTTTGAACCCCTCGTAGGCAGGCGCCAGCCACGCCAACTCCATGATCACCCCGACCGTGTAGGTCTTGGGTTTTGCTTCACCGCACCCGGCAAGGAACAGGCTGAGGACCAATAGAACGAGCAGAAATCGTTTTGCAAACATAATGGTTATCTCCTTTTGAATCAATGACCACGATATTTGGTATTGTAAAACCAAAGCGCCCGGCATAACCCTTAAAACAGTAAGCTAACAAACTCGTAAATCGCGCCGAACAATTTGAAAACCGCTTTTGTTGAATATCGCGCGCGGCTTGGACACGTTTACGAATGGTTTCGGAAGTCTCCCCTAACCTATCGCCGCGAAATACTATTCCATCGCAGGGATGATGGTTGCGGTCAACGACGGTTCGGCAGTACAATACCTCCTAACCGACCATCTCGGCTCGACGGTGGCAGTCACAGACAGCAGTGGAACTTTAACAAGTCAACAGCGATACCTTCCCTTCGGCGGAGAACGTGCCATCCCCAATTCTCCAATCCTTGCCACGGATTTCGGCTACACCGGTCAGCGTCTGCTGGATTCAGGCATGGGCGGGATCATGGATTACAAGGCGCGGTTTTACAGTCCTTATATCAACCGATTCTTGCAGCCGGATAGCATTATTCCCAACGCGTCTAACCCTCAGACTTGGAATAAGTATAGTTATGTTTACAATCGCCCAATAAACTTGAATGATCCATCAGGGCATTGTGGGGAAGGTAGTGTGCCATCAGAAGGTGTTAGTCAGACGAGGCATGAGTGGCTCTGTGAATTACGAGATAAGGCTCTTGAATTGAGCCTGCAAGTTGAGAATGGTGAAATTGAAAATGATGTTGAAGCATTGGCGCAATTTGTAGAATTTGCAGCGCCACATTACATTCGCAGAGGTGGGAGAGGAGGGTATTCCTATGCAGATAGAAATGCATTGGCGAATGACACGGGTATTGTTTTGGGAGGCAATGAGTTTACTTTTCTTGATGGGGCAGTTACTATTTTACAGACCCTTCAAGGTGGAAACATCCCAACTGGTGGACAAATTGCAAATGCCGCCACAAATCGGTGTGGCAACTCTGACTATTCTCCAGATGATATGTGCCAATACTACACGGGTTTCTTTGCGTTTGAATCGGAGGGCTTTATAAAGCCCGATTATTACGAAGAAGGCGGAAATCAAGTTGCCCACTTCGCTGGCGGATTATCTGCTTTGGGGAACACGGGTGGACTAGGCATGCAAGTTACTATTGACCAAGAAACTAATCCTCCTGATAAAAGGTTATTTGAAGCCGCACTTGATCTTTGGGAATCCAACACCTCAATAACTGATTGGGGCGATTGGATACGTGAAAACCTTATGCAAAAAAAACCATCCCCAAAATTATATCCCGCCCATATACCCTATTAAGGCTCACAAAAACGCAGAATTCTCCTTGCAAGTATGAGATAATCGAAAGGCAGATGATCACACATGCGCAGTCGTTCATTTATCTACAGCCATTTACCAATCACTATATACCTGATATGTGCAATATCTCTTGTTGGATGTGGTTATGGGGTTCTCTCTGATGTCAGGAAAGAGGGAATTTCTTTGGAAGAGGCGCAAGAATTACTCTTGTTTCAAATTTGCCTTCCAGACTATGTGCCTAACGGAGTAACCATGAGTAATTCAGTGCTTTATCATGCTGAGTTTGGTGACCCAAACGAATCTGACGTGACTATTGACTACGTTAGAGAGGGTGATGGAAACTTGGTGTTTTCGGTTTATGAACGAAATGGAACTGGGCGAGAAATAAATTTTCACGATAACGGTATACAACGTGTGAATTTGAGTCAACTCTTGGATTGGCAGGTTGATTGGGAAACAATCGAAGATTTTGACAAACAATATAATGAACTTGAAAAAAATGAAACCATTGAATACGAAGTTTACGATGCCCTTGGCACAGAAAGATTGCTTGTAGAAATTACATCACCCAAAGAGTTGAAATCTGTTTCGATAACGTGGAGACTAAGCCAATATGTGTTAATTGATATCTATTCATTTCTTTCAGTAGAAGAGACGAAACTAATTGCCAATTCTGTACCCTCTTGCAGCCCCGTTCCAACTGCTACACCTTAGACTGGTCAGCCGTCGAAATCCACTATCAAGCCTTTGCAAACTCTGGTTCGCTAACGTTGTGGCTCGACGATGTTCAAAAACACAGTCATTGACCTTCATAGACAAAGACACGCGCACGCTGACCGATGTCGCTATGGCGGAGCGTGTATTTTCGAAGCTTCGCCTTATATCAACCGATTCTTGACCTCACCCCTGCACCCCTCTCCCGTGGGAGAGGGGAAAGTTTGTATGCGGATTCAAACTGTGCATCGGCAGATTTGGGGGAGGTGCCGTAGGCGGAGGGGG
>JADZCC010000031.1 GCA_020851785.1 Anaerolineales bacterium
CATTAGTTCGTTGTGCCGCTCTCAACAGCATGACGCATCTGGGTATGCCGCAAGCATACAAGGTTGTCTAACCAATCAACACAGACAGACGAATTGTGCCTGCCTCTCGATTTATGCACCAAAGCCGACGGTTGATAAAAAAGTAGCTCTGCCAATTGGCAGAGCTACTTTTATTATTCCATTAAATCTTTGATTTCACGAAAAGCCGCGTCTTCTAATTCTTTTGATAGTTCTTCCAGCGGCGGTTTCACCGTCCATTCTGGAAAGTCGTGAAGTTTGTGAAGCAGGGCTTTCAGGGTGGGCGCGTGCGGGGCGTATTTTTCCAAAACCTGTCTTTGCTCGGTAACTTGTTTTTGAACTGCGGCCGTGTCTTGCCCTTCCTGAAATAGTTCCCAAAGCTCGCGGAGCAGGGGCGAGGTCAGGTTGGCGGGAGCGGTGATTGCGCCTTGCGCGTGATTGGATAATGCGTGGGCGAAGAGCGAGTCCGTGCCGCTGAAAACTGCCAGGTCACGCCCGAAGCGTTGGCCCAGTTGGGCGGCAAATTCTGCAGAGCCGGACGAATCTTTGATGCCTGCGAACTGTGTCGGGTAGGCGTCTTTGAGACGGGCGATTAAATCCAAAGACAGCCCAATGCCCGCCGTGTTGGGGATGTGATAGCCCAGCAGATGTTTCTCCGGCGGCACGGCTTGTTGAATGACCTGGCTAAACCAGGCGAAGAGGCCGTCGTCGGTAACTTTGGAAAAATAATAAGGCGGCAGGACGACCACGCCGTCATAGGTTAAGTCAAAGGCGAGTTTGGTCAGTTCGATGGTTTCCGCGAGGCTGGGCGTGCCGGTTCCGGCCAGCAGACGAAAGCCGGGGGCCTGACTGCGAAACGCGCGAATGGAACGCAGAAGGGCTTCGCGCTCTTTAGGCGAGAAGGACGGGCCCTCGCCGGTGGTGCCGAAAAATAACGCGCCATGACAGCCGCGCGTGGCGAGGAAGCGAAGCAAACTGGGAATGGATTCAAAATCCAGGCGACCGTCTTTTTTGAGCGGCGTAATGGCGGCGGCGTACACGCCTGCCAGGGGATGTAAATTGGACATTATTTTTTCCTCTTCTTTTTCATAAAGGCGTGCGCGGCGTCTTCCGGCTTTTGCAAGGGCAGGCCTTGTTCGGAAAGATATTTTTGATGATCTAAAACCCAGAGGTATAAATCGCCTTCGGTTTTATCTGGAAATTCGGCGAGGATGCCGCTCTTGTGAATGACCTTGACGATTGGCTTGTAAACTTTTTCGTACCAATGTTTGAGCGCTTCCTCTTCGGCGATGTCGCGTTTGAGGTCCAGACCCATAAAGTAGCGATGTACGGCAATATGCACGAGCATTCTTTCAAAGCCATCGGGGATGGTGAGTTTGATGTTGGCTTTGGGGATGACTTCATCCAGATGCGTGCGTTCAAGAAACCGGACTTTGCTCCCCAAAATTTCCAGGTCTTCGGGGCGGATGTCTGCGGTGAGGTTGACGCGGGTGGCGCATTCGCGCACGTCGGCTTCGATGAAGACCTGTCCCTGTTCTTTGGCGACGGAAACGCGATGATGCCCGTCCACCACGAAGTACACATCGCCAACTTTGTACAGCACAATCGGCGGCAGGTTCACGTCTTGATAAAAAGCGCGATCCACGCTTTCCCAGCGCTTGCCGAGGGCGTCTTCCTTGGGGAGGAAGACATCGTCAAATTCGTGATAGCGATTCAGGCTTCCGGCAATTTGATCCACGCGGATGGTTTGGATGCCGCGATAGACCGGCCCGCCGATGTGTAATTTTTCTTTGATCTCGTCGTAAGAGAGGAGCGTCGTGCGCTTGCCCGACACGACCGATTTGATCTGGTTGATGAAGGCTTTGAAGCGCGCTTTGCTAAAGTCTGCTTTGGCGCGGGAATGCAGGTGTTCGGACATAAACTTCTTTCGGTTAGTGGGTGACGTCCAGGATTTTATACGGATAGACGTTGGTGATTTTGGTCAGGTTGACGACCGTTTCAGATTGGGCCAGGTTCTTCAAATACAGGTGGGTATGCCCGTGAAGTAAATATCTGGGCTGGGCAAAACGGATGAGCCAGTTGAGGGCCTTGAGCCCGGTATGAGCGGGGTCTACATCGTCGTGGATGCCGAAGGGCGGCGAGTGGGTGATGAGAATATCCAGCGCGCGGCCATATTGCAGGCGGTTGAAAAGCAGTTTGGGGATTAAGCGAAACGCGCGTAAATAGGCCTCGGTTTGGGAATATTGGTTTGTGCCGTCGGGGCGGTAGCGCACTGAGCCGCCAAAGCCGCCGATTAAGAATCGGTTGTGGCGCGCCAGTTTGAGGTCCAGGTTGGAGCCGCCCTGGGCTTGCGTCTCCTTTTTGGCGGGGTTTTCGTTGGGGTCGTGATTGCCCGGCACGTAGAACATTGGCACGTTGAGAACGGTGACCAGATATTCAAGGTAGTGGTAGGGCAGGTCGCCGCACCCAACAATCAACTCGACATCTTGGAAATGCCCGGAGGAAGCGAGGGCGTAAATTCGGTCGAGCGCTTCGTCGCTTACGGCTAAAATCTTCACGCGTTCCATTTTGCCGTAGAAAGCCGCTCCCGGCAAGTCAAATTCCAAACAAATTTGCAATAAATTCAGACTGGCAATTCTATGCGCGGCGAACTATAATTTGAAGGATTCGCCATTTGATAGGTAGGAGCTTACTCTGGAAACTCGAAACATCTCATCTATGGAATCAGGGTCGGGCGACGAGGCCCCGCGCCAGCAATTGCTTTCCGGCTCAACGCTGGTTAATCGCTACAGCATTCAGGATGTGATTGGCGTGGGGGGCATGGGGTCGGTCTATCGCGCGCGCGACCTGCACTTCCCAAATGTGGTTAAGTTGGTGGCCGTGAAGGAAATGATTAACATGGCTCCCGATCCTTTAATTCGCGAAACGATCGTGCAGAACTTTGAGCGCGAAGCGAATTTATTGGCGACGCTGAATCACTCCTCCATCCCCCGAATTTACGATTACTTTACGCAGGAAAGCCGCTCTTACCTGGTTCTGGAATTTGTGCATGGCAAAGACCTGGAAACCGTCATCAACGACGCCAACGGCTTTCTGCCCGAAGATCAGGTAATTAGCTGGGGCATTCAACTCTGCGACGTGCTTTCTTATTTACATGGGCACAAGCCAGACCCGATTGTCTTTCGGGATATGAAACCCTCGAACGTGATGATTAACCATAATGGCGACGTGATTTTGGTGGACTTCGGCATCGCCAAGGCGTTTCAGTCTGGGATTAAAGGCACGATGATCGGCACCGAAGGCTATTCGCCGCCCGAGCAATATCGCGGTGAAGCCAGCACACTGGCGGACGTGTACTCGTTGGGCGCAACCTTGCATCACGCCCTCACGCGCCGAGACCCGCGCATGGAGCCGCCGTTTTCGTTCGCCGAACGCCCCGTGCGCCGGATTAATACGAACGTCTCTGTTGAAATGGAAGCGGTGATTAATACCGCCCTGCAATATAACCCCAACGAAAGATTCCCCAACGCGGCGGCTATGAAAGACGCCCTGCTTAACGTGGCTCGCCATACAGGCATGCTTTCTAAAATCACCACCGCTTTGCCGGTGGCGGTGGGCGGCATCAAACCTTTGTGGTCGTTCAAGTGCGAAGATGAATTGCGCGGCACGCCTTTGCTTCATCAAGGCTCTTTGTACGTCGGTTGTTACGACAACAACCTGTATTCGATCAACGCCGCGGATGGAACCTTTCAATGGAAATACGCCACCGAAGGCGGCGTAGTGACCAAACCCGCGCACCAGGATGGCAACATCTTCTTTGGTTCGGAAGATAAATGTCTGCACGTGGTCAATTCGCGCACGGGTAAAATGGTCTGGAAGTATTACACCGAAGGCAAAGTGCGTTCTTCGCCGCGCATCGCCGAAGGCCACGTCTTTTTTGGATCGGACGACCAGGACTTGCACGCGGTAAACGTCAATACCGGGCGCGCCGTCTGGAAGTTTGCCACCGACGCCCCAATTTATTCCACGCCTTTGGTGGTCAACGAGTTGGTATATACCGGCACAGAAAGCGGCGCGGTGTACGGCGTGGATTTTCGCGGCGCGTTGAAGTGGCGCTTTCAAGCCAAGCGCGCGGTCTCGTCTTCCGCAAACTTTCAAGGGCAGGCGCTTTTCTTCACCTCTGTGGATAGCACGCTCTACGCTTTGGACATGAAAAACGGCTGGGCGATTTGGAAGTTTCGTTTGGGGAAAGCCTCCGTTTCATCCCCGGCCGTCGCAGACGATTACGTCTTTGCCGGCGCCGCGGATGGTTTCATCTATTGTGTGGATAATCATAACGCCAAAGAAATCTGGCGTTTCAAAACGGATAACCAAATTACCAGTTCGCCGGTCATTTATAAAGACTCACTCTATTGTGGGTCGGTGGACGGTAACCTCTACTGTTTGGAATATCGCACCGGGCGTCTGCGTTGGAAGTTTGCCACCAAAGCCGCCATTATCGGCTCGCCGATTGTGCATGATGATATCGTTTATGTTGGCTCAACAGACCATCAAGTGTACGCTCTGTTTGCCTAAAGGAGATCCTGTGGTAGATTTTTTACGCAAGTTATTTGGCAAGGAGAAACAACAACAGCCCGAAAGACCGAAGGCGGCGGATATGATTACGACTGCGCCGTTGTCCGATCAGCAAATTACGGCGATTGTTTCCAATCAGAATGCCAACTATGAAATGAAACAGTTGGTGGCCAGCGTTGGCCAATCGGTGGGCAAGCAACGCGATCACAACGAAGACAGTCTGCTGGCGTTTACCAATACAATCTCTGGAAGCGCGGAGAGCATCCCCTTTGGCTTATACATCGTGGCGGATGGAATGGGCGGCCACCAATTTGGCGAGGTCGCCAGTAACGCCGCCATCCGCTTGATTGCCGGAAATATCACGAAAAAATTCCACTCGTATTTATACGGCCTGCCAACGCAAATGATTCAAGATTCGCTTCAGGAAGTGATGGAAGAATCCATTCGAGAAGCGCATAAATATGTCCAACGTGAAGCGCCGGGGAGCGGCACCACTGTCACCGCCGCGCTGGTCTTGGGGCAACAAGTCACCATCGCGCATGTGGGCGATAGTCGCGCATATTCCGTCTATCCCGATGGGCGCATGGAGCCGATCACCCGCGACCATTCGCTGGTTAAGCGGCTGGAAGAACTCGGTCACCTGAGCAAAGACGAAGCCGCAACCTTCCCGCATCGCAACGTGTTGATTCGCGCTTTGGGGCAGGGCGAGGTTTTGGAAGCGGATATTTTCACCGTGCCTTTCCCCACCACCGGCTATTTAATGATTTGTAGCGATGGCTTGTGGGGCGTGATCAATGAAAAGGATATGTTCCGCGCCATTACCGACGCGCCGACTTTGCATCGTGCCAGCCAGAATTTGGTGGAAGCCGCCAATGCCGCCGGCGGCCCGGATAACATCTCCGTGATTCTCGTTCAACTGATTGGATAATTGAACATGGCGTCAAACAAGCGGGACTTTTATACAACCTTGGGAGTTTTCCGCGACGCCACGCTGGAGGAAATTAAACGCGCCTACTTCGACGCCGCACAGCGCCTGCATCCGGATAAAAACGTCGCCGCCGGGGAAACCGAAATGTTTCTCGAAGCGCAACAGGCCTACGAAGTCCTCTCCAACCCCAAACGGCGCAGTTTATACGACGCCACCCTCCCGCCCGAAATAAAAGAAAACTCGCCGGTCGTTTACGAATTCTTATATAGCCGTTCTAACCTGGTTAGAATTACCGAACCGCAACTGCTCTATGTCCTTTTGGAAATTGGCTCGCGCGAGAAAGCCGGAGAAATTAAAGCCCCGCCCTTAAACATCTGTCTGGTGCTGGATTGTTCCACTTCCATGCAGGGCGAAAAGATTGACATGGTTAAATCTGCGGCCATTACGCTCATTCGTAGTTTGCGCCCGCAGGACGTTTTTAGCGTCGTCGCGTTCAGCGACCGGGCCGAGGTGATGATTCCCGCCGCCATCAACTGGGCCCAAAACAAACAGGAAAATCGCATCTATCAGATTCAAACCTCCGGCGCGACGGAAATTTTTCAAGGCTTGGAGGCCGGCCTCAACGAAGTCAAACGCTCGTTGGACCCGGCGCGCATTAATCACATCATCCTCCTCACCGACGGCCACACCTATGGCGACGAACAATCCTGCTTTCAGTTGGCGGAAGAAGCGGCGCGCCTCAACATTGGCATCACCGGACTGGGCGTAGGGCATGAATGGAACGACATTTTTCTGGACACGCTGGCCAGCCGCACCGGCGGAAGTTCGGCGTATATTTCCAAACCCAAAGATATTGAAAAAATTCTGGTCGAAAAATTTCACACGCTTTCCGCCATGTTTGCCGATGACGTGACGCTGGAGTATCGCGAACAGGCCGGAGCGCGCCTAAACTATGCGTTTCGCATTCAACCCGAAGGTGGCGGCATTACCTTGGATTCCCCGGCGCACCTGGGGCCCATTGCGCGCGAAGCTCCGTTGAAAGTCCTCTTTGAATTTGTGATTGACCCGGATGCCGTGGATGGACACGAAGAAGTCTCCCTACTTGAAGGCGCCATCAAAGTTTCGCTCACTGCCAACCCGGCGCCGGTTGCGCCCATTCGCGCTAACCTTTCTAGAAGCGTAACAGCGGATTCTTCCGCCTCCCGCCCTCCAACCGCAATTTTAAGCGCTCTTTCCCGGTTGACCCTGTATCGGATGCAGGAGCGGGCCCGGGCTTCGGCTGAGGCGGGCGAATTTTCCGCCGCATCCCGCCATTTACAAAATCTGGCGACGCACCTGCTCTCCAGAGGGGAGAGCGCCCTCGCGAAAACCGCCCTCATGGAAGCGGAGAGCCTCGAAAGAATGCACGCCTTCAGCGACAGCGGCAACAAAGAGTTAAAATACCGTACGCGCGCGCTCTTGCTGGATGAAGGACCCAAGGAGAAACGAAGATGATGCTTTGCCCCAACTGCAAACATAACAACCTTTCTGGGGCCATGTTTTGCTCGGAATGCGGAGCGCAACTCTCCGGCAAGGACTCGCTGACGACGCAGAACATCTCCACCGATCAACTGACCGCCTCCGACCTGCCAACCTCCAACGACGACGTTTACCAGCCTTTTGACGGCAGTAATGCCTGGGGGAGCATCTTCCTGTTGGATACCGGCCAGGTGCTTCCGTTGAGCGTCAAGAACGAATTTACGCTGGGGCGCATTAGCGAAGGCCAGCCGATCATGCCGGATATTGACCTTTCGCCCTATCAAGCCTACGCGGGCGGCGTCTCTCGTTTGCACGCCATCATTAAACGCGACGGCAAGCGCATCCTCTTTATGGATTTAGGCTCCGCCAACGGCTCCTACATCAACGGCAAGCGCGTCCAACCCAACGACGAACAGTACGTCAATCACGGCGATATCATCGCGCTGGGCAAATTGAAGATTCAAATTTTGGTTAAGAACTAGGATAAGACGAAAAGAGAAACAACGCTATGGCACATACAGTCATTCTACACATTGCAGGCGAACCTTCGGTGGCGGGAGAGTTGGAGGAATTGCCCAAGGCGACCGACACGATCGTTATGGTTATGAACCCCCGTCAAAAAGACGGCAAAGACCTGCACTATCTGGATAACAACGTCACCAAGGTCATTTGGCCGTTGAACAAAATCAGCTTCATCGAAATTCTGGACAGCGCCAGCGAAGATAAGATCATTGGCTTCGTGAGAGAGTAAAATGCCGGTGGAAGCTTTGGAACGCAGAAAAATTTTAGTCGTGGATGACGAAGAGCGCATGGTGCGCTTCATCCGCATGAACCTGGAACACGACGGCTTTCAAGTGGTGGAAGCCTTCAATGGCAAACAAGCCATTCAAAAGCTGAGAGACGCCACGCCCGACTTGATCCTGCTCGACGTGATGATGCCCGACCTCAACGGCTTTGAAGTCCTTGAAACCGTGCGCGAGATCGCCAGCGTTCCGGTCATCATGCTCACCGCCAAAGGCGAAGAAGACGATCGCGTGCGCGGCCTCGAACATGGCGCCGACGATTACGTCACCAAACCGTTCAGCCCGCGCGAACTGGTCAGCCGCATCAAAGCCGTTTTGCGCCGCACCGAAAGCGCCAGCGGCTCCATGCACGGCCTGCTCGAAATTGATAAACGCCTCAAAATAGATTTTGATCGCCGCGAAATCTGGCTCGAAGGCAAACTCGTCAAACTACGTCCCACCGAATACCGCCTGCTCTTTCACCTCGTTCAAAATGCGGGCTGGGTCGTCTCGCACGACCAACTGCTCCAAAAAGTTTGGGGCTACGAATACCGCGACGAACCGCATTACGTGCGCCTCTACATCAACTACCTCAGACAAAAACTGGAAAAAGACCCCGCCAACCCGCAATACATTTTGACCGAACGCGGCGTCGGCTATCGCTTTGTGGATTTCAAACGCGGCAAAGAATAGGATTTGAGTTTTCCAAAGGAGTCGCGTTTTTTCGACTCCTTTTTGATTTAAACGCGCATCGCCGTCTCCGCCTCAGCCGGATTCGTTTCCCGGCCAACTTTCTCCAACGCGGTAAAATATCCGCAAGGCAGGCTCCCCATGAAAAACTTCGACCCCCAATATAACGACATCCCCAAAACCGAAATCCATTGCCATCTCGAAGGCGCCATCCGCACGCAAACCATCATAGACGTGGCCCGCCAATATCAGTTGAAAATCCCCGCCTATGAAGTCAGCGAACTGGATCGTTACGTCAAAGTCTACGATCAACTCCAGGATTTAACGGCCGTCCTCAAAGCCTTCGACATCTTTCAAAATAGCATCGCTTCTCCTGCCATCTTTGAGCGCATGGCCTGGGAATTATTTGAAGACTGCGCCAGACAAAACATCAAACTCTTTGAAGTGCGCTTCTCGCCGGATTGGGCCTTTCACGGCCACACCGTGGATTGGGACGCCAGCCTCGAAGGCCTCCTGCGCGCCCAGGCCAAAGCCGAAGCCGAGTTGGATATGGTCATCGGCGTGATTGCCATCACCTCGCGGAGCATGGGCGCGGAATCCTGCGTCAGAACCGTGGATTGGGCCATCCGTCATCGGCAACACATCCAAGCCGTAGATTTAGCCGACGGCGAAACCTTGTATCCAATTGGCGACTTCGTTAAGCCCATCCTCAAAGCCAAAGACGCCGGCTTGAAGGTCACCATCCATAGTGGTGAGGATACGCCCGCCTCAGCAGTGCAGGCCACCATCCAAAATTTTATGCCGGACCGCATCGGTCACGGCATTCATAGCATCGAAGATTTGCGCGTGGTTGAATTAATCAAGGAAAAAGATATTACGCTGGAAGTCAACCCCTGGAGTAATTATCTAACCAATTCCGTGCGAACGATTGAAGAACACCCGCTCAAAAAGCTCTTTGATTTGGGCGTCAAGGTGACGATTAACTCCGACGACCCGGAAGTCCTGGAAACCAACGTCAATAACGAATATCGCATCGCGCATTAAATCCTCGGCATGAGCTTGGCGGAGATCAAGGCTTGTAATCGCTTTGCCTATGAAAGTTCGTTTATCCCAGAGTCCAAGAAAAAACGCGTTGAAAAATATTTTGCCTAAAAAGAGAGACAACCATCCTCGATGGTTGTCTCTCTTTTTTGTTAACTTGCGGCAGGGGGTGGGTTGAGGATTTTCCCCAAAGCCTGTTTGAAGGCTTCGTAAGGCTGGGCCCCCACAATCGCGTATTTGTCGTTAATCACATAAGTTGGCACGCTCTGCACCCCAATTTGGTACGCCATTTGAACTTGATCCGCAACTGCCTGAGTGTACTTGCCGCTCTCCACTGCAGTTTGCATCTCTGCGCCGTTCAGCCCGGCCGCTTCCGCCGTGGAGCGGAGTACGCTCCAGTTGGCCGGGTCCGCGCCTGCGACAAAAACCTGCTCAAAGACCAGACGATGAAATTCGTTGGCTTGGCCGTGTTCGCGCGCGTACTCTGTAGCTTCGTGCGCCAGCCGCGTGTTGTAAAGTCGGTCAGAGGGGCGATAGGTCAGCCCGTTTTGGTTGGCTAATTGCGCCAGCCGGTCTTCCGAGCCGTTGGCGCGGGCGCGAAGCACATAATCGGGGAGGGGCAGGCCTTCGGGCGGCGTATCCGGCCTCAGGTAGTAGGGCCGCCATTCCACCTCCACTTGATAGGCTTGCTCCAATTGGGTCACCACGCCCTGACCCACATAACACCACGGGCAGACGTAATCCGAATAGACGGTTAATTTGAAATCCATTTTGCTCCTTTAAGGTAGGACTAAATACCCACAGTTGTTGCGTACCCCATACTGTATACTTGAAACAACATTTTATTACTCAAGGAGCTAAAAATGGAACCTTTTATTGGTGGCGGCGTTGTGCTTACGCTGATTATGGTGTGCGGCTCGTTACTTTGCACGGCGATTATTGTCGCAGTTGCGATTGGCGTTCCAATCTACATAATGAAGAATAACCAGAAGCGCGCCGAGGAACTCATGGCAAAAGGCACGCAGGGCGAAGCAAAAATTTTATCCCTGCAGGATACGGGCATGTTGATTAACAATCAGCCCCGCGTGACGATGGTCCTGGAGATCGAAGTGGCCATGCGCCCGCCCTATCAAGTGACCAAAACCCTGACCGTCCCGCTGATTCGTCTGTCGCAAGTTCAAGTCGGCTCGGTCGTCCCCGTGATGGTGGACCTCTCCGACCCAACCAACCCGGATAAAATTGGCCTGCTCCTAAAATAACCTTTAGAAGCCCTCCAGAGGTCATGGTCTTTGGAGGGCTTTTTAATTGATGCGCCAGTTTCGCCTGGCGTAAATCCTTGCCGAATTCAAATTGACCGAATCGAAAACCTCGGGGTATAATATCCCGCCTATAAAAGCCAGTTAGCTCCCAATGCGGGACTGCTTATCTTTGAAAGAATAAGGAAATATCAAGAATGACCAAGCGAACGTATCAACCAAAAATTCGTCGCCGCGTGCGCGTGCATGGGTTTCGCTCACGCATGGCCTCCGCTGACGGCCGCAACGTCCTCAAACGCCGCCGCCTGAAGGGGCGCTATAAGCTCACCGTGAAGTCCAACGAACACGTCAAGAAGACTCGTTGGTAAATTGGCGGGCCGTTAGAGCGGAAGATTGGCTCTTTCGAGGAATCGGTGCAGAGTAGATTTAGACTGACCCGATCGGAAGATTTCAAGCGGGTGAGGCAAACCGGCAAGTCCTATGCCCACCCGCTTGTTGTGTTAGTAACCCTGCCCAATCTGGCGCAAAGATTACGAGTTGGCGTCACCGCCGGAAGAACCGTGGGCACGGCCGTCCATCGCAACCGCGCCAAGCGACTCCTGCGCGAAGCCCTGCGCCCCCTGCTTCCGACTCTCGCTTCCAACTGGGACCTGATCCTGGTGGCCCGCCCCAAACTCGTCGCCGCCTCTTTAGCGGAAACCCGCGAAGCCGTCACCGCCTTGCTGAATCGAGCCAAATTAATCTAATCCAGATGGATCCCTCAGCAGAATTCCATTTACATGAATACCCAGATGAACCGCGCTTGCGCGACCTGCCGCGAACGTTCTTAAATGCGCCGCGCATCCTCCTGTTGGCGCTCATTCGGCTATATCAAAAAATTATTTCGCCTGGCTTGCCCGCCAACACCTGTCGTTTTTATCCCTCCTGTTCCCATTATGGTTATCAAGCAATTTATAAGTACGGCGCGCTCAAAGGTTCGCTTATGGCGACCTGGCGCGTCTTTCGTTGCAACCCCTTCAACCCGGGCGGGTATGATCCCGTCCCGTAACCGATCGGCCCATTTTTGCGTATTTCACAACAAGGCCAACCTGTGTTGTTTCAGCTAGGAGTAAATTCATTTTGAATATCAAAAAAATATCGTTAATCCTTTTATTGACGCTTGGCGCTTTCGCCCTCAGCGCCTGTTCGGGCGGACGCACCGCGGTGACCACCTGGCCCGGCCTGACGGCGGATGCAGAACGCGCCTACCTGACCACCGGCTCGTACATCTACGCGGTGGATTTGAAGACCGGCAAGGAAGTTTGGCATTACCCGGAAAGCGCCGACGGCAAACACGTCTATTTTGCCACGCCGGTTCTAGCCAATGGACAGTTGTTGATCGGGAGCGAAGGCACGAACAACGCCTTTGTCAGCCTGAACCCGGAAACCGGCAAAGAAAGCTGGGCGGAGCCTTTCCTCGGCGCGAAGTCTAAATGGATCGCTTCTCCGTTGGTCTTGAACGATAAAATCTACGCGCCCAATACGGATGGTTTTGTCTACATTTTGGATATGGATGGAAAACCCGTCGCCGACCCGATTGAAGTGGGTGGGGCGTTGTGGTCTGCGCCGGTGGCTGAAGGCAACTTGATTTACATCGCCTCGCTCGACCATCACCTGCATATCCTTGATGCGACCACCAATCAGATTTCAGCCACAGTGGATGTGGGCGGCGCGATTCCCAGTAGCCCGCTGATTGCCGAAGGCGGCGTGTACGTGGGTTCGTTCACTTCCAATGTGGAATTCATCAGCGCCACCGGCGGACAAAGCGTTTTGGCTGGAGCGACCAACTGGGTGTGGGGTACGCCCGTATTAGATGGCGCAACTTTATACTACGCCGACTTGAACGGCAACGTCTATTCGTTTGACGTGTTGGCCAAAAAACAAAACTGGAGCGAAGTCACGCCAGATGGGCCCATCGTGGCGAGTCCGCTTGTGGCTGGCGACCAGATTTACGTTGCGTCTGAAGCGGGCGCTTTCTTCGCCCTCGATCAAGACGCAAAAATCGTCTGGGAAAAAGAAGTGGACGCCGACTCTCCCAAAGACACCATTTACACCACGCCCGTTGCCACTGGCGACCTGATCCTCGTGGCCCCGTATAAAGCCAAGTTCTTATTAACCGCCTACGACGCGGATGGAAAACAAGCCTGGACGTTCGTCCCGGAAAAATAGCAAGGAGTCTGTTTACGCATGAATACCCCCAAACAAGCTTCCACCGCGCAACCGCAACTTCCTGCGGGATCGGTTAGCGGTACGCTCAAAACCGTTTTGATCATTGCGCTTCTGGCATACATCGTCCTCAATTGGAACGCCTTCATTGGCATTTTTGTCAACGTCCTATTGTGGATTTACGCCCTCCTCGGACACGGCAAAGACGCCTTCGGTTGGACGATTGTGCTCTTCACCATTTTGATTCGTTTGGCCACCTGGCCGCTCAACGCGCAACAACTCAAAAGCGCGCAAGCCATGCAGGAATTGCAGAACGATAAAGAATGGCTCGACATTCAAAAGAAGTACGCGAAAGACCGCGAAAAACTGGCGCAGGAACAAATGCGCATTTATTCCGAACGCGGCGTCAGCCCGTTTGCTTCCTGTCTGCCGATGCTCATTCAACTGCCGTTATGGTTTGCCTTAATTCAAGCCCTCAACCGCACGTTGGCCGTAACGCCTTTGGCCATGCTCGAACTGGCCCGAAGCGTATACGCCTGGCCGCAGAAATTTCTGCCCAGCTTAAGCGTCTCTTCGATCGTGCCCTTGAACAGCCAATTTTTATGGATGGACCTCGGCCGTCCAGAGTTTACGCAGATCCTCGGTTTCAGCGTGCCAATTTTGGTGGTTCTGGTGGGCATTACCTCCTTCTTCCAAATTCGGCTTTCCACGCCGCCCAGCCCCAACCCCAACGACCAAAGCGCGCAAATGTCCAAATCCATGAGTTTCACCATGCCCATTATGATGATTATGATGGCCTCGGCGTACTCCTCTGGCTTTTCGCTGTACTTGCTCGTCAGCAATATCCTTGCTATCATTCAAGCCATGCTTCAGGGCAAGGCCGACTGGCGCAACTTATTGCCGGGCAGTTCCAAAAAACCAACCACACCTGTAAAAAAATAGGGAGGCTCCATGAACGAGCGCACCACGCTTGAAATCATCGCTCCAACCGTTGAAGAGGCGCTGGAACAAGGCCTCAGTCAACTCGGCTTAACCGCCGACGCTGTTTCCGTGGAAGTGTTAGATTCAGGAAGCAAAGGCCTATTTGGATTGGGCGGCCGCCAGGTGCGCGTACGCCTCACCGTCAACCCGCCGCCTGGGATGGAACCCCCCGCTCCGCCCGCGCCCAAGGCGGATGCGCCCAAAAAAGCAGAGTCCACGCCTAAAGCGCGCGAACCCAAAAAGCCGCGCGAGCCAAAAGCCCCGCGCCCCGAAAAACCAGCGGAAGAAAAGCCCGCCGCGCCCGCCAGGCGGATTGACGAACTCAACGACCCGCTATTGAACCAAACCGAAGAAGTCATTTCAAAGTTGATTCATCTGCTGGGAATGCAAGCTCAGGTCTCCGCCCACTTTGACGAAACCACTCCCGACGACCGCCACAACATCCTCGTGGATGTGCGCGGCGAAGACCTCAGCGCCCTGATCGGCCGCCATGCCGAAACTTTGAACGCATTTCAACACGTCGCCTCGCTGATTGTCGGCAAAGAAACCCAACAATGGATTCAACTGACCATTGACGTGGAAGGCTATCGTTCCCGCCGTGAAAAGCAAATTCGTCAATTGGCCCGTCGCACGGCGGATCAAGTGACGCGCACCGGCAAAAAGGTGACGATGGAACCCATGCCCTCCAGCGAACGGCGCGTCATCCACATTGAGTTGCGCGGCGACCCAGCCGTGACGACGGAAAGCTCTGGCGTAGAGCCCTACCGCAAAGTGGTGATTTTGCCGAAAGAATAAACAGACAAGAACAAACAGACCGCAGACCTATCTGCGGTCTGTTTGATTAACTTTAGGGCCAGCAATCCCCAACAAGATTATAATTTTTGAAATAACGATAAGCGCTAAAGCGCTGTGTTGAGCCCGCGATGACCTTTGAACAAATTTTTGTTTTACTCGTTTTAGGCGTTCCGTTACTCCTGGTTTTCTTGAACCGTCTCCGGGAGGATGTGGCGGCGTTGTTGATGGCCGTGGCCTTGGGTATGGCGCAATATTTAGGCGCCGCTGTTTTAGGCCCCGCGCACACGCCCGAAGCGGCGGATAAAGCGCTGACCGGCTTTGGCACGCCGGAAGTCATCGCCTTGTTGTCGTTGTTTATTGTCACCGCCTGTTTGGATAAATATGGCGTCACGCGTTGGATCGCTAAAAAAATGCTTTCGCTGGGCGGGCGCTCAGAACAGAAATTGATCGGCTTGTTCGCGTTCACCGCCGCGTTCCTCTCTTTATTTATGAATACATTGGCCGCGGGCGCGCTCCTCCTGCCCAGCGCGTTAAACGCTTCACACCGCACCGGCGTGAAGCCCAGTAAATTGCTGATCCCCATTGCGTATGGCACCATGCTGGGCGGCGCGGCGACGTACCTGACCACGGCGAATATCATCGTCAGCGGATTGTTGCGTTTGGCCAATCCGCCGCAAGCCCCATTAACGATTTTGGATTTTATTCCAACTGGCGGGTTTGTCGCCCTGAGCGGCTTGCTCTTCCTCACTTTTTTCGGGAGGCGCTTTTTGCCCGACCGCGAACCGCCCATGGTGAAGATGGAACCCACGAGCGAAGAGTTGACCCGTACTTTTCAACTGGTGGAGCGCATGTGGGAGGCGGAGGTCTCTCCAGAATCCGCGTTGGCCAATAAGTCGTTGTATCAAACCGATATTGGCAAAGGCCTGGGCATGGCCGTGTTAGGCATTCGGCGCGGCGACCGCATTTTCCCCGCGAGCGATACGAGCAATTTAATTCAAGTTGGGGATACGTTGTTAATTATCGGACGCGAAGAACGCGCCTTGCAACTGGAGCAGGCTGGGTTGAGCGTCTATCGCTCCACCCAGCCGATTTCCACCCTGCCGCGCGATACCGTCTTCGCCGAGGTGATCATTCCGCCGCGTTCCACGCTGGAAGGAAAGAACCTGCGCGATCTGGGTTTTCGGAATCGCTATGGGTTTATTGGCGTGGCGCTCTGGCGCGAACAACGCAGTTATCGGACGGACGTGGCCGCGCTTGCGCTCCATGCAGGCGACACGCTTTTGCTGATGGGCCCCGCCGAGAAATTGCCCGACCTAAAGAATCAACATGAATTTGTCGTCGTCGAATCCGCTTCAAATCAAGATGAGTTGGACCTGCCGCGCGTTTTGCTGACTCTTGGAATTTCCATCAGCGCGTTGATTGCGCTCTTTGCCGGAATGCCGGTTGAAATTGCCATGCTCGCCGCCGCTGTGTTAATCTTGCTGACGGGTTTGATGAAGCCGGATGAAATGTACCAGGCCGTAAAGTGGCGCGCCATCTTTTTAATCGCCGGAACAATTTCGATCAGCTATGCCATGCTTCAAACGGAATTGGCGCAATTAATTGGCAATGCGGTGGTGCGCTGGGTGGAGCCTTTCGGCGCAATGGGCTTAATGGTTGGGGCTTATTTATTGAGCGCTCTGCTGACGCAGGTCATGGGCGGACAAATTTCCCCTTTAATTGTCGCGCCGATTACCATCAGCGCCGCCTTGCAACTGGGCGTGAACCCGCAGGCGGCGGCCTTGGTCACGGCGATTGCCGGTTCGATCTCTTTCCTCACGCCGCTTTCGCATCCGGTCAACATCATTATGATCGCGCCCGCCAACTACACCTTCCGCGATTTTGTGAAAAGCGGCTGGGCGCTCACCCTGGTCTGCTTTTGCGCGTTGATGTTTGCGACCTGGCTTTTTTGGATTTTATAACACAACCATTTCGCCCCAACTCGCGCCCGCTCGGGCTTCTGTTTCGAGGGGAACGCTCAACGGGTAGGCATTGGCCATCGTCGTTTGGACGATGTGCGCCGTTTGCTCCAATTCATTTTCTCGACATTCCAACACCAACTCGTCATGCACTTGTAAAAGCATTTTGGACTGCAACTTTGCGGCCTGTAAAGCCACTGGAATTTTTAACATCGCCAGTTTCATAATATCCGCCGCGGTGCCTTGAATGGGCGCATTGATCGCTTCACGCTCTTCGCGGTTTTTCATTTGTACGTTCACCTTGCCTTGCAAAGCGGGGAAGTAGCGCTTGCGCCCCAACAAAGTTTCCACATACCCAATTTCGGCGGCCTGTCTGCGGATACCATCCAGATATTTTTTAATGCCCGGGAATTTTGTGAAATAGGCTTTTACAAAATCTTCAGCTTCGGCCAGCGTTAAATCGGTGGAGCGGGTTAACCCAAAAGCGGACATGCCATAAATTAAACCGAAATTGATCGCTTTGGCGTGGCGGCGCATGTCCTTCGTCACGGCGCTTAGCTCAAGGTCATAAATGGCGGCGGCGGTGGTGGCGTGAATATCGTCCCCGGCGTGAAAGGCCTTAAGCATGGCTTCATCCTGAGCCATGTGGGCCACAATCCGTAATTCAATTTGCGAGTAATCCACGGATAACAAAACGCTCCCTGGCTCGGCAATGAATCCGTTTCGCACGCGCCTTCCGGTTTCGGTGCGGATCGGGATGTTCTGCAAGTTGGGATTATTGGAAGAGAGCCGGCCAGTCACTGCGCCAATTTGACTGTAGGAAGTATGCACGCGTCCGGTCTGCGGGTTGATTGCGGCGGGGAGCGCGTCCACATACGTGGATTTTAGTTTAGCTAATTCGCGCTGTTCAAGGATCCATTCCAAAATAGGGTGTTTGTCGCGCAACAGTTCCAGCACGTCTGCCGAGGTGGAGTAAAAGCCCGTCGCGGTTTTGCGCCCTTTATCCGGCGGTTCGAGGCGCAGATGATTGAAGAGCACATCCGAAAGTTGTTGCGGCGAATTGATGTTAAAAGTCTTGCCTGCGTAGCCGTAAATTTCCTTTTCAATTTCAGCCAGGCGATCTGCTAATTCCTGTGAGAACTTCGCAAAGAATTTTGTATCAATCAACGCGCCGGTCATTTCCATGTTGGCCAGAACGGGCGTGAGCGGCAGGTCAATTTCCGCTAAAAGGCTTTCGCCGTTCACGCGCTGTAATTCTTTTTCGAGGATGGGAATCAGGCGCAGGGTGGTTTCTGCGTCGGCGGCGGCGTACGGCGCAACCGCTTCAATCGCCACCGCGTCCATCGTGATTTGTTTTTTGCCTTTGCCAATCAACGCTTCAATGTGCGTCATCGCTTCGCCCAGCCGTTGTTCCGCAAGGTTTTTCAAGCCGAGGTGACGCGAAGCCGGGTCTACGATGAATTCCGCCAGCATGGTGTCAAACGTCAGCGGCGAAACGGTTAAGCCATGCCGCGCCAGAATAATGTAATCATACTTGGCGTTATGCGCCGCCTTCCCAATTTTGGGGTTGGTCATGGCCGGGGTTAATGCGGCAATGATTTTTTTGAGCGTTAAATTTTTTCCCTGCGTGTGACCAACCGGCAGGTAATAGCCCTGCCCGGCTTTAATCGCCAGCGAAATGCCAACCAACTCGGCGCTCATCTCTTCGGTGGAGGTGGTTTCGGTGTCAAAGGCAATGTTTTTTGCTTGCGCCAATGCTTGCGACAACGCTTCCAGTTTTTCATCCGTATCCACAATCACAACTTCAATGTTCACCGGCGCGGCGGCAAGCAGAGGCGCCGGCGCTTGCGTTTCAAACATCGAAATTTGTCCGCCCGCTTTTACTTTTGGCGTTTGCGGTACGCTCATGCCCCCGCTAATCGCCGGAACTTTCGCCAAGAGCGTTTTGAATTCCATCACGCTAAAAAATGCCTCCAACTTGGCTGGGTCAAAAGGCTTCACGGCCGCGTGTTCAAGGTCTAATGGGACTTGCAAGTTAACTTCAATCTGCGCCAGATCGCGGCTTAAATAAGCGGTCGCTTTGTGGGCTTCAAACTTTCCGCGCCAACGGTTTTCCACCTGATCCAAATTTGCATAAATCGCATCCAGCGTTTGAAATTTTTCCAGCAGAGACACAGCCGTCTTTTCGCCCACGCCCTTCACGCCGGGGATGTTATCGGACGTGTCGCCAACGATCGCTTTGTAATCCACCACTTGATCGGGACGCACGCCCAACTTTTTGAGCACATCTTGATCGGTGATATAGGTATGGTCGTCGCCTGCGAGGTGAACCGCCGTGCGCGCATTCACTAACTGAAGCAGGTCGCGGTCTCCGGTGATAATTTTCACGCCCAGGCCTTTTTCTCCAGCCGCTTTGGCCACGCTTCCCAACACATCATCCGCTTCATAGCCTTCCATCTCCAAACGCGGAATGTTGAAGGCGTCCACCATCTCGCGGATGCGTTCAATTTGCGGGCGCAGGTCGTCTGGCATTTTTTCGCGGGTGGCCTTGTATTCGGGGAAAATTTTGTCGCGAAACGTTTTGCCCACGTCAAACGCCACCGCCAGGTATTCAGGCCGTTCCTGCTCCAGCACGCGAATCAACTCGCGCGCAAACCCATACACCCCGGCCGTTGGCTCGCCGCTGGAAGTTTGCCAGCGCGAGCCGCCTCCGCCCCCCGCCGTAAGCGCGAAATACATCCGATAGGCGAGCGCGTGACCATCAATTAAATACAAAGTAGGCGGCATGTGTAAATCCCAATTAAAAAATAAAACGCAGAATATATTCATTATACTCTGCGTTGTTTAACTTGAATTGCGCGGCCCGATTTTATTTGTTCAGCCAGTAGCCGTTTGCCGCGGCAATCGTTTGGAAATGGATGGCGATGACTTGCGAAGCCGCTGTCAGCGAATCTGCGGAGTTTGCATAATCCGGGCGTAATTTCTTGAGCGTTTCCACGTCGGGCTGGGTATATTTCACTCCGCGGCGGCTGAGCGTAATCGCCAGTTCAAAGCCTTCTTGGGGAGTGTTGGTGATCAATGAGGTTAACCAGAGGTCTGCCATGATTTTATTTCCTTTCAACTCAGGGTGAATTAGTTGAAAAAATATGATGAAATGCTCTCTTCAACTTAAAGTCATTCTACATTCCACGCGGGCTTTTGGCAAGTCAACTATTCCCAGGGATTGCGTAAAACAAAAAAACATCGGGAAGATGTTTTTTTTGTTTTACGTTATGAAGCGGTTGGTTGCTCGTTACCCTTTTTGCAGTGGGGCTTCCAGTCCTTGTCGTTGACGGGTTTGGCGGATGTAATCGCGCACGAGTTGCGGCGGGTGAGGTTGCGTTCCGCCCATAATCAGGTAGCCTGGCGCCCAAAAATCACCTGATGGGTTTTCTTTTTTGAAGCGCGGAAATTCGCTGAAGAGTTTTTCGGAAGTTTGCTGGCGCACGATGCGCATTAAATAGCCGGGCGAGGAGTTGGGTTGAACGTTAACAACCCATTGTAAATATTCCGGGCGCACAGCCAAATATTCCAAGCGCCAGCCAAAGGCCACGCAAATGTTCGGAAGCCAGGCGTCCATCCTTTCGGATAGGTCGCCCGTGATGAAGTGTGAAGAAAAGCGTGGCACGAGCAAACAGGCATAAGTCAGGTGATATAAACCGGCGGTGGTTGGCTCTACCACCAATTTACGCGCGGCTTCGGTGGTGGCGCTTTCGCGGGTTTCGTCTGTATTGGAAGTTGGCTTGGCTACCGGCGTTTCCGGCCGGGGTTGAGAGCGGGCAGGCGCCGTCACTTCCACGTCAAATGAAATTGGCGTTTGGCTCTCCAACGTTTGAGCCGGAATTGGAATGGAGGTCGGTTTGATGACCGGCGGGGAATTGCGATTGTAGGCGATGGCTTCTGAAAGCGGCGCGGAGATGCGCGTTTGGTTGGGGTCGAACGGCGTCAGCGGTTGGGGCGGGGGTTGGGTCAGGCGATTCTCTGAGGCGGGGCTGGCGTTGGGCGGCGGCACAGATTTGAGAATATCTGCAATCTGCCGAATTTCGTCCGGGCCTTCCAAATCTTCTTCCTCTTGAACGGCTTTGAGTTGTTGCGTGTTGCCTTTTTCGTTATCGAGTTTGTAAACCAGTTGGCTGGCTTGTGAGCGGATCGTGCTAAAGGGCGTTTCTGCGTCAAAGACCAGAGCCAGCACAACGTCGGTGGCGAGGCGCGTGGCGTAGAGCATGTGCTCGGCCTTGGTGCTTTCCAGTCGAATGAAGCGGAGCAAATCCGAACCTTTTTGCCCATCCCAATTGCGCGTGACGGTTTGGGCAATTTCTTTGGCGGCGCTTTGAGAGAGTCCCCCGGCGTAGGCCCACAGGTCTTTTTGGCGGGTGATTAAAGCCGCCTGCGAAGAGGACTCCAACGTGAGGCGGGTGAGGTGTTGCGCGGCTTTGGTCACGTCGTTGAGCCAGGGGTGCGTCTTTGATTCGGCGGCGGCAGGAGTGGGCGCGGAGTACGGTTTGCTGATTGCGGTTAAAAAGTCGGACATGTCAAATGGTTTCCTAACCAAAATCCATGGACGCAGGCTGTCGAAGGCGGGAGGGTTTTGTTTATCATCGCAAACGATGACGAGGTTGATGCTTCCGCTAATAGTGCGAAGGGCGCGGCCGATTTCCTCCACGGTTTCCGCGCCTAACGCCAGGTCGAGCATGGCCAGCGGGATACCGGATTTATCAGCCAGGACAATTGCCGTCTCTTTGTTGGCGGCAAGGTGAATCCGATATAGATCCGTCTCTTCCATCGTTTGGCGGATCGATTCTCCGGTGTTTTTAGAGCTGGTAACGACCAGAATATCGGCAGGCATTACATAAAGTTTATCACGGGCAGGGGGGAGAATCAAGTTAACGGCCGCCCCCCGAAAGGTCACCTAACGAATTTGTCTATTTAACTTGAAATTTAGGCGGGATTGTGCTATTTAAGAGGGCATACTCCATTAGTTAAGGGCGTTTAAACATGCACAGAGAACGAGTTTCAGAAAATGTCTATTGGTTTCAGAGCGAAATTTACGCCCAGGTGACGGCTGGAGTCATTATTGGCCCGCAATGGGCGGTGGTGATTGACACCCTGGCCTTGCCGGAGGAGACCCTCGGAATGCGCGAGTTTATCGAGCATGAGTTGGGCGTGCAGGTGCGCTATGTGATCAACACGCATTATCATGCCGATCATTCCTGGGGAAACTGCTTCTTTCCGGGCGCCACGGTGATTGCTCATGCCAACTGCCGCAAGTTTTTGGAAGAAGTGGGCCGCCCCTCGCTGGAGGGCGCGCAAAAACAAAACCCAAATTTGCGGAATGTAAAAATCGTCCTTCCGCATCTGACGTTTGCCTCCGGCGAATTGACCATGCGCGTCGGGAAGAAGAATCTGATTCTCTCTCAGGCTTTTGGCCACAGCCCAGACGGCATCTCCGTTTTGGTGGAGGAAGATCGCGTGTTGTTTGCGGGCGATTCCTTTATGCCGCTTCCTTATGTGGTGGACGGCGACTTGGACGACCTGCTGGCTTCCATCAAGAAAATCGGCAAAATGGGGTTGGAAAATATCATCCAAGGCCATGGCGACATCATCCTGCGCGGCGAAATTGACGCGGCTGTACGCGAGAACATGAATTATCTGAACAATATCAAAAAAGCGGTGAAATCTGCCGGCAAACGTAAAAATGTGGATGAATATCTGGAAAGCATTCATATTGAAGATTGCGGCAAGAGCCGCGTGCATTTGGGTGGCTTGGCCGTCACTTTGCACGAACGCAATTTGCGCGCCCTCTATCAACACATGCACGGTTAGAAAAACGCTCCCGCCCAAAGCCAGATCAAAAGATTGCACGCCGGGAACCCTTTCCGTACTTGCAATCTTTTATTTTTTAAGAGACGCCATGCCCAAGCCTTCAAATCTCCAAAGCGAACTGCCGCCGTTTCAACAAGGCGGCCTGGATTCTTTGTGCGGCTTGTACAGCGTTATCAACGCCGAGCGTTTTATCAACCATTCTTCGGATCAGGAAACGCAACGGCTATTTGACGATTTGATTCACTACCTTTCGCGCCGCCGCTTGCTAAGCAAATTTTTGATTGGCGGCATCATGCACACCGAGATGCTGGTCATCCTCCACAAAGTGATTGGCAAGAAACGGATTGCCAATGTCAGCGTCCCATGGCGCGGCGTGCCCAACCCCGATCTGACGACTTTCTGGAAATCCATGCAGGCTTTTTTAGACGGCGCGCCCGCGCGCGCCATTATTTTAGGCTTGCAGGGCTATCACGATCACTGGACGGTGATTGAGAAAATCACCAACCGTTCCATTTTGCTGTACGATTCAGCGCTGATTACGCGCCTGCCGCGTTCGCGCTGTACCACCGTCTACGCCACCGGCAAGCGCTGGCATTTGCTCCTGCCCGCGCAAACCTATTTCTTATCGAACGAGTCGGTTGGCTGAAGATTTTTACGCTTTCACTTTTGAAGTTTTGAAATTAGAATCCAGCCATGCTCGGAAGGCCAAAAGCAAGCGAGGAGAAAAGAACATGGGCGTGATGATGCAAGCCTTTCACTGGGATTGCCCGCGAGTGGATCAAAAGGAATTTCAGTGGTGGAATTTTGTAAATACAAAACTCCCTGAACTGGCCAAAGCTGGCTTTACCGCGCTCTGGCTTCCGCCGATTCACAAGGCCGCCAACCTAACGGGGCCTTCCATGGGCTACGACCCGTACGATTATTACGACCTCGGCGAATTTGATCAAAAGGGGACTCTCCCCACCTGGTTTGGGACGCGCACGGAACTGGCGGCGCTGATTGCGAACGCCCACCAAAATCAAATGAACGTCATCGCCGATATTGTGATCAACCATTGCAGTGGGGCAGACGCGCAAGAGACCAACCCAATCAGTGGGCAAACGCGCTGGACGAAGTTCACTCCCAAGAGCGGCAGGTTTCCGCGTAATTGGGAATGCTTTCATCCGAACTTGTACGAATCCTGGGATGAGATGACCTTTGGCGACATGCCCGACTTGTCTCATCGCAGTCCGTATGTCTATGCGGAGATTCTTAAGTTTACGCGCTGGTTGATTGAAGAAATTGGCTTTGACGGTTTTCGCTTTGACTTCGCCAAAGGCTACGGCGCGAACACCATCACCGCCATTCAGGAATATCGGTATATGCGCGATGGCCGGGTGATTACGCCCTACGGCGTGGCGGAATATTGGGATTCGGCCACCAACACGCTCAATTGGGAACGCGAGGTGAACTTCTCCAACTCCAACCCGGTAGACGCTTTTGATTTTCCCCTGCGGGATTTGTTGAAGAATCTCTGCGATCAGTATGGGTTTGGCTTGCAGAGTCTGGTCAATGGCGATTCGATCTTGAAAGCCCAACCGCGCTACACGGTGACGTTTGTGGAAAATCATGACCTGCGCGACGCAGGCCGCCCCATCGCCAACGACAAACTGCTGGCCTACTCCTACATTTTGACGCACGAAGGCTTTCCCTGCGTTTTCTGGAAGGATTATTTTAATTACAACTTGGCTTTGGAAGGCACAGCTAACGGGTTGGCCGCGCTCGTTTCTGCGCATGAGAAGTATGCGGGCGGCTCCACTTCGGTTTTATATCTGGCGGACGATTTATATGTGATGCAACGGAATGGCTACGGAACTCAGCCCGGCCTGATCTACATCCTAAACAATCGCGGCGACCGCTGGAATGGCGCGTGGGTGAATACGCAATGGAAACATGCCGAACTCGCGCCGGTGGCCTGGTGGAGCAAAAAAGACATGGCCCCGCCGATTGCCCAACAGACCGACGCAAGCGGCCGCGCTCAATTCTTTGCGGCCCCACGCGGATTTGCCATCTATACAGTCAAGTGAGCAGGGTGAGCCATGTACGAAAATCATAAACAACCTTTGGCCAAAAAAGGCGTGTTTGCGAAACGCCTGTTTCTAAACGGCGCATTATGCGCGTTGTTATTGTGTTTTTCTTTGGGACTTGGCATTTTGGGCTATCACGCTCTCGAAGGCCTCTCGTGGATTGACGCGCTCCTAAACGCCTCCATGATTTTGGGCGGCATGGGCCCGGTCAACCCCGTGCGTACGGTGGGCGGGAAACTCTTCGCTTCGTTCTATGCCTTGTATTCCGGCGTGATCCTGCTGGCTTCGGTGGGCATTTTGATGACGCCAATCTTTCATCGTTTCCTGCATCGCTTTCATCTGGCGGAAGATAAATAGGCGAAGTTCATTAGACATACGTCCCGAAGGCTGGCAAGCGCCCTTTGACTTGCTTGAAAAAACCTTCGGGACGGTTATTTCAGATAATGTCTATTCTTTGGTGATCAGCCGCACTTGATTGTCGTAGAAGACGTAATCCCAGGCCCAGTTGAACAGCACAAGAATGCGGTTGCGAAAGCCGATAATGCGATAAATGTGCAAAAAGACCCAAATCGCCCAGGCGATATAGCCGCTGAAGGAAATGCCAAAGATTCTGGCCACAGCCGCATTGCGCCCAATCGTGGCCAGCAAGCCCGGGTCTTTATAATGAAAAGGCTCAAGCGCCTGCCTGTTGATTAATCTCAAAATGTTTTTGGCGGCGGCCGCGCCTTGTTGAATGGCCACGGTGGAAATCATCGGCAGGGGGCGTTCTTGTTCATCGAGCAGGAAGGCCGCGTCCCCGATGACGAATGCTTCAGGATGCCCGGGCAGTTGTAAGGTCGGCGCGATGCGTATCCTTCCGCCGCTGGCCTTTTCCGCGTTCAAATTTTCCAAAACTTCAACCGCTTTGATTCCGGCCGTCCAGATCAGCGTTTGCGTTTCAATCTCCGCCCCATCTGCCAGCCGGACAAATTGCCCGTTGAAACTTTCCAGTTTGGAATTCAGCCGCACGTTCACATTTTTTGCTTGCAACAATTTCAGCGTCGCTGTGCGCAATTCGGCGGGATAAAAACCGATCAAACTGTTTCCGGCTTCCAACAAAACCACCTGCGCCTCGTTCAAATTTAAACGCGGATAATCCTTCTTCATCACATGCGAAATTAATTCCGCCAAGGCGCCCGCGGTTTCCACGCCGGTGGGCCCGCCGCCCACAATTACAAACGTCAGCAGGGCTTTTCTTTTTTCCACATCCGCGGTGTGGCTGGCCTGTTCAAACATGCGCAACAATTGGTTGCGCGTGTTGACGGCGGTCTCCAGGTCTTTCAGTTGATAGCCATATTTTTCAACGTCTGCAAAGCCAAAAAAATTGGTGCGCCCGCCCACCGCCGTCACCAGATAATCATAGGCAATGATTGAGCCGTTTAGCTTGACATATTTTTGTTCCACGTCAATCGCGCTGACCATGCCCATTTGAAACGTGAGGTTTTTTTGTTTGCGAAAGATCGTGCGGATGGGCTGGGCAATTTGCGAGGGGAGCAAACCGGCAATCGCCACCTGATATAACAGCGGCTGAAAGAGATGATGATTGTGCTGGTCAATCAGCGTAATGCGCACGCGCGCCTTGGCCAACCCGCGCGCGGCCTCCAGCCCCGCAAAGCCTGCGCCAATAATGACAACATGTGGAATAGAGTGAGTGTTCATTTCTACCTCCAATGGTGAAATATTTCACCATTTTACTCTGGATTATCCTGTTTGTAAATATTTTCACAAACGGTCTGTGGATGAAAAAAACCTCCCGCATCTTTCTTCGGGAGGCCTGCTTCTGTTTTCTTTAGGCAGTTGCGCCGCGGATGAATTTACCCGCGCTCGTCATACCCATTCGGGTGCGACTGATGCCATTCCCACGCGCTGGAGAGGATCGCTTCCAAATTTGTGTACGTGGGCTTCCAACCCAATTCGGCCATGATCTTTTTCGGCGAGGCCACCAAACGCGCCGAGTCGCCTGGGCGGCGCGGAGATTCAACCGTCGGGATGGCGTGACCGGTTACTTTGCGCGCGGCGGAAATCACCTCGCGGACGGAGAATCCATTGCCGCTCCCGATGTTGTAAATCAGCTTGTCTTTTTGAGTCAGCGCATTTAACGCCAAAACATGCGCGGAGACTAAATCTGCAATGTGAATATAGTCGCGGATGCACGTGCCGTCGGGGGTTGGGTAATCCGTCCCGTAAATCGTCGCCGAGTTGGCTTTGCCTTGCGCGATTTCCAACACCCGTGGAATGAGATGCGATTCAGGCTGATGGGCTTCGCCGCGCCCGGGCAATGCGCCGCACGCGTTGAAGTAACGAAGCGCGGCAAAATGTAAACCATGAATGGAGCGATACCACTCCAGCGCCTGCTCGGTCATTAGCTTGGTGTGGCCATAGACGTTGGTGGGCCCCAGCGGCGAATCTTCGGTCAGCGGCTCATCGTTGGATTGATAGACTGCCGCCGTTGAAGACAGGACCAGCTTTTTGATTCCGGCCTTGATGGCCGTTTCCATGAGTTGTAGGGAATTGCTAAAGTTGTTCCTAAAAAACTTGCCGGGGTCTTTCATGCTTTCGCCAGCTTCAATGAATGCGGCAAAGTGCATCACCGCGTCGTATTTGGTGGAGGTCAGCGCTTCGGCGAGGGCGTGGCTGTCGTCCAGCGAAGCGTGGATAAATTTGGCCCGAGCCGGAATGGCCGCGCGATGGCCGGTAATGAGCGAATCATAAACCGTCACGGCGTGACCAGCCTGAATCAGGGCTTCTGCGGTGGCGGAGCCGATGTATCCCGCGCCGCCGGTGATAAAAATGTTCATTTAACGCTCCCGTTGGAAAACCTTGTCCTACCATCGCGGAGCGCTTCGAGAATATCCACTTTGGAAATTGGCAGTTTTATACTTTGGACTTCAAAAGGCGAGGTCTTTGGGAGGCGCTCGGGACGAATGACAAAGATTCGACCGTCGCGGCTTCTCAATTTAACCTGCCCTTCCAGCAAGGCCCTTTCCAGTAAAGCAGAAAGCCGTTCACGGGCTTCGGAATAAGAATAAGTCGTCATGGTTACACCTCAAAAACTTGTACGCCTTCTTGTTTGGCGATATTGATCATATCCTGATCCAGTGAAATTAAGGGCAGGTTGTGTTCGATGGCGCATTGTAGGATGTAGGCGTCGTAAGCATAGACATTATGTTTACCGGCAAGTCGTATCGCTTCTTTTAAATCTATCTCGACAATCTCCAGCGAAATTTCTTGGTAGACCTCGATGGCCTTGAGCGCCTGTTCAAGATTGATGCGAGAACGCTTCAACATGGCGGTAAAAGCATTGCCCACTTCCCAATCAATGGAAGGCGGCGCAACAATCGTTGCGTCTTTTGTTAGCTCAATTAATTTTGTTTTCTCTGCTTCGCCAATAATTACTGCAATAACAGTTGAGGCGTCTACGACTATTCTCATTGGGCGCGTTCCATTCTCAAATTAATTGTAACATGGCGAAGAAGCTAAATTCCTGCCTGAAAATTATAGCTTATTGCTCAGCCGTCACGCTTGACCATTGTTCTGCGTACCAACGCAAGTAAGCCCCCACGTGCGCGCCCCAATAACTTTCGCTATGGTCGCCGGTGAAGAGGTGAAATTCATGGAAGTAGTTTTGACGGGTCAGCGCTTCTTCCAACAGGGTGGCGCTGCCCAACTCGCGGTCGGCGTCGCCAACGTCAAACCACAGGCGCGGGCGTTCCGCTTCGGGGATGTTTTTGATGATTCGCTCGACGACTGGCGCATTGTCTTTGAAGATGGCCGGGGAATGTAAGCCTAATATGCTAAATAGCTCAGGGTGTTCAAAGCCTAGTTGAACCGTCCAGCCGCCGCCGCGCGAAAGCCCGCCCAGGGCGCGATGTTCGCGGTCGGCATAGGTGCGATAGTGAGCGTCCACGTAGGGAATCAGGTCGCGGATGAGACGATTGCCAAAGCCCGCGCCCGCCGGAAGATTCCAGTAGCGGTCGTCTGGAAAGACGACGATGAATGGCGACGCTTCGCCGCTCTGAATGAGTTGGTCTGCAATCGTGGGAACGCCCAGCCGAACCCATTGATCTTGATTGTAGGTCTGCCCGTGGAGCAGATATAAAACTGGATAGTTAAGCTCGGTTTGGGTTTCGTAACAAGGCGGAAGGTAGATTAAAAATTCCTGCGGCGGATTGGTTGTGGAAACGACATCTGGCTTGACTTGCCCGGCCGCGGTCAGACAAGTCAGCGGGGTGGCGGTTGCAGTCGGTGGGACGGGGCTGGGTGTAAATGTTGCTGTGGATGTGGGTGGCGGGGGTTGTGTGGCGGTTGGGGTGTGGGGAATTTCATTTGAGGTGGAGCAGGCTGAAAGTCCGAAGAGGAACGTAAAAAAGATATTTTTCAGAATGGCTTGACGGGTGTTCATCCTTCGCATTATACTCGGCAGGCTTTAGGCGCATCGCGGCGGAGATAGCGCGAAGTGTTGGTTTGAAATATCGGGGCGTGGCGCAGTCCGGCTAGCGCGCTTGCTTTGGGAGCAAGAGGCCGCAGGTTCGAATCCTGTCGCCCCGACAAGTAGGCATGATAAACCGTCATATCCCCATATATGGCGGTTTTTATATTAACTAAAGATACGACCAATAAAAAATGAACGCTTGCTCACTACGCTTTGAGACATTCTTACGGAATTAATATCTCTGTAAGGATGTTTTTATGTTTTAATGGATGTGCTAAAATAGACGCGGAGACTGATTATGGCGAAGAAAATTGATCTAGTGATTGAGGCAGTTCGTTATAAAAACGGACAAATTGTAGCCGTGCGCGGTTACGAACGACGGGGCTTTACTTTTTCAGACCGCATGGTGTTTGACCGGAAAACTTTGGCCGAAAGATTGCAAAAAGGCAAACAGGTTTTGCTTGGCGCGCGCGAAGAATTCAAGGCAAGTACATTTAAACTGGCAAAAAGCGTGGCGTTGGTAAAGAAGGACGACCACGAGTGGATTACGACCAACCCGCAGGCGAATCAGGATTGCCTCGAAAACGCGCCTTTCTTTTAAATAAGCCGATGCCTTATGAAGATTATTGATCAAACTCCCTTACACGATGACAAAGGCCAATTAAGTTTCATTGGCCGCCTTCAAGGCACATTGAAATATGGATTAAACTGGACCGCCGAGTTGGAAGCTCAAAAGGCGGTCATTGCCCAATTTCAACGCGCTTTTGATAAGGGTTATGTCTTGATCCGTAACTTCACCCTGCCCAACAGCGAAATTGTGATTCCGCTGATTTTACTCGCGCCCAGCGGCGTATATGTGATTCACGTCACCACGGTGAAGGGCTTCTTTGAGGCCAAAGGCGATCAATGGAACACGATGAATAATGGGGCTTCGCAACCCGCGCCCATCAACCTGCTGACGCGCGTCACGCGCTTTGCGCGGGCGGTTCAAATTTACCTGGAAAGAATCAACGTGGATTTGAAATCCCCGGTGGAGGGAGTCTTGATCGCGTTTGATCCCACCGCGCACGTAGAATCTGTGCGGCCGATTGTGCGTGTCGTCCAAAGCGACGCCATCAAGCAGTTTTGCTCCACCGTGTTGCAGGCGCGCCCGGTTTGGCGTTTGGATTATGCATACGGACTCGGCGACGTCATCCTCGACCCAACCCTCCCAGCCGAGCGCCGCCCGCCGCCGGAAATTCCGCAAGCCGCGGCCGAACGCACGCATGATCTGTACGACCCAACCCAACCCGAAGCGGATGCCTACGGCTTTGAAGAAGAGTCTACAGAGGAACAGACTTCGCAAGCGCCAGACGCGCCGCAAAAAAAGAGAGCGCCCGCCAAAAAGGTCCCTCAAAAAGGCAAGCTGATGGGGCTTACGGTTCAGCAACTTGCCTTGGTTGGCGTCATGTTTATCTGTGAATGTATCATCTTGCTTGGGGCGGCTTACGCCGTCCTGTTTGCTCAATAAATTACCTTGTCTGCGCCCCTGCTTTCAGTCATTATCCCCGCTTATAACGAAGAGAAACGTTTGCCTCGCGCTTTAGCGGCCATCTTTAATTTCCTCGAAACCCAGAACTTTAGTTTTGAAGTTGTGGTCGTGGAAAACGGCAGTTCAGACCGCACTTTTGAAGTCGCTCAAAAATTTTCTAACACCAAAGCCAACTTGCTGGTCCTGCACGAAGAACTTAAAGGCAAGGGGATTGCCGTCAAACGTGGCGCGTTGGCCGCGCACGGCGAATATCGTTTTATCTGCGACGCCGATCTTTCCATGCCGATTGAAGAAGTCTTAAGATTTTTACCGCCGCAGTTAAACGACTTTGACGTGGCCATCGGTTCGCGCGAAGCCTTTGGCGCGGTGCGCTATAACGAACCGCCCTATCGGCATTGGGGCGGGCGCGTCATTAACTTCTTCATTCAAACGTTCATCCTCTCTGGCTTTCACGATACGCAATGCGGCTTCAAGTGTTTTCGCGCCGCAACCACGCAACAACTTTTTGAACAACAAACTTTGTCCGGCTGGTCGTTTGATATTGAATTACTCTATCTCGCCCGCAAACAAAAACTCCGCATTCGGGAAGTTCCCATCCACTGGTATTTCGACGCGGAAAGCAAAGTGAGCGCCGTGCGCGACGCGCTAAAAATGATCGCCGATATCTTTCGCATTCATTGGAATTCGCTTCGCGGTTTGTATGACTTCCGCTCCCACCCTTAAATTTGAAAAACTATTATGGCCTGCCTATCCGCAGATTGCAGGCATGGATGAAGCTGGACGCGGCGCGCTGGCCGGGCCGGTCTGCGTGGGCGCGGTGATTCTGCCTGGCGATCGCGCGCATCTGACTCAAGCCTTGGGCGGGGCCCGCGATTCCAAACAGATGACTCCCCTCAGCCGCTCCAAACTGGCCGGCGTCATTCAATCCGTGGCCCAAAGTTGGGGCGTGGGCTTTGCTTCTGCCAGTGAAATTGATACGCTGGGGATCGTGCCCGCCACCCGTTTGGCGGGCTTGCGGGCGCTTGAAGCGCTGGCAAATTATCCAGGCTATTTGCTCACCGATTTTCGCTTTGAACTGCCGGAGTTGGACATTCCCCAAACGGCGCTGGTGAAGGGCGACCAAAAATCCCTGAGCATTGCCTGCGCTTCCATTTTGGCGAAGACTGCGCGAGACAAATTAATGCAAGAACTGGATGGCGAATATCCCCACTATGGTTTTCGTCAGCATAAAGGCTATGGTACGTTATTTCATCGAAATAAAATTAAGGGCTTGGGCTATTCTGAAATTCACCGCCGGACGTTTGTCATCAAAACCCCTTGAGTTGGCTCAAGGGGTTTTGATTTTAGCGGAACAATCCCAACGGGGCGTACCCCCCGGAAAACCCGGGGAAGACATTTTCAAGGTTGGAATTGCCCAAACGCTTGGCCAGCAATTCTCCCAAGACAGAACGATAATCGGTGGTGATGGCCAAATCTGCATGGTCGTAAAGCTGGTCGTTGTGCAATCCGGGGAAAGCGCCATAGACTTGCCCGCCATTCACGTTGCCGCCCAGCGCCAGCATCACGCTCCCATGGCCGTGATCTGTGCCGTACGATTCGTTTTGCACCAACCGGCGTCCAAACTCGCTAATCACCACGACGGATAATTTTTCCGTGTAGCCTGCGTCAAGGTCCAGATAGAAATTGGAAAGCCCGTTGGCTAGTTGCCCCAGTAAATCGGCGATGTAGCCGCCGTTGCCGTCGGTTTCATATTCGTGCGTGTCCCAGCCGCCAAAATCTACAGCCGCCACTTTTAAGCCTGCATCCAGTTTAATCATCTGCGCGATGGTTTTCAGTTGTTGTCCTAATTCATCCTCGTTGTACGCCGCGCCGTTGGAGGGCTGATATTCCTTTTCCACCAGCGGACTGACAATCTTTAATGCGTCCAGCGTGCGCGTTCCGGCGCGATGTAACAGGCTCTCGCCCTGGTATAACTGTCGCAGGGCGGCTTGTTGCGAGGCGATTAAATCATTTCCCCATTGAGAGAAATCTTCCGGGTTGTTTAAATTAACGGTGGGCACAAAATTAAGCAGTGAACTGGGCGCGCCGTTTGTGGCGATGGCGGGCAAAATGGAGGAAGCGCCAACTTCTTGTAAATGGCGGGTGATCCAACCGGAGGTGATACTTTTTGAGCCGGGCGTGCCGAGTTCGATATATTCTTGCGCGTCAAAGTGACTGCGCGTATCGTGGTTGAGTCCAACCGCGTGAACCACGCCCAACTTCCCATCTTGATACAAGCCCTGGAGCGGCGCTAACGCAGGGTGTAAACCAAATTGTTCGTTTAGCGGCAATAGGTCTGTTATTTTCAGGTTGGGGCGGGCCTTCTCGTAAAAGCCGCGATCGTCGCCGTCGATCGGCGGGACGACGTTTAGCGCATCCCAGCCGCCGCGCAGGAAGACCACCACCAAAGTGTCGGTTGCGTCGCTCTCTTTGGCAAAAGCCAGGTTGGTGAGGCGCGCGCCCGCCATGGCGGCGATGGCGGAAGAACAGCCTTGCAGGAATTGGCGACGGGAGAGGATTGGTTTTGGAATATTCACCTTTATTTCCATTGAAAGGATGGACTCATTAAAAGCGTTTCGATCATGGCGGGCAGGGCATAGCGCACATGCTCTTCGGAGAGGGTTTCGCTTGGCGCGTATTCCTGAGCGAGCACTTTGATGAGCGCTTCGCGGTCGGCATTGGAGACGGGTTGATTGAGTAATCGTGGAATCCAAAAATCGGCGAGCGCTTCGGCGGTGCGAAGCTCTGCCGGGGTTTGAGAAAATAAATCGGTGCGGACGGTGCGGTTTTGCTCTTCGTCATCCAGCCAATTTTCGGAGAGGCCCACGGCAAAATTCCAGCGAAATAAAAGCGACATCGAGTTGGCCCAATATTCTTTTATGTCCGGGTAGCCATCTGGCGAGCGGCGTTCAAAGAGCGGCTGGCCCATTAGCCCAATCATCCAGGGAATGCCGCTGGGCGCGCGGATGAACTCGGAATTTAATGCGCGCATCATCGAGATGGCGGCTTCGAGCGGGCGTTTGATTTTCTGCCCGAAGGTCTGACGAAATTCAGGCGAGTTAAAGAGCGTTTCATAAACGCGCTTCAACTGGTCTGGCGCGTTGCGGTTTTCTGTAAAGGCGTTGGCAACTGCCTGGGTGACTGAATCCGGCGGCGTGTCTGAGATGAAGCGGCGGCAAAGTTTACGCGCAATGAATCGGGCTGTGCCTGGGTGATCGGCGAGCAAATCCAACACGTCGCGTCCGTCGCGTTGATCTTCCTGATCGGCGGGAATGTATTTGCCGAGGACGAGTTTGTTGAAGCGATCGTGCCAGGGTTTGTAGTAAATGAACCGGCCGGTTTTTTCTACGCCATCTTCCCATTCGCCGAGGTCGTCATCCACACGCCAGCCGGTGAGACAACGCGCGGCTTCATAGACGTCGTTATCCACATAACCAACTGCGATTCCATTGGCGTCTTTTTCAACGGTGTTGGGGTCGCGCACGCCGAGGTAATTTTCCGCGCCGAGGGTGTGCAGTTCAAAGAGTTCGCGCGCAAAATTTTCGTTGGGTCCGGCGTCGCTACTGTTATTTTGATTTAAGTAATAGAGCATGGCAGGATGCGTGGCGACCGCTTCCAAGAGTTGCCGAAAATTGCCAAAGAAGTTGGCGCGAAGCGCGTCTCGATTGTAGGACACAATTAACGGAACGCCGTCATCCTGCCCGAGGTAAATGTTGAAATGGTTGTGCCAGAAATCGGCGAGCGTTTCGGCGAGTTGTTTTTTGCTGTACACGGCGCGTAGAAAGGTTGCATCCACTAATTCGTAAGCGGGTTTGTAGTACCAATCCCAATACGCGTCGTCGTTTGTGTCGTAGGGATTGTTGGCCACGTGGTCGGCGTAGAGTTCTTCGAGGGATTTATGCAAGGTTTCAAAACCAGCCTGTGCGTAGCGGGCTTCAAACTCACTGTCGTCAAGCGTTTCTGGATTTAATTGTTGTTGTAGATAGGCTTGCAATCTGGCTTCGTCTGTTGCGCCGAGGGCGTTGAAGGTTTCCACGTCTCCCGGGCGCGGGCCAAACGCCAGACGATTGAGGACGATGGCCGCGAGCGGCGCTTCGATGTTGACGGGCGCTTGGGGCGGTTCGTTGAACGGCGTTTGGGTTTGCCCATCTGTTTGCGGGGCGCTGGTATTTTCTTGTGGAGTGCAAGCCGCCAAGAGCGAAGTGGTGGCGAGCGCTCCGCCAAAGCGGAGGAAGTCACGGCGACTGAGCGTAGGTCGGGTTGGAGTAGTCATGGAGGCTCCTTAATGAAAGTCCTCCGATTAAATCAGTTTTAGATGAGAAGTCAATGCAGGTTGGGCGACCCAAAGGGACTATGGGTTGAAAACTTCCTGAAAGGCGGCGCGCGCCGCTTCTTTGACGGCCTGCATTTTCGGCGTGGGCGAGAGCAAGTCGGCCATGGAGATGATGGGCTCGCCTTGCAGTCCGCAGGCGATGATACCTTCCCAATAGTCCATGTTGGGGTTGAGGTTGAGCGCGAAGCCGTGACGTGAGACGCCTTGCGCGTCCACCTTGACGCCAATGGCCGCGATCTTGGCCGGTTTGTTGCGATCTTCCGGTTTGCAATGCGGACAACGCGAAGCGAGGTCGCTTTGAATCCACACGCCGGTTTTGCCTGTGCGCTGGCCGGCGCCCAGCCCAAATTGCGCCAGCATGACGATGAGCGCTTTCTCAAGGTTGCGAATGTACCCAACGTAATCCGCCGTGGGGAGTTTAGCTTCCGCATTTAATTTTCCCAGCGGAAATAATGGATAGCCAACCAACTGGCCGGGGCCGTGATAGGTTACGTCGCCGCCGCGATCTACCCAGTGCGTGGCAATGCCCTTTTGCTGAAGTTGTTCCGCGTTCCAGAGTAAATTCTCCGCGTGGCCTTTGCGCCCAAACGTGTACACATGCGGATGCTCCAAAAGCAGTAAAGTTGGCGGGCGTTGACCGCGCGCAATCTCTGCCGCGTATTGGTCTTGGAGTCTCCAGGCGATTTCGTATTCGATTAAACCGAGGTCTTCAGTGACGAAGTTCATTAGCCTTTATCCGAAATAATTTTCAAGGCTTTAATGGGACGCTGATGAACGCTGAAAACGCTGACAAGAGCCGTTTTTGGAATGGCATCTTCAAAAAATCAGCGTCCATCTGCGTTTTTCCGCGTCCCAATTTAATAATTTCTGGTAAAGCCTATTTAATGGATTGGATGAAGCGAGCGCGCCCGTCCTTACTTAAAGAGGCGACGATATAAATCGGTTTCGAGCAGGCCGTTCGGGTCACAGCGTTTTTTTAGTTTTTTATATTTGGCAAGCGTCGCTTCGCCCAAAAAGGCTTTGGCGGTTTCGGCGGAAGTTTCGCTGTTTTTGGCAAAGTAAAACCGCCCGCCATGTTCCACTACAATCCGGTCATATTCCTGAAGCATTTGGGCGAGTCCGGCGCGTTTACGCTCGGTGATTTTGAAATCCAGCGCCAGCGAAAAGCCGTCCACCCCGTGGCTGAGCAAAAATTTATCCGGGCGGTGACGTTTAGTGACGCCGAGGTAGGAGGGGAGTCCCCGTTTTTTGGCCAGAGTCAGCATTTCGGTCCAGGCCTTTAGCGCGGTTTCTTTGGGCAGGAAGGATTGATATTGAATCAATCCGCCGCGTCCGGCCGCGCGTTCCCAATCCGGCACATAATCCAATAAAAAGTGAAAGGCCGCGTGCGCTTGCCGAAACGTATGCGTTCGTAAACTGGCCAAATATTTGGCGCGATTGACCCACCCCCAGCCAAAGTTGTTGACGAAGGGCGTCATAAAATAATGCAGTAAAGATTTTGGCATGACGCCAAACAAACGGTTGGGAAGATGCTGATTTTCAAGCCGCATATTCTGCGGCGCGTGAGGGTCTTCGTGGGCGTGCAAATATTTGGCGGCGTGAATTTGCCCATGCCCCAGCGTGTTAATCGTATCCAGCCAGCCGACGATGTAATCATAGTGCGGCGCGTTTTCTTCAATGAAGTTTAGGTGGCCTTGCAGGGTTTTCGTGGGCCAGGCGTGAATTTCCAGCGCGCCCGATTCCATTTTTTTCATCTGCAATTTAATCGAAGTAAAAATTCCCAACATGCCCAGCCCGCTGATCATGGCGTAGAACAAGTCGCCGTTTTTTTTCGGCGAGCAGGTCACTTCCGCGCCAGTGGGCAGGAGGGCCGTAAATTCCAAAACGTGTTCGCCAATTGGGCCCATTTGGAAATTATTTTTGCCGTGAATGTTCGTGGAGAGACACCCGCCCAGCGTGGTGAACATCGTTCCGGAGACGACCGGCGGCCACCAGCCATCCGGCAGGACTTTCTGCCAAAGCTGTTCAATGGTGACGCCAGGCTCGCAAACAACCTGACCGGTAGCAGGGTCCCATTCCAAAAACTGATTCATCGCTGAAACATCCAGCAGAATGCCGCCGCCGTTTAACGAGGCGTCGTTGTAGCTTCGTCCGGCTCCGCGCGCGCCAACGGATAATCCGTGCTTTTTGGCAAGCTGAAACACCGCATAAATTTCTTCGGTGGTTTTGGGTTGAAAGCGATAGGCGGGCGCTTGTAGCGAGTGACCAAAATTTTCAAAAGTAGCGAATGTCCCAAAGAGGGCGGCGGTATCGTTCGGCATTTTAGAAAGAGAGCTTCCTGAAGATGAAGGAAGGCGTATGTTGAATCGCCAGCATGATCCAGCGCCAGAGCGCGGGCGTGTAAATGGTTTGCTTGCGCTTTTGCATGGCTCGATAAATTTCCTGCGCGGCTTGCGCTGGTTCAATCGCAAAAGGCGTGCCGCCTTGCGCGGCTTTGAGCATGTCGGTTTTGACAAAGCCCGGCTTCACCGTCAGCACGTGGACGCCGGAGCGGGTGAGGCGGTTGCGGAGCGCTTCCAAATAGGTGGTCAGCGCGGCTTTGGAGGTGTTATAGCCCGGGTTGCCCACGCGGCCGCGATCTCCCGCGACGGAAGAAATGCCCACGATCTGACCGGCTTTGGCAGATTGAAACATGGCGGCGATGGGATTCAGCCAGGCCATTGCGCCGAGCAGGTTAACCTCGATCATCTTGCGGTCGTTTTCAAAGTTATATTGATCCAACCCGCCGGGCGGAAAGTTGACTCCGGCCATGAAAACCGCCAAATCCAGCCCGCCCAGGTCGGCGACGATTTTTTTTAATAAAGCCGGAACTTCTGAAAATTGAGCGACATCGTGCGGATAAGCCAACGCGCAAACCCCTTTTGCGTTTAATTCGCTACAGAGTGAATCAAGTTTATCTTTTCGGCGCGCCACCACAGCCACGGTATATCCGGCTTGCGTTAATTGACGCGCCAGCGCCGCGCCAATCCCGTCGGATGCGCCGATGATCAGCGCTTTGCGGCGCGGCGCAAGCGGGGTGGCTGGAGCAGGCTGGGCGGAGTTGGATGCGGGTGAGTTGGATGGATTCGACACGAAGACCTCTTCTAGGATATTTAGGTCATTTTAACACAGGTGTTTTGGGAGCATTATGCCTTATAATACTTTGAACGATTGGTTGATGATCAAAGGTTTGGATATGTCAGCAGAAAAACGGAAGCGCGCTGAAACCTTTCAACGCGCGCGGGAAATTATCGAACAAGACTCTTCCATCTCTTCTGAAGAAAAAGAGGGGATTTTAAAATTAATCCGCGCTTTAGTGGAAGCCGCAGACGTTGTGCCATTAGATGGACGAGCCCCAGGGCAGACCGGCTCGCTCACTCAGGAAATTATTTCCAAGCACGCGCTTTTATCTTTAGTCAAACAACAAGCGGACGAATTAGACGCCTTAAAAAGAATCGGCTTAAACCTAAGCGCCAGTTTGGACTTGCAAACCGTTTTGGATTCAGTCGTCACCGAAGCGATGGGGCTGGTGAAAAACGCGCGCGCCGCGCACATCTTTTTATATCTGGGCGATAAACTGGATTTTGGCGCTTCGCTGGTGGAAAGCGGCGTGCGCAATCAACCTTTGGCCCTGCCGCGCCTGAACGGATTGACCTATGCCGTTTTGAAAAGCGGCGAACAAAGAATTGTTGAAGACATGGAAGCCGACCCGTTTTACGACCAGATGGGCGAAGAGTGGCTCGGCTCCATCATTGGCATTCCGCTGAAATTTAACAACGCCACCGTCGGCGTGATGAACCTCTCGCGCTCCACCATTGGCGGCTTCACGCCTTCTGAAACCCGTTTGCTGAGCTTGCTGGCCGACCAGGCCGCCGTGGCCATCTTCAACGCCAAGCGGCACCGGCAAATCATGGAACAGGCGAATACGGATAGCGTGACCGGCCTGCCCAATCGCCGCGCTTTGGATGAACGCCTGCAGGAAGAAATTCGCTATGCCCGCCGCATGAAATCTCAATTTGCGGTGGTAATGATGGATTTGGACGGCTTCAAGAAAGTGAACGACGTACATGGCCATACGGTGGGCGACGACGTCTTACACTCGGCTTTCAACTACCTGGCCAACAACATGCGCGCCGAGGATTTTCTGGCGCGCTACGGCGGCGACGAATTGACCCTGATCATGCGTAACAGCGGGCTGGAAGCCTCCATCAGCGTCACGAATAAGATCATCAACTTAATGGCTGGGTACTCGTACACCACCACCTCCGGCGATGAAATTGAACTGGGCCTGACCGGCGGGATTGCCATCTACCCGCTCCATGCCGCCAACGCGGGGGATTTGCTCCGCGCCGCCGATGCGGCCTTATATCAGGCCAAGAAACGCGAGCGCGGTTCTTATGTCATCGCCAGCGGCATGACCGGCCCGTTGAGAAGCATTGAAGTCAAAAAATAAGCGCTTTCATCCGCCAGGGGATTTTCCACCTCAAACTTCAAACTTAAGGAGCAAGCCATGCCCCGTAAAGTCAAATTGATTCTCAACCCCATGGCCGACATGGGCCGCGCCTGGAAGACCGCCAACGCGCTTCGTCCCATTGCGCGCGAATTCGCAGGCGAATTAACCTGGAGCGGAACCGTCTATCCAACCCATGCCATTGAGTTGGCCAAGCAAGCCGCCGAAGAAGGCTACGACCTCGTGGTGGCCATGGGCGGCGACGGCACCGTGCATGAAGTGATGAACGGCCTGATGCAAGTCCCGGAAGAGAACCGGCCGATTCTGGGCGTGGTGCCAATTGGGTCAGGCAACGACTTCGCTTATTCCATCGGCATTGATCAAAAACCCAGCCATGCGCTGGCCCATGCTTTAAAGCTAGAAAACGTTAAAGCTCTGGATATTGGCAAAATGACCGACGACCGCGGACATGTCGAATATTTTGACAACACGCTCGGCATTGGTTTCGACGCAATCGTCACCATCCGTTCGCATCGCCTGCCCATCGTCAAAGGTTTTCTCATGTATCTCACGGCGGTCATTCAAACCATCCTGCTCAATCACAACCCCATCAAAATCAAAGTGGAGACCGATCGCGGCGTTTGGGAAGACCAACTCTTAATGCTCACGCTCTGCAACGGCCCGCGCGAAGGCGGCGGCTTTATGCTCTCGGCGGATTCAAAAAATGACGACGGCCAATTCGAATCTGTCGCGGTCACGAACGTCTCGCGGCTGACCATGTTTCGGCTCGTGCCGGAATTTATGAAAGGCACGCATACGCGTTTCAAACAAATTCGCATGGGCGCGTTCCAATGGATGAAACTTGAATCCGACCGCCCGCTTTACATTCATGCCGACGGCGAAGTCTTCACCAGTTTTGGGAGCAATCTAAAAAACGCGACCTTTGAAGTTTTACCCAAAGCATTGCGCGTCATAAAAGGTTAACTGTATACTTAAGGAATGCCAGACCTTAATCAAACTTTTTTGAAATATGACCTCGGACAACTGCAGATTGTTGCGGAGCGCTGGGGCCTCGAACTCGAATCGCAGGATCTAAACTCCGCCGCTGAAGAACTCTCCGCGGCCCTGCTGGACCTGGAAGCGGTCAGCGAGACGATCGACATTCTCCCCGCCCCAGCGCGCTCCGTCCTGCAAGCCTTAATCGAAACCAACGGCAAAATGGAATGGGTGATTTTTGCCCGAACGCATGGCGAAATTCGTGAAATGGGCGCAGGCAAAAGAGAACGCGAACAACCGCACAAAAAAACAATCTCGCCCGCTGAAACCCTCTTCTATTATGGCTTTTTAGCCAAAGCGTTTTTTGACACCGAGAAAGGCTCGCAGGAATTTGCGTACATCCCCGACGATTTTTTACAAGTTATCGAAGAACTCAATGTAGAGACGAACGAAGCTCAACCT
Organism: Anaerolineales bacterium; assembly: GCA_020851785.1. GTDB lineage: Bacteria > Chloroflexota > Anaerolineae > Anaerolineales > Villigracilaceae > Villigracilis. The sequence goes on from JADZCC010000031.1 coordinate 40,997, forward strand.
TCCCTAACTGCCGAGCCGTTGGGTCGCCCGGCGACGCCCGTTGAAAAAAACTTTGAGATGCTTGCAACGGATCATGTTTTAGACGACGCCACAACCCATTTAGCCGCCTTACGTTTAAATATCGAATTCGACAACCTGGCAGATTCGTCTCTGCAAAATTTATTATCTACAGCTTCGTTGATTCAACACAAGACGCTTCAACCTGAAGCCGTGAAGAAATTTCTCGAAGCCTCGCGGGAAGACGCCTTGAAAACGCTTTACCAAGCCTGGCTTGGCTCGACTACTTTTGATGAGTTAAGGAGGATCCCAACGCTGGTTTGCGAAGGCGAGTGGAAGACGCAACCGCAAGTGACGCGCGAGTTTATTATGAACTTAATTCAGGCCATCCCACAGGGTAAATGGTGGAGCTTGACCTCGTTTATAAAAACAATCAAAGAAAAATATCCCGATTTTCAAAGGCCCGCAGGCGATTATGATTCTTGGTTCATTAAACGCGCTTCGGATGGACAGTATTTGCGCGGCTTTGCCTATTGGGACGCGGTGGATGGCGCATTAATAAAATTTATGATTGAAACTTTGCATTGGCTTGGGCAGGTGGATTTGGCCTCGCCGGAAGACGGCAAGGAAGTAACCGCTTTTAGAGTTAAGTCGCGGGTTGCAGGTCAGAAGGTTGATGGAAAACTCAGCGTTTCATCCAATGGAAAAATTACGGTGTCGCGCTATTTCTCCCGTGCGGCGCGGTATCAGATTGCGCGGTTTTGCGATTGGGGTGAGGAGAAACAAGACGAATATATTTATTCCGTGAGCGCAAAGTCTTTGAAGCGCGCCGTTGAGCAAGGACTAAAAGCCGAACAATTGCTTAACTTGTTGGTGAAATATACAAATAGCAATGTCTCACCGGCTTTGGTGAAAGCGCTGAAGCGTTGGGATGCAAATGGAACTGAAGCCCGGGTGGAGACTCTGCTCGTGCTCAGAGTCCGCAAGCCGGAGATTATGGAAGAGATCCGCCAGTCTAAAGCGGGAAAATTTTTGGGCGAGTTGTTAAGTCCAACGGCGGTGGTGGTCAAAGCAGGGGCGAGTCAAAAAGTGATGGAAGCGTTAACCGATTTGGGGCTGTTAACTGAAATTATCAATCAAGGAGATTGAAATGTCGAACACGGATTGGATTCAGCAGGAAATTGACGCGCTGAAAGCGCAGGGGTTGTATAACCACATTCGCACGATCAGTTCGCCGCAGGGCGCGTGGCTGACGGTGGATGGAAAAAAAGTTTTGAATTTTTGTTCGAATAATTATTTGGGGCTGGCCAATCATCCCGCGCTGATTGCCGCCGCTAAAAAAGCGACGGAGGATTTAGGCGTGGGCCCGGCCGCCGTCCGCTCGATTGCGGGGACGATGAACGTGCATGTAGAGTTGGAAAAACGCCTCGCGCAATTTAAGGGCGTGGAAGCGGCGATTACGTTTCAAAGCGGCTTTACTGCAAACCTGGCTGTTGTGCCTGCTTTGGTTGGCAAAGAAGATGTGATTTTCTCGGATAAATTAAATCACGCTTCCATTATTGACGGCTGTCGTTTGTCCGGCGCGAAGATTATTGCGTATGAACATAACGACGTGAAATCTTTAGAAGAACAAATTAAAGCGAATTTGAGTCAGTATCGCCGCGCGATGATCATTACGGACGGCGTTTTCAGCATGGATGGCGATATTGCTCCATTGCCGGATATTTATGAAGTAGCAAAAAAATATGACATCTTATTGATGGTGGACGACGCGCATGGCGAAGGCGTTTTAGGCAAAGGTGGGCGCGGCATTGTGGATCATTTTGGCTTGCATGGCAAAGTGGATGTGGAAGTAGGCACGATGTCGAAAGCGTTTGGCGTGGTGGGCGGAATCGTGGCTGGGAAATCGGTGATTATTGAATGGTTACGCCAACGCGGCCGTCCGTTTTTGTTTTCCTCGGCGGTCACGGCTCCAGATGCGGCGGCTTGTTTGGCGGCGGTGGATTTACTGGAAGATTCCACGCAATTGGTGGATAAACTTTGGGATAACGCTAAATACTTCAAAACTGAAATGAAGAACTTAGGATTCAATACAGGCGTGAGCGAGACTCCAATTACCCCGGTGATGTTGGGCGAAGCGCCCTTGGCGCAACAATTTAGCAAAGCATTATTTGAAGCTGGCGTGTTTGCGATGGCTATCGGATTCCCCACTGTGGCGCAAGGCAAAGCCAGAATCCGTGTGATGATTTCGGCGGCGCATTCCACTGATGATTTGGATAAAGGTTTGGATGCGTTTCAGCGCGTGGGGAAGAAGTTGGGCGTGGTTTAGCCCACTTCGGTCACAATCGTTCGTTTTGCCCCCGCCGAGAGCAATGCCTGCGCTACGCTCTCGGCGCTTTCTTTTTCCACGAATGCGATCATGTTGCCGCCGCGCCCGCCGCCGCTCAGTTTGGCGCCCAAGGCTCCGGCGGTTTTGGCGGCTGTCACCAAGCGATCCAACTCTGGCGAAGAGACGGTCAGTTGTTGAAGCAGTTCGTGATTTTGATTCATCAGTTCGCCGAGCAGTTCGGGTTTGCCGCTTTCAATCGAACGGCGGGCGATTAAGGAAAGCTGGGCGATCTCGTTGAAGATATTTTCAAACGCGTTGTTGTTCTTAATCCACAGGCGGCGCACGTCGCCAACGGATTCTTTAGTGGGGGCGGGAATGCCAGTATCGCCAATCACAATCGTAAAAGGTTTGCCCGTTTTGAAGGTTTCAATCGGCTGACCTTTTATAAAATAAACGGGTTGGTTATAGGTGATGACGGTATTGTCAATTCCGGAGGGCGTGCCGTGATGCAGTTTTTCGATTTCAAAAACCAAATCATTGACTTGTTCATCGGGTAACGGATTTTTCAGATGTGCGGATAGGGCGCGGATGAGGGCAACGGATACTGCGGCGCCAGAACCCAGCCCGGCGGCCACCGGAATGCTGGAGACGATGTTAATGTTTAGGGCGGGCGGAGCGGAAATGTTTAGGCGTTGAAACAGATTCAGAATCACCGAACCAATTGCATGGTCGGGCGGGAGCGCAGACAGTTCGCCATGCAGGTTGACCATGGGCGCATCTATAAAAACGCCAGCCGAGTCAGAATCCAAAACTTCTACATCTACACAGACTTGATTGACCGGCACAGCCAAGGCTGGGCGGTTATAGACTACCGCATGTTCGCCAAAGAGGATGACCTTGCCAGGCGCGGAGCTTTTCATGCAAAATAGAAAACTGCCAAGACGGCCAGCGCCCAAAAGACCATCGCAATTTGAAAGGGGCGGTCGGTTAATAAAATTTCTTCGGGCGAGCCGCCCGCTTCCTCCACATGAATGAGATGCAGATAACGAAAGATGGCGTACACCACAAACGGAATGGTCAGCATCATGCTGTCGTTTTCCGGCACGTTGGGCGCGGAAAACGTGTAGAGCGAATACGCGATGATGAATGTGGAAGAAACGATCATTAGATATTGATCGAGCAGGGGCAGGGTGTAGCCTTCCAAAACTTTGCGATGCGAACCTGCGCCGGTGGCCAGCAAGGTTAACTCGGCGCGGCGTTTGCCGAAACCGAGGAAGAGGGCGAGGAGCGTCATCACCACGTACAGCCAGGGAGAAAAGCGCTCCACTTGAATTAACGTCACGCCCGCATGAACGCGCAAAACAAAACCAGCGGCCAGGACGAACACGTCCACAATGGGAATGTGTTTGAGCCATTTGGTGTAGGCGATGTTCAAAATAAAATAGGCGATGATCACCGCTTCAAAGCCGGGCGCCAGAAAGAATGAAGCGCCGAGCGTAAAGCCAACCAAAACGAGTCCCGCGATCCATGCGACGCGGGTGGGGAGTATTCCAGAGGCAATCGGGCGGTTTTTCTTTTCCGGGTGTTGGCGGTCGGCTTCCACGTCTGAAAGGTCGTTGAAGATGTAGACGCACGAAGAAATTAAACAAAATAGCGCAACCCCAGCCAGGGTCCTTAAGAAAGAATCGAGAACGAAAAGTTGTTTATCGAAAACAAGCGCGGCGAAGATGAAGACGTTTTTTGTCCATTGCCGCGGGCGCATGGTTTTTAGGAGAGCGTTTAGCATGGCGTTATTTTACCTGATACAATATTTTCATGCCGAAAGTTCGTTTAGACGTTTTGCTGGTTGAAAAAGGATTGGCCGATTCGCGCGCGAAGGCTCAGGCCTTGATCATGGCCGGGCAGGTGCGCGTGGCCGGGCAGGTTGCGCTCAAGCCTGCTACCACAGTCCAGGCCAATGCCCCGCTGACGGTGGATTCCGGCCCGCGTTTTGTTTCGCGCGGCGGCGAAAAATTGGCAGGCGCGTTAACCGCGTTTGCCATTGACGTTACAAATTTTATTTGCGCAGACGTGGGTTCCTCCACCGGCGGCTTCACGGATTGTCTTTTACAACACGGCGCGCGCAAGGTCTATGCCATTGACGTGGGCAAGGGCATTCTGCATTGGAAGTTACGCAACGACGCGCGTGTGGCGGTGATGGAAGAAACCAACGCCCGCTTTGTCGAGTCCCTGCCGGAGCCGGTGGATTTTGTCACCGTGGACGCTTCGTTTATTTCATTGAAAGTTTTACTGCCAACGATTAAGCGCTGGATTTCAAATCAGACGCAATTGCTGTGCTTAATCAAACCGCAATTTGAAGCCGGTAAAAAGGACGTTTCGCGCGGCGACGGCGTGATCCGCGACCCGGCGATTCACCGTCAGGTGTTGTTGGATGTGTTGAGTTATGCCAGCGCCGAAGGGTTTGGGTTGCACGGGCTGGTTAAATCCTCTTTGCTCGGCCCCAAAGGCAACGCGGAATTTTTGTTATGGATGAGTTTGCAAGCGCAGGGTAATTCCGCCGAAGCGCTGGTGGAGGGCGTTTTAAATCCGCCGCAGGTAGAAGGACTTGAAGCGCATGAACTGTCCTAAATGCAACAACGAATTGATTCAAAAATTTTACAAAGGCCTGTTGGAAGTGGATGCCTGCCCCAATTGTCGCGGTTTGTGGCTGGATGCGCAGGAGTTGGATAGACTGGAAGACCTGGCTTTTGACGAGGATGAACGTAAAGGCTCGCTGATTCATTTTCAACAACCGACGGAGTTCCTCTGCCCGCATTGCGCGAGTCCGTTGGTCGAATTTCAATATCGGCTGTACGATTTGCGCCTGGAATATTGCGCCGAAAACGCGCATGGCTTTTGGCTGGATGGCGGCGAGGAAGAGCGCGTGCTGGCGCTGATGCAAAAACGCGCCAAAGATATGCAACGCCAAACTTCTGCCGAAGCGGAGTGGAAGCAGGCGCTAAAAGGAATACATTCTTTTTTGAAGGATAAGCGGCAAAAAAAATGAGCGGCTTATAAGCCGCTCATTTTTTTTATTTGGTTGGGGTGGGCGTTGGCGTGCGCGAGATGGTGGGCGTGGCGGTGACGTTTGGCGTTTTAGTCACGCTGGGCGTGATTGTGACGCTCGGCGTGCGCGTGATTGTACTGGTTTGCGTAGGCGAAGGCGTGCGCGTGGGTGTGCCTGGTTTGGGCGTATTTGTGGGCGTCACCAGAGTCCGCAGGTGTTTTTCCGCCTCCGCGCGCATCGCAGGCGTCATCGCATCTTCGTCCAGTTTGAGCAAAGCCTGCCAGTTTTTAGTGGCATCTCCCGGTTGGTCGCGCTTTTCTTGAATCAGGGCCCGCCAGTAAAACAGTTGGGCTTTTTGTTCGTCGGTTTTGGACAAAGAGGCGAGCGTTTCCGCTTTGAGGAAGGCCGTGCCAAAGGTTTTGTTGATGTAATAAGCGCGGACCAGGCCGAGGGTTACGTCGAACGATTTTTCATCATAATCGTAGGCGTCTTCCAGATATTCAATCGCCAGATCGTTACTGCCCAACTCCAGGCTGGCCAGCCCGCGATAAATGTAAAACCGGCGCAAGCCAGTGGGGCTGATAGCGTAGGCTTTGTTCAAGTTATTTAACGCCGCTTCGTAATCCTTTTGTTCAAAGTAGGCCTGCCCCAGCAGGGCGAAGGACAGCGCGCTTTCGTCTTCGTAGTTTGTGTACACTTCCAAAGATTCAATTGCGCGTTGATATTGCCCGTCGGCGATGTAAAGTTCGCCTAGAACCTGATAGGTTTCAAGGTTGGTGATGTCTAGCGCGTAGGCTTGCTCGGCGGCTTTTAAGGCCGCGGGCAGGTCTTCCAAATCCAGATAGGCTTTTGAGTAGAGCAGTTGTACTTGCGGAGAACCCGGCAGGAGTTTATCGGCTTCGGCTAAATCTTCCACGGCCGCTTCCGGGTCGTTGTGGAAGAGGTAGTATTGGGCGCGTTCAATATACACTTCGCCAAAGTTTGGGTCGCGGGCCAGGGCTTGCTTGAAGAGATATTCAATGTTGGCGTTTGGGTCTTGCATTAATCGGGCGCGCGCCAGCCCCAAGTAGGGCGGGCCAAAATCCGGGTCAATTTCGAGCGCGTCGTTATAGGCTTCCAGCGCGTTGCTGGCTTCGCCTTTATGACGATACGCTTCGCCGATGTAGTAATAAATATCCGCAGATTTTGGCTCAAGTTGATGAACCATTTCCATGTTTTGGATGTAGGCGTCCCAGTCTCCGGTTTTGTAGGCCAGTTCCGCGGCGCGATATTGATCGCGCGATTCAGGCGCGCGCGGCGTATTGACGTATAACGGCGTGGGCGTGTACGTTTCCGGCAGGAACATCCATAAAGGCGTGGGGCCGACGAACGTCGTCGTTGGCACAGCGGTTGCGCCAAAGATCGTGGGCGTGGGTGAAAAGGTGGGGGAAGGCCCGGGGGTGTGGGTGGCGGTGACCCGGACGTTGGCGCGGCGCGGCAGGATGAAGCCGAAAATCACCGCCGCGATCAGGGCCAACCCCAGGACGGAAACGCCAACCAAACGGACCACCGGATTTCTGGTCAGCGCTTTGAGCCCTTTTTCTTTGGGGCGTTCATTGGCGAGGAGCAGTTTGGCTTCCCAGGCGCGGGGCATATTCATTGGGAAGGGCTGAATGGTTTCGTCTGGTTTGAGCGCGCCGAGCAGAATTAGGCCGCGTTTGGCGGTGGTGTTTTCCGGGTCCAGTTGAAGCGCGGTTTGCAGGCAGTACACGCGCTCTTTGGCGTTGTCCACGGCGGCGCTCATCCAAACCCAGTACGTGGCGTTGCGTTGATTGGTCTTTAACAGCAGGGTGAGCAATTCTTTGGCGCGGGCGCGGTCTCCGCGTTGGAGGGCTTCAAGCGCGTCTTGAAAGACGGTTTCATCGTGTTGTTCCGGTGAGAATTGGTCAGCCATGGCCTTATTTTACCGCTTGTTATCTAATTTACTTGAAATTGTTTTGACAATGATACGGGACGCGATGGGTTATTGGATTTCAGTCAGGCTCCAATAGGCGCGGTTGTGATAAATCAGCGGGTCGCCAGTTTGGAGGCTTTGCGCCGCAACCACTTCGGCAATAAATAACGTGTTGACGCCCGCTTGTACGCTTTGCAAGACGCGGCAATCGAACCAGGCCAACCCGCCGACGATGAAAGGCGCGCCGGTGATTAAGGTTTCGGTTTGCACTTCGGCAAAACGGTCGGTGACGGCCGGCCGCCGGCCGGCGAACAGGTCTGAAAGCTCGGTTTGCGCTTTGGATAAAATTGTGACGCCAAAAGCCTGCGCGGCGGAAATAAACTCATGCGTGCGGGTTGTGTTTTGCAGGGCAATGATAATCAAAGCCGGGTCTAATGAAATGGAAGTGAATGAGTTCACCGTCATGCCGTGAAATTGCCCGCCCTGCGCGGCGGTCACCACGGTAACGCCCGCCGACCAGCTACGCATGGCGGCGCGTAATTGCTCCGAATCTAATTTAGTCACGTTTGATTCCTCCACTCAAGGATGATAATGGCGGGGGAGGGGCCCGTCAAGGACAGAAAACTTTTAATTAGGACTTACGCAAAACCCCAAGACCAAGCCGCAAATTTCGCTAATTCACGCGAATTATTTTTGAAAATTAGCGAAATTCGCGTAATTCGCGGCAAAAGATTTTGATCTGCGTAAGTCATGTTAATGACAAATCGGTTGAATTGGGCAAATTTACCCTTGCGCGAATATTTTATACAGAATATGATGACTTTGAATATGGATACGCCGCTGATCGAATCGGAAGAACCCAAAGAACAATCCCAGCCTCAACCGCAGGAACCCATCCAGCCGCCTCCGGCCCCGCGCGCGACGCGTAAGCGGGCGCAAAATTTCAACGCCTTCTTTAGCGCGTTATGGATTGCGATTTTTGTGGCGACGCTCTTCACCGCCTGGACGCCGAACAGTTTGTTCGCTTCCAACTTGCAGGAACAATTGCGCCTCATGCTTACGCCTCAGGCTGGTTCCAACCCTGCGGCCACGCCTCAGCCCCAACTGCGGATCGGCATTGTAGCCGGCCATAACGGCAATGATTCCGGCGCAGTCTGCACCGACGCCAACGGCAAAGTCACCGTGACCGAAGCGGACATAAACCTAAAGATTGCCACGCTGGTCAAAGATAGCTTGGTGGGTCAGGGCTTTCAGGTGGATTTGCTCAACGAGTTTGACACCCGCCTCAACGGGTATCGAGCCGTGGCGCTCGTCTCCATCCACAACGATTCCTGCGAGTATGTTAACGATCAGGCGACGGGCTTCAAAGTCGCTTCTTCAATGGATACCCGCGACGTGAACCGCGCGCAACGCCTCACCGCCTGCCTGACGGATCGCTACCATGCCGCCACCGGATTAACCTTCCACGCAGGCAGTATCACCGCAGACATGCGTGAGTATCACGCCTTTTCTGAAATTGATCCAAACACCATCACGGCCATCATTGAAACCGGCTTCTTGAACCTCGATCAGAACCTGTTGACGAAGAAGACGGATTTGGTGGCGCAGGGCGTGGTGAATGGCATTTTGTGCTTCGTGAAAAATGAAAGCGTTTTGCCCACCGGCCTGCCCACGATTTTGCCGTGACCGATTGGTAACAAAAGCGCTTAAGCGCTCGTCCAGAGTTATGGAAAAAACGTCCCGAAGGTTGGCGCTTACCCTTTGATTGGTTTGAAAGAACCTTCGGGACGGTTGCTTTAAGCGCTCGTCCAGAACTTGGACGCTGGGTATAATTCGCTCAGGTTTACAGTTTTTATAAAGGTCAATGCCATGAATAAAAATTTTCCGCAAGGTCAACTGCCAAAAGCGAAGCCCAAAATCGGGGAGGGAAGCGGCGGCTCTTCATCCAAAAAGCCGGCGGGCAAACCGCGTAACCTGCTTTTGCCCGTCCTCTTAATCATGGTGGGATGTGCGGTCTTCTTGTTTGCGGCCTGGTCGGCGGTGCGTTCGCCGGTTTTAGCTTCCATCTTAAGCTCGGCTTCTGTCACGCCGCAAACGCCGAAGGTTTTTTCTGCGCGGGTTGAGATTCCCAAACCGGCGGCGCAAACCCAACCTGATGTGCAAGTTCAAGTGGAAATCAGCCCGACGACGATCCCAACCTTAACCGCCACGGCGCTTGTAGCGCCCACCACCGAAAGCGTGGAAAGCGTAACCATTGTAGATACGCCCACGCTGGAAAGTTTGGTGGCGCCGACGAATACCGAAATTCAACCGACCGTTGAAACCGTTGTGCAAACGGCAGAGCCTTCTGGCGGTCTGGTGGCCGAAATTGTGCAAGATACGCCAACTGCTGAATACGTGGCGCCGACGGCCGTCGCGCCTAGCGCGCCGCCTGTGGCCATTGGCGACGGCGTGCATTGGATTGACGTGAACTTATCGCAACAACGCCTGGACGCCTACGCCGGAGATACGCTGGTGAATTCGTTCATCGTTTCCACTGGCACCTGGCTCACGCCAACCGTAACCGGCAGTTTTAAGATCTGGGTCAAACTGCGCTCTTCGGATATGTCCGGCCCGGGCTATTACCTGCCCGACGTGCCGTATGTGATGTATTTTTATAAAGATTACGGCCTGCACGGCACGTATTGGCACAACAACTTTGGCACGCCGATGAGTCATGGTTGCGTCAACTTGAGCATTCCCGATGCGGAGTGGGTTTACAACTTCGTATCGGTTGGCACGGTGGTAAACGTGCATTATTAATCGGCAGGATCATAATCAAGTTGAACGAAATTTCAAGACGCGATTTTTTGAAGTTGGGCGGCGCGGGGTTGGTAGGTCTTTTGCTTCCGCCGCTCAATTTTCATTTAACCGACCCGTTCGCCGCGCTTCAAGGGCGCGTCACCACGCGCACAGTCTGGATGTACGACCAACCGACGCTCTCCGGCGCGCAGGTCAAGTTATGTCAGCGCGACCTGTTGTTGAACATCACCAACACGGCCCTGAGCGACGACCTGAACGCCAACAATCGCATTTGGTACGAAATCGGCCAACCCAACCTCACCGAAGGCTACGTCTATTCGGGTAACATTCAGCCCGTGCGGACGGTTCTCAACCCGACCCCCACGCGCGACATTCCCGAAGAAGGCCTGCTGACCGAAGTCACCGTACCCTACACCGACGCGCACGAACAACCGGACAAAAATTCCAAAGTGGGCTACCGCATCTATTACGAAACCACGCATTGGATCAAATCTGTCGCGACGAACGAAGCGGGCGAAGTTTGGTATCAAATTGTGGACGATAAATGGGACAAGCTCTATTTCGTCAAAGCCGAACATTTGCGCGTCCTCACCGCCGCAGACGTGGCCCCCATCTCCGCCGATGTGCCGAATAAAAACAAAAAAATTTTAGTGCAGTTGGAAAAACAACTCGTCACCGCTTTTGAATACGACGCGCCGGTTTTTGTCGCCTCCGCCTCCACCGGCGGCATCTTCCGCGTGGGAACGTACACCACGCCGCAAGGCTCGTTCATCACCTATTACAAACGCCCTTCGCGCCACATGGCCGCCGGAGATTTGGCCGCCAGCGGCTTCGACCTGCCCGGCGTCCCCTGGGTGCAATACATTACCAAAAGTGGGATTTCATTTCACGGAACCTATTGGCATAATGACTTTGGTCGCCCGCGTTCGCATGGGTGCATCAACCTTTCATCGGCCTCGGCTAAGTGGCTTTATCGTTGGTCCACGCCCGAAGTGCCGCTCAAAAAAGATTTTGTCTATGGCGGCCTCGGCACCAAAGTGGAAATCATCCTTTAACATCATCCTAAGCAAGTTCAGGTAAGATTTAAACCCGTTCCATGAATATAAAAACCCCACTCTCCCGCCGCGATTTTCTAAAACTTTCCGCTTCGGGCGCGCTCGGGCTGGCGCTCTCCGAAATGGGCCTATACCGCGCCCTGGCCGCTCCGCCCGCTTCGCGCGGGCGCATCACCTGGAGCGGCATCCCGCTCTACGACGGACCCTCCTTCAACGCCAAACAACTCAAACTCTTTGGCATTGATCAAGTCTATGAACTGGAATCCGAAGTCGAAGGCGACGAAGGCTACGGCAACCCCTTCAACAAAACCTGGTATCAAATGGATGGCGGTTACGCCTACTCCGGCTGGATTCAACCCGTGGAAATTCGCTATAACAAACCGGTCTACCAAATTCCAGAAGCGGGGCAACTCGGCGAAATCACCGTCCCGATTAGCGAAACCAGACTGACCCCCTACACGTATGCGAAGAATGGCTATCGCCTGTTTTACGGAACGACGCATTGGGTTAAAAAAGTCATCGTCACTGCGGATGAAAAAAGCGTCTGGTACGAAATTTATGACCGTCAGGTCCAGAAGTCGTTCTACGTGCCAAGTTATAACCTGCGCCTCATTCCAGACGAGGAACTGACTCTGCTTTCTCCAAACATTCCCAACGCCGATAAATTAATCCACGTGGATTTGAAGGCCCAACTCGTCACCGCCTTTGAGGGCAATCAGCAGGTTTTTATTTCCCGTTGTTCCAGCGGCGATAAAGGCTCGCGCACGCCAGTTGGCGAATTTACCACCTATCACAAAGGCCCGTCCGTTCACATGACCAATCAAGGCGATGCAGTCACGAACGTCTACGATCTGCCCGGCGTGCCGTGGTGTTCATTCTTCACCGGTTATGGCAACGCCTTTCATGGAACCTACTGGCACAATGATTATGGCCGCCCACGCTCGCATGGGTGCGTCAACCTGCCGTCTGAGGATGCGAAATGGTTATATCGCTGGAGCCTGCCAAACGTCCCGCCTGCCGCGGATTACGTTCACCTGCCCGGCGAAGGCACGAAAGTTCAAATCGTTTAATCCAAATTTATTATAGGAGAATGTATCAAAATGAATCCCGCTTTTTCGCCCAATCAATATTTGCTCAAACGTCAGGTTTTTGCGCTGGCCGGTAAATTTCGCGTGTATGACACCAGCGGCAGATTGCTCTTGTTTAGCGAACAAAAGATGTTTAAACTGCGCGAAGATATTCGCGTCTATTCCGACGAAACCAAAACGCAGGAGGTGTTGATGATCAAAGCCCGTCAGATCGTGGATTTCTCCGCCGCCTACGATGTGGTGGATAGCTCCACGGGCCAAAAGGTGGGCGCGTTAAGGCGCAAGGGGTTGGCTTCCATTTTTCGCGACGAATGGGAAGTATTGGACGTGGGCGATAATGTGGTGGGTAAATTGTTTGAAGATAGCATGGGGCTGGCGTTGGTACGCCGCCTTTTAAGTAACCTTGTGCCGCAAAATTACGATCTGACTTTTGGAACCAACCGCGTGGCGGACTATAAACAAAATTTCAATCCGTTTTCTTATCAACTGAATATTGACTTTAGCATGGACGTCAATAAACAATTGGATCATCGCCTGGGCCTTGCGGCTGGAATTTTGCTCGCCGCGGTGGAAGGCAGACAGCAGTAAGCGGCTATGACCCCGCAACCTCTTTTTGCCGGGCTGGTGATTGACGAGGCTGGCCGCGTAGCGGAAACAGTTGTAGTGGGCAATGAGCCGTGCTACGTGGTGGACGACTCAGGCTTTCGCCGCCACATCCCCGCCGAACAAATTGACCGCGCCGTGCTCAATCAAATGGCGGAGATGATGAAGGGGAGCGAAGACCTGCTCTCGGCTCAGGCCGCCAAAATGCTGGGTCAGGATGACCCCTTCTCCAAAGCCATGATTGAGAATCAACTCAAGCATATGGGCCAGCAATTTGACGCGCTCCTGCAGAGCGGCATTCCCGAAGACTTGCGCGCCTATTTGGGCATGATGGGCTTCAAGGTGGTCATCAATTATCATGGCGAAATTTTGCGCGTGGAGCAACCCGGCGCGGCAGAGGACGAAGAATAAGGAGAAGGGAGTCCCCTCTCCTTTTGGGAGAGGGTCAGGGTGAGGGAGTTATAGAATCAAAAAGAGCGGGCTGGTCACAAAACCAGCCCGCTCTTTTTTTGTTACTTGGTTTCTTTGGTTTCGTGCCTGGCTTTTAGCCAGCCGTTTAAACTGTATTTTACAATCCGCTCGTTGCCGGTGAATAATTTTTTCAAATTGGGGCGTAAAGCCCAAATGAGCAACAATTCCGCGCCTACGCCAAACCAAACGTAAGCCCAGGGCATTAACCCCAGCGAAGCCCGGATGTAGAAGACGATGATCGCAAATAGCGCCACGGCCATCGTGGTGACGGAAGCGATGCCCACCGTGAAGAAGGTTAACATACCCAAAGGCAGGATGATCAAAAGCGCGCCCGGCCAAATTCCAATGGCGCCGCCCACCGAGGGCGCGCCGCCCGCGCCGCCGCGTAAACGGAATTTACCGTCCGTGTCGCGTTCTGCCAAAAAGATCGAATAGTTGTGTCCCAAAATAGCGGCCAGCCCGGTCAGCACATGCACGCCATAAGCTTCGGGAGAAACCCAACGCGCAATTAACATCCCCACTGCGCCTTTGGCAATATCCAGCATGGCGGTCCCGAAACCGGCCCAAAAACCAGCCGCGCGCATGGCGTTGGTTCCGCCGGTTCTCCCGCTTTCCACATTGCGGATGTCTTTTCCGGTTTTTAATTTGACGATTAATAGCCCAAAGGGAATTGAGCCGATGACATACGAGAGCAGGATAAGCGCAGTGTAAATTACAAATTGCATTGAAACTCCTCAGAATTAAATCTGAATTCTAGAACACGATAACCGCGGGATGGTTGCTTAATTTGTATAAACTCTTTCATGTAATCGTTGTCTTCTATTATTTGAGGAAGACGGCCAAAACCCAGGCCGCGCCAAGCGTAATCAGCGGGCCAAGCGTGGCGCGGCGCAGAGGAATATTTTCGACAGTGGTTTTCGTTGAGAACATGGTCAATGCGTAGAGCGGGCCGGTAATGGCCAGGCTAAATTGAATGGGCGTGAGCGGCCAATAATGCAAGCCCGCGCCGATTTGGGCGCAGACCAGCCCAATGCCCAGGGCCCAGGGGAGATCCCAACGGTCGATTCCATCCAGACGGAGGATGCGTAAACTAATGATCGTGGCCGTGAAGAATAAGATTGGAACCAGTAAAAACATGCGGATGCCCGAAGCTTTGAGCGCCATGCCCATGGTGAGAAAAAGGGCGTAAGCCAGGGCGGTTAATCCTGCGCGCGCAAAGGCGTAGCCCGGCGCAGACGGGTCAATGGTAATGTATTCCGCGAGATAGACGCAAACCAGAACAAATGCAACGAAGAGAAAACCTGCCCACCAGGTTAACCCGTTGGGGAGCAAGTCCAGCGACGCGCCCAAAACCAGCGTGGTTAAGGTGGGGAGCGCCAGATGTTCGAGGTTTGTTTTTTCGCCCAAAGCTGGATGACTGCGCGTGAGCGCATCCATGCCGGTGAATGCGAGGACCGCCGCCAGAGTGGAGAGAACGGCGCTGAGGGTGAGGGGAAGCGTAAAGTAGAAACCGGGCAGGCTCAGGTTGAGCGTGAGTCCCGGCGTTTGCGCAATGCGGGTAAAGGCGTACGTCAACAAAACCGAGGCGATTAAGATTCCAACTCGATCTGAATTGGGTAGGTAGGAGCGGCTGGCAGGCATGTGCGGATTGTACCCTGTGGCGCATGGGGAAATCAAGCGGTATGGTAGAATCAACAGGTTATGGAACGTATCAGCGCCGAAGGCTTTCCGCCGCCCCCCCGCATTGTCAATTCATTAAAAGCTGGTTTTGACGCGATTGCCACGCATATCTCGGCCATCTTTTTGCCGTTTTTGCTCAACCTGTTCTTTTGGCTGGGGCCGCGCCTGCGTTTGGAAACCTTGTACCATTCAGTGAAAGGCGAGATGGTTTCAGTTTGGAAGTTGGCTGGCATTTCTCCGGCCGATATCCAAACCATGCTGGACGCCTACGATAAGATGGTTCCGAATTTTAATTTGTTTTGGATTTTGCGAACTTTCCCGATTGGCATTTTTGGAATGAAGGCTCTGCCCGTCTCTTTGCTGGGTTTGTTTTCGCAAAATGCGGACGCGCTTTCGCCTTTGGGCGCTCCGCTGGTCTGGCAGGCAAACAGCCTGAATTTATTCCTTTGGTTTTTCGCATTAACTTTGATCGGCTGGTTGGGCGGCGGAATTTATTTTTACCTGGTCGCCAAAGCCACTTTTGCAAACCCGGCCGAAATGCAGGTGAGCCTGCCCCGCGCGCTAACGCAAACGGTTTTGCTTTCCATCGCCTGGAAGATTTTAATGATCTTGGTGGGGTTTCCAGCCCTGCTACTTTTAGGCGGCGTGCTTCAATCTACCGGTGTTTTGGGTTCAATCCTCGTCGTCTTGCTCAGCCTGTTTTCAATGTGGATCGTGGTTCCGTGTTTTTTTTGGCCGCACGGAATTTTTATCAAACGCCAAAACTTTTTGCTGTCGGCCTTGAGTAGCATTCAAATGGCCCGCTTCACCCTGCCCACCAGCGGACTCTTCGTCTTATCCGTATTTTTCCTGAGCTTTGGGCTGGGCTATCTCTGGAACGTTCCGCCGGAAAACTCATGGATGACCGTGCTCGGTATTTTTGGTCACGCCTTTGTGACCACCGGACTGCTCTCGGCCAGCTTTATTTATTATCGCGAGATGACGGCCTGGTTGCAAAAAACGCTGGAACGCGTGCAGGCCAGTTCGCCGCGTCAGTTGTTGTAACATCGCGCTGTTTTTTTATTTTGGAGGTTTGTGTGACTGAAAAAGAAAAGAAGATTAATTATGACGTCGGCGCGATTCAAGCGCTGGAAGGCATTGAACATGTGCGCAAACGCCCGGGGATGTATGTGGGCGGCACAGATATTAAAGCCTTGCATCACCTCGTTTATGAAATTGTGGACAACGCGGTCGACGAAGCCCTGGCCGGGTTCTGCACTTCGATTGGCATTACCATTCATCCAGACAGTAGCGTCACCGTGGAAGATAACGGGCGCGGCATTCCCGTCGGCCCGCACCCCACCAAAAAAGATTCCAAAGGCAAGCCAATGGAAACGGTGGACGTGGTGATGACCGTGATTGGCGCAGGCGGTAAATTTGGCGGCGGCGGATACAAAGTCTCTGGCGGTTTGCACGGCGTCGGCGTAAGCGCGGTCAACGCGCTTTCGGAGTGGATGACCACCGAAATTAAACGCGATGGCAAACTCTGGCGGCAGGAATATAAACGCGGCGTTCCGCAGGGCGCAATCAAGCAGGTGGGCAAGGCGGAAAAAGGCGAAAGTGGCACGAAGCAAACCTTCCGCTTTGATAAACAGATCTTCACCGAAGATATTGACTTCCGCTTTGAAACGCTGGTTCAGCGCTTCCGCGAAATGTCCTTCGTGACGCGCGGCGTAACGATCAAATTTGTGGACGAACGCGCCAACCGCGAGATGACCTTCTATTTTGAAGGCGGGCTGACCTCCTTTGTGCGTTATCTGAATCGCAACCGCGAGAACTTGCATCCGGTCGTTTATGTTGAAAAGGAAATTGAAAACATTGGCATTGAAGCCGCGATTCAATACACCGATTCTTACACTG
This sequence comes from Anaerolineales bacterium, assembly GCA_020851785.1. Taxonomy (GTDB): domain Bacteria; phylum Chloroflexota; class Anaerolineae; order Anaerolineales; family Villigracilaceae; genus Villigracilis. Next base: position 57,900 of record JADZCC010000031.1, read on the forward strand.
AGTCGGTCTATTCTTTTGCGAATACCATCAACACCATAGACGGCGGCACCCATCTGACGGGCTTGCGCTCTTCCTTAACCCGCGTAATCAACGACTATGCCCGGAAGAATGGACTGCTCAAGGACGCTGATCCCAACTTCTCCGGCGATGATACGCGCGAAGGCTTGACCGCGATTGTTTCGATCAAACATCCTGAACCGCAGTTTGAATCGCAGACCAAAGTCAAACTGATGAACCCCGAAGCGCAGACGTACGTCACGCAGGCGGTGGGCGATGTCTTTGGAACTTTCCTTGAAGAAAACCCGCAGGCCGCCAAGGCGATCATTGCCAAATGCCTCACCTCGGCCCGCGCGCGCGACGCCGCGCGCAAAGCCCGCGACCTCGTCATTCGCAAGTCGGCCCTTGAGTCTTTAACCCTGCCTGGCAAATTGGCAGACTGCTCCGAACGTGACACTTCCAAAACCGAGTTATATATCGTCGAAGGCGATTCGGCAGGCGGCTCCGCCAAGCAAGGCCGCGACCGCCATTTTCAAGCGATCCTTCCCTTACGCGGAAAAATCCTCAACACCGAACGCGCCCGCCTCGATAAAATTTTAGGCAACAATGAAGTCAAGGCATTAATCTCCGCTTTGGGCACGGGCATTGGCGATAATTTCGATCTGGAAGGCCTGCGCTATGGGCGCGTCATTATTATGACTGACGCCGACGTGGACGGCAGTCACATCCGTACGTTATTGCTGACTTTCTTCTTCCGCTATATGCCGCGCTTGATCGAAGACGGTCACTTGTATATTGCCCAGCCGCCCTTGTATCGGATTGCGTACAAGAATCAGGTTCGTTATGTCTATAGCGACAAGGAAAAAGACAAAGCCCTGAAAGAAGTGGGCGAAAAGGCCAACCTGCAACGCTATAAAGGTTTGGGCGAAATGAACCCGGATCAATTGTGGGAAACGACGATGAACCCCGCCAACCGCACGCTTTTGCTGGTGACGGTGGACGACGCGGCCGAAGCCGATCGCACCTTCGACATGCTCATGGGCGACGCAGTGGACCCGCGTAAAAAGTTTATTCAAACGCACGCCAAGAGCGTCCGCAATTTGGATATTTAGCCAAAAAAATCCGCTGAAAGTTCAGCGGATTTTTTTATATCTGTTTTTTTTATTCGCACTGCATACCTTGACCAATCCCTCTGTTGGGAATATCCTATGGGAAACCCGTTGATTGAAGGAGAACAATGAAAAAAATTAAGAGAGTTCTTCCCCTAACCATCCTGACTATGATGATTCTCGCGACGTTATATGGTTCGCCGTCACGACAAGCCCATGCTCAGGATTTTCAGGATGTTGCCACCCCAACTCCGGAAGAAGAACCCAGGATCGTTGGCGGCGGTCCAGCCACCCCGGGCGAATGGCCGTGGCAGGTGGCTCTGGTGGGGGGCGATGCCGCTAACCTTTATGACGGTCAATTTTGCGGCGGCTCTTTAATTGCTCCGGGCTGGGCGTTGACGGCCGCACATTGTGTAACTGAGGATAACGGCGACCAATCTTTAGCTTCCAGTTTGGACGTGGTTGCGGGGATTTATGATTTAGCTTCGGGCGTTGGTTATCAACGCCGCGATGTCACCCAAATCATTCGTCATCCGAGCTACAACGCCTCAACGCTGGACAACGATTTAGCGCTCCTGCGCCTTTCCGCTCCAGTGACGCTTGGCGGAAGTGGGGCAGAGAAGACCGCCACGATCCCATTAGCTTCAGCTTCCAGCGGCTCCTTTGAATCTCAATCTGCTTGGACAACAGGATGGGGAAAAATTCAAGTTACGCCCAGTAATATGTGGAGTCCGCAACTTTATGAAGTCAGCGTCCCAGTCCTGCCTAACGCAACCTGTTCGTGGTTTTGGGGCAATAACATTAATCAAAACAATATTTGCGCGGGATACGCAGACGGTAAAGATTCCTGTAGCGGTGATTCGGGCGGCCCGTTGGTCATTAACCTTTCCGGTACTTGGACGTTGGTGGGAATTGTTTCGTCTGGTTCAGGGAATTGCGGAAGCGCCCCGGGCATTTATACGCGCGTTTCTCAATACACCTCTTGGGTGGACGGATTCATGAATGCGACGATTACGCGCGCCAACCCCAACCCAAACAGCGCAACTTCCGTAAGTTATATGATCACCTTTCCGGATAGCGTCACCGGCGTGGATGTAACTGATTTTACGCTGGTGACGAGCGGCTTGTCCGGCTCCTCAATTAGCGGCGTGAGCGGCAGTGGCGCCAGCTACGCCGTGACCGTTGCAGTGGGTAGCGGAGATGGCACGCTCCGTTTAGATCTCCTGGAGGATGGCTCAATTTTAGATAGCTACGCCAGTCCGGTTGGATATGGTCATGGTGTAGCAGGCGAAACCTACACCATTAAAAGCATCTCCAACCTTTCCGCTCCCGCCTTGCGTTCTCCGCGCACCGCTTCGCTTCTAAATAACCCACAACCCACTTTTCAGTGGACGAAAGTCACAGGCGCGCAAAGCTATGAAATTGAATTTGCTACTGACGCCGCTTTTACGCTCAATGTGAACAATGTAACCAGCCTGACTGGAACTTCTTATACGCCCGGCTCTGCGCTCGGCGATGGAACGTATTATTGGCGTATGCGCGCTTATAATACCGGAGGGAACCCGGGCCGGTGGAGTTCGGCCCGAACCTTTACGGTGGATGTAACCGCTCCTGTCGCCCCGCTTCCGATCTCGCCTGCGGGAAGCGTTACCAAGCGTTCGCTGACTTTTTCCTGGCAGGCGTCTCCCTCGGCGGTGTCGTATCAATTTATGTATGATAACGACTCGGATTGTAGCTCGCCAACCTACTTGAAGATCATCGCCAAAACTGCGATCCGTCCGCCAGCCATGCGCAATGGAACCTATTACTGGTGTGTGCGGGCGAAAGACGCCGCTGGAAATTGGAGCGCACTTTCCTCCCCGGTCACCTTGACGATTGCCCCATAAACAGTTCCAGCCAACTTAACTAAAAAAGAGCGGGCCTTTGGTCCGCTCTTTTTGCTTTGATTTGTACAGCGCAACAGCCGGAAATTTTACCCTTGCAGGCCTTCCCACTCCGCCAGTTTGACGTCCATGGCGGCTTGCACGCGATCATATTCTTTGGCCAGTTTAATCACTGCGTCGGCTTCATGCGGCGGGTTGGCCAATTGCGCGCCAACCTCCGCCAGTTGAGCCTCCAGCCCGGCAATCGTATTTTCCAGTTCCTGAAGTCGCGCCGCCTGACGTTTTTCCTCTTTTGTTTTTCGAGAATCGTTATTCGCTATTCGGGAAGCGCTCTTTGACTTTTGACTTTCAACCTGCAAACCGGAACCCTTCTGCGCGGCCATAAACGCTTCGTATTCTTTTTGTTCGCGTTCAGCGCGCAGTTCGGAATACGTTCCCTTAAACGCGATGAGATGCGCGCCATCCGGCTCAATCTCCCAAATTTGCGTCGCGACTGCATCCACCAGATAGCGGTCGTGGGTGATTAACAGAATCGTGCCTTGATAATCTTCCAGTACGGCTTCTAAAACTTCCTGCGAGGGAATGTCCAAATGGTTGGTGGGTTCGTCCAGCAGGAGTAAATTGGTATCCTGCAAAGCCAGTTTGGAGAGCGCCAACCGCCCGCGTTCGCCGCCGGAAAGCATGGAAACTTTTTTATACACATCGTCGCCGCTGAAGAGATATTTCCCTAAATAATCGCGGATCTGCCCGGGGAGCCAGTTGGGCTTAATCGAATCAATTTCTTCGAGCAGGGTCTTGTTTGGGTCCAGCCCTTCGTGGGCTTGCGCGAAATAGCCGATCTGTAAACTGGAGCCTAAAATCACTTCGCCTGCCAGCGGCTCAAATTGGCCGAGGATCGTCTTCAAAAACGTGGATTTTCCCGCGCCGTTCGGGCCAATTAGCGCCGCGCAATCCTGCCTGCGTAGTTCAATGTCCGGCGCTTTGAATAAAAACTTATCGGGAAAGCCAACTTCCAAATCTTTGGTGCGAATGACCATATCGCCGGAGCGTTTTTCAGAGCCGAGGCGCAAATGCAAATGCGGCAATGTTCGCACAGGCGAACGTAACGCATTAATCCGCTTGCCCGCTTCTTCCACGCTCATAATTGAAGTGGTGACAGAAATTTCAGCCGCGGTCTCGCTCCATTTTTGGCTCAAGGCCGCTTCAAAACCAACCTGCTCAATCGCCTGAATTAAACGCGAGATGCGTTTCAGCTTGCCCTTGGCCTGCAAAACGTTTTGCCCCGCGACGTTCTTGCGGATATACTCCATCTCTTTATTTAATTTTTCTTTTTCGCTTTCAAAAATTTCCTGCCGGCGGGCCAGCCGTTCTTCGCGTTGCTTTAAGTAGGAACTGTAATTGCCGTTGTAAATTTCGTACGCGCCGGGCAACATCTCTACAATGACGTTGCTCACCTTATCCAAAAAGTAACGGTCATGCGAAACGATCACCGCCGCGCCTGCCCACTGATTCAAATAGCCTTCGAGCCATTCCACGGCGCGAATATCCAAATGGTTGGTGGGTTCGTCGAGCAGGAGAATGTCTGGGTTGGAGAGCAGGAGGCGGGCGAGGAAGGCCCGGGTGCGCTGTCCGCCGGAGAGGTGATCCAAAGCCAGGGCGTAGTCCGCCGCGTCAAATCCCAAACCGGTCAACACCTGTTTAATGCGCGTTTCATAAGTGTAGCCGCCGCGCCGTTCAAAATCCTCCTGCAGTTTGCCGTATTCTTCCAGCGCTGTGTGGTCGGTGGCCATCAATTCTTCGAGACGGTGCATTTCATTTTGCTGTTTGATTAAATCTTCGAAGACGGCATGACACGCGTCCCAGAGCGTGCCTTGCATTTTGAAATCCGCTTCCTGCGATAAATATCCGCAACGGACTCCCTTTGAGCGGGTGACTGACCCCGTCGAGGCTTCGTCTTCGCTGGCCAAGATGCGTAAGAACGTGGTCTTGCCCACGCCGTTGGGACCAACGATGCCCAAGCGGGAACCTTTCTCAATGGAAATGTTTAGCCCGCTGAAAATATCGGTTGCGCCATAGGATTTGGCGAGTGAGTTGGTGGTAATGAGTGGCATAGGTAGGTGAGGAGAGATTGAGAAAGGATAATTTGCGGGTGGATTTTAACCCATTAATCAGCATAGCTTGACGAAATCGCAGTGAAAGAGTAATATGTGGTTACATAGGTGACCACATGAAACAAAAACAAAAGAAAATGGAAGAAATTGGCATTCGTGAGTTAAAAGCCCGCGCCTCTGACGTTGTCCGAGCCGTGAAAGAACAACGCGCCCGTTATCTTGTGACGCAACGCGGTAAACCAGTGGCTGTGATTATACCCATGGAGGCTGTTTTACCTGAAAAACAAGATGATGCGCCCTGGGAGCGCTTAATGGAAATTCGTAAAAAACTTGGAAAAGGTAAAAAGAATAAGAGAAATTCCATAGACATTCTTTCTGAGATGCGCCGATGAAGCCGCCGGTCACTATAGACGCCAGCGTTTTTGTGAATGCCTTCAGCCCGGACGAAGCTGGCAGTGATGAAAGCGCCGAATTTCTTGCACGCTTGAGAAAAGATGGAGTCCCCATCCTTCAACCGACTTTATTTTTTCCTGAAGTTATCGCCTCGATTGCCCGTAAGCACGACGAAACAGAGATAGCCCTGGAACTTTCACAAGAACTAAAGAAATTCCCAAAATTATTGTTAATTGACCTTGATGAAGATCTGGCTGATTTTGCCAGTGAAATTGCCGCAAAACATCGCTTACGCGGCAGTGACGCAGTCTATGCGGCGGTGGCTTTGAGGTTCGGCGCGGAATTAATCACTTTAGACAAAGAGCAATTGCTCCGTTTGCCCAAAGTGTTGAGCGTGAGAAAGCCGAAGTGAAAATATCCGTTGCGTCAGCGCTATATAAAACTTCTAGGCTTTGTTCTCTAATTATCCAGCCTTCCTACTTCCCCTCCTCCACGTCCACATGCCCCGGCTTCTCCTTGCCCAACTCCAGCGATTAGCCAATAAAATCATCTAAAATAAGCACATCTATCAACTCTTGAAGTTTGGATAATCTTTTGTCATTTGTCAAAAATGCTTTTGCGCCAAAGGCAAGGCTGGCCGCAACTTGTAAAGCGTCTGGTGGGGAAACGCTATATTTTGCTCTTAATTGAGCCGCGATCCGCGCAACGTTTCTATTCACGTCTACAATGGCTAAATTTGGGAAATGTACCAGCCGAGCTTCATATTCTCTGGCTATGTTTTCCCTTCCCATTTGCCATGGATGCACTGTAATTTCCATCAACGTAATTGTAGAGGTCACTCCTGCCCATTTTGAATCTTCCATACCTTTAAGCGTTATTTTTGATAATGGGCTATAGGTTTTATTTTCTTCAAGGAAATAGATGAACAGGGAAGTATCTAAACCAATAATTTTTGCTTTGACTAAGCGTTGGCTGAGTTTGTCCATGAGTCACGCTCGCGGTTGAGATATTTTTGGACATCCACGCCCCTCCAAATCTCACTATGTAAACCTTGCAGAGCGTCGGTATGGCGTTTGGGTTGCGGAATTAGAACAATCACGCCGTCTTGGACGTCCACAATTAAACGATCTCCCTTTTTGATGTTCAATTGTTTACGTGCCATTTGCGGAACTGCAATTTGATATTTTGCGCTTACTTTAACTGAAATATTCATGATTTCTCCTTGCTTAGCGAAATTAGTGTTTTGCTAAGCAAGTATACCATGCTTACTTCCCCTCCTCTACATCCACATGACCCGGCTTTTCCCTGCCCAACTCCAGCGAGCGCTGATAGGCCGCCCAAACCGCGCGGGAAATGGCCGTGCGAAAGCCCGCCTTCTCCAAGTAATACAACGCCTCGGCGGATGTCCCGCCCGGCGAAGTGACTTGATTCCGCAAGGTGGCGGGGTGTCGCCCCGCGCCTTGATAATATGAAGCCGAGCCTTTGATGGTTTGTAATACGAGTTGTTCCGCAATCCTTCTTGGAAAGCCCATGTGTACGCCTGCGTCAATCAGCGCTTCGGTGAAGAGGAAGACATAAGCAGGCCCAGAGCCGGATAAAGCCGTCGCCATATCCAGATAGCTTTCATCTTCCACGAAGACTTCCTCGCCCAACGCGCCGAGGATGGCTTTGGTGATGGCTTGCTGTTCTTCGGTCACTTCTTTGGAGGAAGCCCAAACGGTAATCCCTTCGCCAATTTGGCCGGGCGTATTCGGCATGGAACGCACAATGGCTTTGTGTTTCAGCCCCGCGCCAATCTTTTTGATGGTGGCCCCCGCGATGATGGATAAAACCAGAGCGTCGGCGCGAATGCCTTTCAGCCCTTTCATCACCTCGGTCAACCTCTGCGGCTTGACGGACAGCACGATGACCTCCGCTTCGTGAATGGCGAGGTTGTTATCGGTCGTAGCATGAACGCCATATTTTTTATGCAACTCGCTTACGCGCGCTTCGCGCGGCCCGGAAGCGGTGATATTTTTCGCATCTGCAAGTTGTTGGCGTAACAGTCCGGCGATCATGGCCTCGGCCATGACGCCGGGCCCAATGAAGGCAATCTTCTTTTTTAACATCGCGTCTCCAATTGATATAAAAAGAAGCAATCAGTTGCGATTGCTTCTGCGTTTTTCGGCAGGTTATTGAAAATACTGCAAAGCCATTCGCAAACGTTCTTCCACTTCTGTCGGCGCATCCTTCGGCAAAGATTGAATCGCCGCTTGCGCTTCCACCACCGAGTAGCCCAACGCGGTCAGCGCCGCCAGCGTTTCGCTGTCGTAATCCGCCAGCGCCGCCATTTTGGATAATGCGTCGGTCGGCTTGAGTTTATCTTTCAAGTGCAGAGCCATTTTTTGCGCGGTCTTTTTTCCCACGCCCGGAACCTTGCCGAGCAATTCGCCTTCATCGGCGAAGATGGCGCGTTGAATGGCGTCCAGCGTCAGCGTGGATAAAACCGATAAGGCCACTTTCGGGCCGACACCGTCCACGCCGAGCAGGATGTTGAAGAGATCTTTATCCGCCTGCGACTCGAATCCGTAGAGCGTCAACGCATCTTCCCTAACCTGTAAATGGGTGAACAGAAAAAGCGCTTCTCCCGCTTTGGCATTCACGCGCACCGGCGCCGGGACGAAGACGCGCAGTCCCACGCCGCCGACTTCCACGATCAGGGCGTTGTCTTCAATGTGTGAAACTTTTCCTTGCAGGCTGGCGATCATGTTTCTATTTTACCGTCAATCGTAGCGTTTGGTATTTAAGTGCGTAATGGCAATCGCCAGCGCGTCGGCGGCGTCGTCTGGCTTGGGGATCGATTCCAGTTGAAGCCAAGCCCGCACCATTTCCTGGACTTGTTTTTTGTCCGCGCCACCGTACCCGGCCACGGCCTGCTTAACTTCCAAAGGCGTATATTCAAACGTCTCCACGCCAAATTTTTGCAAGGCCAGTAAAACAACGCCGCGCGCCTGCCCAACCGCAATGCCGGTGGTGACGTTTCTGGCGAAGAATAATTTTTCAACGGCGGCGGTTTCGGGCTTGTATTTTTTGATTAATTTATTTAATTCATCAAAGATGATTTCAAGGCGCGCGGGGGGCGAAGCGTCTTTTGAAGTGGCGATAGTGCCATAGGCAACAGCGACCAACTCTCCGTTAGGGGAGAGGCGCACGAGTCCGTAGCCGGTGGTGGCCGTGCCGGGGTCAATTCCTAAGGCGAGAGTCATCTTGGTTAAATAAACTGCGGAAGCTCGCAGGCTTCCGCAGTTTGCTGGCTTTAGGCGGCTTCGAGCGCGGCGAGGGCTTCGTCTGAAATTTTGACGTTGTGGAACACGTCTTGCACGTCGTCCAGTTCTTCCATGTTTTCGATCATCTTCATAAATTTGAGCGTGGACTCAACGTCGAGTTCGACTTCCTGTTTGGCGACCATGCGTAAACCGGCTTCTTCTGGTTTGACCTTGGCGGCGTTGAGCGCGTTGGCGATGGTTTTGAAGTGTTCGACGGGGCTGTAAATTTCGATGGTTTCGCCGCCGTCCACTACATCGTCCGCTCCGGCGTTCACGCCGAGGTCGAAGGCTTGGTCGAAGGAAAGCTGGCTGGCGGGAAAGGCAAAGTAGGCTTTGCGGTCAAATTGCCAGCCGACGGCGCCAGGTTCGGCCATGGTGCCGCCGCTTTTGCTGAAGGCGTGGCGAATGTCTGGCGCGGTGCGGTTGCGATTGTCTGTCACGCAGTGGATCATCAAAGCCGAGCCGTTGGGCCCGTAGCCTTCAAAGGTGATTTCTTCAAAGACGGCGCTGTCTTTGTCTTCGCCGGAACCTTTTTTGATGGCGCGTTCGATGTTGTCTTTGGGCATGTTTTCGGCGCGGGCTTTATCCACGGCGAGGCGCAAGCGGAAGTTGCTGTCTGGGTCGCCGCCTTCGCGGGCGGCGATGGAAATTTCTCGGGCGAGGCGCGTGAAGATTGCGCCGCGCTTGGCGTCGGCGACGCCTTTTTTACGTTTGATGGTGGACCATTTTGAATGACCGGACATGGGGAAACTCCTGACGAGAATTGCGAATTGCGACGAGATTATACCACCTGGGTTTTGGGGTTTTTGGCGCCGAATTGCATCACGGGAAATGTTACCGAGGGGAGTATCGTTGCATCAGGAAAAATGTTACTTTCCGATGACGACTTAGCGTCATTGGAGGAGCGACATGATGAGCCTAAAAAGCAAGCGCGAGTTA
>JADZCC010000032.1 GCA_020851785.1 Anaerolineales bacterium
CATTAGTTCGTTGTGCCGCTCTCAACAGCATGACGCATCTGGGTATGCCGCAAGCATACAAGGTTGTCTAACCAATCAACACAGACAGACGAATTGTGCCTGCCTCTCGATTTATGCACCAAAGCCGCTTGTAGGCATAAAATAATTTAGAGCCGCGTAACCAATTGGACCAACTTAGCGCCTTTTTGTTTTGCTTCCACAGGATGAACCTTGCAAGGTCTAAGCAGGCTTGCCTGGCTTCTGGGTCAAGCCTGCTGATCAGAGTTTCAAACTCAGTAGGGCTTTGATTTATACATTTCTCCATTAGAGTCTCCTATGCTAAAATCTTTCAAGGATTGATTTAGAGATGGTCAATCCTACGGGAAGCCATTCCTAGCTAGGAATGGCTTTTTATTTACTTCCTCGGCGCGTTTGCCCCGCGCTCCCTCTCCGCATAATCATCCCTGCGCGAGCGCTTCGCGTCTGGTTGCGATCTGCGGGTATTCATTTGGTAAGGTTCTGATTTCAGTCATAAGTAAAGGGTAAAAATAAATCGCCTTGTGGCAAAAGCAGATTATGACTGAAAATCTTCTTATTACTTACGTCATAAGTATATCATAAAAATAAAACGCCTGACAAATAGCAAGCGTTTTTACTTTGGAGATTTTCGGCGAGGGTCGTTCTTACTCATACCGTCCGTTTTTGTAAGATACTCTTTTACAGATTTTCGAGAGACAAGCCAGGCACGCCCAAATTTCACCCCCTCTAATGTTTTTGTTTTTATCATGTAGGGTATAGAACGCACATTGAAGCCAAGCAATTTAGCGGCCTCTTCAGTCGTCATAAACTCAGCAAGGTCTGGCATTGTTTTTTGTCTTGTAAGAATATTCATAGGTTACTCCACTGAAATTTCAAGCTTTTGAGTAACCTGCCTAAATAAAAGGTGGGCGCGAAGGGACTCGAACCCCTGGCCTCATGTGTGTGATACATGTGCTCTAACCAACTGAGCTACGCGCCCGAAAGCGTCCGCGATTATAGCCCAGCCCGTGCGCTTTGGCAAGATTAAGGCGGCGGCAAATAATCCCAGGGGTTAACTTTCCAGGTGGCGGTCATCAATTCAAAATGCAGGTGCGGGCCGGAGGAACGCCCGGTGGTGCCGACTGCGCCGATCGTTTCGCCCTGCCCCACGCTTTGGCCACAGCCGCGATAAATGGCGCTGAGGTGCGCGTATAAAGATTGAAAGCCGTTGCCGTGATCAATCATAATCATATTGCCGTAGCCGTAATTGTTCCAGCCAGAATAGACCACTACGCCCGCGTCCACGGCGTACACGCCTTCGCCCTCGTTGCCCGCCAGGTCTATGCCGCGATGATTGGTCTTTTCGCTAAAGTTAAACCCGGAAAGATAATGGTCGTTGGTTGGGTAAACATACGTCCCGTAGCCTACTGCGCCGCCGTTCACGGGCTCGCAGGCCCCATCTCCCAGCACGCGGGCCGAGGCTGGGTTGTCGCGCGTGACGCCCAGCGGCGCGCTCCAATTGATAAACTCGCGTTGACCATGCGGGATGATTAACCACGTTCCGGCTTTGATTGAGGCGTTCTCAAAATCGCCAACAGCGTTTGGGTCCAGGTGATTGCCCGGCAGGTTGATAATGTCGGCGGCGGTGACGTGATAATACTGCGCCCATTGCCCAAACGGGATGCCGCCCAGCCATTGCCAGTACACGCCATCCAGCGGCAAAATGTTCAAGACCTGTCCGGGCTTGAGCGAATGCGGGTCGTCTTGCAGGGTGTTGTAGTTGCCCCACAAAATGGTTTGCGGTTCCAGCCCAAACTTATCGGCGATGCCAAACACCGTATCGCCATCTTGAACGGTGTAGGTGATCATTTCCTCGCGTGGGCGGGTTGGGATGTTGGTGTGGAGTTGCGCGCTTCGCGGAATGCCCACAATGATGGAATTGTCCAGCGCGGCGACTGCGTTTAAATCCACAACTGCGGCGGCCGGAACTTCAGCCGGGTCGCTGGCTTCGGAGGGCTGATTCGGCGCCTGTTGGAAGTACGAACGCGCCAGCCAGAGCGCCACCGCGAGAGCCAGAATTGAAAACAGGTTGGTACTGCTTCGTAAGATCGCTTCGCCCAGCCCCATTTGCGCCAGCCGATTCATTCCGCGCGTGAAGAAACTTTCGCGTGGCGCCGGAAGAGCGGCTAAATTTTCTTGAAGGTCTTGCCGCTCCAATTCGGTGGGTGTGGGAGCGTTTTCTTTAAATTCGTTTTGCATGGTTTCATCATAACATGGGAAAATTTTCAAAGTCAAGTTGAGGCGCTTAACGCTAATGCTAAGTTAACCCGTTTAAGCGCGAAAAGCGGGCAAAAACGCCTTAAATTCTATTCCGCAACGGGTAGGACCAACTCGGCACGGTCGTTTGCCGGGGCGTTGACCAGCGTGGAGACGGGGTGGGCCCGCATTGAATCGGCGGGGAAAGGCCGGATGAGGCGAAGCAGGCTTTCGGGAGTGCGGGGCGCGGGGTCGAGCCATTCTGCGTAATCTTGCTTCTCCAAAATCACCGGCATCCGATTATGTAAGGTAGACATCAATGGATTGGGTTGAGTGGTGACGATGGTACAGGTGCGGAGCGCGTCGCCTGCGGGGGAGTTCCATTCGCTCCACAGCCCGGCAAGCGCAAACGGTTTGCGCTCTTGCAGGTGAATGTAATAGGGCGTTTTTGTTTTTATGCCCGGGTTGGTTTTCCATTCGTAAAAGCCATCGGCGGGAATGAGACAGCGTTTATATTTGAAACTGGCGCGAAAGGACGGCTTTTCGGCCAGCGTTTCGCCGCGCGCGTTGATCAATTTATGCGCGATGGAGATGTCTTTGGCCCAAACCGGGACCAACCCCCATAGGAAGAAAGTCGCGGTGAGTTTTCCGTCGTTTGGGATGGCGAGGAGGGGTTGCGAGGGCGCAATGTTAAAACGCGGCGCAAAAGGTTGCGGAAATTGATAGCCGTGAAAGGCGTCTTCCAGTTGGGCTGGGTCAATCGTTAGCGTAAATCTTCCACACATGGGTTCTCCTATTGCGGGATGGTGAAGTAAAAGGTGGCGCCCTGATTGGGTTCAGATTCCACCCAGATGCGCCCGCCGTGAACTTCGATAATTCGCTTGACCAGCGTCAGCCCAATTCCTGTGCCTTGTGAGTTCGCGTCGAGTTTGTTGAACAACCCAAAGACGCGCTCGTGATATTCCGGGTGAATACCAACGCCGTTGTCTTTGACGTAAAAAATAGGGCTGTGGGTTTCGCCAGATCGTGAGCCAATTTGAATGGTTGGGTTGGCCTGCCCGCCCGTAAATTTGATCGCATTTTCGATCAGGTTTTGAAGCGCTTCTGTCAGCCGTGTACGATCTCCCTGAATGGCGATTTCAGTTTGCTGAAGTTCAACCTTTACGCCGGTTTCCTGAAGTTGGCCGTGCAGTAACTCCACTGCATCTTCAACGATTTGGTTAAAGGAAATTTCAACTGGCGGATTGATTAACCTGCCAATGCGGGATAATTCCAACAGGTCGTTTAACAGGCGTTGCATCTTGTCCACCGCCAGGACAATGCGATTGGTTCCGTGACGAACCCGCTCAAAGTTGCCAGCCAGCGCGTCTTTTTCCAGGTAGCTGAGGAAGCCGTTAATCGTCACCAGCGGCGATTTTAGGTCGTGCGAAACGGTATAGGTAAAGCGTTCCAACTCGGCGTTTTTGGCTTCGAGTTCCTGAATGAACTTCTTTCTCTGCAGGAGTTCGTTTTGCAGGGCGCTGTTGAGCCGGGAGTTTTCAATTGCCAGTCCGGCATATCCGGCGAAAAGGCGCAGGGCTTCCACCTGTTGGGCGGTGATCGGACGCTTGGTGATGTTGTTGTCCACGCATAAAACGGCGATGGGCTTTTCTCCGGCGCGCGCGGCAACAGCGCAAAAATCTTTGACGCCCGCCATGACTCCGCCCGCGTGGTTGGGGTGGTCTTGCTCATAATCATGTGTGACGTAGACTGCGCCTGAGGCGCGTAAGACGCGCAAGAACGCTGTGGAAGTGGGAATTGGAATCGTGTCCTGCCACTCGTCGGTCATTTCGCCCTGATTGCTGGTTCCGAATGAACCTTGCATTTGCTGGGCTTCGGCATCGTAGAGGAAAATGCCGATTCGATCAAAGCCCAGCCCATAGCGCACGCCCTGCCAAATTCGGATCAAAGTGATTTCCAGTTCGTACACGCCGGCGTTCGCCTCGCTGGTGATAACTTTGCTGGATTCAGTGACATACTGGCCGAGTTTAATCACCTCTTCCAGCGTGGCGCCGCGCGCTTTTTCCTTTTCTTCATCCGTCTGTTTTTGAATTAATTCGCTTTGCAGGCGTTCGTGTAATTTTGAGTTTTCAATAGCCAGGGCGGCATACCCGCTGAAGAGCCTGAGCGCTTCCAACTGCTCTTCGGTAATCGGGCGTTGGGTGAGGACATGGTCGGCGCAGATGACGGCCACTGGTTTGTTCCCCACCCAGGCCGCGAGAGCGACGAAATCTTTTACGCCGTACATTTCATCTTCTGGAGCGATGTTATTCTCAACGTCATATTGATGCGTGAAGTACATGCCGCTGGGGTTCTGGAGGACTTCGTTTAGGCGGTGCGCCGCTTCGTCGCTGATTGAAAACGAAATGCCCCAGGTTTCCTCCATTTGGCCGTCCCGATCCGTCCCGAGGGTGCCTTCTATGGAAAGGTTTTCTGGGTTGTAGATAAAGATGGCCAGCCGGTCAAATTCGAGCGTATCGTGTACGCCGTGCCAGATCTGTTTGACCGTTTCGACCAGGCTGGAGGTGGCGGTGACGGTTTTGCCAAGTTCGATGACTTTCTCCAGCAGTTCGCGGCGGCGTTGTTGGGCAAATTCAAGTTCTTTGCGGGCGTGAATATCGCGGGAGATGCCGCTTGTGCCGATCACTTCGCCTTTCGAGTTGAAGATTGGGGTTTTGATGGTTTCTGCCCAATAGACTCGCCCGCTATGATCTTTGACTTTCTCTTCAATGCGCTTTGACTTCTGGGTGGCAATGACTTGCGCGTCATCGGCTTGAAAGGCTTCGGCAACTTCGGGTTCGGCCAGGTCATAATCGGTTTTACCGACAAGCTCTTCGCGCGACAAGCCTTCAAACTCTGCGAGCTTTTCATTCACCGCCAGGTATCGGCTGTTCAGGTCTTTGATCCAGGCCATATCCGAAGCGTTTTCGATCATGCGGACTTGAAGTTGCAGGGAGCGTTTTTCCGCCTCTTCGGCAAGTTTGAGCGTTGTGATGTCCTGAGCGGAGCCGATGATTCCGCCAACTCTGTTCTTCGCAGAATCCCAAATGGGACGGGCCGAGATGCGCACCCAGCAAAGTTCGCCGCTTTTTTTGAGCGTGCGAATTTCTGAGATCAAGTTTTGATTGCGTTTCAGGGCCTCCAAGTCTGCCGCGTCTTTGGCCGAATCTTCCGGGTGCAGGTGTGCCAGCCAACCGCCCGTGGCGAGATATTCCTCGAAGGCGTACCCGGTCAACCGCTCAAATGCGCCGCCGACCCAAAATAATTGATTGATCCCATTTTCGTCTATGACCGTTTCAAAAATATAATCGGTACTCACGCTTAAAATCAGCCGGTAGCGTTCTTCGCTGGCGCGCGCGCGCTTAAGGGAAGTTTGAATTAAGCCGTATGAGATATATTGTAAAAACAGGAGGATGAAAAAAACGAGGGCGCTTAATATCCAAAAAGCGCCCGGCGAGCCAATGGTTTTGAACGCGAATTGCCCGCTGGCCTCTGCGTAGAGCATCCACCCGCCTGCGGCAATGGAAATTAGCGTGACGAAAAAAGCCAGGCGAAACCCCAGCAGGACTCCAGCGATGATGATGACCAGCGTGTACCCAAAGATGTAAGCCAGACTGTAGATGCCGGAGTCTGTCATTGCGCCAATAGTGAGGATGACCCATAAAGAAGCGACTTCAATATAAGAAGCGCTGTACACCTGTCCGCGTCGGATTAAGTAAAAGAGCAGGAGGCTCAGCGCGGCGTTGAATGTGATTTCAAACAGGGCCTGGCGCAGAAAAGTAGGTTCGGTGAAGACCGCGTAGAAAGCGTATGGGATGGAGGCAAAGAGCAAGGTCCACAGGATTGCGGTTAATAAGTCGGCGCGGTATTTCTTCTCCTCCGCCTCAAAGACAGGCAGGATGAAAAGAGATCTAAAGAAAGCCTTCATCAAGCAGTTTCCCTCAATTTGCGCGTGTCTCCTTCGCGCAGGGTCACTCCGGTTAAGTCCAAATATTCCAAAAGCGCCTGCGCGTATTTGCGGGAAGTACCCAGCCGATTGCGAACTTCAGCCAGCGTAATCGCGCCTTCCTGCTTCAATATATCATAGACCAGCCCCGCCATTTTTTCATAATCCTGCTTTTGGAAAACCACTTCGCTGGAAACGGCGATTAACCGCCCGGTATGCACTAACGCGTTGAAGAGTTCCTCGCCAACCTCGGCTTGCGCTTCTTTGACGCTCGGCGGGCTGAATGGATTTAAGTCAAACCTCCGGGTCAACGCCGCGACTTGAGCCTGATCCCGCTTCGTGAAGCCAATCTCACGCCCGCAGATTTTAATCCAACCTTGCGCTTCTTCCAGCAAGCCTTCTTTCTTTAATAACGCCAAACTGGCGCTAAAGACGCGCGGCGCAAGTTTTAATTTGCTCTTCAATTCCTCGCGTGGAATGCCCACCCGTAAGGGCTGGCTGGCGTGATAGGCATTCACGATTTTCAAAAAATTATCGGCGATTGAATTCCACTGCGCGCGCGGTGTTACCCGCAAGTCGCCGAAGTTTGTCCCCGTTTCCAGCGCGATTAGCGTTCCGTCATGTAACAATTCTTCCAGCGTTTGCAGGGCGTGAATTTCTTCCAACTGTGCGCGGAGAATCACTTCTTGGATTGAAGCAATCTGGAGCGCGAGCGCCGCTTCCAGAAGAACCTCACGCGGAGCGCCTTGCGCGCGCGTTTCCAATGCCGACAGGATGGTTTGCTCAAAGCGCTTATGCCTGCCACGCGGATGTGGGTCTATGATCAGCCCGCCGCCTAATGTTTCGCTAGGGGAGGGCCTGCGTAAAACATACCGATCTCCATAAGCGGCAATCATTGGCTCGCGCAATTCCAGTTGAACCCAGCCGGTTTGCCCGGGTTGCAGTTCTTCGGCGTCCAGCAGGCGCGCGGTGGCCATGGTTTCGCTTGCGCCGATAAATAACTTTACTTCAGCGGCATGTTTCAGCGGATGACTTGTGTCCGCCAATAAGTGAAACTGCGCGTCCAACCTTCTGGTTGGCTGGTAATCCGGCGAATCTTTTTTGACGAGAGTCGCTCCACGTCGAATGGCTTCCACATCAATCCCCGTGAGATTTATTGCCACGCGCGAGCCGGGGAGCGCCACGTCTACTTTCTTGTTGTGAGTTTGTATCCCGCGCACACGCCCGCTTTGCCCGCTTGGCAGGATGGTCGCTTCGTCGCCGATGGAAAATTGGCCGTTGAGCAAAGTTCCGGTAACCACAGTTCCGAAGCCGCTCAGGCTAAAGACGCGGTCAATCGGCAGGCGTGGACGGTTCAAATTTGGGCGGGCCGGTTGTTGGCGTAAGATGTTTTCAATTGCGGCAAGGAGTTCGGGTAGTCCGCTTTTGTTTTTAGCGGAGACGCGCACGATGGGCGCGTCGCGTAACACGGTGGCGCTCACAGCGGAGCGAATGTCAGTTTCCAGCAGAGCCAGCCGCCCTGAGTCTGAGGCGAGATCCGTCTTCGTCACGACGATCACGCCGCCGGAAATCTGAAGTAAATCTAAAATGGCGAGATGTTCTTTCGTCTGCGGCATGAGGCCTTCATCCGCCGCGATGATTAACAGCGCCGCATCAATCCCGCCGACGCCTGCCAGCATAGCGCTGATGAAGTCTCTATGCCCGGGAACGTCCACCAAGCCAACTTCTTCGCCATTGGGCAGGGCCATCCAACCGAAACCCAGTTCGATGGTCATCTCGCGGGCTTGCTCTTCTTTGAGCCGGTCGGGATGTTTGCCCGTGAGCGCTTCGATTAAGGTGGACTTGCCATGATCAACATGGCCAGCCGTGCCGAGTACGCGCATTTTATCATTTAACCATAAGTTCAAAAAAACCTTGTAAAGAGACTTTACAAGGTTGGACGATCAGGATTTTTTGGCTTTCTTTCCATGCCCCATCACCCTTTGATAGGCCGTCATCCATTCGTGGATGACGTTCATCAACTCTTGCAATTGCTTTTCGGTGATGTCCGTGGTTTGGTGCAGGCTGTCTTGCAGGGATTGCGAAACGTCATAAATGCCTGGAATGGTATCGCCGAGTTTTTGCACGTCTTTGCGAATGTCGCGGAACGATTCTTCGGAAGAAAGGCTGTAGCCCGTCCAGCGCTTTTGGTCGTCTGCCTTAAAGCTGACCCATTCCTGCCGCAGGCGTTCTTCCGCCAGACGTTGCATTTCGGTCACTTCGCTGATGCGCCGTTCCAGTTTGGTATTTAATTCCAGGTAGGCTTCCTGCGCTTTTTTTGCGCCGCGCAGGGCTTCGTCCAGCATGGAAACGCGCGCTTCGATGTTGGCGGATTCGGCTTGAAAGGAATTGTATTTTTCCTGCCAGTCTTTCCAGGCGCGGTCGCGGTCAATTTGCGCGAGGGCTTGTTGGTCTAAAAAGGCGGTTTGGGCCTGACGCCGCTCCGTTTCTGAGAGGATTAAATCCGAAAAGCGATTTTCAATGTTACGAATCGTATCGGCCTGCATGGTGTTTTTTTCTTTATTTTCATCCACGCGTTTGCGGACTGCCGCAATTTCGCCTTGCAAGTCGGAAATCCGTTTGAGGTCGTTTTTGCGCGTCTCTTCCATGGCCAGGAGCGAATGCGCCACGTCTTCGTTGGAGCGAACAGCGTCTTCTACTTTGCTTTTCAGGTCGCTGACGTTATTCAGCGCGCGTTGTAATTCATTGCCGCGTTCTTTGAGTTCTTTTTTGATTTCGGTCAGGCTGGGGGGGAGCGTGTTTTTTATCTGCGCGACGGATTTGTTCAAGTTTTCAAACTCGGTCTGCGTGCGCTTCAAAGTTTCCTTTTCGCTTTTCAGCCGCGCCTTTTCATTTTCTTCGATCAACTTCGTTAACTCGGCGCGTTGCTTCACGAGGATGCTTTCAAATTGATCTACGCGCTTCGCGGCCGGGGCCAGTTCGGTAAGTTGTTTGGAGGCGGCTTTAACCTGCTTGGAGGTCACGTCTAAACTGGCTTCATAAGAAGCGGTGCGCTCCACCAGTTTGGCGATGGTTTCTTTGTGTTCGCGTTGTTGCTTATCCAGCCATTCAAGGCGTTTAATGATTTGTTCAAATTCCATAGGGTTCTCCGCGGCGGCGTTTCAACGGGAAAATTATAGCACGCCGTCTTATTGACCAAGATGTTTGAATAGCGTGGGGAGTTGCGCGATAAAAGGTTGAAGCGTTTGCGGAAAGATGCCGAGGATGAACAGCCCGATCGCGCCGACCCCCAGCATGACGACTTGAACCCAGTCTTCCGCCAACTTCCAGGCCGCGCCTTCCGGCGCCAGAACAAAGACCGTCAAACTGCGCGCCAGCCCAATCAACAACCCAGCCATGCTTAGATAAACCCAAAATAAAATGGGCAAGGCATGGGGCGCCAGTTCTTGCGCCAGCGCCAGCCGCGCTGGAAAACCCGCCAGCAATGGGAAGCCGAGCATGGAGAGGTGCGCGATGACGATGGCTCCAACCGCGATGGGGTATTTACGCGCCACGCCCCGCAGTTCTTCAAATTTCAAAGCGTACGATTCGCGTTTGAGGATGGAAAGCCCCAAAGCCCACACGGCCAGTTCCAGCCCGCGCGGAATGAGGAGCAGGAAGATGAGGTTGACGATTTCCGTGGATTGTACAGTGAAGGCCAAAAGTACCAGCCCGGCCTCGGCGATTGCGGCGTAGGCCATGAGCCGCCCCAATTGTTTTTGCGTCGCCGCAAACAAACCGGCGGAGGTCATCGTGAGGACTCCCGCAATTTGCATGGCGCTGGAAAATTGCTGTGAAGTGCGAAGCCAGGTGTAGCGGTCGAAAAAATCAAGGGCGAAGATGAGCGTAAAGGTGGGAAGCGCCCAGAGTAAAAAGCCCATGGCATAAGGCGGCGCTTCCTCCGCCAGCAGGGGAATCCAATTATTGAGCGGAAAAATGGCCAGCAGAAAAGCAAAGCCCAACCCCAGCATGGTTCCGGCTTGCGTGGTCATGCTCAGGTTGCCGGGCCCGGCTTCCACGCCGGCCAAAATCCAGCCGGAGAATAAAATCAACGGCATGGCCAGCGTTTGATAAATGATAAAACGAATGATGCC
Source organism: Anaerolineales bacterium (assembly GCA_020851785.1). Taxonomy (GTDB): domain Bacteria; phylum Chloroflexota; class Anaerolineae; order Anaerolineales; family Villigracilaceae; genus Villigracilis. Next base: position 10,372 of record JADZCC010000032.1, read on the forward strand.
GCGTTGGGGCTTTTGATAGGGCGGCACGAGCAGGACGATGACCAGCATGGCCGCAATTTCCAGAATTAACGCCGCAAAGAGAAACGGCTCAACGGCGATGGAAGCGGTGAGGAGCGCGACGATCATCAAGCCGAGGGAGACGAAGCGATTGGAAGTCCCGGAGGCTTGCGTGCCGAAGAACCACAATGCGGAAATTCCATAGATTGCGGCCAATAAAGGCCCGTCGGCCACGCCAAAGGTGAAACTGCGGCCCAAAACTTGAACTGACGCGGATATTTTTAGCGAGAAGTTCCCAATCAACAAGGCGGTGTCAATTGGGAAGATTAAAGCGGTAAGCGCAAGGAGGACGGCCAACGCGCCGCCCAAAATTGCAGAAAAGCGCTCGGGCGCGAAAAGGAGCGTCAGCAGTCCGGCCAGTAGAGGAATTAAAATCCAGATGACAGCGGCGTTCATTCAGTTTCCTCTTCGGGGTCAATGGCCAGCGAAGTCCGGCCTGCCAGCAGGAGATATGCGCCGAGCAGGCCCAGCCCGAGGTTGACGGAGGCCAGTAGGCCAGTCACCAGAATTGAGTTTTCGATGGCGGCGTAAATGATTTCAAATCCGATCAGGAGAGTTAATAAGCTGATGACGACCCGCAAAATATTTGAGGTTAACCCCAACTGCATTAGCCCCGCGCCAATCAGGAGCAATCCGCCGGTAATGACTGGCAGGCCCAGCCCGGGCATGGCGGCTTCGATGCGGGGAGCGACGCCAAATGCGAGAAAAGCGATCACAAGAACCAGCGCCGTTGGAAAGCCGCGATTTTCTGGCGTGCTGGTGGTTTGAGCGTTTTCGTCCAGTCCAAGGCGCGTCATCCCCAAAACGGTGACCACCATCCAACCGGTCACCAGTTTGACTGATCCAATGACAAACGGTTGATGCCGGGTGACGAGCCAAAACGCGGCCAAATATTGCAGGGCCAGCGCGCCGAGTTGATAGCGCCAGTCTTTGCTGATGAGGATGAGCCCGGAAGAAAGTAGAATTACAACTACGATGACCCATGAGATAACGTCGTTCATCGGTTTATCGCCCTCCCTGCGCCATTAAGGAGATAAAGAGGATTAATACAAGCAGAGTCCACATAAATCCTCCGTCGCCTTCCAGCGCTGAATTGATCATCCGCGCCAGATAGTCAAACGGACGCTGAAGGTTGGACAGCCAGTGGGAAGGAACGCGTTGCAGGCCGTCGGCGGCGCGAATTGGGTTGAAGATGCGAAAACGCGGGGTGGCCCAAAACAGCCCAAAGGTCAGCAGGGATACGCTGACGGCCAGCGCCCACGCCCCAATTTGACGCGACCCGTCCCAGCCGATCAGTCCCAATAGAATTTGATCAAAGATTAAAAGCCCAATGCCAAAGGGATACATGGTTTGCGTCCAGGAAGGTTGTGTCTCTGGGGCTTCGCGGCCCGAAGCGCGTAACGCATGGCGGATGTAGCCGGTGAGCATGAGCGTTTGGGCAATGGCAACGAAGGGAAAGAGCAGACTCAGGTTGGCAAGCCAGGCTCCGGCAGTTAAAGAAAAGGGGAGCGTTGAAGCGCTGAACGCGCCAATTAGCAAGGCGCGGTTTAACCACGGATGCTGGATGGAGCTTAAGAAGAGCGAACCGCCCAGTAAAACGAGCGCGCAACCCCAGCCGACTGAGCCAATCGGGTTGCCGCTTAACGCGGAGACGATTGAAAGCGCCGCCAGACAAACCACCCAATAAGGCCGGCCGGATAATTCATCTGGCGCGCGGAGCCACATCCAGCCGCTGTAAAGGGCGGCGGCGATAATCAGCGCCAGCAGGAAAGGCGTGAGCGTGGAAGCTAAACTTGCGCTGGGCAGGTGGGCTAGCACGGCCAGGCTGGATGCCGCTGAAACCAACCTTAACGAAGTTCCGAATCCGCGTTTGAGCGTCGAAGTCGGCGGATAAGGTAAATGAAAAGGAAGCGCGCCCATCCTTAAGCTGGACGCGATGACTAAATACAACCCGGCTCCGGCGGGCATAAACGTAAACCCAGCCGGATGACCCGCGGCAACGCTGACGAGGTTGGCCCAAATTAACAGCCCACTGCCCAGCGCGCGTGTCACAAAAGAAGCGACCACTTTTTCGTGATTGACGGGGCCTTCCACGGAGCGCAATTGAATTATTAATTCCACCAGGTCCAGAGCGCCCCACACCAACAACAAAGTGAGCGGGTTGTCTGCAGTGACGGCCAGCAAGCCCACGCCAGTCAAAGCCAGCGAACCGGCCCAGGTGAGGATATTTTCAAAATTCAGGCGCGTTGCCGAAGTCAGTAAAATTGCAATGGCAAGCGTGGCGAGGCTGACAGCGTACGGCCAGGTGAGTCCATTGGCGCTAAACGTAATGGGCGTGGCGAATACTTTGGTTGCGCCCCAGAGCGGCAGGGAAAAGCCAAAATTCATCTGCGCCTGCCACAAAAAAACGCTGACCAACCCCAATAGCCCGCCGCCAATTGCCGTCAGCCAGGCGTAGCGTTCGGCAGGTTGATAAAAATTAAAGCCGACCAAAGTCAGTGCGAGGACAAAAAAGATTGAGCTGGAAAGCGCGATCAACATAACGGCGACAATTGTATCAGTTTTATCACGCGTAAAATTTCACCCCAGGCATTTGGTACAATCCAACGCATGAAATTTCAAGCATTGCGTTTGGCAGGACGAGGAAGATATTTCTTCGTCTTGCTCTTTTTAGGGCTGACTTCCTGCGCCGCACAGCCAGACCTGTCAACTGCCACGCTTTCCCCAGCCCTTTCCACGCCCACGCCTTTTCTGCCTGAGCCAACCCAGCAGACGCCGTTTGTTGAATCGCACCTTTCTCCGCTGGAAGAGCCGACCTTTACGCCGTTTCCCGCGCAGATGATCCCTTCGGAAAGTTATCCAACTCCCATGCGCTTGGAGTTCGGCGCAACAGACGCCGCCAACCTGACCATCTACAACCCGCTGACTGGATTGCCCGTTGCCGACCCAAGCCTTCTGCAACGCCGTCCGTTGGCCATCAAAGTGGGCAACTCGCCAGATTACGTGCGCCCACAATCTGGCCTAACTTTGGCGGACGTGGTGTATGAATACTACATCGAATGGGGCGATTCGCGTTTTATCGCCGTCTTTTACGGGCACGACTCGCCGCACGTTGGCCCGGTGCGCTCTGGCCGCTATTTCGACGAACACATCGCTCACATGTACGACGCCTTTTTGATCTTTAAGTTCGCCGACCCACGCGAGTTGAAATACCTGAAAGCCAGCGATATTTCCGACTTTCTGATCACGCCCGGGTATGGCGCCTGCCCGCCGTTTGTGCCTGGCGTTGAAGACCGCGACGACTACAACAACTATTTTTTTGACACGCGACAGTGGGCGCAATGCGCCGCTCAAAAAGGCATCGATAACAGCCCGCAAAGCCTCAATGGCGGATTCTTCTCCGATGAAGTTCCCGACAATACCTTAATCGTCAAGCGCATTTATACCTACTTCTCAATTTATAACTATAACTACTGGCAATACGACGCTTCATTTCGTAAATATTTCCGCTATCAGGAAGCCAACGATATGGTCAATGGAAAACCGGAAGCCTATGCGCCTTTGACCGACGCCGAAACCCGCCTGCCCGTGACGGCGGATAATGTTGTGGTCTTGTTTGTGCCCTACACGTTTGCCAATCAATTTGAGGCGGAAGACGAAGTCTATCATGTGGACTTGCTGGATTACGGCAACGCCTACGTCTTCCGCGACGGCGTCGCCATCCCCGCGCATTGGAATCGGGTGGACGAAAACCAGCCGCTCCTGCTAACCTCTTTGCTCGGCACGCCCATTTATTTGAAGCCCGGCAATACTTTCTATGAAGTGATTGGCGTCACGTCCAGTTACACGCAAAACGGCACGGATTGGCTCTTTCAATTTGCCACGCCGTAAAAATGCCGCATTAATCCCATGCAGGCCTCAAAGAGAATGGATTACAATACAAACATTCCCGTCGTTGGGAGCTTAAATTCTTATGACTTTTGATCCAACTTTCTTAAGCAGTCTCTTCCTTGTGCTCACCGCCTTTGGCGGCGCGTTCTTAATCGCCTTGTGGATCAGCTTAATCGTCTGGACGCACCGCGACATTCGCGGGCGCGCCCGCGACCCGCTGGTGCAAACGCTGGCGGCGTTATTGGTGGCCGTATTAAATCTGCCGGGCGTCCTCGTTTATTTAATTTTACGCCCGCAACGCACCTTGGAGGAAGAATATCAACGCACGTTGGAAGAAGAAGCCCTGCTTCAGGCGCTGGAAGATTTGCCCCTTTGCCCGGGCTGTGAAAGGCGCGTGAAAGATGACTGGCAGGTTTGCCCGAACTGTCATACCAAATTAAAGAAGACCTGCCCCAATTGCGCCAGGCTGATGGAGTTGCCCTGGAATATTTGCCCCTATTGCGGAACGCCCGCCCCTGGAATGCGCGTGGAATCGGCCAGCATGGAAGAAGCCCTGCGGAGTTTGAAGATTGGCGAAGAACCGAAGGAAGTTAAAATCGAATAGCGCATAGAGTATCGCGCCAGGTTTACAGGTATTGCGCGCAATAAATTATTGAGAGGAATGCGATGAGCGAGGAACAACTGAAGGGATATTTTTCGTTTTCTGAGGCGGATTTGCAAGAGAATCGAAACGGCAAGCTTTCGGTAAAACAAATTAAGAAAATTAAAGCCAACGACGACTTCGCTCAGAAGTTTGTAATTGGCTTGTGCGTTGTCTTTTTGGGGCTTGGTTTATTGTTTGCGTATCTGGCTGTGTCTCAAAATAATAGTGTAGCTTTATGGGTTTGGGCCGGTCTTTTCTGGCTGGGCGCAGGCTGGGCCTTGCGCGGCACGCGGACGCAAGTGGACAGTTCCGTCCAAAAGACGGAGGGCGAAGTGCAGTTTGTCAAAGTGGAAAAACAAACGGGCACAAGCGCCACTTCAACTATCAACCGGCAAACCGTCTCCAGTTATGAAATGCGCGTTGGCGGAGAAACCTTTGTAAACGTCAACCCTGCGTTAATTGAACACATGCAGGGTTCCGCGTACACCGTCTATTTTACAAAAGCGACCCGGCAAATCCTTTCTGTGGAATTAAGCGCCAAAGGAAAATAGCGTTGAAGATTGAATCCATTGTCTTGCATCACATTTCCATGCCGTTGGTCGCGCCGTTTGAAACGTCGTTTGGGCGGGAGACGAATCGACAATGCGTGATCATTGAACTTCGGGCGGAAGGTTTGGTCGGCTATGGCGAATGCGTCGCCTCGCGCGACCCAGGCTATAACTATGAAACCACCGGCACGAGTTTACACATCCTCGCGGAATTTATCGCCCCGCTGATTTTGGGCCGGGATGTAAAAACCGCCGCAGACTACCAGAAGCTGGTTTCTGGCATTCGTGGACATCACCTCGCGAAGGCCGGGGTTGAGATGGCCTTGTGGGATTTGTTTGGCAAGGCTTCCGGTAAATCACTGCGCGAACTGTTCGGCGGGAAACGCGAAAAAGTTGAAGTGGGCGTCTCGGTCGGGATTCAGTCCTCCGCTCAAAGCTTGGTCAGAACCGTTGGCGAATACGTTCAACAAGGTTATGCGCGAGTCAAAATCAAAATCAAGCCGGGGCGGGACGTTCAAGATACATCCGCAGTTCGTCAGGCCTTTCCAAACGTGCGCCTGCAAGTGGACGCCAACTCTGCGTATGCGTTGGCGGAGTTCGCCGCTCTAAAACCTCTCGATGAATTGAATTTGTTGCTGATTGAGCAACCGCTGTTTGAAGACGATATTTGGGATCACCATAAATTACAGGCGCAATTTAAAACGCCCATCTGTTTGGACGAGAGCATCGTTTCGCCGCGCCATGCGCGCTACGCGCTGGAAATGCAAGCCTGTAAAATTATCAACATCAAAGCCGGAAGGGTGGGCGGGCTGAGCCAGGCTTTGTTAATCCATGATTTCTGCGCCGCGAATCAAATTCCAGTCTGGTGTGGGGGCATGTTGGAGACGGGGATTGGGCGCGCTTCCAACCTGGCTTTGGCCTCCCTGCCCAATTTTATCCTGCCCGGCGATCTTTCCGCTTCGGACCGATATTACGCGCGCGATATTACGCAGGAACGTTTTGCGCTGAATTCAGATTCGACCATCAATGTTCCTACCGCGCCTGGGCTGGGCGTAACGCTGGACGAAGCGGCTCTGAAAGACTTTAGCTTAAGTAAAATCCTCCTTCCGGCGTAATTTCTCCCTAAAATTGACCATTTCCTGAACGCAAAATTGTATTGAAATTATTGTGTTTCAATTCGGCGCTCAAACCTATAATGCGTGGCGTATGAAAGCCTCACGCATTAGCATCCTGCTCAGTATTTTCTCATTGACGGCGTGCCAACCCACTTTATGGGGCGCTCCGCCTCCGCCGCCTACGCACGGCGCAACCAACTCCGCGCCTTTGGTAGTTTCCTTTTCTCATCCTTCCGCAACCGTTGCCGCAGAATCTACGCAGACAGCCACCGTGACGGCGGCTCCAACGCCGGTGATTTTAAACGCCGCCCAGGTATGGGCAAAAGATTCTGTCCCGGAATTATTGCGCGATCAACTCCGCCTGTGGGGGTTTCAAGTCCTTGCCGCTGATGATAGCTCCGCAAATTTATATATGGATGTCGTTCAGCCCGCGCCAGGCGCCATGCACGTTTCCACGTGGACGTACGCACTGGTGGCGCCTTTCCCAACGCTGGTGGATAACGTCTCTCAGGAAGAATTGCAAAACGCCTGGCATGGCAAAGATACCGGCGTTTTTACCGGCATTCCCTTGCTGATGGACGCTTCCACGGAAGCGACTTTTGCAAAGCTGTGGGGCGAACCGGCAAAAGACGCAGTCAAGGTAGTGGATGGACATGCAATGCTCGATCTGGCTTGGGATTCGATGCCAGCTTGGGGGATCATTCCCTTTGAGCGCATCGAACCGAAGTGGAAAGTCTTGATGGTTGACAATCAATCCCCGGTGCAAAAGAAATTTGACCCGGAAACCTATCCGCTCACAGTTGAATATCGCTTGATGTGCATGGCTACCTGCCAGCTACCCGAGTCGCCCGCTCTTGCGTTTCAGAACCGCGACCCGAAAAAACTAACCACCGTGGTGATGACCGGCGTGACGGCCATGGCGCGCGCCACCGCTCAACGCATGGATCTGCGTGGCGTGTTGTACCCGGGCCAGGTCTTGCGGGATATGTTCCTCGAAGCCGACATTTTGCACATCAACAACGAAGTGCCGTTTTATGCGGGTTGCCCCAAGCCAGACCCCCTCCAGCCGCGGGAAGTGTTTTGCAGTTCGCCGCGCTACATTGACTTGTTGATTGACATCGGCACAGACGTGGTGGAACTTTCCGGCGATCATTTTGCGGATTACAGGGCAGAGGGCATGTATGAAACGCTGGATATTTACCACAAGTACAATATCCCCTATTACGGCGGCGGCATAAACGAAGCCGAAGGCATGAAGCCGCTGTTTATGGAAGTTAACGGCAACAAGATCATGTTTATTGGCTGTAACTATAAGACCATTTATGCCAGCGCCAGAGAGAACAACCCCGGCGCCGTGCGTTGTAACTTTGATTACATCACGAGTCAAATCCGTGAGTATCGCGCACAGGGCTATTTGCCGATTTCAACCTTTCAATACCATGAATTTCCCTCGCCCGAAGCCCGACCCCAGCAGAAAATTGACTTTCGCGCCATGTCCGACGCGGGCGCGTTGGTGGTCAGCGGCAGTCAGGCGCATGTGCCGCAGGTGATGGAATTTTACAACGACGGCTTCATCCATTACGGGCTGGGGAATTTATTCTTCGACCAAATGGATCCGGAAGGCTCGCGCATTACCCAGCATGAGTTTATTGACCGTCATATTTTTTACGACGGAAAATATCTCGGCGTGGAACTGATTACCGCTTATTTGGAGGATTATTCCCGCCCGCGATACATGACCGCAGTGGAACGCAACAACTTCCTGTCTTTGTATTTTGATTACAGCGGCTGGGACTTTCCGCAAGCTGGCCATTAACCCAGGCTTTATGGGGTTTCGAGGTATTGATTCAAGAGATCGCGGAGTAAACTCACGTCAGTCGCCGGTTCGCCTTTGGAGTCGTAGTCTCCGTACAAGAGCGAGAGCGAAGGTTGCGCGTCGTAGCCCATGACAACCACGATAAACGGCGTATTCTGGTAGTCCAGAATACCTGCCTCCGTGTTAATCGAACCGAGGATGAAGTGCGCGTGCCCGTTCTTACTCATGGAAACCGCGCCCATGTTACGCGCAAGGTTTTTTAGCAGGCCGCGCGCCGGTCCGTCGTTATCTATCGCCAGCATGGAGAGGGCCATTTCGCGCGCGCGCGCATCTTCCCAGTCATATAAGGCGGAATAGAATTTGAAAAAGTCGCGCGCCGTCCATACGTTGCTTCCGGTTGTGTTGGAGCAGTTCAATCGGGCAGTTTGCGTCACGCACCGATCCTCCTGACCTTTGGTGACCATATCCGCTTCGTAAGGAGCTCCGTTCTTGTCTTTCTCGATGACCGTATCCCATTTATAGAGTCCGCGCCGCGCTTCATTTTCGTGATAGGTAATTCCTGCAAACTCATTAAACCAGGCGTTGAAGCGGCTGATGGCATTGTCTTCGTAACAGGCCGGCGCTGGTTGCGCCAGTTCCGGCGCGGCGCAATGATCGTAAACGAATTGTAAAATTTCGCCCGTTGCCGGGTTGTTACTGCGCGTGGTCATGCTGTAGGCCTTGCTGAGAATGAAATAGCGTTTATCCACCACGCCTGCCGCTCCGTTATTAACCACGCGATTGGCGTCAAAGAAAGCTTCGATATTTTCCCAGTTTTGCGCGTTCTTAAGATACGGCGCGACGATGGCCCGGTATTCCGGGCTGACGTAATATGGAATGTCGCGCGCGGCGGCTTGGTCGTGAAAATAGGCGTCCCATTCTGGCGCAGTTGGGTCCCAATATTGCCTGCATTGCGAAAGAAAGTATGCGAACGCTGGCCCTTTAAATGCGGAAGCAAATTGGAATGGCGTATCCGCATTGATCGAGACCAGTTCGCGGCCCTGACTTAAATCGTAAACATAAATGCCTACATCGTCATCCATTTGATCAGGCAGGCAACTATCCCCTGAACTCGGCAACGCGGATAACAATTTTTGATTGTATTCGAGCGAAATAGGGTATGGCGTCAGCGTTGGCGTTGGCGTGGAAGTCAACGTTGGCGCAGGGCTGGCTGTCGGCGTATGAGTCAGCGTAGGCGGGAGGGTCGGTGTGTTAGGCAGTTCTGTCGGTTTGGCTTGGCAGGCGGATAGTAAGCCAACTGCCATAACCGTCACAGCCCCAAAAAAAATCAGATCATTCGGTAAATGAATTTTGGATTTTAGCGCGAGCGTTGCAAAAATTTTATAGGTTCTTTGTATCAATTTTATGTTCCGGGGATGAGGCTGAGAAAATCTATAATTCCGCATGGGTTTTCAAGCGAAATGAACTTCATAGCGGGGAACGGCTCTGCAGAATTTGATAACTTTGAAAAGCCAGCAAGCCGAAGAGTAAAGCCATGTACGTGCTGGATAGGACGATCAAACTAAGGAGCGCGATTGCCGCGCCAACATAGACTGAAAGCCATAAAGATTTTTGAAGCCCGTTCCACGGATCAAATTGCAGGATGATATATCTGGCGATGTGTCCGCCGTCCAATGGATACACCGGCAAAAGGTTAACCAAGCCCCAGAAAACGTTCACCCACAGAAAAGTCATCACCAGCGAGTTGATTAAGGCGCTTCCGTTGGGATAATGGGCGTAGGGAAAAGGCACAATCCCAAACAGGTACGCGGCATTGGGGACCACCACGCCGCCGGTGAAGGCCACGCTGAGCATAATCAAGAGGGCCAGCAAAAAGCCCGCGCCCGGGCCGGCAAACGAAATCAGAATTTGTTGATTGGGCGTCAGCGCCACATTGGCGTAGCGACTTCCCCAGGCAACGCTTTCTGGAATGGTCACTCCGCCCGCGCCGTGCAAAACGATGCGGGAACTTTGTCCGTAATAACGCATGGCCAGAGCGTGGCCCAGTTCGTGAATCAAGATGGAAATAAAAATTGTAAAAACCCACAAGAGGATGCTGATCAAATTAGTGGAGGAGGCGCCAAAGAGGAGCCCAATCACCCAAAAGAGCGGATGCACCTGAATGGGAAAGCCGAAGAGGGTGAAGTTCAGGTCAAAGCGGGTGGGTGGGGGGGCTTGTAAAAGAAGCATGGCAGTTTCCTTTGACGATTTTCAAGAAAGTATAACAGCCTCCAGAACTGCCGGGCGGCTAAAATGAATACGATATAATTAATCCTGTGCATGAATAAAAACTCCCCCCTTAAATATATCCTCGTCCTTTCCGCCATTTTCTACCTCGTCTTTATCCTGCGCTCTTCTTTTCTGATTAATGAGGAACGCTACTTCACGCTGGTAGACGACGCCATGATTTCCATGCGTTACGCCAAGCACCTTGCGCAGGGTCATGGGCTGGTCTGGAATATTGGCGCGCCGCCGATTGAAGGCTTTACCAACCTCGGCTGGCTTTTGTATTTGGCGCTTTTGCACCTTTTGCCATTTGCCGCCTCAAAAATTTCGCTGGCGGTCATGCTTTCTTCTGCGGGTATTTTGCTGGCCAATACCGTCGTCGTGTATCAAATTACAGAACGTTTAGCTCCGCGTTCTGCCATTGCGCCTACGCTGGCGGCGACCATTTCGGCCTTTTATTTTCCGTTGGTCTTTTGGTCGTTACGCGGCATGGAAGTTGGCTTATTAACGTTACTGATTGATCTGGCCATGCTTTTAGCGCTCAAGGAAAAAAATCAATACCTGATTGGCGGCGTTCTTGCGTTGGCCGTTCTCGTCCGCATGGATGCGGCGCTAGCCGGAGCGCTGATTGGCTTGTATCTTTTACTCAAACGAAAATCTATTGCCCCCATTCTAATGGTCTTTTTTGCGGTTGGCGCTTTACTCTTCTTTCAAAAATATTATTTTGGAGACTTTCTACCGCTCACGTATTATCAAAAGGTCACGGGCTACACCGTTTTTGAAAGGGCGCGCAAAGGCTTGCTGGTCTTTGTGGAGTTTTCAGCCCGCGACACGCTGGCCCTATTCCTCTTTGCAATGGCGGGTTTAATCTTTTACAAACAACGCTCGCTCGAAACGTTTTTATTGCTGGCGGTCTTCCTCGCCCAATGCGCCTATTCCATTTATGTGGGCGGCGACTATGCGGAAGTTGAAACCAACGCCGCGAATCGTTTCATCACACAGGGGATGCCCAGCCTGTTCATCTTGTTTAGCTGGATGATTGCGCGCATCCATACGGACCTGATCACGGCTCAGCCCCAACTGGCCGAGTCCAAACTCAGAGTGAATCCTGCCATTCCGCTCGGAATCATCGTCCTGCTCATCATCAGCGGTGAACCCTGGTTTAGTTATGCCATCAACAACGCGCCCCTGCTCAAAGCCGACATCCGTCGCGTAAAATTGGCCTTACATATCAAGGCCAATACCGCTCCCTCAGCCGTCATCGCCGTCCATGCCGCCGGACAAATTCCCTACTACTCCGAAAGGCCAACCATAGATTTATTGGGGCTGAACGACCCCATCGTCGCCAAAGGCCAGGGTGAAGGCGAATTCTATCCGGGCCACAACAAATGGAATTACTACTACAGCATTAACGAGCTTCGGCCGGATGTGATCGCCGATAACTTTGAACCCTTAAGCGCGTTTATGAAAGAGAATACCGAGTACATTTTTCTGGAAAGCGATATTTACGCGCGTAAAGATACGCAACTCGTCAATTGGGAAGGGTTAGCCCAAAAGGATTATAAATAAATGAAGCCATTTCCAACCGCCTCCAAACGTCCGCATCCGCTGACACAACATGGCGTCACGCGCAACGACGAATATTACTGGATGCGCGAACGCGCCAACCCGGAAACCGTGCAATATTTGCAGGCTGAAAACGCTTATCTGGAGGCGACGCTGGAAGACCTTAAGCCCTTGCGCCAGAGCCTTTTTGAAGAATTGAAGAACCGCCTCCCGGAAGACGACATGAGCGTGCCGGAAAAAAACGGCGAATACCTTTATTACAAACGCCTTGAAACCGGGAAGCAATATCCGCTGTATTGTCGCAAAAAAGATGAAACCGGCGCGGCTGAAGAAATTTTGCTGAATCAAAACGAATTGGCGCACGGACATGAATTTTGTAGCGTCAGCGCGTTTGCCGTCAGCCCGGACGGAAATAAATTGGCGTATTCATTGGATCTGGAAGGCGCTGAAGTTTATACGGTGTACGTTCGGGATTTAACGACAGGCAAACTTTACCCGGAAAGCATTCCAGGCGTATCGGGGAGCGTCTACTTCTCTTTTGGCGTTGAATGGGCGGAAGATAGTCGGACGTTTTTTTACATTACGTTGGACGAATATCACCGCGCCTGCAAGCTATACCGGCATACGCTTGGCGCGCAGGTTGCCGATGACGTTTTGGTTTTCCATGAGGCGGACGACGCTTTTTCGCTTTCCGTGTACAAAACGCGAAGCGATCAATTTATTATGACGCACCATTACAGCACAACTTCACAGGAGGTTCGCTTTCTGCCTGCCAGCGAACCAAGCGCCGCGTGGAGGATTCTCCAAAAGCGCGAACCCAACCATGAGTATTATGCGGTCCATCATGGCGATTCTTTTTTGATTCTGACCAACCGCGACGCCCCAAATTTTAAGTTGATGCAAACGCCAATTACCCAACCTCAGGCTGAAAACTGGCGCGAACTGCTGGCTCACCGCGACGATGTTTTGCTGGAACACATTGACGTCTTTGAAGACTTCATCGTTTTGCACGAGCGCCGCAATGGGCTTCATCAACTGCGCGTCAGCGGGGTGGACGGGCAGGCTGAGGCGCGGTATATCCCGTTTCCAGACCCAACCTATGAAGTCTCGGTTGAATCCAATCCTGAATTCAAAACCCAGCGCTTGCGCTTGAAATATTCTTCGTTGATTACGCCCAACTCGATTGTGGACTATCACGTGGATACGGGTCAATGGGAATTGCTGAAAGAGGATCAAATCCCCGGCGGATATGACCGAAGCCAATACGTTACCGAATATTTGCGCGCTCCCGCGCCAGATGGCAAGCAAATTCCGATTTCGCTGGTTTACAAAAAAGGACTCAAGCGGGACGGAAATAACCCCACCCTGTTGTATGGCTATGGCGCGTATGGCGCTTCAAATGAAGCGCCATTTAATGCCCACCTGCTGAGTTTGTTGAATCGCGGCTTTGTGTTTGCCATTGGGCATGTGCGCGGCGGCGCGGAATTGGGGCGCGCCTGGTATGAGGATGGTAAATTGCAAAATAAGAAAAACACGTTTACGGATTTTATCGCCTGCGCTGAATACTTAATTCAGGCTGGTTTTACTGGCAAAGAGAAGCTCGCCATTTCGGGCGGCTCGGCGGGCGGACTGCTGGTGGGCGCCTGCATGGTTTTGCGCCCAGACCTCTTCAAGGCGGTGATTTGCAAAGTCCCATTTTTGGATGTGGTGACGAGCATGAGCGACCCAACGGTTCCGCTGACCACCATGGAATACAGCGAATGGGGCAACCCGGCCAACCCGGCCGATTTTGAATACATGCTTTCCTACTCACCGTATGATAACCTGCGCCGTACCGCCTACCCGAGCCTGCTCCTCACCACTGGCTTTAACGACCCGCGCGTTTCCTACTGGGAGCCGGCCAAGTTTTTGGCGCGCCTGCGCGATCTAAAAACGGACGAGCATGTTGCCATTCTGCAAACCAACTTTAGCGCCGGCCACGCCGGAGCCAGCGGCAGGTATGACCTGCTCAAAGAAAACGCCCTCGATTTTGCATTTTTAATTGAACAGTTGCAGTGAGTCAGGTATTCCATGTCAATCAACAAAAAAACTTCCGAAGGAATTCGGAAGTTTTTTTGTTGATAACTTTTATGCCGCTTGCTTTTCTTTCACCACGGCATCTTCCAGCATTTTCGTGGTCAGCGATTTCGGGCGTTCGATGGGCATGCCTAAAGCGCGCGACCAGACGTAATTGGCGGAAACGCCGAGCGCGCGGCCGACGCCAAACAAGACGGTGTAAAAGTCAAATTCACGCACGCCGTAATAGTATTGCAACGTGCCGGAGATGGCGTCCACATTGGGGGCCGGGCTTTTGGCTTTGCCTTGTTCCTTCAAAACGGCGGGGACCACATCAAGAGTCAATTCGGCGAGGCGTAACAATTCGTCGTCGGGGAAATTTTTCTTGGCAAATTCCAGTTGCGTAATAAAGCGCGGATCAATCACGCGCAAGATGCCATGTCCGTAACCGGGGATGACCTTGCCGCCGTTGAGCGTATCCCAGGCGAATTTATAGAGATCATCCCGCGAAGGCACGCCGTTAAAGCGCTTCTTGACATCCAGCAACCAGGCCAGGCTTTCCTGATTGGCCAACCCGTGGAGCGGGCCGGCCAACGCATTCAGCGAAGCGGAAAAGGCGAAGAAAGCGTCCGAAAGCGTGGAGCCAGCCAAATGCATGGCGTGCGCCGAAGCGTTCCCGGATTCATGGTCGGAGTGGATGATGAAATATAAGCGGGCTAAATCGGCGTAGCCTTTTTTGTCGGAGACCTTCATCATCTTGGCGAAGTTTGCGCCGAAATCCAGTTTTGGATTGTATTTGGGTTTGGAGGTTTCGCCGAAATATTTCATGCGATAGATGAAGGCGGCGATGACTGGAAGCCGGGCGGTGAGGTTGAGGCTGTCTTCCAGCGCCGCTTCCCAATAGACGTCCTTCTTCATGCCTTCGTGATAGCGCTTGGCGAAGACGGATTCGTTGCCCAACGCCAGAACCGCCTGCGAAAATAAAATCATCGGGTGCGTGTCTTTCGGCATGGACTTGAGCATTTTGTACACATAATCGGGGAGGGTGGCGCGCTTGGCCCATTCCTGCTCTACGGCCAAGGCTTCTTCTTTGGTGGGAATTTCGCCAACCAGCAAAAGGTAATATAAGCCGCCCACCATCGGCAGTTTGCCGCCTTTGGCTTTGGGGAGAGCCTTCAAAGTTTCGTTGATGGTCAAGCCGCGAAAACGAATGCCCTCATTCGGGTCCACGGATGAAATGTCAGTCAGCAGGGATTTGATGTCGCGCATCCCGTACAAAACTTCTTCAACGGTGACGGTATCCACCACGACATCCGCGTGATCTTTGGCCAGGGTTTTAATGCGCTCGCGCCAGGCGGGCAATACTCCAGAAATCTTTTCGTGCAGAATCATGAATTTATCCTCTTTCAGTTTTTGATAAGCCTGGAGAGGCGGCGCCGGGCGCCGCCCTTTTGGCCTGTAATTTTATAAGCTGACCAATTTCTTCAGGGCTTCGAGCGTCTCTTTAACCGACGCGGCGGATTTTTCAAACATGGCCTGTTCTTCCGCGTCAAATTTATACTCGACGATTCTTTCCATGCCGCCCGCGCCCAAAACCACCGGAACGCCAAAGTACATATCGTTGAGTCCGTATTCGCCGTTCATGTAAGCGGCGCAGGGGACGATTAACTTTTTGTCTTTCAGGATCGCTTCCGCCATTTGCGTACAAGCCAGCGATGGCGCGTAATACGCGGAGCCGGTTTTCAGCAGGTTGACGATTTCGCCGCCGCCTTTGCGCGTGCGCTCGACGATGGCGTGGAGTTTATCGGCGGGGATGTATTCCCGCAGGGGAATGCCGGCCACGTTGGAGTGGCGCGTGAGCGGAACCATTTCGTCGCCGTGCCCGCCCAGCACATAGCAGTTGATATTTTGCACGCTCACGCCGGTTTCCATGGCCACGAAGGCGCGCATGCGGGCCGAATCTAGCACGCCTGCCTGACCGATGACGCGCTCACGTGGTAGGCCGGTTTTCTTCAAGGTGAGGTAGGCCATGGTATCGAGCGGGTTGGTCAAAACAATGTAAATTGCGTCGGGAGAATATTTCAGCGTTTCGGTGGCGGCTTTGCCCACAATTTCGGCGTTCGTTTTCAAGAGGTCGTCGCGGCTCATGCCTGGTTTGCGCGCAATTCCGGCGGTGATGATGATAATGTCGGAGCCTTGGGTGGCGGCGTAATCGTTTGCGCCAACAATTTCAGAATCTTTGCCGATGATCGGCATCGCTTCGGCTAAATCCAACCCTTTGCCTTGCGGCATCCCCTCCACCACGTCCAACAAAACCACATCAGCTAACTCGCGTTCGGCGATCCAATGCGCGGCGGTGGAGCCGGTCATGCCCGCGCCAATAATAGAAATTTTCTTCATCTTACTTCCTCCAAATTTTTCGGCGTTTGGCCGTTATTTTTTCTTATTTTACTTGCTTTTGACTCAAAAACAGGACTCGATTTGGGGCGAGTCCTGTCCGCGTGGATTTTGTAGTTCGGACGGAATCAACCGTCCGGTAGGGATGAGGCGCAAGTTCCGCGTCAAGCCGGACTGTGAGCTGATTCTTCCGCTTCGAGGAATCGCGTCGCCTGAATGGCCGCCGCCGCGCCCATCCCCGCCGAGGTGACGACCTGCCGAAAGGTGGGGTCGGCAATTTCTCCAGCCGCAAATACGCCGGGGACGCTGGTTTCCATTTTGTCGTTGACTTTGACGTAGCCCAGTTCGCTCATTTCCAATTTGCTTTTGAACATTTGGCTGTTGGGCGCGTGGCCGATGAAGATGAATAAACCGTCGGTTTCAAAGGTGGATTCGGCGCCGGTTTTTACGTCTTTGAGTTTAAGCGCTTCGAGTTTTTCTTTGCCGACGACTTCGGTGACGACCGTGTTCAAAATAAAATTCATTTTGGGATGTTCTTTAGCGCGTTTTTGTAAAAGGACGCTGGCGCGAAATTCTTCGCGACGATGGATGAGCGTGACGGAGGAGGCGTAGCGGGTGATGAAAAGCGCTTCTTCAAAAGCGCTGTCGCCGCCGCCCACGATGACGACTTTTTTATCTTTGAAGAACCAGCCGTCGCAGGTGGCGCAATAGGAGACGCCGCGCCCGGTAAGTTCTTCTTCGCCGGGGATTTCCAAATGAAGCGGGTTGGCGCCGGTGGCGAGGATGAGCGAGTCGGCGAGGTATTCGCCGCTGTCGGCGGTGACTTTGTAGGGCCGTTGGGAAAAATCCACAGCTTGCGCCAGGTCAAATTCAACTTTGGCGCCAAAGCGCTCGGCTTGTTTTTGGAAGAGTTCGCCCAGTTGAATGCCGCCCACGCCTTCAGGAAAGCCCGGGTAGTTTTCGATGGTGTGCGTGAGCGCGGCCTGCCCGCCTAATTGCATTCCGGTGAGGACGATGGGTTCCAGTTCCGCGCGCGCGGCGTATAAAGCGGCGGAAAGCCCGGCGGGCCCGGCGCCTAAAATTAATACTTTGACATGTTTTGCAGAATCAGACATTTTGATTTTTCCTCGATGAAACCCTATATTTTTTAGATTGTAGTTTAGATGCATCCTTGATCTGTTTGCTTACGTTCGCATTTTATCAGATGAAGCGTGCGGTGAGTAGCGGCAGGGATAGGGTAATCGCATTTGGAATGTGAGAGAATCGCAGAGAGCAAACGGGAGGCTCACTACGATGGAAAAACAACCAGTAGGAAGTATTCTCAAGCGCTTTGAAGAGTTGCAAGACCCGCGAACGGGAAACGCCAAGGCCCATATTTTTCTAGAAATCCGGATTATTGCCATATTGGGGGTGATTTGTGGAGCGGAAGGCTGGAGTGATGTAGAGTTATTTGGCAAAAACAAGAAAGACTGGCTGAAAACGTTTTTGAAGCTACCCAAGGGGATCCCATCGCACGACACGTTTGGGCGTGTATTTGCGAAGATCCAGCCGGAAGAGTTTCAAAAACGCTTCATTAAATGGGTGCGAGCGATTGAAACGTTGACGGCAGGGCAAGTCATCGCGGTAGATGGCAAGAATTTGCGTCGTTCCCATGATCGAGAATCTGGCAAAGCGGCGATTTACATGGTGAGCGCTTGGGCCACCCAAAACCAACTTGTTTTGGGACAAACCAAAGTGGCTGATAAGTCCAACGAAATCACAGCCATCCCTGAATTGTTGCGGCTACTGGATATCACAGGTTGTATAGTCACGATTGACGCAATTGGCACCCAGACTGAGATCGCTGAAACGATTGTGGCAGGCGGCGCTGACTATCTGCTGGCGGTCAAAGAGAACCAGGGTCGCTTATATGAAGATATCCACTGCCTGTTCGAAGTCGATGTCGCACACGGTCTTGAAAAAGCTCAACACAGCTATGCCCAAACAGTCAATAAAGGACATGGACGGCTTGAAATTCGAGAATGTTGGGTTACCGAAAATGAGGCCTACCTCGCCTTGGTACGCAAACACCAAAACTGGAAAGGCTTGAGAAGCATTGTCCGGATTGTGTCACAACGACAGATTGGCGAAAAAGTCGAAACGCAAACTCGTTATTTCATTTCCAGTCTGCCCGCTCATGCACAAACGATCTTGAAAGCAAAACGAAGCCATTGGAAAATCGAGAATCAGGTGCATTGGGTTCTAGACCTCGCTTTCCGAGAAGATGAAAGTCGCGTGCGGAAAGGTCATTCCGCTGAAAATCTGGCGGTTCTACGCCATATCGCCCTCAACCTCTTGAAACAAGAGAAAACTGCCAAGGGCGGTATCCATGCCAAGCGCTTACAAGCTGGTTGGAATAATGACTATCTCCTTGCGATCCTCAAAAGTTGAAATGCGATTACCCTAGCTGCACGCTTTGTTAGCTCGCATTTCATTGTTAGTTTGTGTATAGATTGCTTTCCATTTGTTTGTTTGTTGTGTACATAATAAATTATTTGACTATACTTGTGCAGACAATAGGAAAAGATTGAATATCCCATTTACTTTGGTAATGCCAAAAAATTCTGTGAAATACCACCAAGTATCGGCTGGTTTTATAGGCTCTCCCGATAAACTCGCCCATTGATTTGGCGCGGTTGCCGGAATTATGGAGAAGCGCACTTGCGCGACGGAGGCGTAGAGGGATTCTTCAGGGATTTCCAGTAAGTTTATATCTTCGATTCTGTAATCCAATATTTTGTAACCGGCGTTTGGCGGCTGAGCCTTAAAGTGTTCAAGCCATGCTGTCGCTAAAATTTCGATGGTTTCTTCAGTAGGGGAGTCTGATAAACCTTCTGCAGGAATACGGGCCAGATACCCATCTCCGAAGTTTTTATTGTAAGATAGCCTGTGCAGAGACGACAAAGAGACGGCGGTAGCTGGAGTTGCTGTGGAAGCCTTCGACAAGCAGGCAGGAATTAAAAGAGCTACAAGGAAATATTGAAATGCTAATCGCCTTTTTTGTTTACACATTGGGCCTACCTTGTCGCCTCTACTTTACTTCCTTCTCTCTTCCAAGCCTTTCAACATTAACTCTTTCGTCATCACGGGGTCAGCTTTGCCTTTGGTGGCTCTGGCAACTTGACCGACGAACCACTGCAACAAGGTATCTTTGCCTGCGTGATATTTTTCAATTTCAGATGGGTTGTCGTTCAAAATCTTTGTGACGGCTTCTTGAATAAAACTTTCATCCGAAATTTGCGCGAGCCCTTTGGCTTTGACAATTTCCGCAGGGTCGCCGCCGTTTTTGAATAACTCGGTCAACACGGTTTTGCCTGCGTTGCCACTGATGGTTTTATCGGTCACCATGTCAATTAATTGAGCCAGTGATCTTGCGGAAACAGAATCTGCTTCGACATTTGATTCGTTCAAGTTACGCATGAATTCGCCTGCAATCCATGTGTTGATAATTTTTGGCGAACTCTTTGCGTGTTTAATGGCTTCTTCAAAATAGGTAGCAAGAGAAAGTTCGGAGGTAAGTAAATGCGCTTCGGACGGAGTCAACTCGAAGTCAGCGATGAAGCGTTTTGTTTTTGCTTCAGGTAATTCGGGCAATTGAATCCGAATCGCATCAATCCACGCGTCATTTAATTTCAGCGGAGGCAAATCAGGTTCGGGGAAGTAACGATAATCATGCGCATCTTCTTTTGACCTCTGACTGGTTGTTATACCGCGAGCATCATCCCAGCCCAAAGTTTCTTGCAGAACTTCGCCGCCGCTTTCGTAAACTTTTATTTGACGTTCAATTTCATATTGCGAAGCACGCGCCAACGCCCGAAAACTATTTAAATTTTTTATCTCGGTTCTTTTTCGCAACTCAGCGCTGCCAACGGGGCGCACAGAAATGTTGGCTTCAAAACGCAGAACGCCTTTTTCCATATCGCCAGAGTTCACGCCGAGATAACGCAAGATGGCGCGAATTTTTGTTGCATAATCCAACGCGGCTTCAACGGTGCGCAGATCAGGCTCGGAGACAATTTCCAAAAGCGGAACGCCAGCGCGATTGAAATCAACCAGCGCATAATTTTTTTCGTGACTTAATTTGGCAGTATCTTCCTCGATGTGAACCCGCCTCACGCGGACCCTCATCCCCAGCCCTTCTCCCTGTGGGAGAAGGGAGTCATTCCCCCCTCCTTTTAGGAGAGGGGTTAGGGGTGAGGTCACATCCATCCAGCCTTTTTCTGCAATCGGCAATTCGTATTGAGAAATTTGATAACCCTTTGGCAAGTCGGGGTAAAAATAATTTTTTCGCGCAAACGTATTATGTTTGTTAATAGAACAATTCAACGCCAGCCCAACTAACGCCGCAAGTTCAAGCGCTTTTTTATTTGCTGTTGGCATGGCGCCAGGCAAGCCCGTGCAAGTGGGGCAGATGTTTATATTCGGCTCAGGTGCAGAGCCATAATCGGCAGAACAACTGCAAAACATTTTTGATTTTGTGAGCAGTTCGCCGTGAATTTCAAGTCCGATTACTGGTTCGTAGGTTAGTTTCATAGTTTTCTAGTTGTCTAGTTTTATAGTTTGATATTTGACCATAGACGATGGACGACGTGAGTGGTCTGCGGTCTATCGTCTATGGCAGAGAGACGGGAGCCTCTTATGCCAATCCGTCACTTGTTGATAGGCGTGACCGACTTGGAACAAAGTCGCTTCGTCTAAATGCTTGCCGATGAGTTGCATCCCGACAGGCATATCCTTTGAAAAGCCAGCGGGTAATGCCAAGGCGGGGACTCCTGCGGGATTGGTGGCGACGACATAAATATCCGAGAGGTACATGGCGAGCGGGTCGTTTGTTTTTTCGCCAAGTTTGAAGGCTGTGGTGGGGCAGGTCGGGGCGAGGAGAATGTCGCAGGAAGCCAGAGCAGTTTCAAAGTCCCGACGAAGAAGCGTACGAACTTTTTGGGCTTTGAGATAATACGCATCGTAATATCCAGCAGATAAGGCATACGCGCCAAGCATCATCCTGCGTTTGACTTCATCGCCAAAACCTGCGTGACGAGTCTGGAGATAAATATCAATCACATCTTTGGCGTTATCTGAAACGGATAAGCCAAAGCGCGTTCCATCAAAACGCGCGAGGTTGGAACTTGCCTCAGCGAAGAGCAAAAGATAATAAACGGGCAGACCGTATTTTGTGTGGGGCAAAGAAACTTCTTTAATTTCCATGCCGAGTTTTTCGTAAGTGCGAATGGCTTCTTGCATGGCAGACTCAACGCCCGCTTCCATGCCTGCGACAAAATATTCTTTTGAAATGCCAAGCTTCATGCCTTTGATGGGTTTGTTGATGTTTTGTGTGTAACTCGGAACTGCGGATTGATAAGTGGTGCTATCTTTTTCATCGTGACCCGCAATGGCTTCGAGGACAGTAGCGCAATCATAGGCATCACGAGTCATTGGACCGATGCAATCAAATGAAGAGACCAACGAAATTAATCCATAACGTGAGACACGCCCATAAGTGGGTTTGATACCCGTGACGTTGCAAAAGCCTGCGGGCATACGGACTGAACCGCCCGTATCTTCGCCAATTGAAAAATTGCACAGGCTGGCAGACATGCTCGCCGCCGCGCCGCCACTTGAACCGCCAGGGACGCGATTCAAATCCCAGGGGTTGTGTGTGTTGAAGAAAGCGGAGTTCTCGCATGACGAACCCATGCCGAATTCATCCATGTTTGTTTTGCCGACGAGGACTGCGCCCGCATCTGCAAGTTTGTTTGTAACAGTTGCGTTGTATTGCGGAACGTAATTTTCCAAAATTTTAGATGAGCAAGTTGTGCGGACGTTGCGCGTAGAGATGCAATCTTTCATCGAAAATGGAATGCCCGTTAACGGCGTTACGTTTTCGCCTTTGGCAATGCGTTCATCGGCTTGCTTGGCTTGTTGTAAAGCCAATTCATCTGTAACAGTGACATAGGATTTGACTTTCGAGTCCACGTTATGGATTCGGTCAAGTGTTGCCTTTGTCAATTCAACAGAGGATATTTTTTTTGATTTGAGAAGTTCTGAGGCTTCTTGAATGGTTAAGTTTGTTAATTCCATGGTTTATTTTAACCGCAGAGACGCCGAGTTCGCGGAGAAGAACAAGTAAAATTCTGTGCTCTCTGCGTCTCCGCGGTGAATTTTATTCCTCTCCAAGAACTGTCGGCACTTTGATGTAACCGCGTTCGGTTTGTGGCGCGTTCTTCAAAAACTCTTCGCGATTCATCGAGGGCTTCACTTCATCTTCACGCAGAACATTTTCGGCGTTGGCAATGTCGGATGCAGGGATAACATTCTCCGTATCCACTTCATTGAGCATGTTGAAATAGTCAATGATGGATGAGAACTGTCCGCTGAAAGTTTGCGCCTCTTCTTCAGAAATTCCGAGTCGCACTAAATTGGCAACATGCTTGACTGTTTTGGTATCTATTGTTGACATAAAACCTCATTGACCATAGACGATGGACGATAGACCATTTTTTATTCATGGTCAATGGTCTACGGTCTATCGTCTGTTATTCAAACTTTATTTTCAATTCTTTCAACTGCTTCGGCTCAACTCCCGACGGCGCATCCGCCATCACATCGCGTCCGTTTTGATTTTTCGGGAACGCAATCACTTCGCGGATGTTTGGCTCGTCCGCCAGCAACATCACCAATCTATCAATGCCAGGCGCCATGCCGCCATGCGGCGGCGCACCATATTCAAACGCTTCCAGCATGTGACCAAATTTCGCCTGAATATCTTCCTCGCTCAACCCAAGCATTTGGAACATCTTCATTTGAATATCGCGGCGGTGAATTCGGATCGAACCCGAAGCGGTCTCGTAACCATTGCAGACCATATCATACGCTTCCGAATACACTTCAGCGGGGTTGCTGTCAAACTTTGGCAGGTCAGCCATCTTCGGCATCGTAAACGGATGATGTTCCGACTCCCATGCTTGCGTCTCTTCGTTGAACGCAAAGAACGGGAAGTCCACCACCCACGCAAAAGCCATCATCGTCTTGTCCGCCAAATCCAATTTATCGCGGAACCATAAGCGCAGTCCGCCGAGAGTCTTGTTCACAATTGCGCGGGCGTCAGAAGCGAAGACGATTAGATCGCCGACTCCTGCTCCCGATTTTTCTTTCAACGCGGTGAGTTCTTCTTCCTTAAAGAATTTTGCCGCGCTTCCTTTCGCGCCTTCGGCTGTTACCGCCAAATAGGGCATGCCCTTCGCCCCAAACGACTTTGCCACTTCGGTAAGCGCATCCAATTCCTTGCGCGACATCTCCGCAGACTTCGGCGCGACGATACACTTAATCGCCCCGCCCGCCTCCAAAGCAGACTGAAAGACCTTGAACTCGCTCTTCGCTAAAATATCAGTCACGTCCACCAACTCCATGCCGAAACGCAGGTCGGGCTTGTCCGAGCCGAAGCGTTCGAGGACTTCCTTGTAGGAAAACTTTGGCCACGGCGAAGAATACAACTTCTTGTGCGGCGCAACGGCGGGAATCATTTCCGTAAACAGCCCTTCGACCAAATCCAGCACGTCGTCACGATGCACGAAGGACATTTCCAAATCCAATTGCGTAAACTCAGGCTGACGGTCGCCGCGCAAATCTTCATCACGGAAACAGCGCGCGATCTGGAAATATTTGTCCATGCCTGAGACCATGAGCAATTGCTTCAATTGTTGCGGAGATTGTGGCAAAGCGTAAAATTGCCCAGGAAACAAACGAGAGGGGACAAGGTAATCTCTGGCGCCTTCGGGAGTTGCCTTAAACATAATCGGCGTTTCGATTTCAATGAAGCCTTGTTTATCTAAATAGTCACGCATAAATTTAACAACTTTATGGCGTAAAACCATGTTGTTAGTTAATCGCTCGCGGCGTAAATCCAGATAGCGATATTTCAAACGCATATTTTCGTCGGGCAAATCCGCGTCTGAACTGACCATAAAAGGCAGAGTCTTGGCGGGATTCAAAATTGTGATATGTTTGGCGATGATTTCAATTTCACCAGTCGCCATGTTTGGGTTTTCGTTGCCAGCGGGTCGTTTTTGCACAAAACCTTCAATTTGCAAAACCCACTCAAAGCGGACGTTCGCTACCGCATCTAAAATTTCTTTGGGTAAATCTGGGTTAATCGTAATTTGCACGACGCCCGAACGGTCGCGTAAATCAAAAAACGCCACGCCGCCGTGGTCGCGCCGCCGATTGACCCAGCCCGCCAGCGTGACGGTCTGCCCAGCATGGCTGGCGCGAATTTCTCCGCATGTGTGTGTTCTGTACATAAATGTTCTCCGTTATGTGGTTATGTCATTGCGAGGACGCTCTTGTTCTTTGTCCGAAGCAATCTCCAACATAATCACAAGATTGCTTCGTCAGGCTAAAGCCTTCCTCGCAACGACATGAAAGTAGTATACAAAAAATCGCCCTGCGCTGATGCGTCGGGCGATTTGATTTGACTTATAACTTGTCAATCAGCAAGGCTTCGCCCAACGATAGGGAGTATCGTCATTGTTGTTAAGATTGGCAAATTGGATGCTGTTGTACATCGTGACGCGAATTATAGCACAGAGTTCTTGGCAAGGGGCGGAAAGTTCAGGGGGGTAGTGCATGAGATTTCATATCAATTTCAGCCCCTTTTCTGAGTTGCTGGTAAACTCCACTGGACTTTAGTTTTGAGGAGTAAATCCATGATCAATTGGCAGGCTCTTACAATTGATATGTTTGTTGAGCAATTGCGCGTGGTGTACGAGCGCACCTACGGAGATATTGATAAAAACTGCGGGCGGGTGGTGGCCTGGTCTGGCAGGCTGGCGTTGGAAAATATCGCCAATTCAGACGCGTTGTACCACGATATTGACCATACGATTATGGTGGCGCTGGCCGGGCAGGCGATTATTGAAGGCAAGCATTTGCGCGAGGGCGGCGTAACTCCGCGCGACTGGATGCACTTTATGATTGCGGTGTTGTGTCACGATATTGGATATGTAAAAGGCGTTTGCAAAAATGATTCGGCTGAGAAGTTTGACACTGGAACGAATCACGAACTGGTGCATGTTTCGGTCAGCGGCACAGACGTGGCTCTAACCCCGTATCACGTTGATCGCAGTAAGTTGTTTGTGAAGGAACGTTTTGGATCCGGCTTGTTGAGCGATATGACGAAGACGTTGGACGCCGACCTGATTGCGAATTACATTGAAATGACGCGCTTTCCCTCGCCGGCGGGCGAAATGTACAAAGACACCAAAGGTTTTGGCGGGCTGGTACGCGCGGCGGATTTTGTCGGCCAATTGGGTGACCCGGATTACTTCCGCAAGTCCCCGGCTTTGTTTTACGAATTTCAGGAACTCGGATTAAACGAGAAACTCGGTTATAAATCGCCAAACGACTTGCGCGTGAATTACGCTTCGTTTTACTGGGACAGCGTAAACCCCTACATTCAGGATGCGCTGGTATATCTGCGCATGACCGAAGACGGCAAGCAATGGATTGCAAATATGCACAGCCATGTGTTTGACGCGGAACATGGCGAGATTGGCAAGTAAATAAAAATCAGGCTTCGCGCCTGATTTTTATTTGAGTTAGCGAATGAAAGATTTCTTTTCGAGATAATCGCTGTATCCGCCAAGAGATTCGACGAGGTCGCCCTCCTCAATGCAGAGTAGGCGCTCAACGGTTCGGTCTAGAAAATAGCGATCATGCGAGATGACCAGGACCGTCCCTTCAAAATCCTCCAGGGCTTGCTCCAATACTTCAGCGGAGGCAATATCTAAATTGTTGGTGGGTTCGTCGAGGAGCAGGAAATTTGCGCCAGATAAAACCAACAATGCGAGTTGCAATCTACTGCGTTCGCCGCCAGATAGTTCGCCAATTTTTTGAGTGACCTGTTTGTAAGTGAAGAGATAATGAAGTAGAAAAGCCGTGGCTTTGCCTTCGTTCATTCGTCCGGCATGGCGCACGGCTTCAACTACTTTTTGATCAAAATCCAGCGTCTCATGTTCTTGCGAATAATGGCCAATGGAAATGCTCGGCCCAAGTTTGATTTCTCCATGTTCGGGGGTTTCCTGTCCGAGGATCATTTTGAGTAAAACCGATTTGCCGCTACCGTTTGCGCCGATGAGACCAACGCGCTCGCCATGCCAGATGGTTTGATTAAGGTTTGAGAAAACCCGCTTCTCGCCAAAAGATTTGGCGACATGGGCCAATTCCAAAACCTTGTTTGAGCCGCGCCAGCCGCCCAGTTTTAATTCCATGCGTCTACGTTCCGTGACCGGCTTTTCAATTTTTTCCATTTTATCGAGCCGCTTTTGCATGGTCTTGGCTTTGGCGGCAAATTTTTCGTTGTCGTAAACTTTGCCCCAAATCGCAAAGCGTTTGATCGCTTCTGCCAGGCGGGTGATTTCGTGTTGTTGAGCGCGGAATAATTCTTCCTGTCTAGTGAGCCGTAACGCCTTGTCCGCCATGTAGGAGGAGTAGTCGCCTTCAAAAACGGTCAGTCTGCCATCTTCCAACTCGGCAATCTGCGTGACGGCGGCGTCCAGCAAATAACGATCATGTGAAATCAGGACGATGCTCCCCGGATATTCGCGGATTAGTTTTTCCAGAAAGATTTTGCCGGGCAGGTCCAGGTGATTGTCCGGCTCGTCCAAGAGCAACACATCCGGATTGAGGAGAATCAGGCGCGCCAGCCCCACCAGTTTTTTCTGCCCGCCGCTCAACACGGATAAAGGCTTGGTCAATTCGCTTTGAGCGAGTCCCAGCCCGAGCAAAAGTTCGCGCACACGCGCAGGATATGCGTCGCCGCCCCATTGGCGATATTCTTCAAGCAGTGAACTTTGTTTTTCAAGCGCATTTTGCAGGCGTTTTTCATTGCCGTAAATTTCCGGGTTTCCGAGGCTGGACTCCACTTGTTCCAACTCGATGTGGAGTTCTGCCATGCGCGGATTGCCAGCCAACGCGGATTCAAACGCCGTCAGCGTGGGGTTAAGCTCGGGGTGTTGGGGCAGATATCCCGTAGTGATGGCGCGGGCGCGGGTGACGCTTCCGCCAAGTTCGGGAGCATACTCGCCTTCGATCAATTTGAAGAGCGAGGATTTCCCCGCGCCGTTGGGCCCAATCAGCCCGATTTTTTGTCCGCGTTGAATTTCCCAGTTAAGGTTTTCAAAAATGCGCCGGGCGCCGAGGACGAGCGTGAGGTTGGAGAGTTGAATTTGTATCATGGGTATCCTTAAAATAAAAACGCCGCAGTCAACCTGCGGCGTTTTGAAATAGACGATTGAGTCTGTTCAGCGAGCAGGCGCGATTCTAGAAGGCTGGGCGAAGATGAAGCCGCGCACGCCGATAATTAATGGAGCTTGACCTGTCGTAAATTTGAAAATCATGTTGCAGATTATACCAAAATTGCGAATTCCCGCTGGCAAACCGGTTTTGTGGCACAATAGGCGCATGACTGATTTAACCGTTTTGAGCCAGGCTTCTTTGCAGGATTATTATGATTGTCCACGGCGTTTTGAACTGCGTTATTTGCAGAAATTGCAATATCCCGCGATTGAAATTGAACCGGCGGTTGAAAATGAAAAACACCAAAAAGAAGGCGAATATTTTCACCGTTTAATTCAGCAGTTTGTGATTGGATTGCCCGCCGCGCAAATTGAAAAGCTAGCCAATACGGACAATTTAAGAAGATGGTGGAATAATTTTGTTGAGTTTAAAGGTTCAACCGATTTTAAAAAGCTACATAACTTAAAAGCCGAGCTAACGCTCTCTGCCCCGTTGGGCGGTTTTCGCCTGCTCGCCAAGTATGATTTGCTGGCCTTTGGAACCGACGAAAAAATTTATATTTATGATTGGAAAACTTATCGCAAGCGGCCGCAGGCGGAAAGGCTGGCGTTGCGTTGGCAAACGCGAGTTTATCGCGCGTTGTTGGCGCAGGCGGGCGCGCATTTAAATAACGGCAAACCTTTTGACCCGGAGCGAATTGAAATGATTTATTGGTTTGCAGATTTTCCCGCCGAATCGGCGCGCTTCCCTTATACGCGCGCTCAATTTCAGCGCGATTGGGATGGACTGCTGAAAATTGCGGATGAAATTTCTGCGGCCACTGCCTTCCCGAAAACGGATCAAGTCTCGAAGTGCAGTTACTGCCCGTATCGTTCTTTTTGTAATCGCGGCGTTCAGGCAGGGGATGGCGCGGACGCCGAACTTGAAGTTGAAGCGGAGGAATCGTTTGATATTAACTTTGAGCAAATTGGGGAAATCGAATTTTAAAGGCGTTTAAATTCCCGCAGGGCTTTAGCCCTGCGGGAATTTTTTGTGATTACCAGGCTAACGCGCCGGATTGCCCGTAATGCAAAGCCAGAATTTGTAAATCTAAAACGTTGATTATGCCGTCGTTATTTAAATCTGCGGCGGTGGGGGCGGTGTTGTTGTAGTTCATGCCAATGGTTAGCGCATCCAGTTGATTGATGACGCTGTTGCCATCCACGTCGCCGGGGATTAAGCTGATGACTGGCATGGAGGTTGTTGAGCCATCCGTCAGCGTGACCGAACCTTGTGCGTTCAAGAAGCCCTCGGCAGAGGCTACGATTGTATAGCTTCCGGCCGCGGCATTGAAATTGAATGTGCCATCCGGGTTGGCTGGAATCGTCGCCGCAAGCGTGCTATCCGGGTTGTAAAGGCGAATGGTGACGGGTTTGCTGGCCAGGACCTGTCCGTTGACGATTGGCGGAGGCAAACTGACGTTGGTGGCGGTTGGGGGGGCGGTTGCCGTTACCGCCGCGTTGACCGTGATTGTATCTCCTACAAAGGCGATGTTCTCGTAAACGCTTAAGCCTTGCGAAACGCGCGCGGTACAGACCACGGGAGTTTGCCCAGTTTGCAAGCCAGTTGCCTGGAAGGTGAATACGGCTCCATCGGTTGTGGCTTTGTTGCCGCCAATGCCCACAATCGCAAGGATGAAACTGCCATTTTGCGGACCGTTGATGGCCACGACGGGGGATGGTCCGAAGAGTCCAGCCATAGTGATGTTGCTCACGCTGATTAAGTTTTGATCATAGGTACAGGTAAACTCACCGCTGACGTATCCGCCTGCTGGAACATTGTTTAAGCTGACAGTGACCAAGGCATTTTGACCGAGCAATAAGCTTTGAGGCGAAGCGCTGGTGCGAACATAAGGACCCGTTGGCAAAACTGGAACGGTAGGCGTAAAGGTCGCTGTGCTTCCAGTAAGTGTGGCCGTGGGCGTGAAAGTGGCTGTGCCGACTGCGGATGTGGCGGTTGGGGTGAATGTCGCTGTGCCGACTGGGATCGTCGCCGTGGGCGTGAAAGTCGCCGTGCCGATTACGGATGTGGCGGTTGGAGTGAATGTCGCTGTGCCGACTGGAATTGTCGCCGTGGGCGTGAAAGTGGCTGTGCTGACTGGGATTGTTGCCGTGGGCGTGAAGGTTTCTGTGCTGACTGCGGACGTGGCCGTAAAAGTTGGCGTATTGCTAACCGCAGGCGTGTCCGTTGCAGTGGCCGCAGGCGGCGTGTTCGTGGGCGTAAAGGTGTTTGTAACAACGGGCGTGTTAGTTGCGGTGGGCGCGCCGGTTGAAGTAGGCGTTGCGCTGGCTGGAATATTCGTCGCCGTTGGCGTATTTGTCGGTGGGTTGGTCGCCGTCGCCGTGTTGGTTGCGGTGGGCGTTCGCGTGGGCGTGGAGGTTGGCACGCCGTCGAACGAATTCAGAAGCGGCTGAAAGAGTCCCAGAGTCGTTCCGTTTTTAGTAAAGGTGGTGGTATTGGTCGTGGAGTTGAAGTTAATCGCCCATCCGGCATACTTGGTTTCGGCGGCTTTGGGGCGCATGACAAAATGCAAATGCGGGCCGGGATGCAAGTTGCCCGTGCAGACCCGCGTTCTCACGTTATCCGCAATCACAGCCAGCCGTTGGTTGCGCGTCACTACGTCAAACTTTCTCACCTGAATATTGGCCAGATGCCAGTATTCAGTCATCCAGCCATTGCCGTGATCAATCACAATATGGCAACTGGAGACAGTGGTGACGGTTCCGTTGGCCGCCGCTGTAACCCAAAAGTTGGAAGTATCTTCGCCGACGACCATGTTGGCGTGTGGGGCAAAATCTATCGCCCCGCCCATCAGATAATTATGTGGACTGGTTCTGGGCCGCCGCGAGCCGTTATCAAAGCCGCTGTAGGCCACCCAGGCCAGCCCCTGCTCCCAAGGGAGTTGAAACATATCTCCGGGCGGTGGGGCGGGTAAAACGTCCCGCGCTTCCACTTTTTCTGGAAAGCCTGCGAGGAGCATTGCAAATAAAAGAAAAACCTGCAAGATGCGTTTTGTTTTCATGTCTTTTGCTCCTCAAGAAATCCAATCGTATTTCATGTTCAATTATTTTTGTGAATTGTGCGCGCTTCGTAGCTGACGGAAAAGGATGAACGCGCCAATTAATAAGATGACGCCCAGTACGCCCACCAGACCGACCGTCCCTTTGGGCAGGCTGGGCGTTGGCGTGGCGGCGATGGTGTTTGGCGCAAGCGAAAGCGGAGCGCCGGAAACGGCGGGAAGTTCTTGCGCGCTTCCTTGGGCGCTATCAATCGCCAAGGTGAGTTTGTTCGTCCCAAGGGTAATACCCGTCAGCGCGACGGCTAGCCCGGTTTCACTGCGAATGGCCAGATCGGCTTTTTCCAAAGTCAAGTCCGTCTGACAGCCGCCCAGGGTGGTAAAGCGCACTTCGGCCAGGATGCCATTGGCGCTTTGCGGCGTTGTGCTGGCAAAGGAGGCGTCCACCAATCCGCTGTTTTGCGGGAGAAAGAGTCCGTTCATTCCAGCGATGGGGCTGGTGGCCGTGACGGGCGTCAAGCAGGCGGGGTCGTAGCGGATTTGAAAATTAAACCCTTGAATTGGCGTGGCCGAAATCGCGTTGACGTGGACGACGACGGTCTCCCCGGTTTTGTATGCGGTGAGATCGCCGGTTAACCAAATCGTTTCTGGAGCTTGCGCGTTGACTTTAAATGCAGAAAAAATGGCGATGAAGATGGTAAGTATAGCGGCGGTGATGGATTTCATTGATTCTCCAGAGTGAAGGCGCGGGGTAACCCGCGCCTTCCGTTAATTTTATTTATTGAACCGCCCAGGCCAAAGCGCCGGATTGGCCGTAATTGCTGGCTAACAGTTCCAGGTCCAGGATGTTGATCGTGCCGTCGTTGTTCAAATCGGCGGCGGCGGGCGCGGCTAAATTGTAGTTCATGCCAATGCTCATGGCGTCCAGCGCGTTAATTGCGTTGTTGCCGTCAATATCGCCAGCCAGCAAAATTACGGTTTGCATGGTGGTGGTACTTCCGCCCGTAATGGTTGGAGAACCTTGCGCGCCAAGGTACCCTGCGGCGCTGGCGACAACGGTGTAGTTCCCGCCGAGGGCGGATAAGTTGAACGTGCCGTCTGGGTTGGCGATGACTGAAGTGTTCAAGGTCGCATCCGGGTTATACAAGCTCACCGTAATTGGTTTGCTGGCCAGAACCTGTCCGTTTAAATTCCCTTGCGGTGTGTTGATGGTTAGGGTGGCTGGAGCGGCGGGAATGTTGACCAGCGTATCGGTTCCGTCTGAAACACGCACTACGCACTGGAAGTTTACTGAACCGGCTTGCAAGCCAAGGATGCTAAAAGTAAAGGCTGTGCCAGTGGCGGTGGCTTTATTGCCGTTACTACCGGCAATCGCAACGATGAATGAGCCGCTTGCCGGGCCGTTCACCACCATCACCGGGCTGGGCCCGAATACTCCGCCCGCTGTGAAGTTGCTCAACTCCACCAGGGCTGAATCGTAGGTAC
>JADZCC010000033.1 GCA_020851785.1 Anaerolineales bacterium
ATTTTTTGGATTTCGCGCCTTCGATAATTCGCTGAATTTCATTCAGCATCGGCGCAACGTCATCCAATACGTCGTATAATTTCGCATCCGCCACAATTCGCCGATATTGCGGTGGGTATTCATTTTGCGTTTTTGTTTTCTCGTGGGTCTCCAGCGCGAGCGGGAAAACCGATTTGAGTTCTTCAATTGAGCAGGCATTCTCCAGCGCATATTTCAAAACCTCTTCGCAGTTATCAAATTTCGCCGCATGACCGAACGCGCTGAATGGCACGGTCTCGTATTTCCCCCATAGCTCCTGAGGAATGTCCCTGACCGTATAATAATATTTTCGGATGCTCTGCGCCGATTTCCCAGCCGTTTTCCCGATGGCGATATACACTGCGTTTTTATACGCCGGCAGTTCGTCAAAATATTCAATCATGGATTGGGCTTCGCGCCCCAGCAAATATTGGGCGTTATCAATCGCGTCGCCTAATGCCCGCCAACGTTCGATTACATCGTCGCCGACGACTTTGTAAACGTCAATCTCAGTTGGATTGGTAATATTTACCAATGGGTGAGCGTTCATTTTTTTCTCCTGCCACATCTTGCCAAATGTTATCGGTGATTATGATTGTCCCTAGCATAGATTCTATGCTTTCGCGGAGGGTTGGAGTTTCTGTTATTTGCATACTAAAACTTTCTCGCCTGCTTAAGTAGACGATACAAAACATCTCCCTTTATATCGGTTTCTAGTAAATAGTCATCGGCTTTGTCTGGGAGTGTTAGCACACTCCCACCTGTTGCGCGTGCTAGTTCGTATGGTTGCATCAATACCTTTTCGTTTTTTGTATTACCCTTTGGGTCAGGAATGATAATCGGCTTCTTTCCTTTTAGTTTATCCGTAAGCCTAAAATAGCTTCCCTGCGTTGGCACACCTATTACTTGTATATCTGTCTCGTAAAGACGAGACCAAGTTACAGCGGATTTTTTTGCACCTTCCATGACTATAATCAAACCACCGTCAAATCCCATAGTTGGCACGCACAAGAACATGGGTACATCAATGCCTGATACATCAGGGCGATATTTGTCATTTTTATTTATCGGATTTATGAGACGATGTTGTATATAAAGCAGTTCGTTAAACTCGCCTAAATATGGGATTGTCAAGGTGGGGGAATGATAAGGTTTATTTTCTGCGTAGTATGTGAAATCATCCACACCACCAAGATAAAACCACTCTTGCATCCCTTCATCTAGCCCAGCTTTTATCCATTCGTCTATTGCCCATTGTCTGCGATTTTTGTGGTAGTAAAGATGTTTCTCTGAAACTTGCAACTCTTTTATTCGCGCTTCTTTTCGTTGTCTTGCTTGCCTCTCATCCTCTTGCGCTTTTACAAGTCGCTCTTGCGCCGACTGGTACATCGCATTTGCATCTTCAACTGTCTTTTCAAGTATCCAGTTGCAAGCTAGTTTGAAGCGAATCTTATAATCTGATTCGTTGCTATAAATCCACTTTTCCACAAACGAGATTGCATCACCTGTACCGCATCCATCTGTGAAGCAATGCCACTTCCACGTTCCGTTTTCAAAGTAGACATTGAAGCCGTTTGGGTTTTCTCCGCCATGTAGGGGGCATGGGCATTGATAACGATTGCCGACTCTTTTTAGTTTTGCCCCTGCTCGCTCGACGTAGCCGATAAGGTCGGCTTTTGCATGGACTTCGTTTATGTCAAACATTATCTTGGACTCCCGTAAGCGTCTATATATTCACGATTTTTAAAATCCATTCTAACTTCAAATGTTTTACCAGCAGGCAGTCCACCGCGTTGTTTATTTATTTTAATGAACGCGAGTTCGTCGGTTACGTCAAAAGCCTTGACTTGATTCAGTTGTGTACCAGAATAAACAGGTTGACCGCTTGGATAATCGTTTTTAGGCATCCACAACGAAATGACTTTATCGGCACGTTGTGCGATTGCAGACGAGCCTTGACTGTCATACATCCCTGGGATTAGATAAGGTGAACGCGCCCCTTCTAGCTTTTGCTTTGCTTGCGAACCTACTACAAATGGCGTTACAAGTTTTTTAGCCATAGCACGTAATTTATAAGCATCTGCCTTAATGGTTAGACGTTCTTTGTTCTCGTAATCTGTTCCCCCCGCTTCCGGGTCCAATGGGTGGGCTTGAATGTAATCATCTACCACAAGCCCTATTTTACGTGGCTCGGTTATCTTACCCTCTTGCATCCCTTCCAGCACTCTTGCGATATTGGTCATGGTCAGGTCTTTGCCGTCCATGTCATTCTCGTAGCTGTCTGCAATACGCCAAATCTTTGAATCACCAATCTTTGACATTGCAATACGTAACTTTGCTAAGTCCTTGAACTCACCACGCGCAAGTTTTGCTGGTAATACGTCAAGCAATCTGCCGTATTCTGTGAAAGCCATCGCTTCAACACTTTCCTCGTGGGATATGTGGACAATA
The DNA here is from genome assembly GCA_020851785.1 of Anaerolineales bacterium. Lineage (GTDB taxonomy): Bacteria > Chloroflexota > Anaerolineae > Anaerolineales > Villigracilaceae > Villigracilis. The sequence continues at coordinate 2,470 of JADZCC010000033.1, forward strand.
TCGCGCTCTTGCCCCTTTTCGGTAAAAAACTTTGCGGTTTCGCGCTCCAACCAGTCCATAAAAAAAGTCTTGCCGTTAAATGTTTGGGCTTGAATGACTATCAATTCCCACGGTAAGAACGGGGCAACGTAATCGCCAATAGATGAGCCTCTGATTTTCAACGGTACGCCAAAATCTTCAAATTCTATGGCTCGCTGGACAGCTTCGTAACCAGCCATGCCTACCTCGTGAGGGGTAAAAATAATGCTAGACATAAAATTCCTTTCCTCGCTCTTGCATCGGTAATGCGTTAACCTTTGTCGCGTCCATCAACATTTGCCACTTCTCAAAAATACCTTTGAGTGTTGGCGCTTGCCAGTTAAAGGTTTTGTCAGACCACCAAACATCGGCGGCTTTTTGGATTTGGTCGGGTGTGACGTTTTCTTGATTCGCCCATTCTATAAATTGTTTAGCTTGTTTGGTTTCCCAGTTTACGTTCAGCCTAAAGCATTCATTGATTGCTTTTCTTACAGACATTAAGGGAAGTTTTGATAGTTCAAAATCAACAGTATCTAATTTCTTATTTACTTTCTTAATACTTTCTTCAACTGACTCTCTGTCACCCTCACGGTGACTCTCTGTCACCGTGCTATGACTTAGAGTCACACCAGCTTCAACGCTGACTTTAATTTTTATCTTTCCAGTATCAGCATAGATATGTGGTTTGTTTCTTATGTCGGGAGTTAAGTCTGTTAGGTATCCATGACTGCAGAGATTATCTAAATGTCTAATAAGTGTACGCTCTGACATTCCTAAACTTGAAGCCATATTTTCGAGTTTTGCTCTGCATACGCCATCTGCCATTTGACAAAAACGCCATACACGACCCCAAACAAGTGCAGTCACATGTCCAAATTTTTGAATAAGAACATCAGGGGCAGGCGTAAAACCACTAAGGGTAGAAGTAAATTCTTTATGTGGTATTTCGTCTTGGTTGTAACCTTTTCCAAACATTTCTAAAGCATCTGTTTGGTATTTTGATTGTTCTTCGGTCATAATAAAAAATCCTTTCGCAAATTTTGTGATATGGCGGAGGCGAAACAGGGGCTTTTGATTCGCCGCTGGCTGGCGGCGCATCCTCAGCCACATCACAAAATCCGTAAAGGATTCTTTGTTCGCC
>JADZCC010000034.1 GCA_020851785.1 Anaerolineales bacterium
CATTAGTTCGTTGTGCCGCTCTCAACAGCATGACGCATCTGGGTATGCCGCAAGCATACAAGGTTGTCTAACCAATCAACACAGACAGACGAATTGTGCCTGCCTCTCGATTTATGCACCAAAGCCCTTAATACCTGAAATTTTAGCTAAAGCATTTATATAAATTATCATTTGCTTCTGTACATTGTGTAGCTCGCCGCGCATCTCTTTATAACGGGGCCAGTGTCTCTCATACTCCAGCGATGTGACGCTAGCGGGCTTCTGTTCTTCATAAGCCTTCAATAATGGGTGCCATTTAGCCAGAAATGGCCGCAAGCCTATATTTAGAACATCCACAGCGACTGACCCTAATGAATTGGCTCCTTTTCCAATTTCCGGGCCTGCATCCTTTAATATTTCCCGCGTTATTGAAAAAAGGCTGTACAAAGAAGAGAGGGCTTCGCGTATCATGCCTTCGTCATCGCCCAAAGGTTGTGTTGAAATTCGAGTAGACAATTCCACATATAGCTTCCATGCCGCCTTCTGTTGGGACACATCCTCTTCAAACTCAAGCGCGCCTAATCCAAAAGGGAGATTAACTTTTAAGCTCTTTGCCTTTATCTTTTCTTTAGCCATTTATGCTCCTTTATCTTCAGAACAACAAAACAATTAATGGTAACCTTCTCTACGAAGGAAAAGCACAAACAATTCTATCATTTCCGTAGATTATTCTTAATACTTCGGCTCTTCCAGATAATGCAACCGTTCGGGGTGTTCGCGCACAATTGGAGACATATTATCGAAGAATTCGTTTGCGGTCATGTAATGCACTTTCGCCGCGCCGACTTCAATTTCTTTAATCACGCCCGCGTGCAATAAATCATTCATGCCGGGGACGATGTACGTCTTGACGCGGTCGTGATTGCGCACATACATGGTGTAGGTTTTGATTTGCGGTTTACGATCATAGCCCATGTAGATGCCGCCAAATTCCTTGATGCGGCGATAGTCGCAACCGACGTTATATTCAATGTAATGATGCATCGAAAACGAATTGTTGAAATCCAAGCCGATGCTGATGATCATGGCGTTTAATTTATGGAACAAGGCGAAGGCCGAGTTGGGTCCATAGGCTTCCCGGTCTTCGGTTTGCGAAAATTCGTCGGCGCGTTGGCCCAAAGCGGAGAAACTGTAAATCGGATGCGGAGTCCGCCTGGCGTTAGGCCGGAGGCGCGCCTGTTCCGTAATCATGCCCATCTTCGAGGGCGTTTCCAACACGTCAAAATAATGCGTTTCCGTCCACGATTGAAAATTAAAAGCGGGAAACAAGACCGTCCCCTCTGTACCGATCAATTCCTGCATCGCGTCAATCACCGTATCCACGCCGCCCTCCACGCCGCCCAGCGATTTATACGAAGTATGCACCACAATCGTATCGCTTTCAATTTTGATTTTTGAAAATCCGTTTAATAAATCTTTTTTAGATAACATGGTTCTCCTCTTAAGTAACGCAAGATTTATTTTGCGCTGGCGAGATGAATCTCGCGGTACACATTCATCAACGCTTCGGCGTTCTTCTTCCAATCCGCGCGCTTCTCTGCGGACCTGCGGCCGGCCTGCCCCAACTCAAACAGTCTTTCACGCTGATTTAGCGCCGTTAAAATTTTTTCCGCCAGTTGTTCCGCATCGCCATCTTTGAACAGCCAGCCGTTTACATTTTCAATGACCCATTCCTTGTTTGCCGGAATATCCGAAACGAGACACGGCAAACCGCACGCCAGCGCTTCCAGCAACGAGACGGATGAGCCATCCACATGCGAAGGCGAGATATATAAATCGGCTTGATGATACCAGTAGGGCAGGTCGTTTTGCGAAATTTGCCCGCCATAGGCGACGTATTCTTCCACGCCGCCGCGCTGAAAAATTTGACGCAGTTTGGCGCTTTGCGAGCCGCCGTTCAACAAAATCAGGCGCAGGTCGTCGCGGTTTTGCGCCACTTGCACAAAGGCCCGCGCCAGCACGTCCACGCCGTAACGCTCTTCCCATGAACGGTTGCAAAATAATGTGAAGCCCTCTTTTTGTCTGCGATCTTCTCCGTGCTTCGTTCTAAAATGTTCCAAATCCACGCCCCACGGGAAGACCATCGTCCGCTTTGGATCCATGCCGTAGACGACCGCTTTATCGCGGGTGACGTTGGCGTCGCTGATGAAGAAGGAAGAGCGGGACAGTGTGTATTTTGTAGCCCAGGCCCACGGCCAGCCTTTATGCACGTCGTCCATTAAATCAAAACCCCAGGACATGGTGAGGACGGGGCGAAAGCCGGAGAGGATGGCGATGCAGGCGCAGGTTTGAATCGGGCCCGCGTGAATCAAATCCGGCTGAATTTCTTTGACTAGACGTTTGAAGTCTCGCGTCAGTGAAAACAGCGTACTCCAACGAAACGGTTCGCGCCCGCCCTGCCAGATGACTTGATTAACATTTTCAGGGACGAGGCGCGATTCCACCTGTCTTTGATTGCCTTCCAGTTGAACAAAGAAAACTTCATGTCCGCCGTCTGAAATGGCTTTGAGGAAGCGATAATCGTGCGTGGAGTAGCCCAGCGAAAAGTAGAGGATGCGCATTAGAATTTGAACCATTCAAAGAGTTGATAATACAAAGCCGGGTTCTGGTTGAGGAAGTTATTCTTGTCGCCAGTGAAGCCAATGAGGAAGCCAGCCAATACCGTGAGAACGGATGCGCAGACCCACAATACGGCAATCATTTGCGCCAGGCGCGGATGACGATCCACCGTTTGGACGTAGCGGCCGACGAAGATCGTCGCCAGGATAATTAACACGGGCGAGAGGTCTACAAGGTAGCGCATGGCGGAACTGATAAACACCAGCAGAATCAGGGTTTGCAGAAACGCATAAATGGAAAGCAAAAAAGTAAACCAGCCGAAAGGGTTGGCCGGGCTGAAACGCGCGGCTTTGAAGGAAAAATCTCCGTTGAGCCACAGCCAGCCAAGCCGCGCCACAAGCGCCAATGCCAGCCCAATCAACGGGACGATGAACAGGATTCCGGCGACGGGTTCGGTGTAGTAGTAATGCTCCGGCAGATGGATGAAGTCCGGCCACATGTTGGGTTTGATCCAGCCCACCGTGAAGAACGGAAATTCCGCGCTCAGGGTTGGCAGGCGTAGAAAGTAGGTGAAGGCATTGGGCAAAATATAGTTCAGGGAAAGCGTGTCGGCGTAGTTGGCGGTGAGGGATGGCCCGGTGAGTTGATAACGATGCCCAAACTCAAAGATGGAGCCGAAGCGGGCGTAGTTGTAGCCGCACAAAGCAACGGCCACCCACCCAAGCGGCAGAAATAAAGACATCCATGCGGGAAGGGCTTTCCTAAATTTTTTATTATGCGTGGAATAAATTTTCCACGCGCTTGCAAACGCGAGGACAATGATCGAGGGGAGTAAATTAATCCGCGTAGCGCCAGCCAGCCCAAAGGTCAGCGCCGAAGCGGCGACCCAGCCTTTGGAAATCTGCGAGTCGCGCAATCCTAAAAATAAAAAGTAGAAGCCTGCCATCAAGAAAAACTGCCCGCCAGAAATGGAGACCTCGTAAAAGGTGGGACGCGTGAGGAGCCAGATTAACGGGACGTTGATCGTCGAAGCGAAAACTCCGCCCCAAAACGCCCAGGCGGGGAGTTGAAATTTTTTATAAATTTCAAAAAGCAACAAAGCGGAAAAGCAGGCAATGCCTATTACGAATGCAAAAACCAGCCCGGTGTCGGTGACGGGTTTGGCGGTGAGCGCGTTGACGATCACGCCCAGCGCCGCCGGAGCCGGGCCCCAATATAAAAAGTATTTTCCGTGGTAATACGTGGTATCCCACAGGTATTCCATGTTTTTGCGTTGCAGATGGTCGTAGGGGTTTTCAAGTTTTGCCAGTTCGGGGTTTGGCGCTTCAAGCAAATAGGTTTGGCCGTGTTGGAAGGCTTGGGTCAACTTCCAGTAATAATCGCGGCCGGAGGGCCAATGATCAATCCGCCCGATGGTGATGATCCAGATATATAACCATAAAACAAAACATGCCGAAAGTATTAAGAGGGCGCTGTTTATTTTATGGTTTGTAGGCCGGGCTTGTGGTTCAATGTTATTTTTGTTTTCAGAGGAAGTCACGCTGAAAGCGCGACCTACGGTGTGTGGCGCGATCCAATACAACGAACCAAATAAAATAATTCCCAGCCCCAACAGAATCAACTGAATGCGGCGCGGCCCCCAGCCTGGGTCGTTATCCAAGCCGAGTTGAAAGGCAAAGAGAGAGAGGAAAATAATGCCAATTCCGCCGGCAATAACGATCAGGCGGATAAAAACTTTACGATTCAAGTTACGCTCCCAGATCTGTCCAGCGAAGTTCCTTGCCAAGCGGCAGATTGGCTAGCGCTTTGGCGCCAATCACGTTTTGAATTTGATCCGGCTTGATGGCGCCGGGCGTGGCCGGACGAAGTACGTCAATCATGTCGCGGGTGAAGACTTCCCCAGCTTTGATGTCGCGCGCGGCGCGCAAGCAACGCCGCTGAACAATTTGCGTCTCTTGTTCATTTTCGGCGATGAATTTATCCGAACTGCCCAGCGACCTTTCGAGCAGGCGCGTCTCCTCGACCATCTTTGCCCAACTTTGTGGATTCATCGCAAACTTATGGTCGGGGCCTTCGCGGTCGTTGCTGTCGGTGAAGTGACGTTCAATTACGCGCGCGCCTAAAGTGACCGCGCCCAACACCGGAGCGACGGAATGCGTATGATCGGATAAGCCTAAAATCACATCGGGAAACATGACTGAAAAAGTTTTTAGTACATTCAAATGTAAATGGTCATAATTATTGAGGCTGGCGGTGTAGTTGGTGTTGCATTGCATTAACACCAACTGTTTATTAATTTTCAAAATGGCATGGACGGCTCGTTGCACATCGGCAATATCTGCCGCGCCACAAGCGATAATCATCGGCTTGCCTTTGCTTGCCATGTGTTCAAGGGCTTCGATCCAGTCAATTTCACCAGAGCCTGCCTTGAAGGCGGGAATATAAGGATTGACATGTTCAATTGAATCATAATCATAAGGCGATGTGAAAAAATCTATGCCAACTTTGTCACATTCTTCTTTTAACATCGGAGTCCAACTTTGGGAGACGGACGCCGCGGCATAGACCTCGGTCACTGATTTCTTCCAACTGGCTTGGTGACTGACTTTAGAATCCATGTGTGTGAAGCCATAATCTGAGACAATTTTTGGGGCGATAAAATGTTGAAACTTCGCCGCATCTGCCCCAGCCTCTTTTGCCAGGCGAATTAATTGTTTGGCGCGTTCCAGATCGCCATCGTGATTGGCGGCAATGTCGGCGATGAAATAGGTGGGGTGGTTAAGTCCGATGGTGCGGTTGTTAATTTTGAACTGCATGGTTGGGTCTCCATAAGCTTTTTACAATTTTATCTCATTCTGTTTAGGCTTATAATTTGGCAATGACCATTCATATTCTCACCGAAAAAGCGACAATTCCGCAAGTTACGGAAATGCTTGAAGCATTCTCAGAAATGCAGATGATAAAAATTGTCGTTGACATTGAGCTTGAAATCGTAGCGGGCGGCAGTGGGATGCACTACGAATGTGAACAACTTTTACTGGAAAAAGGCAGTCAACAAGAAAACCTTTGGGGCGCAAATTGGTTCCCTGACGAGCAAGAAATTGAGTACGAATCTTTGATTAATATTCGTCCAAGACAAAATCGAAGCATTCTTATTCAAGATGAAATAATTTGTAAAAAAGTAAAACAAATTACAGAGAAATATCTCAAAGGAGTAAAACCATGAGTACATATGCCGATTCTTTTCTAAGTGAATCCTCTGAAAGACAACTTGGCGCACTCGCCGCTACACTTGGGCGCATTGCTTCTTCCGCCGAAAAAGAAACGCGCGCAAAAGCAATTACTCCAATGCTAGATGAATGTTTACAATTTATTGAGTGGACAATCAACAAGCAACCTGATGGCGCCAGTCAAAAACTCCAAGCTTTAAGCAAGATGTTAAAACTTTGGCGCGATGCCTGGGAACATGCTCAAACGAACGAAAACTTACGAAGACTTTTATCTCTTCAGGCAAAACAATGGTCTGACCAATTTTTGGAATATTCAGGTTTGTTAGTTTCTTAATTTATCGTACCAGTGACTGTCACCTTGATCAAGCGTAAGTAAAAGCCTTTTGAAACAGAATCGGGCTCAAAGTCCAGAAAAAGCGGCGGGGGATTAAATCCTGTGGATAACCATCTAAAAACTGTGGATATCTTCCAGAAAAATCCAGACTTTTGGGGAAAACGCTTCTTTTCTTGTGGAAAGCTGGCTCTGTTTTCTGGAAAATTGTGGAAAACCAAGCCTACGCCTGTTGATAACTGCGGATTTTCTGTGGATAACCTTGTTGGAATTGTTGGTAAAACTCGTCCAAGCCTGTGGAGAATTCGGGGAGAGATTCGCCCAAAACTGCGGATAACTTTTGAGTGGAGAGGGATAAGTTGTGGGAACGCTTGGCGGTGAGGTTGGAGGTGTGAATGGAACGCGGGGAAATGCCGCCCTCGCGCAGGCCAAACTTGCGGGCGATTTCCACGCCAAATTGATATTTGCTCATGGAGTGCGGGCCCACTAAATGATATAAGCCGGTCAGGCCGCGCGTTAACATCTGAATCAAGGTTCGGGCGGTATGGTTAACCAGCATGGGGCAAAAGATCGCGTCGGTAAAACCGCTCATGCTTTTTTGCTCGCTCAGGTTATTGTAGAAAAATTCCGCCAAACTGCGTCGGCCGCTTAAACTCCAGCCATAAAAATTGACCCGCGCAATAATGGCGCTGGGGTTTTCGGCCGCAACCGCCTGCTCGCTTTCCAGTTTTGTTTTGGCATAAACGTTCAATGGGTTGGGAATATCCTGCTCAGTGTAAAAGCCGTCTTTTTGTCCGTCGAAGACCGCGTCGGTGGAAATATGCGCCATGGAGATGCCGCGCTTTTTGCAGGCTTTGGCAAATTCGGCGGGCATGGCGGTGTTGAGGGTTTTGGCGCGTTCGGGGTAATCTTCGCAAACGTCAATATCAGCCAGCGCGGCGCAATTGATCAACCAGGCCGGGCGGACAGCGTCCAACAAGGCCGGGATGGAGGCCAGGTCGCTGAGGTCTTCCTGCACAATTTGAAACGGCGCGTTGACCAATTTACTGCGATCCACGCAAACAATATCATGCTGACCCATGACTTCATTAGCCAGGTTAATGCCGAGCAATCCGCTTGCGCCGGTGATTAAGATACGCGCCATAAGTTATCCCTCGAGTTTGCCCTGCGTAAAAAGTTCTTCAAACGGGGCGATATATTTTTTGATGCCTTCCACGTCCAGCCATTCGGCGTTGTTATCGCTTGAATAAGAAAAGCCTTCTTTGAGCGCCTTGCCCTTATCCTTCCACGAATAACCAAACCAGGTGGCTTCGGCGGGTTGCACCACAAACATTTTATCAAGTTCCACGGTGTGGCGGGCTTCATCTTCTGAAATTAACATTTCGTGCAATTTTTCGCCCGGGCGAATGCCAATGGTGTTAATCTCCGCTTTGGGCGCAATCGCCCGCGCCAGGTCGGTCACTTTGGTGCTGGGAATTTTGGGGATGAAGACTTCGCCGCCTTCCATTTGCTCGATGCAATCAATCACAAAACGCACGCCTTGATCCAACGAAAGCCAAAAGCGCGTCATCCGTTCATCGGTGATGGTGATTTTACCGCCCGCCCGTTGTTTGAGGAATAACGGCACAACTGAGCCACGACTGCCGACGACGTTTCCGTAGCGGACGCACGAAAAGCGGGTTGCCGAGCCCCCGGCATAGGCGTTGCTCTGAATCGTCAACTTCTCCGCCGCGAGTTTGGTGGCGCCATATAAATTCGCCGGGCTGACGGCTTTATCTGTGCTGACCGTCAAAACTTTCTTCACGCCTGCGTCCAACGCCGCTTCAACGACATTGGCGGTGCCCATAATATTGGTCTTGATCGCTTCCATGGGGTTGTATTCGCAGGCGGGCACCTGCTTCAGCGCGGCGGCATGGACGACAATATCCACGCCATGCAAAGCGCGGACGAGGCGTTCGCGGTCGCGCACGTCGCCGATGAAATAGCGCAGGCGCGGGTCGTTGAATCCGCCGACTTGCATTTCGTGTTGTTTCAATTCATCGCGACTGAAGATGATGATTTTCTTCGGTTGTTTTTCTTCCAGCAAAATTTTTGTAAACTTCTTGCCAAACGAGCCGGTTCCGCCGGTGATTAGCACAACTTGATTTTTCCAGTTCATCATAATTTCTCCTATTTCATGGCCCTAAACATGCCAGAGTCTTTGGTAATAAAAATTTTTCCGTTTCGTTCAAGGTTGGCAGTTAATTCTTTTTCAACGGCGCTCAAGCGTTCCTCGGATAAATCGTCCGCGCCAATCGAAGAGCGGATGTATTTAATAATCGGTTCGACTGCCGTCACTTCCAAATGATCCGCATAGCGCGTCAGGGTGACGCTGGCGAAGACTTTTTCAATTTCAGCGGCTCCATTTTCCAAGATAAATGGATTATCAAACATATCGGCACGCCGATTTAGATTCACGCCCTTGAGCCAGCCGTACATTTCCTGCATGTGTTTGTCGCCGACGGTTGTGGCAATCAAGCTTCCGCCCGCTTTCAGAACGCGTTTGATTTCAGTTAATGCCTTAATTCTATCCGGCACATGATACAGCATGTGATTGGCGATGACGAGGTCAAAGTTTTGATCTTGATACGGAATGGATTGCGCGTCGGCTTTCTCGAACTTGAAACTGCGTCCGGTTACGACCAGGTTTTTCCAAGCCGAATCCAGCATCCCGTCGGAAAGGTCGGTGAGCGTAATCTGCCAGCCAGCGGGAATTTGATCCGCGCATTCCTGCCACATCGCGCCCGTGCCGCATCCCAATTCTAAAATCTTGGCGTTCGCGGGGAATTGCATCAACGTCTCAAAAATCCAATGATACCAACCTTGCGGATTGACGCTAAAGTTTTGATGAAGCGCAATGCGCGCATCGAGATTGGCTGAATTTTTATATTGATCCTGAGCGAGGTAGTTTTGATCGGTAAATCTGGGCATGTTATTTTTTGAGGATGATTAACGGATATTGTCCGTTTTCGCCAAAGAACTTTGGATATTTTTCTTCCATTTGATACAGCCAGCGCAAAATGGCTTGGCCGCCAAATCTCTCGTGAATGAGCGTTCGCATGGTCAGGGTGCTGGCTGAGCGCCACGCGACAATTTCAAATGGAATCTCTTGGCCAATTTCATTACGAAGCCAGCGGGCGTTGGTCTTTTTTACGTACGTCCCTTTTTTATCATGCGGTTGGGCGCGCAAGGGTTTTCCGCGCAGGAAGCGGCGCAAGCGATGCGAGAAGACGATCAATTTATCCAGCCAGCCTACCAGCGCGGGATTGGTCCAACCGTTGACGATGGCGGCTTTTTTGCCGACATTCAACACGCGAAACAATTCGAGGTAAGCGCGTTTATGTTCGGTGGATGGCAGATGATGAATGGTGTGCATGGAAACAATGCCGTCAAAAGCGTTGGGCTTGAACGGCAAATTGGCAATATCGCCAACGACGAAGAGTCCATGATCACCGATTCTTTTGCGCGCCTCGCGCAAGGCTTGAATGGAGATATCGAAGCACACCCTTTTTTGGTAGCCTTGCGAGTAGGTTAAATATTCGTCATATTGCACCGGGCCCGAGCCTGCGTCCAACATAAACTTGCCAGTGGGTTCAACGCCGCGCTTGACGCGCATTCGCGTATTATGCACATACTCTTTCACCACCGGGCGCAGGTCGTCATAGCGGGCATTTTGATATAAGCCGCCCTCCTCTTGTTGCCAGCCGATCTCGTCATAAAATTCGCGGACTTTTTGTTTTGTGTCGTTTGTCATACATTTCCTTTGGAATCGCGCGGCTTGCCGCACGCCATCAACAAGCTGATGGACTCCATATTATTTCCAATTAAATTTTTCGCCAACCAACAAGTCAAACGTGTTTCTAAATTGACTTAGACCTTCTTCACTAAACACTCTTTCCAAATTCCAAACTTCCAAATCGTCCCAAAAGTTCATCAAACGCCACGGAAAGGGTTGTGGATATTCAAAGAAGAATCTGTAAGCATAATTCCATGCAAATTCGGTTTGTTTTTCATTTAATTTGTATGCAGGAATATCTGCCAAAACTCTTTCCAAAGTTTGATAATACTCATCCCAAGAATTGGGGTCAATGGTAATGCCACGCCCGCGATAGTGCGTTTGCCCGCAAGAAATGACGGGTCTGCCATTCATGGCGGTTTCAAGACCAACCGTAGTTGTATAAGCCAAACCGACATCTGCGATTTCGATTAAGTCATAGGTGTTGATATTATCCAACGCCCCAATCACATGAATATGGTTTGGCAATTCGGGTAACGCCTCTTTGACCACCATCCCCATTGACTTGGCTTGTGGCACAAGTTTTTCGCCAGGATGAACACGGATGACCAGTTGCACGTCTGTTCGTTTGGCAAAATATTGGACGGTCTTTGTAATCCATTCGGTCATGGATTCTGCGAAAATATCGCGCCCTAAAGTTAAACTATCGCCCAGCACATTCGCCGCGAGCATGACCACTGGACGAGAATCCAAATTAAGGATTTTCCGAGTCTCATCCGCGCCTTGTGAGGAGACATACTGCCATAAACGCTTCGACTTACCCCACACCCGCGCGCCACGCCGAGCATTTTCCAAATCTGCCACACGCTCAAACATTTCATCAGTCATCGGTAAATGACAACGCGCCTCTACCAAAAAATCCGTATCCTGTTGCATGATGGATGAATTTTGCGCCAGCCAAATTTGTTCGCGTTGGTCATTGAATTCGTAAGTAACCGCGTCAATGCCTAAATGACGTGCCACACGAAAAGCAATTCCCATTTCTAAAATTAAACCATTTGGAATTAAAACTACGTCAGGCTTGTTGGTTTGCAAATATTCATACAGCGCTTGAGCGGCAAATGTATTTCTTTTGACTCGTAAATCATACAAGGCTTTATCGCCTGGGTCGTGCATGTTAATTTCTTCACGCATCAAGGTGTATTGCGAGTCCCATAGCGAGATTTCGTCAATGTCAGATTTAATAATAGATGGAAGGTCAAAGGTTGAAGGTCGCAGGCGTCGCCCTGAGCTTGTCGAAGGGTCAAGTAATGAGACGTGTTTAATTAAAGAAGATAATGAAGATAAAACATCTTTTGTATGTAGCGCCCGTTGTCGTTGTGTAAATTTATCTTTTTCTTTATGCCATTCGGAATAAGGCAGAGTCAACAAAGTAACCTCATGTCCTAACCCAGCAAGCACAAGTCCGAGATAGGCGGATTGTTCAATCCAATAATGAAGCGTTGAAAAAAATAAAACTTTTTTTGCTTTACCCTTCGACTGCGAAGCGCTCAGGGCAAGTTCTTTCTGCAAATATTTTTTTGTAACATTAACAGCCGATGGTAAAGATTTTTTCAAACGACTCAAATCATAACGATCGCGGCGCGTTTGATTCTTGGAACGCAATGCCCAATCAATATCGGCGATAAAGGGTAAGTCTCGTAAAAGTTTTTTCATATCGGTTATTAGAAACTAGGAACCAGGAACTAGGAACTCCTAGTCACTAATACCTAATCACTTATTTTCTCAATCTTCCAATTCAAACGCGGGCGCACAGGGCCCACACGCGGCTCGCCCCATTGCGTGCCAGGCGCACCAGAAATATCCACGCTGAACGCCAACGCATTTTCATCCATAAAATATCTTTTCACGCCAAACGAACTCGCATTCACGCCCACCATGTAACGCCCTTCATTGAAAATATCGGCAGGAATTTCTGCACGACTCACATAACGCCCGGCGCTCCGCGTATCAAAATTTTCATACAACGCCGCGTCATCGGTATCAAACGACGTAAAAATATATTCGCCACGCATGGTGCTCACATACAACCCAACGCGCAGACCCGTGATGGATGAATTTAATTGATATTCAAACTCGATAAAAACGGATTCGGTGGAACGGACAGTATCCACGACCTTTCCGCTTCTTTCTTTGACCTTGAGGCTGATCGGCGTAAATTCGGCATCTTTCTGGCTGACGTCTTCCTCCGTCCAAAGCTTCTCGCCCGCCTGCGATTGACCCGATGATAAATAATAATCAACGGCTTCTTGCGACGGCGCGCGCATAATCATTTGACCTTTGTTCAAGACAATCGCTTCTTGAGTCAAACGCAAAATAGCAGACATATTATGACTCACAAACAAAACCGTGCGACCTTGTTGCGCCACGTCGCCCATTTTGCCCAAACATTTTTTTTGAAATTCAGCATCACCCACTGCCAGCACTTCATCTACAACTAAAATTTCAGGTTCGAGATGAGCCGCCACTGCAAATGCCAAACGTAAATACATGCCTGACGAATATCGTTTAACAGGCGTATCAATAAATTGACCGACTTCAGAAAAATCTACAATCTCGTCAAATTTAGAGTCAATTTCCGTGCGCTTCATGCCGAGGATGGCGCCGTTCATGTAAATATTTTCTCTACCCGAAAGTTCGGGGTGAAAGCCTGTGCCAACTTCCAGCAATGAACCCACCCGCCCGCGCACGGTGACGGTTCCAACCGTCGGTTCGGTGACGCGCGAAAGGATTTTCAGCAGTGTGCTTTTGCCCGCGCCGTTCCTACCTACAATGCCGAGGACTTTACCTTCTTCCAAATCAAAGGAGACATCTTTCAACGCCCAGACATAATTTTGGTTTTGTCTGCGGTCTGATTTACCAACGAGCGCTTTTGCCAAACGCACAGGCGCAGAGACTGTATCCACGATGACGTCGCGCAACATGTTATAGCGGAATTTCGTCTCCGCCGCGCCGATTTTATATCGCTTACCGATGTTTTTTACGCTGATAGAAATTGTCATAAGGTTTGAAAGTTTGAATGTTTTTTGTCACAAGTCAAAGGTCGCAGGTCTTTTGACTTGTGACCTTTGACCTGCAACTTAAATTGTGTCCGCAAAAGTTTTTTCCATGCTCTTGAAGTAGAAGAGACCTGAAATAAAAATCAAAATTGAAATGGTGGCCGAAACCCAAAATGTAAAGTCGGGCCCATTACCCACGCCGAGCAACGCCCAGCGGAATCCGTTGACCACGCCCGCCATCGGGTTGAGGGAATACACCACCTGCCATTTTGCAGAAATGACGGAGGCAGAATAGGCTACGGGCGTGGCAAACAGCCAAAACTGAGTCAGAAACGGAAGGGCCTGGTTGACATCCCGATACTGCACGTTAATCGCTGAAAGCCACAAGGCAATTCCGAGGGCGGTGATAATCGCCAGTAAAAGAAAAAGCGGGAGCGTCCACAGCAAATGCCAGGCGGGGGTCACTTGGTAATAAAGCATCAACGCGACGAGGATGAAAAAGGCGATGACGAAATCCACCAGGCCCGCAAAGACGGAAGCGGTGGGCAAAATTAAACGCGGAAAATAAATTTTCGTGACCATGTTTTGATGCGCCACCAATGCGCGGCTTCCTTGATTTAAGGCGGTGACGAACAAACCCCAGGGCAATAAAGCTGTGAATGAAAAAACAGGATAGGGAACGCCTTCGGTGGGAAGTTTGGCGACTTTATCAAAAAGAAAAGTGAAAACCAACATGGTCATCACGGGTTGCACCACTGCCCAGGCCATGCCTAATAAAGTTTGTTTGTATTTCACTTTAATATCACGCCAAACCATGAAGTAAATTAATTCACGGTAAATCCATAAGTCTCTTAAATTCAATGAGGAAAGACCTTTGGAGGGTCTGATATAAACGGTGTGCGGTTCGTGCGGAGTAATTTTAGAAATTTGTGTCATTTTGTTTTGTCGAAGGTCGAAGGTCAAAAGTCAGCAGACCTTTGACCTTCGACTTGTGACCTACTTGATCTTGTCTCGATTCGCTTTGAACCATTCAATTGTTTTCTGCAAGCCTTCTTCAAATTTAACTTGAGCGGACCAATCAAATAATTCTTTGGCGCGACTCACATCCAGCCCGCGGCGGGGCTGACCGTTGGGCTTATCCGTCTGCCAGGTGAGTTGACCTCTGAAGCCGGTTAACTTGACAATTAATTCAGTCAAATCTTTGATGGAGATTTCATATCCCGAACCGAGGTTGACGGGTAAATCGCCGTTATATTTTTCGGCGGCAGTAATGAGGCCATCAGCGGCGTCTTCGACATATAAAAATTCGCGAGTTGGAGAACCATCGCCCCAGACCGGTAATTCCTTGTCGCCGCGTTCGCTGGCTTCAATGGCTTTGCGAATCAAGGCGGGGATGACGTGCGAGGTTTGTAAATTAAAATTATCACGCGGACCATATAAATTAACGGGCAATAAATAAATGGCATTAAACCCATATTGCTGACGATAGGTTTGGGCTTGCACGAGCATCATCTTTTTGGCGAGTCCATAAGGCGCATTGGTTTCTTCAGGGTAGCCATTCCAGATGTCCTCTTCTTTGAACGGAACAGGCGTAAATTTTGGATAGGCACACACCGTTCCAGTGGCGACGAACTTCCCAATGCCGTGTTTGTAGGCATGGTGCATGAGTTCCACGCCCATAATCATATTGTCATAAAAAAATTCAGCGGGATGTTCACGATTCGCGCCAATGCCACCCACATTGGCGGCGAGGTGAATCACAACCACGTTTTTCGGGTCAATGTTTTTCAGGGCATCCGCATACAAACGCTCAATGGCTTCCCGTTGGGTTAAGTCATATTCTTTTTTGCGGGGAATGAAAATATCGGTGGCGCCGCGTTCCTTAAGTTTTTCCACCACAAACGAGCCGAGGAATCCCCCGCCGCCGGTGACGATGATACGTTTGTTTTGCCAGTAGATTGAAGGTTCAAGGTTGGAAGATTTAATGTTCGACATTGTAGGTGATTCCTTCTTCGCGGACTCTGCGCGCGTTGGGTTGAGATTCTAAATATTGAATAAATTTTGAAAGTTGTTTACTACAAATTTCTGCTAATGAAAACATTTCTGAAAATTGTTCCTCTGAAATATAACCTTGGTCTTTGGCAATATAAAGTTGCGCCCGTAATTCGCCAGCCGAGGCTTTGGCGTGCCCCAGATATCGAATAAAAGTAGCCTGTGTTTGGCTTTCAAAGCCTTCGGCAATGTTTGACATAATAGAGACTGCCGCACGGCGCGTCTGATCTCTTAAACCAAAATCTCGTGAAAAAACGCCTTCTGTAGAATATTTATAAATTAAATTAGTCAAATCTTTGGCTCTCTGCCAAACCTCTAACTCTTCAAATCGTTTTGCTGTTGCCATAACTCAACCTTCAACCTTCAACCTTCAACCTTCAACCGTAAACCTATCTCACAATAAACTGCGCGTTTCGATAGCGATTATCCGTCGGATCTTTGATTAAGCCTGTTTTCAACGCAAACAAAACTTCGCGCACGCCGTCGTCCACATCCAGGGTTGTTTCAAAGCCCAGCGTGCGTCTGATTTTTTCAAACGAAACGGTGATGTCGCGCATATCGCCGCCGAAGGTCAAATCTTTATATTCAACAACCGTTTCCGGCATTCTCTTCAACACTAAATTGACAATATCGCTTTTGGTGTAATTGCCGTGATCCGTTCCCAAGTTAAACACCTGGCCGCGAATTTTATTTTGTTCCGCTTCCAAACCCAAAATAATTCCACGCACCACATCGCGGATATGCACGAATGAACGAGAATACCCGCGTTGATAAATGATTAATTGGCGTTTGGCGTAGGCTTCCAACACAAATTGATTGACAATCAAGTCAAAGCGTGTGCGTGGAGAAATTCCATATAAAGTTGCGAAGCGAAATAACAATGGCGCGCACGCTGAATCTTTTTGCGCTAATAAATAATCTTCGCCTGCAATTTTCGTCTCGGCATATAAAGATTGCGGATTTAATGGGGACTCTTCCGTGACGGGCTGGCCATCTGGACTTAAGCCATAATTGCTATAGGTGGACGCAAACACGAATCGATCCACGCCCAAATCTGCGGACTGCTCGAAGGCCATTTTCGTGGCTTCGACGTTGTACTTCCAGGCCACTTGTTTGCCCACGGCCTGACAAGCCGGGAAACCGACAATGCCTGCGAGGTGAATCACCGCAAAGGGCTTGTCCCAGCCTTTTTTGATCGCGTCGCGCACGGCGCGGGATTCGGTTACGTCGGCTTTGACGAAATGGAAGTTGGGATGATGGAGAAACGGAATAATGCTCTCGCCGCCGAAGAGCAAAGAGTCGAGGAGTGTAACCCGGTAATTTTGGCGGAGCAGTTCCGAGGTCAGGATGGAGCCGATGTAGCCCGCACCGCCGGTGATCAAAATATGGGATTGAGTCATGTCAGGCCCTCCAGGCGAATCTTGTATCCATCCAAAATTAAAGCAGGCGCAGATTTTTCACTCACGACCGTCATGCCCTGTTCAATGCAGGTTAATTTGCAAATATCGGCCACATCGCCGGAGCCGATAATGCGCACCTGATCGTACCCGGCCTTGCGAACCTTTGCGAGATGATCTTTGACCTTTTGGCGCGTGCGACGATAGACCGAGAACGAGCGCTCGACATAATCCACCGCGAGACGGGCGCGCAAGGCCAAGCCTTCGGGCGTGATGATGTAGCGCAATTTTTTTCGTTCGGCGCGCGAAACTTTCACCGCGCCTTTGGCAATCAATCTTTTTAAATGCCAATTGACCGTGCCAACCGCCACGCCCAACTGCGTGGCCAGGGTGGACTGATTCACATCCGGGTCGCTTTCGATTTGCTCCAGCAGGGTGAGTTCGCGCAGTTCTTCGTTTGTGGATTCAAGGCTCATCGTTTATAATTCCAAAATTCAGTGACTGAATTATAACCCACTTTTTCAAGTCTCATCCAAAGGTAAACTCTCCACGCTATGGAAACGCCCCCCTTATTTGACGAAGCCGAAAAAATCTACCAACAAACCCGCGCCAGCCATTGGGACGCCGTCGCCAAAAAACGCGACGCCTGGCGCGGGCTGGGGCATTGGTATCATCGCCGATTAACCGAGATTTATAAATTTCTGGTCAGCCCTGGCCAAAGGGTTTTGGAAGTTGGTTGCGGCGCAGGCGCTTTACTGGCCAGCCTGCAACCCAGCCGCGGCGTGGGTGTGGATTTTTCCGCCGAAACGATTCAACGCGCCCGGCAGAAAAACCCCACGCTGGAGTTCCACCAACTTGACGCACATGACCTATCCAGCCTGCAGGGCGAATTTGACGTCATCATCCTTTCCGACACGGTCAACGACTTGTGGGACGTTCAACGCGCGTTTGAACAGCTCAAAAAATTTTGCAAACCGCACACCCGCTTAATCCTCAATTTTTACAGCCACCTTTGGCAAATTCCGCTGACCCTCGCGCAAGGCTTAAACCTGGCCACGCCGCTCCAGCCGCAAAATTGGTTAACGCCGGAAGACCTGAGCAACATGCTCAGGCTGGCCGGGTTTGAAAGCATTCGCACAACCAACGAGATTTTATGGCCCCTGCCACTGGGCGGGCTGGCGGACAAATACCTCGTCAAACTTTGGCCGTTCAAAAACCTGGCCCTCACCAATTTCATCATCGCCCGCCCCGCCCCCCAACCCGTCGCCAAGCCCAGCGTTTCGGTGGTGATCGCCGCCCGCAACGAAGCCGGCAACATCAAAAATATTTTTGAGCGCGTACCCAAGATGGGAAGCCGGACTGAAATTGTCTTTGTGGAAGGACATTCAAAAGATAACACCTACGAAGCGATTGAAAAAGAAATGCCGCTTCATCCTGCGACCCCCAGCCTGCTCTTTCGTCAACCGGGCATGGGCAAAGCCGACGCCATTCGTCTCGGCTTTGAAAAAGCCACCGGCGACATCCTCATGATTCTCGACGCGGACTTAACCGTCCCGCCCGAAGATTTGCCCCGCTTTTACGAAGCGATCGCCAGCGGCCAAGGTGAATTCATCAACGGCGTGCGGCTGGTGTACCCGATGGAAAAAGAAGCCATGCAAACGCTCAACTTCATTGGCAACAAACTCTTCAGTCTGACGTTTTCGTGGCTCCTTGGACAACCCATTAAAGATACGCTCTGCGGCACAAAGGTGATGTGGCGCAAAGATTACGAGCAAATCGCCGCCAACCGCTCCTACTTTGGAGATTTTGACCCGTTTGGAGATTTTGACCTGATCTTCGGCGCGGCCAAACTTAACCTGAAAATTGTAGACCTCCCCATCCGCTACCGCGAACGCGTGTACGGCTCAACCAACATCTCGCGCTGGAAGCATGGACTACTCTTATTGAGGATGGTCGCTTTTGCGGCAAGAAGGATTAAGTTTGTGTAATTTTCATGGACATAACGATAAATCAAATTGATCGGAACTATAAAACCCTGCAGTTTGATTCTGGCGGACGAGGACAAACCATAATTCGCCATTGGCGTTATAAACCAGCGTTACGTCTGAAGCGTGCGGGAAGAAGTCCGGGGATTGGGCGCTGGGGAAAATGACGCGCCCATTTCTTTGCCCAACCACATCAAACACGATTCGACTTTGATCTACAACTTTATAGCCGGGGGTATCTGTAAAATCCTCGCCTGCGCCAGCGGGATAAAAGCGAGGATACAAAGCTCTGGCTTGTAAAATCCTTAATTGATTTTCACCAGAAAGTTTTTGCAAACACGCTGAATTCACGGGCGAAGCCTTCAGCGCAGGGGAATTTATCAGCACACTGAGCAGTTGTCCCTGAGAAAGCGGCGGGTATTTTTGGGGGAAGATTCTTTCAGAAAGCGGGAGGCTGAGTCCGATGGCAAAAAATAAAATCCAAATCAAAACTGCCTTGGCGGACGTAAAGCTTGGCGCGGAAATTCCGGTTGCGACTGAAGCCGGGTTGAGCCATTCGGCAAGCCAGACGCACGTGCGGCGCACAGGCAGGAGCAACAGCCCGACGCATGTCACCAGCCCAAGCAAATCGTAAAAGTAGATGGACCAATCCATGGCCAGCATGAACCTTTGGCCGGAGAGCAGGGCGATTGAAGTCCATAAGTTGTAAGCCAGGTTTAAACCGAGCGGCAGAAGGCCCAGCCAGCGGTTTTTCATCCAGGCGGCGGCGACGCCCAAACCAAAGAGAGCCATATAGAAAAATAGTAAAACGCTTTGCGTGAAATTCGGCGCACCGCCCCACCTTTCCCAAAAGGCAGAAGCGGGCAAAAGCAATTCGCGGTAATTTGTGATTTGATCGCGCAGGGGAAAAAGCAAAAGGTTATTGACCGCATGATTCAGAAAGGTGTTGGCAAAAGCCCAGGCCGCGCCGGTGGGGTTGGAACGAATTGCGTCGAAGGCAATCTCTTTTAAACGCGCGGAAAATTCGCTTGCGCTTTCGCCGGGCAACTTCTCCACCTGCCAATCCCGGCCGTTGACGCGGCTATAGCGAAGCGCGAGGTTCATGGTTTGGGATTCGGGGTTATCAAACACCAGGCCGCCGGTGATTTGCCAGTTGCGCCACAGCCAGGGAGCGACGACCAGCCCAGCCATGATCAAAAGCAAAAGCGCGCTTTTGATCAGTTGCGCGAATTTAACCTTTTGAAGCGCCAGCCCAAACAAGAGGAGGACCGGCAAAGCGATGACGCTTTGCGTGCGCACCAGCATGGCCAATCCCAGAATGCCGCCAAACAACGCGCCATAAAAAAACGAAAAATTTGATTTTATCCAACGGACGCCCACGAGCAGTAACAAAAGCAGGAGCATGGCGGTGGGAATTTCAGAGAGCAAGACTTTGGAGTAGCTTAAATTTCCGGTGAAAGGCGCAACGAAGTTTGAAACGTAATCGCGCAGGATGGCCAGCAGGGCAAGGGACAGGCCCACCGGGCGGTTGAAGAAATCGCGGCCAAATAGATAGAGCAAGGCCGGAAAAAACGCAAAGGCCAACGTTTGAGCGAAGATTAGCGCCGAATAATCCTGCCCGACCAGCCCGTGCAAGGCCGCCAAAAAGAGGATGTACAGCGGGCGTTGTGGAATGGACGTTTGCCCAAAGCCATTGCCAATCAAAATGGATTGTGCGACTTCGTCATAGGTTTGCGAATCGATAAAGGGGTAGATTTCGTAATTTGGCGCGCGCGGAGTTAAAGCCGAGGCGCTGGGAATGACTGGCTGACTGAGCCAGACCGCCGCGGCGCCGAGCCAGACCAAAAGGAAGATCCAAACATCAATGCGCGGCGCGTTCAGAATTTTGAATTTGGATTCCAGCCAGAGCAAAGCAAAGCAGAGCAAAACCGCCAGCAGAATTTGCCATTCGAGCAGGGGAACTGCCGGTAGTCCGTAGCCCCAATCTTCGGCGTAGGAAGGCGCGATGCCCAATCTGGTTTTGGCGCTGAACAGGGCCAAGCCAATCAGGAAAAAAAACAGGACGAAGAAGTTTTTTAGATAGCGCCGTAGTTCATCCGCCGCGAACGGTTCAGCGTTACTCACGCCAAGCGTAAAACCCAGTTCAACGGCGGTTAACGCGCCGAGGTTCAAGAGCGGCGCAAGGATATCCAGATAGCCGCCAATTTGTAAAAATAATTGCGCGTCCAGCAGGCTACGCAAATACCAAAGCGCGGCGCGGATGAAGATGATCGCAAGCGCCGCGCAATATAGGAAGGCGCGCGTTGGCGGCTGGTTCAGCCTTTCGCGCCAGACCAACCAGCGCGGATGTTTTCGCAATTCCCAAAACGCGAGCGCCGAACTTGATCCCATCCACAAGCTGAGCAAAAAAACAACGCCGAGATAACGCCCATCTGGCGTAAAGGCCGGATGGCGCATAAAGCGCCAGAGCGCAACCCCGCCTTGTAAAATCCAGAGACAAAATAAAATCAGCCAGAATTTTTTAGCGACCTGCGCTTTGAGAGCGTTCATGCTTTAATCCGATTTCGTTCAAACTAACGCACGCGTTCATAAATCCGAACTTCGGGATTAACTGAAATCTCAGAAATTTGCGGCAGGTACGGCGGGAGTTGATAAGTGAATTCCTTGATTAAGCGAAAGGACGCAACTTCGCCTGCCAGCAAACGCTTGAAGAAGTCACACTCCACCGGATTGGTGGCGCAAATGGCCGGGTTGCTGAAGCGGGCATAAGTAAAAGTATCAATCACCAGATAATCGGTATCGCGCTCCAGCAGGCCTTGCTCGCCCTGATTAAGCGCATAGCGTCCGCCGGTTGGCACAGTTTCATTCGGATATTTCACAAAATAAATCGGATAGTTATAGGCTTTTTCAAATTGGGCTTTGTTCACCACGGGCGGGTAAAGCGTATATTCGACCGTCTTTTCCGCGCCGGGCAGTTTGGCAATGTAGGCGCTGGCAGGCATGCGCGCATCGTACATAAACAGCAGGGCTTTGCTTATCAAGCCCAAAAAGGCATAGGCGATTCCCACGCATAACACAACCCCGATTACGGCCGGAGCAAACTTCCAGGCTTTGACCGAAGCAAACTCAAGCGCTTCCTGAATAAACAACGCGCCCAAAATGGAAAGAAACGGCACAAAGGGGATAAAGTGGCGCGGCAGATAATGCACGGCGGAAAGGAAGGGCAGGTCAAAGAAAGCCAGGCTGGCCAAAACAATCATCAGCGCCTGCAAGTTGGCTTCTTGAATCCGACGTTCGGCTTGATAAGCGCGAAGCAACTTATAGAGAAACCAAAGCGCCGCAATCCCAAACAGGGCATAGAAAAACGTACCCACCGTCCCTTGAAACGCGCCCCACTGACCGAACAGCCCAATCGGAGTTCCGGCATTGGCGTTATAGAGCGAAAGCCGCTCCACCGCCGGAATGGCGCGCTTGAAATAATACGTCATCCATAACAAGGCCTTTGGCGTGCCCAGCGCATACCCGCCAAAGCAAACCACGCCGCCAATAAAAAAGGTCTCCGCCGCTTTAAGCCAATCGCGCTTTAACTCCGCCCAATTCAAAACGATCAGCGTAAAGATCGGCGTTAAAAGCAAACTGCCGCCGGTATATTTGCTGGAAGCCGCCAACCCAACCGAAATAAACGAAGCGTAAATCCACAACCGTGATTTGGTGAAGTGATATTCAACTGCAAACCAAACGCACAAGATGGCAAAGAAAAGCAGATAAATATCGTTATGCGCCAGACGGGCATTCGCCGAAACGACTCCGCTGGCGATGTAAAACAAACCTGCCAAACCGGCGATCAAAGGGCGCGCGCCAAGTTTCCGCGCCAACGCGTACACCAACACAACGCCCAACGCGCCCAACACGGCCGAAAAAATTCGCGCCGTGACAATAAAATCGGTTTGCGAATAGCCCAGCCCGTACACAATCTTCCCAATCCCAAACATCACATATTTAGCCAGCGAGGGATAATTAAAATCCGGTTCGGTCTCGTCAAATTTTAATTCGCCAATCAAGGCCTGATCCACGCGCCAAATCAACTCATCCGGATTCCACAACGCCGGAGCGCCCCACTGAATGCCCGGAATGGTAAACGCCAGAAACAACAGCGCCAACGCGACGGGGATGATTTTAGGGTTGCGATCCAGCCATTTCAAAATTGAATTCAACATATTACTCCGAGGTTGAGCAGTTTAATCCCGGCCAGGGGTCGGCGGAAATGACGCGTCCATTTACGTTGACCAACAAGGCGCGTGCGCTATTTTTCTGCTGACACCCAATTATAAAGACATCCGCCGCGTGCGGAAAATATTCCGGCGCCTGCTGAAGCGGTAGAAAAACAAACGCGTTTCGACTGCCAATCAAATTAAACTGAAGGCGATTATAGCGGCTCGCCTCCAGCAACATGGGGCTGGATTCTCCCCAAAATTCCCCGGTTAAATAATATGCGGGATACAAAGCCCGTCCAGACCAGACGATTGCGCCGGGTTCCGTTTCGAGAAACATTTTCAACGCGGACGCATCCACCGTCTCTGCCTGAAATTGTTCGCGAATAACCGCGCCAGGCTCCACAGCCGGGTAACGCTCTGGAATACGCCACTCAACCCATGGAATGCCCAAGCCTAATAAAGCAAAGAACGCCAGCGTCGGTTTAACGCCGCGCCATGAAGTTTTTCTTAACGTTGGATCCGTCAGCCCCTCAATGGCCACGGGATTTAATTTCAAAAATACCGAAGCGCACAGAAAACAAAATTCCGCCAACCCAATGCAAAAATACAAAAGCAATATCCAGTCCACGGGAAGGATAAAACGCCAGCCGGATTGCCGCACGGGAACTGAGCTAAGGCTGTATCCCAAATGAAAGAGGAGCGGCATCCATCCAAGATAGCCCACATTCCGAATGGCGGCGGCCAGTCCCAGCAAAGCAAGCGCAAGCGTTGCGAAAAAGATAAAAGAAAACCTGAGCGGCACTCGCCCTAAATAGGGCGCATCCCAAAACCCAAGCGTCTCCACATATTGATAGAGCGTCTCAAATTTAAGGGACATGGGCAGGAAAGCGAGAGAAGCCACCTCATTATGGATGAAATACGCAGAATAAAAACGAGCCACTTCTGCCGGGCGCTCTATGATATACGCAATCACCTGCCCTTTAACGCGCGTGCGATATTGCTCATCCGTTTCGCCAGGGAGCAAATTAACATCCTGCGGAGAAGTAGCATAGGAACTGGCGATAAAACGGGTGTAAAAATTCAAGTATTCCACCAGCACGCGCCCGCTCAGCTGATAATTCCGCCAGACCCACGGCGCCACCACCACCAGTCCGCCCAGCAGAAAGATCAAGGCTTTGCGGAAAAAGACGCGCCACTTAAATTTTTCAAGCCAGCAGATTCCCAACAGCGCAATTGGGATTAAAAGTTGAGCCTGACTCCGAATATAGATGGAGAAACCCAGAAAGACGCCCGCCAAAACCCCATAAACGTAGCGCTCCTCTTTTGCGCGAAACCATTGAACAAAAAAATAGATAAAGCCAACCATCATCAGCATGGTTGGTACATCAGACATAATCAACTTGCTATGAGAGACTTCAATGATATTGGTTAAGGCGATCGAATTGCTCTCGCGGAAAATAATCAAAGCGGCAGACATGCCCCCCGCCGCCCGTCCGCCCAAACTGGAAACCAGCGCGTAGACCAGAGCGGGAATCAGCGCCAACGTAAAGACCTGCAAAAAGAGGACGCGCTCAAATCCGGGGCCGCCAAGCGCGTGTAAAAAAGCGAGAAAGATTGAATACAACGGGCGGTAAGTAAGCCCAACCTTGCGGCCTTCTCCAATCAAAAAGTTTTGCGCGAACAGATCGTAATTCTGCGCGTCTGAGTACGGATAATATTCAAAATTTGGCGGGGTGGGGTCGGGGTTAAAGTAGCCGTGCCGCGTCAGCGGTTGAGACCACCACCACAAGCCTGCGAACAGCCAAATTAATAGCCCAATTGTAAAATCCAGTTTCCAGTTAAATTTTTCTCGAAAAATAAAAAATAAAAAGCCAATGAAAACTGAAAACAAAACCTGTTGAAATAAGAGCGGGGTTCCCGGGGAAAGCCAGCCGCTTGGCTCGCGGTCCATGCCGATCCCGCTCCAGGCAATCCAGGTTGAAAGCAAGCCGGTGAGCGCCAGTAAAATCGCAAATGTCCGAAACATGCCGCGATTTTTCAAGACTTGGGAAAAGTCCAGCGTTTGTTTGAGCCAGAGCCGCTGTCCAACCCAGGTTTGGATGGTCAGGAGCAATAAAAAAATAACGGTTGGCAAAAGCCGCTGATACAGCGCTACGCCCAAACGTTCGGCTGGCAAACACAGGAACAATGCCGCCAGGCCTGCGCCGAAAACGGTCAGAACTTCCGTCCGCGTTTGGTTTTGAGGTTTGGAAAAAAAAATATCCACCGCGCCTGCCGCTCGTGGGGCAAATAAAAACAAGCCGGCGCAGAAGGCGGCGGTCAAAAACACAAACCCAACCAATGCCAAACGGGAGGCGGAAAGCCCAAAGAAGAGCGCGTTTTTGGCGTCCGCAGGAATGTCTAGTAGAAACAATAAAACCAAAACGCCTTCAAAGAAAGCGCTGGCGGAAAAGATTCTAATTAAATAATTTTTGCGATCAGGCATCCCTGTGCGCCTTGGGGAACTTCGCAACCACATAAATTAATTCCACCGCGTCAATGGATACATCGCCGGTGAGAAATTCGGGGCGGATGGCCGGAAGCGCGCGCTGAAATTCAACCTCGTTGCGTTGCGTCACGGTTAACTCCACTTCTTTGAAGCAGGCTTCAAAAATTTTACGGTACTCACCCAGACGCAGACGATTTAAGTTGCTGGTTGGGTTGAGAAAGTTCTTCCAGATTTTTTGTGAGAATTTGAGCATCTCAAACGGATATTTAAAGTAATGGTCGCGTAAATCCACAAAATGAAGTTGGGCGCCGTCTTCGGCAGTGAGTTTGGCCAGCGCGGCGGTTAACCCGTCCACATCGTCCAGGTGTTCAAAGACTGAAGTGCTGAGCGCATAATCCACTTGTGAGATTTGAGCTTGAATCTGTTCTTCGCGGATATCGCCATGCAGGAGCGTAATATATTCCGACTTTGGCTCAACCTGACCGTTTTTCAGCGTCAGGTATTGGGCATATTCAGGAAGTAGTTCGAGATTGCGAGCCTGATCCAGCAGGACAAAATGGTCGCATAACGTGACGTGCGCCGCACCACGCTTTAAAAGTTCCACGCCTACCGCAAAGCGTCCGCCATATCCAAAAAGTAAAATCCGTTTGCCTTGAATGGAAAGTTGGCGGGATGTTAAAACCTGCAAGTATTGATCAACCGCCGCAAATGGCGCGCTGGATTCCAGCCCCGGACGAATGATAATTCTTTGCTTCAGCAGAAAGCGGGCCAGGCCTTCCGGCATAAAATGGCGAAACAGACGCAGGGTTAGATAACGGAGGTTCAAGGGTCTTCCTTAGGGTTGCGGGAGGATGGTTGAACAATCCTCCGCCTTGGAATTGGGAATCAGCAGTTGCACTCTCACCGCTTTCAAAGTAACCAGCGGTTCATAATAACATAAAGTTGGGATGGAAACCCACTTAACCCAGGCGTTGTTTTCTTCTCCAAATTCAAACGAGCTATCCTGAACCGGCGTACGTAGCGGTTCGGAAACAATCAGGGTAAACCGATGTTTGGCCAGGTCGGCGTAGTATTTTTCAAAATAGGCGCGATTACCACTTAAAGCCTGATTCATCAGTAGCTTTTTCTCATAATCTGGAACAAACGGCACATCTTGAATGTATCCAAAAGTGAGCAGTTGGCGCTGATCCATAAACAAGACTTCGCCTTGCGTTTTAGCCTGTTCCACAGCTTCTTGTATCGTCTGTAACGCGTCGCTGGCCGTTTGTTGGGTCGGCAACATTTCCAGCGTATTGTTATCCGGAACATCGGCCAGGGTTTGCAAGGCGGGCAAGTCTTCGCCAAAGGAGTAGGAGCGCATTTCAAGGAGCGGAGTTAGGGATGAAATGGCCAGCAAAAGCGTGAGCGTAATTTTTAAGCCAAAGGGAATGGCGGAAGGAGTTTGCAACCAGGCCCGGCCGCCATTTTGCCAGGCCAGTACGCCGGTAAAGAACAAGCCAATCAAAAACATGTCCATGTTATGCAAATCACCGCCGCCGCCGATTTTTGTGCTGGCTACCAGCCCAACGCCCAGGAACGCCAGTAAGGGTAGAAGGAAAGCCGCTTTTTGCAGTGCATTAAGGTTCCAGACTTTCTTGATTGAAAGATAGAACAGAAGGATAACCATTGGCATGGCCGCCCAAAACAGCGCGATCAGAATCCCCTGGCCATAGGTTGAGTTTGGCAAGAGGCGATACCACAGGAGCGGTTGATCTTTCATCAGGGTAACCACGTATTCAAAATAATTTGGGGCAGGCGCAGAGGTTGGCGACGGCGTTGATGGGACGGCGACTTGCGGAACTTGGGCCGGAGTTTCAAGGGTTGCAGGCGGGTCTGCCGGTATAAATTTATTGGATAGGTTGGGTAAGTTTTTCAAAAGGAATCCGCCAAGAATGGCGACAATGCCCAAAGGGAGCGCCCGCTTCCAGAACACTGAATCCGGCTTGAGGTTTGGTAAAGAAGCGCTGGCCAGTTCCAGCATAAAAATCCAGAGGCCCGGCGCAAAGACCCAGGTGAAGCGACTCAACTGTGCAAAATAACTGGCCGCCACGACCAACGGGATGGAAATCCAGAGGGAAGAGCCCCAGGCCAGCGCAACCAATGCGGCGCATAAGACCAGCGGCGGGTGAATGGGGCCTTGTTTGAGGAATAGGAAAGCCCAGAAGGTCAGTAAAAACCAGAGTCCAGGTTCGCCTTTCGCCAGCTTTCGAAATGTAGCCAGCCCCAGCAGGAGATAGGGGAAGATTAAGGTTAACCCAACCCAAGCCCGCACCATGACGATATTGACGTTTGGAAGCAGGAATGGGAGGCCGCCTACAAATTGACGGCCCTTATCCAATAATACAGGAATCGGTTTATCTTTTGGATAGAGGTAGGCGTCGCGCCCAAACATGACCGAATAATCCCAAAGGCGATTGCCTTCGGACCAGCCGAGCGAAAACGGATAGCTGGTTACTTCTTTGAGCGTTGCAAAGATTGAAAAAAGGCTGGCGGTGACAATTAATGAAACAAGAAATTGATTCCAAGTCGTCAGGCGCTTGCCCGGAGAGGATAGGACCGTTAACCCGCCAACCATTAACACCCAAACTAAAACGCGGAGATACGGCTTTTGAAAAGCCACGCCCCACGGGGTGTATTGAAAAAAATAGATCGGCGCGGCTAAAACCAGGAACCACAGAAACCAGCGCAGGGTCGGATGTTTACTTTTAAATTCAATTGCGTATTCAAGCGCAGGAGTAAAGAGGTTGTTCTTCCAAAAAAACAGGGCCAGCGCCACAAACAGCACGGCGCAAAAAAACAAAAAGCCAAGATACAGGAGACCCCAGGTTGGGGAAAATGCGCTCCACCCATGGCCCGTGCCGGAAGCGATATTATAAAATTCCAGCGCGGCGCGATAGAGCAAAAAGCCAGCGCCCGCCAAAACGATTAAAGCTTTGTTTCTTTCCAAAAGTCGCGTCATCTTTTCTCGGTTGGCTGTAAATATTTTTTCATCAGCGTTAAATATTGTTCAGCCATTTCAGCTCTACTGTAATTTTCAACTACCTGTTTTTTGGCCTGCGCGCCCAATTGCCGGGCGTACGCAGGGTCGCGCAGTAATTGTAATATAGCCTCGGCCAACGCCTGCGAGTCTTCAGGCGGCGTTAATAATCCGGTTCGTCCGTGTTCAATGACGTCGCTCATTCCCTTCAGGGCGGTGGCCACCACTGGTAGCCCGGCGCTCATGGCTTCCAGCAGGGCAATCGGCAACCCTTCCGCGCGCGAAGGCAGGACAAAAATTTCAGCGATGGCCAGATAGTCTTCAACGGCGTCCTGCGTTCCAAATAAATAAACCGCTTGAGTTAATCGCAACGCTTCAATTTGTTTTTCCAATTGTCCACGTAACGGGCCCTCGCCTAAAATTCCCAATCTTACTTGTGGGTATTCCTTTAAAACCAGCGGCAAGGCCTGGATAAGGATTTCATGGGCTTTTTCCGTCACCAGACGACCAACCGCCACAATGAAGATTTCTCCATCTTTGAGGCCCGCCGCTTTCCGGGCTTTAGTTTGATTCACGCCTGCGGTGGAGATGGGCTCAATCCCATTTTTGATTAGGATTATATTTTTAGGCAGGACTCCTTCGACGATGGCGCTTTGTTGCGCCCGCGTAGAAACTACGACCAGCGCGCTCGCCACTTGGAGATTAATCAGCCCGGCGTGAAGGATTTCACGTCCGCGTGAAAAGTTAGCCGCCAGCCCATGATGCGTGGCCAAGCGCACCGGGACCCGCGCCAGCCAGGCCAAAGGAATCCCAATCAGGTTACTATCATGCGTGAAAGATTCGAGCGCGTCAAAACGTTCCCGGTGTAGTAAACTCCACAAATTCCACAAGCCGGTCAGAAACGTCCAAAAGGCCTTCCAGCCTTTGATCTTTCTATGGTAGGAGCTTAGCCCGTAGATTGGAAACCCAGCGTTTTTTTGCCAGTTTTCCAACAGGTTGTCGCGGTCATAAAAAAACGCAACCGTCACGCGGTGACCGCGCGCATGGAGCCAGCGAGCCTGGTCCAGCAAAACTTTTTGCGCGCCGCCCGTGGCCGCTTGCGTACCCAGCAGGAGGATGGAAAGCCGGGCTTCTTTTTCAGGTTGAATACTCATCAAGAAGTTCTCCGGTGTATTTCAACAATTTCCGCAAAAAACTCCACTCGCCTGCTTTCTTTCAAACGTTGATCAATGCGAGATGAAATCCTAGCGCGATCGATCCTTTGACCAATGGAGCGAAAGGCGAAATCGCGAATTGTTTGAACATTCTCAGCGATGTTATTTTCCGTATTGGGTAGGCGAAGGATTTGCTCTGAAGACACATCCCGTAAATCCGTATCCTCATAGGCCAAAATGACTGGAATGCCATAGCCAAGAGCTTCTCTGACTTTTAGCGGAGAGGCTTCGCTCATACTCTTACGATGCAATCCAAGCGTTCCAAAGACCACATCGGTTTGGGCGAGAATTTGCTTAACCTGATCGGGAGGCAGGTAGCCATGTAAATGGATATTCGCCGGGATTGAGAATTTAAAATCTTTTGCCTGATAGCCAACAATATTAATATTGAGTTCCGGACAGGCTTGCGCGAGAAAAAAAAGTTTATCCACGCCATGCCAATCCATCCCTGGAGAACCAACCAGGGTTAAAGTCGGAGCGTGATTCCCGGTTGCGGGCAATGGTTCGTATTTCTCAAATTCAATCCCGTTTGAAATTACGCAAACCGGTTTTTTATGTTTGCGGTTTTGTTCAAGTTCAGCCAGTTCGTAGCTTGTAGAAACCCAGCCCGCGCACTTTGAAAACATCCAGTCGCGCGTCAGACGATTAAACCAGTAAAAAAAAAGGCCGCGACTCCGGTATTCAACCAGGTCGTTGGTATTCACTTCAATAATCGTTGGGAAAAGCCTAAAAAGATATTGCAGGGGAAACGTAAACAGGCCAAACCTAAAATAGACAATGTCTGGCTGATAGCGTTTAACGGCCAGAATCAATTGGATTAACTTAAACGCGCGGGAAATTTCACGCGTCAGGAGATCGCAACGCCGTTTGAAAACAAACTGGTCAGAATCCGGGAAGGGCAAAATTTCCGGCGTGAGTAAAAACAAGCGTGGAGCATGCCCCATCAATTTCCACAACGCGGTTTGTTTTTTGATCTTACCGCCCACTCCACCGTTCATAATTTCAGGGTCAATATTGATAGTCACATAAGCGATTTTCATGGGTTGATCAGCTACTTGTCTCCTTCAGTTTCGCCAGTTCAAACAATGCCTCTCGATACACTTGCCCCCATTCCTGCCAGTCGTCCACCAGGGAAGTGTTGTGCCACAAGAGCGTAAACTGCCCGCCAAAAGTCTGGCAGGTCTTGGCCAATTCAAGAATCCTGGCCTTGGCCTGAGCAGGCGTTAAGTTTCGATAAACTTTGAGGGTGGTATCCATCACAATCAGGGGGATTTCCAGGATATCCAGCGCTCGATCTTGCTCGACGTCAAAAGGCTGGTAAGGGTAAGCGGTTCCGCATCGAAAGCCTTCCTGATCAGCATATCCCATGGTTGAGTCATATTTCAAACCAGCCGCTTCCCAATCCCGCCAGGTATCTGGCGCGCGAAAGCGCAGATAGTGTTGCCTGCCGCCGAGAACTGGCTGATGAATAGCATTTTGCAAGGCTTCTTTTTCGCCCGTTAATTTCTCAACATTTGCGAAAGATGAATATCCAGGGTGAATTCCAATTTCATGCCCACGATCTTTCAGCGCAAGCATACAATTCTTCAGAACAGCCAGAGCCGGGTTGTAACCTTGCTGAAATCGGCTACGTTCTGCCGCCATAAAATAGAACCGACTCTTCATACCGCAGGCTTCAGACCATTCTGCAAGGTCATAAATTGCCCGAAAAAAATCATCGTCGGCCGGGCGCGTAATTTGAATATATAAATTCCGAATTTGGCGCAGAGCCGCAAGACCGCTTTTCTTTTTGATTAGCTCAGCGGCTATGACGCGCAAAAAGTGAAGCCCGCCTGAAAAGCGACGGACCCAGTCTATATCATGCGTCAAGTTAACCGAAAATTCATTTTTTTCAAACGTCTGCGTTGGCGCTAGCACAGATAACCACTCTTTGAATATGGTTGCGTACAAATCCACGATGGGAACGTCCAAAAATCCCTGACGGTATGCTACCGAAGCGGAAGCGGGAAAGCGCGCATGCCCATCGGCTTGCGTTAACGAGCGGGTCTCTTCCCATCTGGAAAGCATAAAAAATGTAGCCGCCACGATATCCACACGAAAGATGAGAGTTCCATCTTCCCGCAATTCTACAAGGCTCCCGCCCTGGCTGGGATCTCCGCAAAAGAGAATTGGAACCGTTTTTTTATATTTCAGATGATGGGTTGGAAATATTTTTTCAGGCGAAGCCCAAATCAGCGAGTTAGGTTCTTGTGCCAGAAGAGTATCCCAAGCTTGCGCGTTACAAGGCACAACGATTATTTTTTTTCCATCCCAGACAACAGCGCTCGGATCTCCATAAAAGAGCGGTAGACCATTTACGAAGGGTTGGTTCTTAATCATTGAAAACTCTCCCCCACTCCGCAAGGCTAACTGCCGCCAGGCATAGTTAATTGCGTTGGATGAAAAGTTTTTTTTATTCATCATCTTTCAAGAGGTCGTAATTCAACTTACTAGCTACGTCTGAAGCCAGCTTCGCCAGTTCCGTCTTTTGTTGCGTGGACCAAAGATGCGCTTCAGGAAACTCGCCTTTATTTTGCCTATTCATTTTCTTCTGAAGAATTTTTTCAATTTTACGCCGGGCGGGAAGCGAAGAGCCTATAAATTGATACATTGTCTCTATGGTCTCTGGTTGCATGGAAAAAATGTCTTCCGCGTGAATGGTCAACGCCTGCGCTGGCGGGAGTTTGGAGATGAATTCCAAAATCCAGCGGTTGGTCTCGCTCCACAACCAGGCATTTTTTTGAAAAGGGGTATATCCCGCCCATTGGGCGGCGGCAGGCGAGTCTGAGTTGGGGAGGATGCGGGTTTCATCGCCTGGATGTCCATTAAACCAATTACGCCGCATTCCAGACCGGATGACAGCGTGCGGGCTTCGAATCAAATGGATAAAACGCGCGCCAGACAGGGACTCTAAAATAATCGGAGCCAAAAAGGTAACTTGTGGGCTAGTTTCGATATATCCACGATGACAATTTAGTGAATAGCTTAATAAATCAATTCGGCTGGTTAAAAAACTGTGTTTTAATATTTCACGCGCAGTTTTGTCTTCAGCGTATTGATAACTCAGCCTGGAAAGCTGATAAAGGAGCGGGGCAGGCTCATGATAGGAAAAGACGTTGCTTGACAATCCGAATAAGGCGTCTAAAGTTTCTGTGCCAACCCGCCCAGTGGATAATACAAATACGCAGGGATGGTTTTCAGCAAATTCGCGCAAACGCTCTTGGCGGTTAAGTTTGCCGCGCAAAAAGTAATATAAACGGCGAGGTGATTGATCTAATAGAAATTTGAGGATTGAATTCATAAAGTTAACAGCCCGCCAGCCATTAGGCCATCATTTTATTCTTCTTCAGGCTTTCGAATGCAAGCGCCAGCGCAAACAAAAGCATAATCAGCGCTTTAAGCGTCCAAAAGAGGAGCAGGTTCAAATCCAGGTGTGAGACGATGAAGCTCAAAGCGACGAACACAAAAAAGACGGTTAATGGGCGTAAAAACACCTTCCAGGGTGTGGTAGTTTGCTTCAGAACATAGCGCGCCACCACCCAGGCGCACACGGTAACAAAGACATAAGACGCCACTGTGGTGTAGGCCCCGGCCTGATAGCCGTACAAGGGAAGAAGAACCCAATTTAATCCAAAATTTAAAGCGACCGATCCAATTCCAATCAGAGAGGCGTAAATCATTTTATTCGCCAGGGCGATATTCCGCAAATAGATTTTTGACAAAAAGTCAAACACATAACCAATCACCACGATGGGCAGGATCGAAAAAGCCTGGGAGTATTCGGCGCTGGAAAGCCAGCCAAAGACTTCTTGCGAAAAAAGAATTGCGCCCAATGAGATCAGCAAAACGATTTTCAACATGCGCAAGATCAACGAGTTAACTGCATCATACTTCTCTTCGCGCATCAATTTAAACCAATCGGGCACAAAGGCGCTGTTAAAAGAATCTGTGGCCATGCTAACCAGCATGCCGATATTATAAGCAAAACTATACAGTCCTGCGCTGGCCGGGTCCAGGATTTTATTAATCAGGATTCGATCCAGTTTATCCAGAAGCATTGTACTTAAAAAATAAGGAATCAGGGGAAGCGAATAGCTGGCAATGAAGATAAAATGACTTTTACGCAACGTCCATTTAACCTGTTTTCTGATTAAAATAAACGCATAAATTCCGACCATTACGCTACCAATCGCCTGCCCTGCCGCCAGCCCGTAATATTTATCCTGCTTCATTGCAAGGCTCAACCCAATTCCCAGCAAGAGCGTCAAAACCGCCCGGGCGTTGTTTACAAATGCGTATTCCACGCTTTTTTTGGAGGCCGTGCTAATTTGATTAAAAATCGATTCGACAATCTTGGCGCAGATTAAGATCAGCAAAGGCAGGATCAACGACTGCGGTATCGTCAAAAAACTGGCAATCTTCCGGGGGAACAAAACAAACAGGAGGGCCGGAAGCAAAAGGATTAACGCGCTTCCCAAAGCGGAAGATCCGACAAATTCTTCGAAATCCTCCTTTGAATCGTAATAGTAACGCGAAACGGCCCCGTGAACATTGAGCGTCAATAACACAATAAAAATTTCAGCATAGGACCGGAAGACTTGATAAACTCCATAATCAGACGGAGTTAGGATCTGCGTCAGGACGGGCAGGGCGACAAAAGTCAGAGTCTGAGACAAGGCGCTGCCAATGAAATAGTTTCTGGAATGGCTGAGAATTTCCAAAATATCCATTCCCAGCGCGCGCTTTAAGAACTGATGGAGTTTTTGACGCATAAGTTACAGGCGCGTTTCAAACAGGTCCAACTTAGGCCGGGGCTGAAGGAACTGCAAATACATTTCCATCTTTAACCACGCTGGAATAATGGTTGTCCTGCAAAAACTTTTGAACATGAATCCAGGAAGCTTGATTGGATCTCTGGTAAATTGCGGCGATCAGCAGTTTGGGGCCTTGCTTTAGGGTGTTTTGCATTCCGAGCAAAACCTCCTGCTCGGCGCCATTCACTTGAATGCGAATAAAACTAGGGACCAGAGAGCCCAAATCACTCAAGATGTTATCAATCGTGTCGCTGGGAACCTTAAATTCCTCCAAAGAGGCCACAACGTTGGCAACCGCGCTGGCCTGCTGGCGCGTTGTTCTATAAAACTTCAATTCTTCTTTTGCTTTCCACGCGGCGAGAGGAATCAGCGTAATGTTTTTTATTGAATTCGCCTCAATGTTCTTTCTAATCAACTGAACGTTTTCTTCCACAGCCTCAATCGCAATCACCTTTCCAGCCGTTCCAACCAACTCAGCCGCGCGCATTGCGTAATACCCCATAAAGGCTCCCACCTCAACCACAAGGTCGCCCGGAGCAAAGTCATAATATTTTCCGTTTTCTATGTAGCGTTCCGGAGATGCGGGCCCCAAATAACGAAGAATAATATCAACGGCTACATTTAGGCTATCTTCCTGTAAATTGCGCTTAACTACGCGGTTTAACCAATAGCGATAATAAAGTTTCTGGGCTGGGGAGGGAAAATACCCATAAAAGATGCGCCCATTTGATAGTTCCACAAACGGATATCCATCCGCGGAGGTTCCAGAGCGCTTGATGTCCAACTCTTTAAGTCGGGTATAGTTCGAGTTTCTCTGAAAGAGATAAGCCGTAATTAGATCAAGCAAAAAAGAGGGGGTCAGTTTTTTTATAAACTTCTTCATTTCTGCAATCGCCTTCCTTTCTCTGGGTTCGCCAAAGAAAAAACAAAAAAATAGTTTTCAATAGTCAAATCGTTAGATTATTCAACCGGCTTCGCACGGTCCAGGATTGCAGTTCGTCGCGCGCCGCGCCAACGAACCAGCCCATACCGCGGCGGCTCAAAATGATTTTCAGCCGTAAACGGCGGGGCAAATTTATCGCCAGCCAGATCCTCGCGCACAAAAAAAGCATTAGAGCCCGTATAGTCACACCCCACCAGGACATATCCCAGGCGCCGTCCCAGTTCCTCGTACGCCGCCAAACTGGCTCCAAAATTTTGGGAACCATCCCAAACTCGCTCTGCCAAGTAATTCACCTTCCAATTAACCGCTGGTGGAATTGAGGCGTTGTACTCGACCAAAACCACGCGCGGCCGATATTTTGCAAGGGCTTCCCAGACATAATATGTATTTTGATCCACGTCTAGTGAGAAAAAATCAAACTCCACAGGAACGCCTAATTTTTCAAAGATCGTCAGTACATTTTCCCGGCTGACAAAGGCGGCCTGGCATTTAAGAAATTCACCCTGGAGGTCCGGTCTACTTTCAATCGTTTTCAAGAAGGTTGTATCGGCGTCTATCCAGGCGCCCTGCCACCCCTGGGCAAGCAGGAAGGCTGTGTTGTTTTGAGCGCCATCCCCTACTCCAATCTCCACAAAAGTTTTATGTGGGGCTCCTATTCTACGAAAAATTTCCTGAATGATGCCATCCTCTCCATTCTGGGAATTTACTTGAAACACATATTTTTGTAGTCGCAACGGGTCCTGATAGCGAGGATTGCGTTCCATTTCAAGTAAGAGCCTATTCGATTCAAGCGCAATTAAAGTATCCAGGTCCGCCTTAATTCGCTTCTGAAGGTTGATCAACTGAAGAAACTCCCGATAAAACGGCGTCAAACTGGCAAGTTTAGTAAATATTTTTTTCAGCATAAATCTCGTCCTATGTCTCTTTTATTATTAAGTGGCTTCTGTATTTTTTAAACCAGCCGAGCCAACAG
This sequence comes from Anaerolineales bacterium, assembly GCA_020851785.1. GTDB lineage: Bacteria > Chloroflexota > Anaerolineae > Anaerolineales > Villigracilaceae > Villigracilis. The sequence goes on from JADZCC010000034.1 coordinate 36,129, forward strand.
GATTGGTTTTATCTTTCGAGTAAACACGTCCTCATCATAATTATCCTGGGCGCGCTTCAACAAATTTGCATGTAATTGAGCCAGCAGAGGCTCTTCCTTCCTCTCCAGATCATTAATCATCTGCCTGATCTCGCTCATCTGCCGATAGCGCAACTCGGCATAAGGGACGACCTCGCGTTGCCCCCCAGAATCATGGACGATTGGGAGACACCCAGCGGCGATGGCCTGGACCGCCGTAATCCCAAACGGCTCATTGATTAGGGTATGTAGAAAGTACTTTGAGTTCTGTAAAATATCCACCATTTGGTCGTGCGGGGCATTTGGGTAAAGGCAAACATTCTGCAAACCCAGCTCTTCAATCAAAGCCTTGCATTGATTGAAGTATTTTTGATCTCCAACAAACCCCATAATGTGAAAAGAAATCTCTGGAATTTGAGCAGCCAAATGGATCTGTTCGATTTGCCGTTTTTCCTCGTCAAAACGGCCAATTGTAACAATCGCTCTATTTCTTTTTCCGCCGTATTCCGAAAGAAAATTTTGAATCTCAACCGGCGGGTACACAATAGGAAGTCGCGCAGAATCCAGAAGCGGATATTGTTCTTGAAGCGTAGACTTCGTAAATTCGGTCATTGCAACAATCTGGTGGGCAGGCTGAACCTTCCCAAATTTATAAATCATTCGCAACAGCTTTCTCGAGACGCCCTCCAATGAAAAAGCGTTGAGTCTTCGCTCCGGGTTGTGGACGCTAAACGCCCGACTCTGAATGCGACTCTCGCGCGGAAAAAACACATAGCTCAACGCTTTCTTATGTCGCGGTAAAAAAGCCAGGCTATTACTGGTGTTAATAATCAGATCGTAACCGCTGGTAAAACGGCTCAAGAGCCGGTTAAACAGGAGAATCGAGTAGTCGTTTGGAAGCGGGGGGTGAGGCAGTTCATAAAAATTTGCGCGAAAAGTTCTTCCGTAAATTTTTTCAACCTCATTAGGTTTTATTCGCAATCGAAAAGACAGGAGGTCTGGCTCAATCCCCAGCGAATTAAGCGCTTCGATCAACCCCAGAACCACACGAAAACGCCCGCCTTGAATGACGCTTTCCTGACAAATCGCGACTTTATACTGTTTTTTATCCATAAAACGCCCGCCCCTGATCCCGGTAAACCTTACTTTGTAAAGATGACATTGGCGTGATTGCCGTCAGACCCAAGTTCGTCAAAGAAAGCGCTGAGAATTTCAGTTGGGTATTTGATAAACCTGCCTTGACGCTTAACCCAATAGTATTTCCAATTTTCAACCACGATTTCACAAAACTCCTTCTCGGTCATTCCCGCCCTTTGTATTCCATACGGCCAAATTTCCGACACAAAAGGAACTCCCCTAGCAATCAGGTTCTTTGCGCCTTTAAAAACGAAACCTTCATGACCCTGTACATCCACCCAAACCAACGAAATATCTTCTCGAATTTCTTCGGGCAAATCCTCAACCAGCCGATCAAGAGGCACAGACGGCACTTCAATCACTTTACGTTGAGCTTCATTGTGCTTGCCTTCCAGCCCAACGCCTTTCACGCGGTGATCCCCAAAATTTGTTTCGCTCAGCTCGAAGGAAATGTTTGCGGCTTTATCAGAAACTGCAAAAGGCAAACACAGAATATCTTCTTGAAATTGATTGTCATTCACATTTCTTTTCAATATCGAAAAATTCCGCGGGTCAGGTTCCACGGCCACGGCTCGGGTAAAATAACGCTGAGACAACATGCTAATGCAAATTACGCCGTTATTTGCGCCAATATCCATCATTGTGCCTTTAGGCTGGGTGCCCCCCTCCTTTTGCCAGTCCGCCAGAAACTTCGGAACGCTATTAATTAATTCCGCCTCATATTGCCCGGTTGAGTACAGCGATCTGCCGATGCTTTCATTTTTAGCGAGATACACCGAAAAGACGCCCTGCTTTGTGAAAACCGTGATCTCGTCTCGAAACTTGCCATAGAAGTTCCACAGCCAAACACGCGCCTTCACCCTTAGCCCTACTAAAATCTTTTTAATTACATTCCAAATTTGCATATTTCATCTACCTGTTTTTCTTTGTACCGTTCATCGCTCAGGCGTCCCCACTCGCCAGTCCTTTTCAATCTTCAAAGCCAGCCCCGCCCTAGGCGGCTCCGTTCAAAAACATAAACCTAGCCGCCCTCAACAAACTCCCAATCAAATCGACCTTGCCAATAAAATCGGGTATACGTCAGCGGCTTGAAAAGCGTCCAAAGCCTCACCAATACTTCGCGGACAGCGGAAAATACATAATGGAAAGGGCCAGATATCCCGTGCGCAAAATTAAAAACATCGCGGCCTTTTACCTGCCGCGTATTGTAAAAATACAAGCTAAAAAACAATTTTCCAAACCAACCCAAGGGATATCCATCCGGCGTGGGGCTAATCACCAACTTACCCTTTTTCTGAGAAACATACCAACGATGATTAGGGGCATGGCGTAAAATTTCCGCCATTTTGCTTGGACATTCCAAATATCCGCCATTTGAAACTCTGTTTAATTCAGCGCAGAATTCATTTACATTATCAATATGCTCAATCACATGCGAGCAAATAATAAAATCAATTGATTTGTACTCAAATGGCATAAAACAGCCGTCGCCAGCCACAAACAATTTAGAAGGCGGCAGGACAACCGCCGCGCCAGACCTTTCAGTATCATCCAATAAATACCGATCCAGTAAAATATCGGCGCGCGGATGGGGGTTATGTCCGCTCCCCAAATCCAAAACTTTCCAAGCGTCGTCAATTTGAATCTTGGTTTGCGAATTTCCTGCAGGGAAGGTTCTATTCGTCACAAAAACTCCTTATTTTGAAAGCGCTAAAAACTCTTTCAGCACGGCGCAAATTTTATCTTGTTGCGCCGAAGTCAACTCTGGATACAACGGCAAGGCAAACGTTTCGCGGGCGGCCAACTCGGCGTGGGGAAAATCGCCCTCTTTGTAACCAAGCTTTCGGCATGGCTCAGAAAGATGCGGCGGAAGCGGATAATACACCTCGGAGGCAATCCCCTTCTGTTTTAGAAAAGCCTGCAATTCATCGCGCCTGGAAGAACGCAGAATATACAAATGATAGACGTGTTTCGCCCAATCTTTTTCAATCGGCGTAACCACATTCAACGCCTTAAGTTTTTCATTATATCGTTGAGAAATTTCCCGTCGTTTTTCATTCCATGTATCAACATGCGGCAACTTCGCTTGAAGAATAGCCGCCTGCATTGCATCTAAACGACTGTTATAGCCAACTTCTTCAGAATAATATTTTTTCTTCCAGCCATGCGTGCGTAACATACGCATTCGTTCTGCCAACGCATCATCCTCTGTAACGACCATGCCTGCGTCGCCAAATGCGCCCAGATTTTTTGTGGGGAAGAAGCTCAAACAGGCAACTTCGCCAAACGAGCCCGTTTTCTTGCCTTGATATTCTGCGCCAAAGGCTTGCGCGTTATCTTCAATTACCTTTAAGTTATGTTTGCGGGCAATTTCCAAAATCGGATTCATATCCGCAGGATGTCCATATAAATGAACAGGAATAATTGCCCTCGTCTTTGATGTAATCGCCACTTCAATTTTCGAAGCATCAATCTGATAGCTTTCTGGATCAATATCTACAAATACGGGCTTTGCACCGACGGACATCACCGTGCCAGCCGTTGCAAAAAAAGTATACGCAGGGATGATCACTTCATCCCCCGCCCCAACGTTCAAGGCGCGCAGGGCAATCACCAGCGCGTCCGTGCCGGAAGCCAACCCAATGGCGTGCTTCACGCCAAGATAAGCCGCAACGCTGTCTTCAAATTTCGTCACCGCCGGGCCTAGGATGAAATGACCCGACTCTAACGTAGCCAAAACCGCCGCGTCAATTTCCGCCTTGATGGAATGATATTGCGCCTTAAGGTCAACCAATGGAATCATTTAACGCCTCTTTCCGGACCGACAACCTGATTCTGTTTTCGATAGACATCGCCGCAACTCGGACAAATTGCGCGCTCGCCTTCAAACTTCAACTGCTCCCCACATTGGCAAACCCAGCCCTGCAAACGGGCCGGCGAGCCATACACCAGCGCATAATCTGGAACGTCTTTGGTGACCACCGCCCCGGCGCCTACAAAACAATATTTACCCAACGTATTGCCGCAAACAATGGTGGCGTTCGCTCCTACCGAAGCGCCGCGACGCACCAACGTGGTTTTATACTCGTCTTTCCGACTCACATGGCTCCGCGGATTAATCACATTGGTAAAAACCATGGACGGGCCCAGAAAAACGTCGTCTTCCACAAGCACGCCGGCGTAGAGCGAAACGTTATTCTGGATTTTCACGTTATTCCCAATGGTGACTCCAGAAGCGACCAAAACATTTTGCCCAAGATTGCATCTTTCGCCTATTTGAGCGTCTGACATTACATGACAAAAATGCCAGATCTTTGTGCCAGCCCCGACCTGCGCGCCAGCGTCAATATAACTCGATTCGTGAGCGAAATAATCAGCCATGCTTTATTTACGCAACAAGGGATGAGTCAATTCGTCTTTGGGAGAAATCTCCGCAGAGCGAATCGCATGCGTCAGATTAATGGAGGGGCGCGCATCGGCAATGCCAAAGCCGCGTCCAGCCAGCGTCTCTTCATAAACGCGCGTATGTAAATCGGTAAAGCCTTCCGAAAACTCAACTTCTGCGCCATCTACTTGAATGGAACGATAGGTGGTTTTTCCGGCCGCCCGCACCGCTTCCGGCAGGTCGTTTTTCTCCACCGAGAGATACCATTTCACCCGCGCATTTTCCAACTCAATAAAGCCAGACATGCGGCTCGCATCTGAATGATAGACTTTAATGCCCTGCACCGACCCAAACAGCCAAATGAGCAGGTCAAAAAAATGCACGCCAATGTTGGTTGCCACCCCACCCGACTTATCCGCATGTCCCTTCCACGAAACCTGATACCAAGGCCCGCGGCTGGTAATGTATGTTAGTTCCACTTCGTGCATCCGCTTTGAATCTTTCAAAGAATCGCGGAGTTTAATCAAAGCCGGATGGACGCGCAATTGCAAAATGGTGTAAACGCGGCGTTTGGTTTCAGCTTCCAACTCTTCCAGCGCGTCAAAGTTCCAGGGGTTAATCACCAGCGGCTTCTCGCAAATCGCATCCGCCCCGACGCGCAACGCCAGGCGACAATGCGCATCGTGCAAATAATTGGGCGAGCAAACCGTCACATAATTTACGCGTCCCGCTTCCGGCCCGCGTTTCAATTTTTCGAGGTAACGATCAAATCGCTCGATCTCGGTAAAGAATTTTATATCGAACGAATATTGATCCAGCACGCCCACTGAATCTTTCGGATCCACCGCCGCCACCAACTGATTACCGGTATCGCGAATGGCCCTTAAATGACGCGGCGCAATATAGCCGCCAACCCCAATGACTGCAAATTTTTTACTCATGCTCCATCCTTTACGTTCTTTTGTAATTCAAGCCGTCCACTTCAATCGTCTGTTCGTTCGGCGCATCCACGACTTGAATGCCCGCTTCAAGGCAAGTGAGCCGTAAGATATCCATCATTTCATCTTCGCCACACAGTCGAATTTTGGCAATGCCGTCTTTTTGCAGGTTGAGGACCAGTTCTTTTGCCTTGTTGCGATATTCGCCATAGACCTTCAAAGAATCTCTGGCGTAGAGCAGAGCCCGTTGCGTAAAAACGCTCATGCCCTTTTGGGTCAGATCGTACTTCAGACGGGTGCGATCCAAATGCGAGACCTTAATCCAGCCGCGACTGATTAAGCGCTTAATGTACCAATTCACGCTACCCACAGCAATGCCCAGTTGATTGGACAAACTGGCCTGCGTCACCAGCGAATCCTGAGCAATCTCATTCAGAAGCGCATATTCGTATTTTTCCGCTTTGTTTATCAGTTTAGAATTCATTTTCTGAATTCTCACATGAAAGGACAATCCTGTCAAGCAAAGTTGCGCTTCCAGCCATCAAGCGCTTGAATCTATTTTAGGGTTTCAGACGGGAAGTTACAACGCTAAAAATTTGATCGTATTGGCGCGCCACAGTTTCAATCTCAAAGTTTTTGGCGTGTTCCAAACTCGCCTGACGGAACTGCAGTATAAGTTCCGGGTTGGAAAGCAGTTGTTCCAAAGCGCGGACAAACCCCGCCGTATCGGTACGCTCCACCAGAAAACCATTCCGTTGAACAAGGTCTGCAAAGCCGCCAATGTCGCTCACTACAAAAGCCAGCCCTTTGGCCAGAGCCTGCACGCCCACCACCGGCAAGCCTTCGGAGAGGGACGGCATAAAGAGGATATCGCTTTTGGAGAACGCCGCCAGCACATCTTCTGTGCGAACCCAGCCAGGCAGGTCAAACCGTTCAGACATGCCAAAATGTTCAACCTCCCGCTTAACTTCTTCATAAAGCGGGCCATCTCCAAGCATGGCGCATTCCCAATTCAACTGTTTCAGGCGCGCCAGAGTTCGCACAATGGCCAGCGGATTCTTTTGCGGCATAAAACGCCCGGCAAAAACAATTTGCGCCGGGTGATTAAGTTCCAATGGCGCCGGGGCAAATTGTGAAAGATCAATTCCATTGGGGATAACCTTTACATCCACGGCATAGGTTTTTAAGGCCAATTGTCGGGTATATTCGCTGACTGCGACGACAGCCTTTGCCCGTCCCCAGATTGGAGGCGTAAACGCTTTGATCCAGCGAAACCACCGATCCGTTTTTTCAGGAACGCCGCCGGGCACGTCGCCCAAATGAACCGTCAGCGCGTAGGGAACGCCGCTGAGGCGGGAAAGCAAATAAGCCAGCGCTCCAGAGGGAACGGCAAAGTGCGCGTGAATCAAGTCGGGCTTGTCTTTCAGGATCAACCGCAAGCCGGCAACCAGCCCGAAAAAGATGTACCCAGCCAGGGTCAGAAATGAGGCACGGTACATCTCCCGGCGCAAAGACCCAACCCGGACAATCTTTATTCCATGGATAGTTTCAACGCGCGGAAGTTCTCCATAGTGGTCCGTTAAGATAGTTACGGTATGTCCCAATTTAACCAATTGAGCCGCTATGTCGTAAGCCGCCTGCCCACCGCCGCCGCCGATTGGGGGAAGTTCATGCGAGAGCGTCAAGATCTTCATTCGTCAAGAATTTTCAGGGGGAAAGCCGATCCGTTTATGAACAATATAGATCGTTTTCTTCTGCGATTCGTGGTAGGTGCGCGCGAGCAGTTCGGCAATCAACCCCATCAACACGGATTGAAAGCCAAGGATGAAAAACATTACGCCAATTTGAAAAAATGGCGAGCTTAAAATTCCCACCATGAAGAAAATGCGCCGAACGATCAGATAAGCCAACAAAAGTACGCTGGCGATAATCAGGAGCATTCCCGTTCCGCCAAATACATAAATCGGCTTGGAGCCATAACTGACCAAAAATTTAACTGTAAATAAATCCAGAATGACTTTGACGGTTCTTTCCAGCCCATACTTGGTCTTTCCAAATTTGCGGGGGTGATGGTTAACCGCCACCTCGGTAATCTTCGCGCCAACCGAGCTGGCATAGACCGGAATAAAGCGGTGCATTTCTCCGTAAAGCCGAAACCCCTCCAACACATCCCGCCGGTAAGCCTTGAGCGTACAGCCGTAATCATGAAGTTTTACGCCCGTTACGTAAGAAATGAGGGAATTGGCAACCATGGAAGGGAAGTTGCGGGTAACGGCATTGTCTTTGCGGTTTTTACGCCAGCCGCTCACTAAATCATAGCCTTCGTCCAACTTATCCAACAGCATTTTGATGTCCGCCGGATCGTTTTGCATGTCTGCATCCAACAGGACAATGATCTCGCCACGAGAATGATCAATTCCGGCGGCGATGGCCGCAGTTTGTCCAAAGTTGCGGCGAAACGAAACCACCCGAATATGTTCCGGGTCGCGTAGCGCCTGTTCGGTCAGCCCGGCCAGACTCTGATCGCGACTTCCATCATTTACAAAAATCGCCTCCCATTTTAAATTTAACGGGGAAACCGCCTGATAGATGGCGTCAAACAAAAACGGGAGATTTTCTTGCTCATTATAAACAGGGATAACCAGCGATAAGTTCATTTGATTCTCTTAAATACTCTCAAGCGACTGCCTTCCAAACAGGAGGTACTTTCTGGAGAGCGGGGTAATTCCTCAAAAACCTGCGGGGATAAAAACGATTTCCAGGAAGGGTAACGCCATTCTTCAAGGATGATTATATCCGCTTCGTTCCTCCAGCGTTGCGCCAATTCGCTGTTCCACAAGCCATACTTGAGCAAGGCATCCGTGTTTTCAAATCCCTGACGAAAAGCATAGCCATCATTCACCTGGGGCGGATAAATTCGGGCATACGGGGCGTACAGGAGCGGCACAACGGACAAGCCGCCTTCCCAGTAAACTGAACTATCCGTAGGAATGGCCTGATTAAGATACGCGCCAATTTTCTCATTGGCTGAGATGACATCCAGGTTGCATTCCACAGCGCCTTGCGCGCCCGCCAGGATTGGGGAGAGCGCCACCCCGGCCAACAGAAAGAAAACCGACAAGCCATACGCGTAGTTATATTTTAGTTTCAAGTTGATCAGATACCCAAGGCAGACAATGAATCCGCCCACGAGCAGGCCCAACCCGGTGGAAGCGATCCGTTTCAACAGGTTCTGTTCAAATGCAAATTTATTATAGAGCGTCTCTCCCAGGGTGGTTAGCCCTGGCAGAATTTTTCCATCTCCGAGGCGTGGAACAGGCCAATTCAACACCCATTTACCCGTATCTTCAAAGGACGCAAAGCCGATTCCCGCCGCGACGACAATGGCAACCGCCAGAGTCAAAATCCAGAGATATTGATTGGGGGTCTTGTTCCAAAACCCAAGCAAAGCGAAGACCAGAATCACCCCGAGGATATTGAAAAAAGAAAGGTAGGGGGCAAAGCAAAACACGCAATAGCTTCTGTCGAGCGATGCGGAAGAATGGAGATAGAGCAAACTCAAAAACAGGACGCTCAAAAAGACAATGGCTCGAAAAACTGATTTTTCCTGCAGTTCCTTGCGTTGCGGCAAAAGCAAAATGGAAAACAGTCCACCTGTCAGCGCGAAGAAATGCCAGCGGAAGCCCTGAAAAAAGGATAACACACGGTTGGGCGTGGAAATATCCGGGCGCCAAATGGAGCTACCGCCGCTGGGAGTCAGATAGGCGTTCAGAGCCGCAGAACGGAATGGAAGCCAAATAACCCAAATTTGTAAAATTTCCGGCCAATAAATAATATGCCCAATTACAAACACCGCGCCGCCCGCCAAACCAGACCAAAACGCCGCCTTCCAGCCATGTTCCCAAAGGATATACAGGATTAAAAGTGGCAGAGTTAAAACCATATTTTGCCTGGCTAAAATCATCAAACTGGCCAGCACAGAACCAAGGATCAACTGCCAGAGCGGGCGGCGCGCACCCACGGAAAACACCAACACCCAGGCGATAAAAAACGCCACCAAACTTTGCGAAGCGCCGACGCTATAGACCTTGATCACCGCCGGACTCAACGCCAAAACCCAAATGGAAAGCGCGGCAAACCAGCGATTGCTTAAACGGCGCGTTACAACCCACATGCCCAACAAAGCCAGCAGAGCCTGTAAGACCGCCAAATATCTGCCAGTGCGCATTCCGGCGCCAAAGATATCCTGAACGTATCCGGGGATTAAAAAAGCCAGCGGAGCCTTATTCGTCCAAAAGCCATAAGGCTGAAAAGGCTGATAAACCCCTTCTGCAAAGAGCAGTCCCTTGTACAAATATCCGCCTTCGTCCAAGTTGGAAGGCGTGGTGTGGGCAAATAGAAGCGCCTGAATTAGGTAGATGAATGCGCCAAGTAACGCGAGGAGTTCAGGCGTCCAAGTTGGCCAGTTTTTGTTTTTTAAGGCGCGAAACAAGGAATCCATAAAATTTATAGTCAGACTCTGCCATTCTGATGCCGATCCAAATCTGAATCGACCATCATCGTCACCAGTTCTTTGAAAGAGACCAAAGGCTCCCATTTCAAATCAGCCCGCGCTTTGGAAGGATCGGAGATCAGCAAATCCACTTCGGCTGGGCGGTAAAAGCGCTCGTCTTGAATGACGAACTCTTTGTAATCCAGCCCAACGTGCGAAAAGGCGATTTCGCAAAATTCGCGCACGGCGTGCGTTTCGCCGGTGCCAATCACATAATTATCGGGATGTTCCTGTTGAAGCATGAGCCACATGGCCTGCACATAATCTCCGGCAAAGCCCCAATCGCGTTGCGCTTCCAGGTTACCCAAGCGTAATTCGTTGGTCAGCCCAAGTTTAATCCGCGCCGCAGTATCCGCAATTTTACGGGTCACAAATTCCAGGCCACGGCGTGGGCTTTCGTGATTGAATAAAATCCCGGAAGTGGCATACATATTAAAAGATTCGCGGTAGTTGACGGTAATCCAATGTCCGTACACTTTGGCCACCCCATACGGGCTACGCGGATAAAAGGGCGTATCTTCCTTTTGCGGAACTTCCAAAACCTTGCCAAACATTTCGCTGGAGGAGGCCTGATAAAAGCGAATCTTTGGGTTCACAAAGCGAATCGCTTCCAGCAAACGCGTGACGCCCAAAGCCGTCACGTCGCCGGTCAGCGCCGGCTGATTCCAGGAGGTGGGTACAAAAGATTGCGCCGCCAAATTATAGACTTCGGTGGGCTTATATTCTTCGAGCAGAGCCAGCAAAGAACCCTGATCTTGCAAGTCGCCTTGCACTACCGTAATATCATCCAAAAGATGTTTAATTCTCTCGTTGTTCACCGTGCTGGAACGACGCGCCACGCCGACCACTTGATAGCCTTTTTTCAAGAGCAATTCCGCCAGATACGATCCATCCTGTCCGGTAATCCCAGTAATAATCGCTGTTGCCATGCTTTCTCCTAATTCAAAATTCAGTTTCTGAATTATACACTACGGCGCGAGCGGTCACGCCAGAGTCCAAAAACCGCAATCCCGGCCCACAAAACCAGGATGACGCTGACCATTCTGCCAAAGGGCAGTTGACTTCCAATTTGCAGGTAACGGGTGAGATACCATTGCCCAAAGAACAACAAAAAGACCGCTTCCATGCCCAGCGCGCGCCAGACCCAGGCATTGCGCGTTTCACGCCACCAAACCCAAACTCTGGCGATCATCAGCGCCTGCCATAAAAACAAAATTGTGCGATAGCGTGGGTTATCCCATTGATCGGCGCCGCCGCGTAATGCCGTGAGCAGAATCCAAAACCAGACGACGAGACTTAACCATAGCCAGGTTTTGCGCTTCGCTTCGGACCCCAAACCTGCCCCGGCCCCGAAAGCGAGGACCAAAGCCGGTAGGACGCTGTACCAGCCTACGGCGCGTAAGATCGCAATGATCCGCCAGGTGAGCGTGGTGGGCTCAATCACCGCGGCGGGTAAAACTGGCTGAAAGAGTCCATAGATCAAGACGAAGGGAATTTGCATCCACTCCGGCATTTCGTCAAATAGTTTTTGCACCCAACCCGAATTGGAAATTAAATGATGGACATTTAACTTTGCGGCTTCGCGTAAAAATTTATTGATAATGGCCAGCGGCGAGCCGCTCAAATTGCCGCTACCCAAAGAAGCGGAAAGTAAAAACAACCCGACGATAAAAATGAGCGCGATGATTAAGCCGCCCTGCCAGGCGGAAAGGCGCGGCTGATTTGAAAAATATAGCCAGCCCGCCAAAATGACCAGCGTAACCAAAGCGACGGCCGGGGAAACCAACAACATGCCGAGGATGCCCAAGGCCAGCCAGGCGAGGCTGAGTTTTTTCTGTAACGCCAGCCAGCCAATGAAGCCCCATAGCGCCCAGGCGCTGAAGAGCAACAAATAAGATTCGCGCATGGAAGAGCCGCCCAACAAAACGCTTTCGGGGTAGAGGGCATAAATCCAAACAAAGGCTACTGCTATTTTTTCTCCCCACTCCTGCTGGATTGCCTTCCAGCCAAAGGGTAAACCCAATGCGGCAACAAAGGCTGAAAGCAAAACCAATAACAAGGGACGATGCGTATCGGGCGAGAAATAGCGATAAATGAACGCGCTAAAAGCAAGCAAGCCGCCATATTGATCGTAGGCATAGCTTTTGTTGAAAGCCTCCACAATCCAATGGTCGGATTGGGCCAAGTCCCAGGCTTGCACATCGCGGCGATGCGCGTCGGTGTAGACGTAACCGGCCTTGTCATCCACATCGTCAAAGCCGTTGACCGGCAATGCTAAATAAGTCGCGACTCCGCCAACAAAACGTAACGCAAAAGCCAGGGCCACCAGCCAACTCAACCTCTTCACATTGGAAGCGCCTGCCCATCTTGTCACAGTTGCCAGAGATATAAAACAAAAGGCAAAAAGAAGGGAAAATGCGAGGAAACCTAAAAACCAATTTCCGGCTTGAAGCGAAGCGAGAAGCGCGCCCAACCCAAGCGCCAGCGGGGCGATCCAAGTCAAATCTTTTAAGTGGGGGGATTTCATAGCCCCACTTTTACCACATTCAAGATTTTTTCCTCCCGCCGTACCCAGCTAAACTGGGTCACATCTTTGCGCGCCTGAGTTCCCAACCGCATCCGCAAAGGCTCGTCCGCCAGCAAGTTTTCAATTGCGTTTCGCCAGTTCGCCACACTCTGTTCATTACCAGCCGCGCCCACAAACGCACAATTCTCAGGGTTCAACACTTCGCGGATCACGGGCAAATCTGCGCAGAGGATCGCGCGCCCCGAAGCCATGTATTCAAACATCTTCATCGGGTTAATCACTTCAGCAATGTCCTGCCCGCTACTGGCTGAAATCGAATTTGAATACGGCATCAGCAAAACATCGGAAGCGGCCTGATACAAATGAATCAATTCATGTTTGACGAAGCCAGTCAGCGTGACGTTATTTACGCGCGCTTTCTGTAATTTATCGCGCCAAGACTCCACTAACTCTGGCGCGCCGCCCACCCACAAAAAGTTTACAGCAGGCATTTGTTGGGCCAGCGCAAACAACAGTTCTGCGCCACGCCCAGGATAAATATGACCGGTAAAGCCAACCGTTAACCCCTGCTTTAAATTTAATTGATTACGCGCTTCGGCCGGACTTGCCAAATTTTGATAGCGTTCCAACTCCACGCCGTTCGGCGCGACAAGGAGCGTCTCCCGCTCAAGCTGTAAACGGGTCGAGCGTTCTAAAACATTGCGCAACGCCAAAGTAGTGACTGTCATCCACTTTGGGCTTTTGGCTTCCCAAAACTGTCTCAGCCACCAGGCGCCCATTCGACCCGCCACATCGGCGTGCATTTCCAAAATCACCGGGTACCCCAGCCAGGCTCCCAGCGCCGCAGATTGCGGAAGCCAGGTGTAGATCAAATCCGGCTTAAATTCTTTCACAGCCTGCTGGGCATGAAAAAGAAAGTCAAAGCGTTTGAGCAGTTTGACCGATGGGAGAAACTTAATTTCAGGAACGCGGCGCACCCCATAATGCATGGACAGCGACTCGGCGTCTGGGGTTTCGGTTTCCTGGGGCGCAAACAGCTTGATCTCATGATTTAACTGCAACAAGGCCTGCGCCACCTTCATGGCCTGAATGGAGTTGGCCGTCAGCGATGGAATGCGCGAGTTAGTGATCAGCGCAATTTTCATTTTTACGAATCTCCCGAACGCCGCGTAGAGCCATCGCCCCAACCGAAGCGACATAATAAAACGAAAGCAGAGCGCCCGCCGCAACAATTCCATATTTTGGAACGAGCCAAAATGCCAACGCCACTTTGAGCAAGCCAACGATCAACGTGACCCAAATTGGGTAATTGGGCAAACTTAGCGAAAGCAGTAATGGACGATTCCAAAAAAGAATGTAATTAAAAACAAGACCGATTGTGAGCGCAACAAGCGCGGGATAAGCATTGATAAATTTTTCGCCGGAATATATCAAAATAATCCAACGCCCAAAAAAGATAAAACCAAGCCCAATCAACAGATTGTATGCAAATGAAAGCGTTGTGATCTTGCGTAGAAAATCTTTTAGCTCATGCCAAGTTTTTTGCACAGCAAGACGATTGATTTCGGGGAATGTGGTTGTAATCAACGGGTCGGCGGGAATGGCGACAAAATTGACGATTGTATAAGCCACGCTGTATAAACCGACCATCTCGGTAGGTAGAAAAAGCGCCACCCACAACAATTCGCTTTCTCGAAATATTTTGATGATCGTGGCGCTGATGTTTGAGCTCACGGCAAAATAAATCAATTCTTTTGTCGTCCTTAATTTTGAGAGTGGGGTTTTCCACCAGGCGCTTCCAAGCTGTTTTCGTAATTGAATCTGGGCCATGCTAAAAATCCCCAAGCCCAGGACAACTTTACCAAGCAAATAGGCAATTAAAACAAAAGCCAGCGTCCCGTTCCAGAAATATGCGACCCCAATCATCACTGTGACCAAAATATTTTGCGTCAGGTTGAAAATTCCCTGCCATTCAATTTTATGCGTCGTTTGCAAAATGCCGATAGCGGTTTCAAGGTTGAAGCTCGCCAGCAAACCCAGCGCGTATAAAGAAAACATCCATGCAATGCCAGTGGCTTCGGTGAAATATTTTTCCGCCAAGCCTGCTGAAAATACAACAACCAAAAAGGCAAGCAGAGAAACTATTCCTTCTGCCAAGCTCGCGGCTTTTATCACTGCTGAAGCGTTTTCTTTCTCGCCTTTGGCAAGATGTTCGCCGCCATATCTAACGACCAATTCGCTCATCCGAAACGACAAAACGCTATTCACCGTTGAAGCGTAAACCATCACGACACGAATCAATCCCAACCCTTCGGGCGCGAGTAAACGCGCAACCATAATCCCCTGCAAGACGCTTAATCCCAAGCTGACGGCATTCGCGCTGAGCAATTTTCCACTGGAACGCAAAACGCGCCCAAAGAGCGGATCAGTTTTAAGTTTTTCCAAAAAAGGCATGGACAAGATTATAAACGCTCCATAAAAAAAGCCTTCGGAGTTCTTACAGAACTCCGAAGGCCGCGATTACGGCGTCAGCACGTCTTTGGCCCACGCGCGCTCTTCGTGATACCATTTGATTAAGTTCGCGAGCCCCTCGCGTAAGTTGACCTGCGGCCTCCAGCCTAGCATTTCTTTGGCTTTGGTCACGTCCGCCTGATTGGTGAGCATATCCGCCAGGTTGGGCGGGCCATGCTGAACGATGGCCTGCTTGCCGGTCAATTCCTCCACAATTTCCACCAATTGATTAATCGAAATCACCTCATGCCCGCCGAGGTTAATCACTTCGTAGCCCAGCGGCTTTAGGGCGGCAATGGTGCCGCGCGCAATGTCGTCAATGTAGGTAAAGCCGCGCGACTGGTTGCCGTCGCCATTAATCCGCACCGGCTCGCCTTCCAAAATCCATTTCACAAAGCGGAACATGGCCAAATCTGGCCGGCCAGCCGGGCCATACACTGTAAAGTAGCGGACAATTGTCGTATCAATCCCATACAAATGATGGTACGCATACGCCAACGCTTCGGCGCCTTTTTTGCTCGCGGCATACGGTTGCATGGGCTCGCTACTGGAGGCCGTTTCCGGCGTGGGATAGGGCGGGTTTTCGCCATAAATGCTGGAGGTGGAAGCCAGGATAAATTTCTGACACTCAAACTGACGGCAGACTTCCAGCATGTTTAGCGTACCAGTCACGTTTGATTCAAGGAACGTCCACGGATCATCCACGCTAAAGCGCACACCCGCGCGCGCGGCCAGGTTGATCACGCCGTCCAATTTCTCGCCTTTGAACAGGTCAATCGTTTTCTTCTCTGAAATATCCGCGTGGTGGAATTTAAAACCCGGCAGGGCTTTTAGATTCTTCAAGCGATATTCTTTCAAACGCGGATCGTACGCCGCGTTGAGGTTATCAATCCCCACCACCGTATGGCCCTGCTCAATCAGCATGTGCGCAGTGCGCGCGCCAATGAAGCCCGCCGCGCCCGTTATCAGATAATTTCCCATCGCTACAACCTCACGACTTTTTCAGAATTTTTGGAAAGTTTGCCAGTTGCGTTCCGCGTATCAAACACAAAGCTGGCGGATTCAATAATCGCCGCGTAATCATATTGCTTGTGGTTGGTGACGATGATCGCCGCATCCGCCGCCTTCACCGCCGCCATTAGATCGGTAACGCTGTCCATTTGCCAGCCGTCGTATTCATGATGAATGTGCGGAATATACGGGTCGTGATATTGCACGTCTGCGCCTTTCTTGCGGAGCAGGCCAATCACATCCAACGCCGGAGATTCGCGCACGTCGTCAATATCCGGCTTGTAGGCCACGCCCAAAATCAAAACTTTTGAGCCTTTCAAGGTCTTGCCGCGATCGTTCATCGCATCCAACATGCGCGAAACCACATAACGCGGCATGTTCGTATTAATCTCAGATGCCAGATCAATAAAGCGTGCGTTGTAATTAAAAGATTTCATCTTCCACGAGAGGTAGAGCGGGTCAATCGGAATGCAGTGGCCGCCCAGCCCCGGCCCGGGCGTAAACTTCATAAAGCCAAACGGCTTGGTGGCGGCGGCTTCGATCACTTCCCAGACATCCACGCCCAATTGCTCGCACATAATCGCCAACTCGTTCACCAGCCCAATGTTGATCATGCGGAACGTATTCTCCAACAGTTTGGACATTTCCGCCGCTTCTGCAGTGGAGACTTGATAGACAGTCTTAATCGCGCCTTCATACCAGGCCGTGGCCACTTCGCCGCACGCCTCGGTGATTCCGCCCATCACTTTGGGCGTGTTGATGGTCGTAAAATCCTTGCGGCCGGGGTCCACTCGTTCCGGGGAAAATGCCAGGAACCAATCTTCGCCGACTTGCAATCCATGCTCAAGTCCCAATTTAGGCAGGAGCAGTTCGCGGGTCGTGCCTGGGTAGGTGGTCGACTCTAATACCACCACCATGCCCTTATGCACATACTTCGCCAGTTCTTCCGTGGCGGAAATAATAAAAGACATATCTGGGTCGCCGGTTTGGCGCAAGGGCGTCGGCACACAAATGCTCACCGCGTCCATTTCCTGCAACACCGAAAAATCTGTAGTCGCGGTGAACTTCCCGCTTTGAATCAGCTTCGCCACGGCTTCATTTTTCACGTCGGGGATATAAGACTCGCCTTTGGCGAGCGCGTCCATCTTCCTTTGGTCTGGGTCCACGCCAGTGACCTGGAACCCCGCCTCGGCAAAGACCACCGCCAACGGCAGGCCCACATAGCCCAGCCCCAAGATGGCCATTTTCGCATCTTTGTTTTTTAAGCGCTTGATCAAATCTTCTTTAATTGACATGCTATTTCCATTTCTGAATTTGGATTCAAAATAAATTTAGTTGTTTTGGTTTTTCTTCAGGCGCAGAAGTTATCTTTTGCCTTTCAGGCGGCGACTTACGGCCCAAGGCCCGGCGCGCTTCCTGTAATTGCTCCGGCAGTTTTGCAAAATCCGTCAAAATAGACGGGCGCAAGGCCGGTTGATGCAAGGCCGCGGCCGGATGAAACATGGGGATGACAAACCGCGCGCCCATCTTTTGCATTTGCCCATGCACCGCGCTGATCTTCGCGTCCGGAAAAAACTTGTTCATCGAAAAACGGCCCAACGTCACAATGATACTCGGATTAAGCGCCGCGATCTGCGCCTGCAGATATTCGTCGCAGGCGTCCAATTCCTCCGGCTGTGGGTCGCGGTTGCCCGGCGGGCGACACTTGACCACGTTGGCGATAAAAACTTCGGCGCGGGTCAGCCCGGCCTGCTCCAGCAGTTGTTCTAAAAATTTTCCCGCCGCGCCCACAAACGGACGGCCCTGCTCATTTTCATGAAAGCCCGGCGCTTCGCCAATCAACATCACTTCCGCGTCGGCGGGGCCTTCGCCCGGCACAGGTTTTTTACGCGCTTCATGCAGGGCGCATTTTTGGCAAACCGCAATTTCGTGGGCAATTCGGGCAAGGGTTTCTTCGGCAGTCACTCTTTTGCTCCTACACGTTAATGCGCTCCAAAGTCATCAAAATCGCGTCTTCCTGATTGTCTTTATAATAGCCTTTTCGCACGCCGTCTTCGACATAGCCAAATTTTTGATACAACGCCCGCGCTGGTTGATTGCTGGCGCGCACTTCCAAAAAAGATTTAACCGCGCCTTCCACACCCGCCGATTGTAAAGCCTGAACCAAGAGTTTTTCGCCAACTCCCTGCCTGCGAAAGTTTGGATGCACGGCCAACGTGGCAATGTGTAATTCATCCACAATCAGCCAGCCCACCAGCAGGCCGACGATTTGCGAATTCGCTTCGGCCACCCAATTCCGCGAAGCGGGGTTCTCCGTCACTTCAAAGCGAAAAGAACGCGGCGGCCAGGGCAGGCTAAAAGAAGCCTGATCAATGGCCACAACCTGTTCGAGGTCGTCCAACGTCATCTTCCGGACGATCAAATTCATGCGGGCGGCGCGCCTGCCACGTGCAAATAGATTGGCGCCAGGCTAGCCGCTTCGTCTATTTCATTTTTCTGCCAACGCGCCCAGGCCAACTCCGCCAAAACGGCCGGTCGGCGCGCGCACAAACTCGGCGCGGCCAGTTTGATATTTTTTTTCTTCGCTAATTTCAGCCGTTCTTCGGCGGTAAATTCGCCAGCCAGTAAAGTGGATGTGGTAATTTGTGGAAGCAACTCGTCCAGCGTGCCGCTTCGCAGTTCGCCTTCGGCCTGCCAGCTTTTCTTTTGAGCTTGATACGCGCGATAGGCCAGGCGCGTGCGCCCGGCTTGAATGACCGCGATCAGCGGAAATTTGCCAACCGGTTGCGCCGCCGCAATGACATCCAGCGTATGAATGCCGAGAATGGGAATGCGTCGCGCCAGCGCCAGCCCTTTGACGAACGCCAGGCCGACTCGCAAACTGGTGAATGATCCCGGCCCAAGCGCCACGGCCAAAGCGTGAACCATGTCCATAGAAACGCTGGAGCGGGCTAACAGTCCCGCCAGCGCCGGAGCCAGTTCGGTGGTGTGATGCTGGCGCGTCGCCCACAACATTTCGCCGAGGACCTGATTTCCATCATATAAAGCCAGCCCCACTTGCGCGGTGGAGGTATCTATCGCGAGTAACATTATCCGCCTCCAAACATGGCGTTGCGAATTTCATCCAACAGGTCGTCGTAGCGTTTGCCGCTGGCGTTGAAGTTCATTTGGCGGTGTTCGTCGGCCAGGTGATCGAGCTTAATCCATAATCTTTCGCGGGGAATTAAGTTTCCGAGGCGTTCGGGCCATTCCACAATCAGCGTGCCTTCATCTAACATGGCATCCAAATCAAGTTCTTCCGCTTCGGGTTGCGACTCGAGACGATAGGTATCCAAATGAAATAAGGTTTCGCCGTCGGCGCGGCGATATTGATTGACTAAAATAAACGTCGGGCTGGAGACTGAATCGAGCGAACCCCAACCTTGCGCCAGTCCTTGCACAAACGTGGTTTTACCCGCGCCCAGTTCGCCTTGCAGGCAAATCACATCGCCGGGTTGAAGCGCGCCGCCGAGGCGCATTCCAATCCGCCGCGTTTGCTCGGGGCTTTTGCTAAAAAATTCAAAGGTGTGCGCGTCTAAAATGGGCATGGCGCAGAAATTATACTCCCCGCCGAATTTCAACCAGCCGCTCTTCAATTTGGGCCAGCCCATATTCCACCCACAACTGCAAGGTCAGGTCATTGCCGAGGAGTTGATGACTGCTGACGCGCGACCAATCTGCGCTGGGAATCTGCGCCAACGTGACGCATAAGGCATGGACTTGCGTTTTGAATTCGTCCAAAATTTTGGCGTACGCTTCGGTTGGGTCATAATGTTGCGCCAGCCATTCAGGCGGGTCAAAATTTTCAAACAACGGGTTTTCTTCGCTTAACGTTTTGCGCGCGCGAAAGTCATAGACCAGTTCGTTCAAGCCGCGCGCATAAAACACAAGTTGATGCGCGGTTTTATCCGCCGTAATTTTTTGTGTCGGTTCAAGGTTAAGGCAGGCTGAGCAAAATTCATCCGCCGCGCGTTCCAGCCGTCGTACCAAAAAGACGCGATATTCCAGCAGTTCTTTCACGCCTGCTCCAAAAATTTCAGGGCGTTGGCCACTAGGTCTGCTGACCTTTCAATGGAAGCGACGCGAATCCCAAGCGGATTTAATTCCTGCGCCGCCACTTCGGAGATTTTTGTCAGACTGGCCAGGCTGGAATAATAAGCCGCTTCTTTTTCCGCACCCCGGCCGGGTTCTTCGACGAGATTCAGAATCACGCCGCCGCCTTTTACGCGCATCAGCCGCGCTACCGATTGCGTCACCAAAAAAGCGCCGGTCACGTTCACGTCATAAACGCGATGCCAATCCCATTCGTCCATCTCAATCAACGCGGATTTTGGCTGAACGTTGGCGTGGTTAATCAATACGTCAACCTGCCCAAATTCATCTTCCAGATTGTTAACCATGGCTTGCACCGCCACTTTCTTGGCCACATCTTCCACGAACACTTTGGCCAAGCCGCCGCGCTGAACAATGCCCGCCGCCACCGCCTCCACATTGATGGGCGAAATGTCGTTCAACGCAAGTTTGGCGCCGCGCGCGGCCAACGCCTCCGCCAATGCTTTGCCCGCGCCTTTGCCCGCGCCGGTGATTAAAATAACTTTATCTTTGAATTCCATGGTCAGCCTTTACCTTCAAAAAGAATACGCCAATTCTGCCACACTTTTGCGCGTTTTTTCGAGAGAGTATAATTGCGCCATGAGCGAATATCAATATTTCTACCCAACCGAAGTCCGCTACGGGGATTTAGACCCGCAAGGGCATGTGAACAACGCCAAATACCTGACCTATTTTGAGCAGGCGCGCATCCACTATTTAATTCAACTGGGTTTGTTTAGCAAAGACCAGTCTTTCATGGAAGTGGGCGTGATTGTAGCGGACATTCACATCACCTATCATGCCACCACGCATTACGGCGACCCGATCAAAGTGGGCGTAAAAACCACCAAGCTTGGCAATAAATCCATCGTCACTGAACAATGCGTCATGCACGCCGAAACCGGCAAAGCGATGGCCACCGCCACCGTGGTCTTGGTCACCTTTGATTATGAAGGCCTCAAGCCCATCTCCGTGCCGGAAGAATGGCGCAAAAAAATCAGCGCCTACGAAGGGTTGTAACCATGTCGCTCCCACACATTGACGAAAAGCATTTTACCGATTTTCTGGTTAGCTTACTCAACATCCCTTCGCCCACCGGCTTCTCCGGCGCGGCGATTGAGTTTGTTGAAAAAGAACTGTCCAAATATAAACCGCTGGAATTGACGCGCACCCGCAAAGGCGCTTTGCTGGCCAAATGGGAAGTAAAAAGCGCCCTGCCGCCGATTGCCTTAACCGCGCATGTGGACACATTGGGCGCAGTCGTCAAAGAGATTAAACCCAGCGGCCGGCTCAAACTCAGCCGCGTGGGCGGTTTGCAATGGAATTCCGTTGAAACCGAAGGCGTGTGGGTAATCACCGCCAACGGCGCAAAGATTCGCGGCTCGCTATTAATTGACAACGCCTCCGGCCACATCTTTGCTTCAGGCTCTGATACCCCGCGCAACGACGAACACATGGAAGTCCGCCTGGATGCGCAAACCGTCTCTGAAAAAGAAACCCGCGAACTCGGCATTAACATTGGCGATTGCGTGGCCTTTGATCCGCGCGTGGAAGTGACCAACGGCTTCATCCGCTCCAGGTTTCTCGACGATAAGGCTTGCGTGGCCAATCTCGTCGCGGCAATCAAGTCATTGGTAGATTCAGGCCAAAGTCCGGCGCGAAGCGCGTACTTCCTCATCTCCAATTATGAAGAAGTCGGGCATGGCGCTTCGGCGGGCATCCCAAGCGAAGTCGCCGAACTGCTCACGGTGGATATGGCCGTCGTCGGGCGCGGGCAGGAATCAGACGAATTTCACGCCACGCTGTGCATCAAAGATAGCGGCGGCGTGTATCACGAAGGGCTCAATCAAAAGTTGCGTAAGATCGCCGAAAAGCATCACATCAGCTACAAGACGGACGTTTATCCGTTTTATGGTTCGGATGGCGAAGCGTTTTGGCGCGCCGGCGGCGACGTCGCCGTCGCCTTAATTGGCCCCGGCATTGACGCCTCGCACAATTACGAGCGCGCCCACATGGACGGTTTAAACGCAACCACCCGCTGGATTTTAGGATATTTATTGGACGATCAGGTTCTTTAGGAGTTAAGCGAGATGGAAAGCAATTCAATCGAAGCGAAAATCGGCTCGCTCGCGCCAGACTTTAGCCTGCCAGCCAGCAACGGGCAGGAAATTACGCTGACAAATTTTCGCGGCAAGTCCAACGTCGTGGTCTTTTTCATCCGCGAGACGTATTGCATTCAATGTCGCATTCATGCCGCGCATCTCGGCAAACTCTATCAACAATTTCAAGAAGCGGGCACAGAGGTGATCGTCATCCTCGGCGAAGGCGTGGAAAAATCCAAAAAATTTGCCGAAAGCCTCAAACGGCCGTTTCCGGTCCTCGCCGACCCGGATCGCCGCGTGTATTTGCTCTACGAATTGGAAAAATATTTCTCGCTCTTCCAACGCACCGCTTCGCTGGTGGTGGATAAAGCCGGGATCGTTCGCTACCTCAAACGCACCACCGTTCCCAACGTGTGGTTGCAGGAAAGCCGCGAACTGCATGGGTTCCTCTTGAGCTTGGAAAATTAGCCTCGCCATGGCGAGGCTTTTATTTTTTATTTGGCTTTCTCAAAACATTTTTTGTAATTCCTATTTAATGACCTGATAGTTTCTAAATTGGACGCAGACGAGCGCTGATGGACGCGGAAAAATCATTTTTTTCTCGAAAATATCCGCGTTTTCCGTGTAAATCCGCGTCCTAAAAGAAAAGGATCAGGTGGCTAGATTCCTGTTCACTATTCACTATTCACTATTCCCTACTCACCTTGTATACTTGCCCTATGAAACTTGACGCCGCTCTTCCGCCGGTCTCGTTAAAAGATGTCCCCGCCATTGCCCAAGCCGCCGAGGCGCTTGGCTTTGCCGCACTATGGACTCAAGAAACGCAACATGATCCATTTTTACCCTGTACTTTAATTGCGGAACATTCCTCCAAAATGCAGATGGGCACGGCGATTGCCGTTTCCTTTGCGCGCTCGCCCGCCAACCTGGCCTACACCGCCTGGGATTTGGCGGCCCAATCTGCGGGGCGGTTTATGCTTGGGCTTGGCACGCAGGTCAAGGCGCATGTCGAGCGGCGGTTTGGAATGCCCTGGCCGCAATCCGTCACCGGCAAACTCCGCGAGCAGATTCAAGTCCTCCGCGCCTTTTGGGATTGCTGGCAAAACGGGACGAAGTTGAATTTCCGCGGCGAGTATTACAAGGTTACGTTAATGTCGCCCTTCTTTAATCCGGGCGCGATTGAGCATCCAAACATTCCCATTTATATCGCGGGCGTCAACACCGGCCTGGCCAAATTGGCCGGGGAATTATGCGCAGGCTTTCACGCGCATCCATTTAATAGCCCCAAATATATGAACGAAGCGCTTTTACCCGCCATGGAAGAAGGTTTGCAAAAAAGCGGGCGCAAGCGCAAGGACATCACCGTTTCGATGACGCCCTTCATTGCCACCACGCCGGAAGAGCAGGGCTTTGCGCGGATGCAAATTGCCTTTTACGCCAGCACGCCGTCTTATAAGCCAGTGATGGATTTGCACGGCTGGGGCGCCACTGCGGAACAACTCTCCGGCTTTGCGGCCAAAGGCGAGTGGCACGAAATGCCAATGTTAATCACCGATGAAATGCTGGCGGAGTTTTGTTTAATCACGGATGAAAACCGATTAGCGGATGATTTGAAGAAACGTTATGCAGGCATTGCCGATCGCATCACGTTATACACGCCGTTTGTCCCCAAAGAAAAGGATGAATGGTGGCGGGAATTAGCCCGTTCCTTTAACTAGGCAGTGATTCTGCTAAAAACAAGGAGTTGAACTCCTTGTTTTTTGACAAAAATGAGGAGTTGGGGTATAGTGTTTTTATGTTTGTTCGCTCCTACGAACCGCTTAAACAGCATATTCAGGCAGGGAAAGCCTTACTGATTTACGGTCCGCGCCGCGTGGGGAAAACCACGCTTTTACAGAATTTCCTGAAAACCACACAACTCAAATACAAATTAGATTCTGGCGATAATATCCGCAGTCAACAGATTCTCAGCTCGCAAGATTTTGAACAGATTCTGGCTTATGTCGAAGGCTATCAATTGCTGGCCATTGACGAAGCGCAAAACATCCCAAACATTGGCATGGGCGTCAAAATTATCGTCGATCAGCGACCCGATATTTCAGTCATTCTGACCGGTTCGTCTTCTTTTGAATTGGCCGGCCAAGTTGGGGAACCGCTCACCGGTCGGAAGCAAACGCTCACGCTTTATCCATTGGCGCAAGCCGAACTGCTTTCCACCTACAATAAATTTGAGCTCAAAGAAAAATTACCGGATTTTCTAATTTACGGGGCCTATCCCGAAACGCTTCAAGCCGCCACCCACAAGCAAAAAATAGAGGTTATTACTGAGATTTCAAATTCTTATTTGGTTAAAGATATTCTGGCGTTTGACCGGGTCAAAAACTCAAAGACATTGCTGGATTTGCTAAAACTGCTGGCTTTTCAAATTGGTTCCGAAGTTTCGCTTTCAGAAATTGGCACAAAACTTGGCGTGGATTACAAAACCATTCAACGCTATTTGGATTTACTGGAAAAAGCCTTTGTGCTTGTGCGCCTCGGCGGCTTTAGCAGAAACTTAAGGAACGAAATCACCAACAAGGCAAAATATTACTTTATGGACCTTGGCATTCGCAATTCGCTCATCGCTCAATTTAACAACCTTTCACAGCGCAACGACGTTGGTCCGCTCTGGGAAAATTTCGTTTTCATCGAAAGGTTAAAACATAGAACCTATCAGTCCATTCATGCCAACGCCTACTTCTGGCGAACTTACAATCAACAGGAAATTGATCTCATCGAAGAACGCGATGGAACGTTACACGGCTATGAAATGAAATGGTCAACCGCCAAGACAGCCGCGGCGCCGCAACAATGGTCGGAAGCGTATACAAATTCATCCTACGAAATCATCTCGCCTGAAAATTACCAAAAATTTATCCTCCCGTAAGGAATTCACATGGACTTCAACGACTATCAAACCAAATCCCGCGCCACTGCCAAATACCCCGCCATTGGGCATGGCGTCATTTATCCGACTCTCGGGCTGGTCAACGAAGCGGGCGAAGTGGCGGGCAAAATCAAAAAAGTATTCCGCGATAAAGACGGCCAAGTTTCAGACGAAACCCGCGAAGCCCTCAAAGCCGAACTGGGCGACGTGCTTTGGTATCTGGCCCAAACCGCCACAGAGCTTGAACTTTCGCTGGATGAAATTGCCGAAGCCAATATCTCCAAACTTTTAGACCGTCAGGCAAGGGGCAAAATTCAAGGCGATGGGGATAATCGCTAAAAAACGCCAGTTTTACGCCACTTCCTGAAAAGAACTCGTAAGGAAATTCTAACCTTTTTCCAACACCGCGCCTTCCTGCTTTTTGGTAGAATCGCCTTAGACAGTTAGGAGATGAATTATGGCTGGCATGGAAAGATTCACACAGCGTGCAAGGCGCGTTCTCAGCCTCGCTCATCAAGAGGCCGAGCGCGCTCGCCAAAACAATATTGGAACTGAACACCTGCTCCTCGGATTAATGGACGAGGAAGGCGGCGTGGCCGGGCGCGTTTTACGCGAACTCGGCATGACCTCCGAACGCGTGCGCGACGTCGTCGCCCGCGTCTCGACCGCATCCGTAGATTTTGACCCCAATCGCATCGAACTCGCGGCGGAAACGCAACAAGTCCTCGAATACGCCGTGGAAGAAGCCCGCCGTCTGGGGCATCACTACATCGGCACGGAGCACATCCTCCTCGGGCTGGTGCGCATCGAATCCACCGCGTTGGAAGCCCTGCGGAGACTCGGCGTCACGCCGGACCAGATCAAACGGCAAACCCGCCGCGTCTTGAACGAATCCGCTTCCTCCTCGCCGACGCCGGCTGGAGCGCAACCGGCCAAAGCCGGCCCCGGAGCCAACCCCAAAACCCCGCTCGTAGATCAACTCGCTTCGGATTTAACCTCCAAAGCGGAAGAAAAGAAACTCGACCCGGTCATCGGCCGTCAAATGGAAATTGAACGCGTCATCCAAATTTTGGCGCGTCGCACCAAAAACAACCCCGCGTTAATTGGCGAACCCGGCGTTGGCAAAACCGCCATCGTCGAAGGCCTCGCCCAACGCATTATCGAAGGCGACGTGCCCGCCCCGCTGATGCACAAACGCGTCCTGCAATTGGACGTCGGCTCTCTGGTGGCCGGGACCATGTATCGCGGCCAATTTGAAGAACGGCTCAAACGGATCATTGACGAGTTGAAACAATCCGGCGCGATCCTCTTCATTGACGAAGTTCACATGCTCGTCGGAGCGGGAGCCGCCGGTTCTTCCGTGGATGCGGCCAACATCCTCAAGCCCGCTTTATCGCGCGGCGAATTACAAGTCATCGGCGCCACCACGCTCGAAGAATATCGCAAGCACATCGAATCCGACGCGGCGTTGGAACGCCGCTTCCAACCCGTGCAGGTGGACGAACCCTCGGAAGACGAAACGATTCAAATCCTGCGCGGGATTCGCGGCGCGTATGAAGAACATCATCATCTGGTGATTTCAGACGAAGCCCTCGAAGCCGCCACACACCTTTCCTCACGCTACGTCACCGAAAGATTTTTACCCGACAAAGCCATTGATCTGATTGACGAATCCTCCTCCCGCGTGCGCATGTATAAAAGCCCGGCCGCCAAACACGCCAAAGATTTATTTAGCCAACTGCGGCAGGCGCGCCAAAACCGCACGCTGGCGCAGGAAGAAGGCAACAGCGAAGACGTGAAAGAATGGGAAGAGCGCGAAGCCGACCTGGCGCAACAGATTGAAAGACTCCGGAGCGGCTGGGATCGCGCCAACAGCCCGGTCGTCTCCGCCGAAGACATTGCCGAAGTCGTCTCGATGTGGACGGGCGTGCCGCTGATGCAACTCGCCGAAGCCGAGTCGCAACGCCTGCTCAAAATGGAAGAAGAGTTGCGCGGCTCAATCATCGGTCAGGAAGACGCGATTGTGGCCATCTCGCGGGCCGTGCGTCGCGCGCGCGCCGGGCTCAAAGACCCGAAACGCCCGATCGGTTCCTTTATCTTTTTAGGCCCCACCGGCGTGGGCAAAACCCAACTCACCAAGACGCTCGCCAAATTTATGTTTGGAAGCGAAGACGCCGCCATTCAATTGGACATGTCCGAATTTATGGAACGCCACACCGCCGCGCGGTTGGTGGGCGCCCCTCCCGGATATGTGGGCTACGAAGACGCCGGTCAACTCACCGAAGCGCTACGCCGCCGCCCGTACTCCATCGTCGTCTTTGACGAAATCGAAAAGGCGCACCCTGAAGTCCACAACATGCTTTTGCAGATTATGGAAGAAGGCCATCTCTCCGACGCGAAAGGCCGCAAGGTGGATTTCCGCAATGCGATTCTGGTGATGACCTCCAACATCGGCGCGGACGTGATTAAGAATCAATCTTCGCTGGGCTTTGCCTTGAAGCGCGACGAAGAAACCGAAGAACGCCTCTCCTACGAAGAGATGCGCAAGAAACTCAGCGAATCGCTCAAACGCGCCTTCCGCCCGGAATTTATCAACCGCCTGGATTCAGTCGTTATCTTCCGCTCGTTGAACAAGGACGACATTCAGAAGATCGTTTCGCTCGAACTGGATAAGGTTGCCGAGCGCCTCAAAGAACACAGCCTGACGCTCACCGCCTCGCCCGAAGCGCTGGCCTCCATCGCTGAACAGGGCTACGATGCCGAGTTTGGCGCGCGCCCCTTGCGCCGCGTCATTCAACAAAAAGTGGAAGACCCGCTTTCCGACAAATTACTCTCCGGCGAATTTGCCAACGGCGACGCAGTTGACGTCACCGTCAACGACGACGGAGAAATTACGCTCCAAAAAACCGGCGAAAAAGAAATTGAGCCAGCCTGAGTAAACCCTACAGGCAGACGGGAAATCCAAAACCCGTCTGCCTGTAAATTTCCCCCCGGACCTTATGAATAAACAAGAACTCCTCAAACAGGCCGATACAAATTTTCAGCGCGGCAACCGCGCCTTGGCCAAACAATACCTCGCCGACCTGCTCAACGCCTATCCCGATGAAGAAGCCGCCTGGATTTTGCTGGCCAAAATTGCGGAAGACAAAGAACACAAAATTGAATGCTACGAACGCGCCTTCAAAATCAACCCGTATAACAGCGAAGTAAAGCTGGCTTTGTTTCGGCTGAAGAATCAAAACACCGTCCGCCTCGCGCCGGAAAGTAAGCCCCACCCGCTGATTAAAATTCTAAGCGGCGCTTCCGTTGCGTTGGTTTTGCTGATTGGGCTGGTGAGCGCTTCTTACGCCGTGGCCAAAAATAACCCGGCTTCTCCGCTGGCCAAACTGATTGACACAACCACCGCCACGCCGGAAGTTGGCCAGCTATCGGATGATGTCGCCTCAAAGACGCGGGCCGAAGTCAGCCAGAAATATCCGCAATATGCCTTGTTGGTCGATTCCCTGCTTAGCGTGGCGGTGAACAACGCTGAAAATGGCATGGAGGGCGCGCCTGAACGCCCAGGTTCCGAAATCATCCCCTCAGACAAACTCGGGCAGGAAGCCCGCGACCTGGTTGAAAGCTCCCTGCCGCAACCCAACACGCTCACCACCGTCACCCTCACCGAGCAACAACTGACCTCGTGGCTGGCGTTGGAGATGAAAAACAGCCCAGACCTGCCGTTGCAGGATGTGCAAGTCTATTTGCGCGACGGCACGATTCAAATTTGGGGGATGGTCAACGGCGCCTCCAACTCGACCTCCGCGCTGGTGACTGGAACCCTCAGCCTCGACTCCGCCGGGAAACCGGCCATGCAGGTCGTGTCCGTTCAAATCGGCCAGCAGGTGATTCCGGGCATCCTCACCTCGCAGGCCGAAAGCTGGCTGAACCAGGCCCTGCAGGAGGAACTTGCGAAACAAGCGCCGGGCGTAACGCTGACAGACATCAAGGTGGATAGCGGTTTGCTGATCATCTCTGGAATGAAGTAATTTTTCTGAAACCGAACCAACATAAGCCGCGAAATGAAGCGGCTTTTTTATTTTTGTAATCTTCTCTTAAGGAAGTTTTTCATCCCCGGCGCGTCTAAATCGCAAAACCTAAAGGAGCAAAGCTGATGAATACCAATCTCGAAACGATCACGTTGGCGGGCGGGTGTTTTTGGTGTCTGGAGGCGGTGTACGATGAAGCGAAAGGCGTGCATTCAGTGGAGTCCGGTTATGCCAATGGGCATGTCCCCAACCCCAGCTATCGCGACGTGTGCAATGGACACACCGGCCATGCGGAAGTCGTCCAGATTAAATTTGATCCAACGGTGATTGCCTGCCGCGATATTTTGAACGTGTTCTTTGCCATTCACGACCCCACCACATTGAATCGGCAGGGCGGGGACGTAGGCTCGCAATATCGCTCGGGGATTTTTTATCACACGCCCGAACAAAAGGAACTCGCCGAAGCGCTGATTGGCGAACTGAACGCCCAAAAAATTTGGAACAGCCCGATTGTGACGGAAGTGACGGCCTTGAAAAACTTTTATCCAGCCGAAGCGTATCATCAGGAATATTTTGTTAATAATCCCGGCCAGCCGTATTGTCAGGCAGTGGTGGCGCCGAAGGTGGCGAAGTTCAGAAAACATTATTTGGAATTGCTCAAGAAACAACCTGCGTAAATGCGTCGGTTTTAATTTGTTATACTTTGCCCCATGAACGCAAGCGCATTACCGAATTTTCACATCCGCGAGATTCCAATTTACGGCGATACTGTCCTCGCGCCCATGGACGGATATTCCGATTGGCCGTTTCGCTCCGTCTGCCGCGAGTTTGGCTCGGCCATCAGTTACACCGAATTTGTCAAAGTGGAGAAAATCCTCAGCAAATCGAAAGAGCCGGGAAAACGCCTCTTCTTCAAAGAGCCGGAACGCCCCATCACCTTTCAAATTTACGGCGAAGACCCGGAACTGATTCTCAAAGCCGCCGTCAAAATTCAAGACCTCAACCCAGACGTGATTGACCTGAACATGGGCTGTCCGGCCAAGACCATCGCCGATCGCGGCGCGGGCGTGGGCATGATGCCCTCGCCCTTAACGATTGCGCGCGCGTTTAGAAAATTAGTCAAAGCCTTGCGCGTTCCCGTCACCGGCAAAATTCGCCTTGGCTGGGATAAAAACAAAAACTATAAACTCATCGCGCGGATCATCGAAGAAGAAGGCGGCTCGCTAGTGGCCGTGCATGGGCGCACCAAAGAACAACGCTATGCCGGGCTTTCCAATTGGGATGCGATTGCCGAAGTCAAAGCGCTGGTCAAAATTCCCGTCATCGGAAGCGGAGACGTGCGAACCGTCGCAGACATTACGCGCCTCAAAAATCACGCTCAGGTGGACGCGGTGATGATCGGGCGCGGCGCAATCGCCAACCCGTGGATCTTCGCCAGAACCGACCGTCAGCAAATTACGCCGCGCATGATGCAGGAACTGATTCACAAACATTTGGCGCGCTGTGTCGAATTTTACGGCGACGAAGACGGCTCGCGGCTCTTTCGTAAATACGCCGTGCAATATCTATTAATGCACACGCTCACCCGCGACGAACGCAAAGAAATCCTCAAGCCGCGGCCATCCGGCGAGTTTGCTCAAATGCTCGACCAAATTTACGCCGTCGCGCTCTAACGGAGAACGCCATGCTTTTACGCCTGCCCCTCATCCTCGAAACGCGACGCAATCACGCGCTCGAACACGCCACCATCCATTTGCTTTCGCGCCAACGCCCCAACACGCGCATGGCTGGGCATTCCAACCCCACCGGCTTTTACCTGCTCGGAGATTTAACCGCGCAAGAGATTTGGGAAGCCGTCACCGAAGCGCGCGAAAGATTGAACAGCGGCGAAAGCGGATTGGCGATTCATCCGGGTTGCGGCACCAACCTGGCGACGACTGCGCTCCTTTCCGCCACTTTAGCCTGGTTGCCGCTGAGAGGCACAAAGTCCACGCTCTGGCGCTTCCTGCTGATTCCCTTCGCGCTGATTTTTGCTTTAATTGGCTATCAGTTGAGCAAGCCGCTCGGGCCGTGGCTTCAGCAACACATCACCACCGAAGCGCATTTAGGCCACCTGCGCATTGTGGATATACTCCGCGTGCGTGCGGGCGTGCATCGCATCATCACCAAATAAACCGCGCAATGCCCAACCTCTTCTTCCTGCATGGCAACGACGAATTTGCCATCCACCGTAAACTCAAAGAATATGAAGCCGATTTCGCCGACCCGACCACCGCAGGGATGAATACGGCGCGCCTCGAAGCCAAAACCATGACCGAGAACGACTTGAATAATGCGGTGAACGCCATGCCGTTCCTTGCGCCTCAGAGACTGGTCCTCCTTTCCAACCCTTCCGCCCGCTATAACAACGCGGCCACGCGCAAAAAATTTGAAGAATTTCTCAACGCCGTGCCCGCCAGCGCCAAACTGATCCTGTATGAATTAGTGGAGCCGAAAGAAATTGAAAAACACTGGTTAATTAAATGGGCGGCGAAGAACCCAACGCTCAAAACGCTGGCTTTCTTTTTGCCCAAACAAAGAGATATGCCCGGCTGGATCGTCAACGAAGCCAAACGGCAGGGCGGGCAAATTCTGCCGCCTGCGGCCAGCCGCCTCGCGGAAATGGTCGGCGTGGATACGCGTCAGGCGGGGATGGAACTTGCCAAGTTGTTGGCGTATGTCAATTGGGACCGGCCCGTTCAAGGGTCCGATGTGGAGGCGGTTTGCATTGTCACGTCACAGCAAAGCGTCTTCGACTTTGTGGACGCGCTATCGCAAGGCAACGGCAAATCCGCTCAAAAATTATTGCATCGCCTTTTGGAAAACGAAGACCCATTTTCATTGTGGGGCATGGTCGTGCGTCAGTTTCGGTTACTGCTTCAGGCTCGCGAAATTTTAGACGGGCGCGGCAATAAAGACGACGTGGTCCGCGCGTTGGGCGTCCATCCTTTTGTGGCGGAGAAAACCAGCGGACAGGCGAGCCGTTTTAGCATGGAGGCGCTGGAAGAAATTCACCGCCATCTGTTGCAAATTGACGAAAGAGTCAAAACGAGCCAAATCTCTTTGGATCTGGCTCTGGATACTTTGATTGCAGAGTTGGCGGGGAGTCGCTAGGGAGCGAGTTCTTCGCACGGTTTTAGGTACGGGTCGCTCCCCGGATATAACACCACGGTACAACGTAATTGATAGCCATCCGCATAATGTGCGGTCACGTCCACGCCCTCGGTTGAAAATTTGGAGGGCGTCTGACTCAACGTGTAAGGTTGAGTTTGGCGCTTTGCAAAATCTTTTGTCTCCTGCAACGGGAGCGGCAAAGCGGAAGATGTCGCCACTCCTTGCAACATGGCATGAATCAGGCGCAGGCTTTCACTTGCCTGCCGGTTGAACTTGGGATATAGGCCCGGTGCAACGCCGAGCGCCACGAGGACGAGGAAGTTGACCGTCAGAATTTGAAAGCGTTTTACGCCGCGCATGGTTTGGGCTTCTACAAAGCGCCGCGTCAGCCAGATGAAAGCATAAGCGATGGGCGCCATCACGGTTGTAAATGGAAGCGACAGCCCAGCCATGAGGACGACGTTCAACCAGAAGTTTCCGCCCGCCTGCATAAAGTTGACGACCAAAATAATCGCCGCCATCAAAAAGGCGGAAAAGACCACGCCGCCCCAGCCGTCTTCGGCATAGACGGCCACGCCAGCCGCAACCGTCAGGCTGAGAACCCAGACCAGCCAACTCCATAAAATTTGTTCCCAATTTATAAATAAGGGCAGTTCGGGATAGAGCCAAACGTTGATAAAACTGCCCAGCCCCACGCAAATTGTGCCGATCACAAAACCATAGAGGAACGCAAAAGCGATCCGCGTCTTATGTTCAGGCGTTAACCATGTTCCAAGTTGACTCATCTTTTGATTGTTTCTTTCTTTGAGTAGCGTTTAATTGCTCACCTTACGCAGTTTTGCGAAAATTCGTAAATTTCCCCTCATCCCCAGCCCTTCTCCCGGCGGAGAAGGGAGTCCCCTCTCCCTTTGGGACGTGTGCCCGTAGGGTAGAGGTTTAGGGTGAGGGCGCGTAAGGTGAGTTAATTAATCGAACAACATTTTCTGCATGGGACGGTCTGTCCCCAGCCAGCCGAATTTTTTCAAATCAATCCGGTCTTTCGCGTCGAACTCCACGCCTTCCTGCTCCAGCAATGGGCGCTGACGTTCCGCTCCGGCGCGCGCGCTGATCTTCCCTTGCGCATTCACCACGCGATGCCAGGGCACATCAGCGGGACAATTGGCCATGGCGCCGCCCACCCAACGCGGCGCAAACGCGGCATAAGCTTCCAACTCCACGCCGTTGGGCGGCGGAAGCATTTTGGCAATCTGCCCGTAGGCGCAAACTTTACCGGAAGGAATCTGACGAACAAGTTCCCAAACTTGTTCGTAATAAGCCTGCACATTGGGCGGGGAAGAGAAGGATGGCATAAATTACAAAACAAACTCTCCGCCGCTGATCTGGCGTTCAAGTAAACTGCGATTTCCCGAAAACTTAAATTCCGCTTCCAGGCGTTGAAAACATTTGCCGCCGCCCATCAAGGTTTTACGGGCGTAATAAACTTCCGCGTCGCCTTCATATTCCACGCTAAGGTCGTTGTTCAGGTCAATCCGCCCTTCGATGATCTCTGCGCACCGTTTGCACTTCACCGAAAAAACATAATAATTTTTTTTAGGGCTGGACGAAGACGGGCCAGAAAACAGTTTTTGTAAAAATCCCATGAGAACTCCGCTTTGCGAATCGAGTCAGAACTGGATGCATTCAACTTGTGGAGGAACGTATCGCGTCGTATTATAACTGGATGCGCTGGCGCGCCGCACCTTCCCAAGCGGAAAGTTGGTCGGCGTGCCGGAGCTTTTACTTCACCCGCAGAACGATCCCATTCTGAGACGGGTCATAAATCAGCAAGCCGTGTTCGGTTTGGTTGGAGGGAATCCCGGCGCGGTCAACGCGGGCAATGACTTCGTTCAGCGCCGTCGGGTTGGCAAACTCCACGGTGAAATGGCTTAAGCCCACCGCATCCGCAGGCGGAGGCGGCGCGCCAACGCCCTGCCAGGTGTTCAAGCCCACGTGATGATGATACCCGCCTGCCGAAACAAACGCCATCTGCTGTTCGCGCACGTAGCCCATCAAGTCAAAACCCAGCGTGTTGTGATAAAACTCCAGCGCTTCAGGAATGTCGCGCACGTGCAAATGGACATGCCCCATCTTCGTCTCCGGCGGGATGGGCGCATCGAGTCGGTCGTCTGCCTGTAAATGTTTAAGCAGGGCTTCCACGTCCAGCGCTTCGCGCCCGTCGCTCCATGAACCATCTGCGCGGCGGGTTTCATATTTCCCATCCTTCAAGGTCCATGTGCCGTCTTCGGGCGATTCGCAATAAAGCTCAATGCCGTTGCCTTCGGGGTCATCCAGATAGGTGGTCTTGGTCATAATGTGATCGGTGGGCGCGTTACGGTATTTCAACGCAAACAAGCGCCCAAGCGCAATCGCCAGTTGACGGCGATCTGGAAACAACACCGCAAAGTGATACAAGCCGGTTACGCCGCGATATTTTTTGAGGTCCGGTTTTTCCGTCAGGCGCAACAGGTCTGCGCCGCCCGCGCCCAGCCCGGCCTGCGCGCCTTCGCGCCAGTGGAGCTTAAACCCAAGCGCCTGCTGATAAAACAAAATCTGATTTTCCAGGTTGGCGACGGTCAGCGAAACGTAGCCCAGCGTTGTGGCCGGGTGAATGGAAAAGTTGGTTTCAAACCCTAAATTTGGTAAAGCGTTCATGTTAATTCTCCTAAAGTTCCGTTTAGACGAATCAACCGCCCGGTTTCTTTCTTGAGAATCAGGCGAGCGCTTTTTTGAGATTGACGAATAATTCTTCCTCGGCGGGGTTTGCGCCATAAGCCATGGCCAGGTAATAGGCCAGGTAATCGCCAAAGAGCATGAGCGACCAAATCTGCGCGATCAACGTCTCGCCGCGCGCTTCAATCAAATCGGTGTTTAAGCCTTCGAGCATCAGCGCCTGACGCATCAGGTCTGAACGCAGGCGGTTGCGCGGATGGTCAGATGGGGCGCACATGAACAAAGTCATGGTTTGCGCGTTGAGGATGGAGGCCGGGTTCACAGTGGCGATCAGCGCGTTATGCGTGGCTTCGGGGATGATTTCAAAATTCGCCCCGGCTTTTGCCAGTTGATTGATTTGCGTCTTCCAGCGCCGCGCCACCGGAGCCAATTGCTCGGTGGCGGCCAATGTCACCCAGCGCCCCACCAATTGACCGGCATAGCGCTTGGCGGGATTCGTGGCCGCAGGCATTTCGGCCCACAGCGAAGTTTTATAGCGTTCCATCCCGGCCTGCGCTTCAGCCACATCTGCAGAAGGGTCGGGGATTAAGTTCAGGCGGGCAAATAACGCCAGCGTCAGCGCAAACGGATACGCCACGCCCATCGTGTCGGTTCCGGCGTACCTAAATTTCCAAACGGGGATGTTTTTTGCTTCCGCGCGTTTGGAAATTTCGCCGCCCGTGGAAATGACGAATAAACGACAACCCCGCTGTTGAGCAGTTTCAAAGACCGCCAACACTTCTTCCGAATTGCCAGAATGCGAAATGCAAATGACCAGCGTTTTCTTTTCACTTGCGGAAGCGGGCAGTTCATAACCGCGTAACAAAGTTACGGGGAGGCGCAGGCTTGAGGAAACCGAAGCCAGCGTCAGTTCCGCGCCGATCGCTGAATCGCCCATGGCGGAAATGAAAATATTTTGAACGTCTCCAAAATCTGGAAGCGGCAGAGTTTGCCCCAACTCCCAGGCCTGCTGTAACTGATTGGGCAGTCCGTCAATTTGCGCCAGAAAATTTTGCGGGTCAAGCTGACGAAAACGCTCCAGGTCATCCAGATTCATTAGCTCGCGTCCTTGATGAATTTGGTCATATCTTTCTTCAGCGTTTTCAGCGAAGGCATGTGAATGTACATCATGTGCCCAGCTTCGTAATAACTCATGCGGATGTTTTTACGCAAAGACGCATCCAAGCCCAGATGATTGAACGTGTATTCGGTGGCGAAGTAGGGCGTGCCAAGATCGTAATAGCCATTGGCGACAAACACTTTCAAATATTTGTTGAAGGTCATCGAGCCGCGTAACGTTTCGGCGACGTTGACGTATTGATTTTGAAAATAGCCATACGACCAATTCATCCAGACTTTGCCGCTCAAAATTTCGTAAACGCTGTCCGTTTCAAATTTCAATTCTGTGCGGATGTAGTCATTGAAGGCGGCGGTGTACGGCCCGTTGATTTGAGCAAACAGCGGATCATATTCCGGCATGGCGGTTACGCCGCTTCGATCCGTGCCCGTGTAACGGCTGTCCAGTCGCCCGACGGTTTTTCCACGCTCGCGCAGGAGTTCTTTGAAATAATGCTGGTCGAGGATGCGTAAGTCGGTGCGTTCGATGAACTCGGTTGAAATCCCCGTATATTTGGAAAGTTTGGCCACCACGCTGGCGCGTTCGGCCGCAGTCAGCGCCGCGCCTTTCAACAACGCGGAGGCATATTCGCCTTTGGCAAATTCTTCGGCTTCTTTGAGCGCGGCCTGCAAAGTGGATTTAAATTTCAACTGGTCGTGATACCAGGCCGTGGCTGTGTAGGCGGGCAAAAATAAAATGTAGGGCAGGTCGTTATTTAAGTTGAAATCAATGGTGGTGAAATCCAACACGGCGGAGATGAGCAAAAGCCCATTCAGAAACATGCCATGCCGTTCCTGTAAATAACCGGAGAGTCCGGCGGCGCGCGTGGTGCCATAACTTTCGCCCGCCAGGAATTTGGGCGAAAGCCAGCGGTTGTAGCGCGTGGTATACAAGCGGATGAAATCGCCAACCGATTCGATGTCTTTGCTAAAGCCGTGCCATTCTTTGGATTTTTCGCCTTCGACGGGGCGGCTAAAGCCGGTGCTCATCGGGTCAATAAAGACCAGATCAGTTTCATCCAGAATGGAATATTGGTTATCCGTCAGTTGAAACGGCGGCTTGGGCATTTCGCCTTCGTCGGTGAGGACGACGCGGCGCGGCCCCAACACGCCCAAATGAAGCCACACGGATGAAGAACCCGGCCCGCCGTTGAAAGAAAAAGTGATCGGACGTTTGGCTTTATTGCTTACGCCGTCTTTGGTGTAGGCCACAAAAAAGATTTGGGCGCGGGGTTTTTCCACTTCCGCGTCTTTATCTTTATCGAGGACTTCCTCTTTCAAGATCATGGTGCCGGTGGTGACGGTGTACTTAATCGTCTGTCCGCCAATTTTGATGGAATGTTTGGTCGTGACGAGGTTGTCTTTGGGGGTGGGCTTCTCTTCTTTTTTTTCTTCGGGCTTGGCGTCTTTTTTCTCGGGCATGGGAGGCTCCTTTATTTAAGTTGATTGATTAATGAATACACGTCTTTTTTATTCCAGCCGCTGGCTTCAGCAAGTTCGGCGGAAATTTCCTTTGCGGGTCTGGCGTTCTTCAATTCTTTTTTGATGGCTTTTAGCAATTCCGCTTCTGGCCAGCGTTCTTTTTCCGTCTCCGGTTTTCCGGCAATCACCAGCGTAAACTCGCCGCGCGGTTCTTTGGATTTGAAATAGGTCAGCGCGGCGTTAATTGATCCGCGCCAGTATTCTTCGTAGAGTTTGGTCATTTCGCGGGCCACGCAGATGGGACGATCTCCGAGGATGGCAAGCAGGTCTTCCAGCGCATCCAACAGACGATGGGGCGATTCGAGGAAGATCAGCGTGTAGGTTAAATGGGCCACCTGCGTAATGGATTTTTTGCGTTCGCCGGATTTATGCGGAAGATAACCAAGATATAGAAATGAATCGGTCGGCAGGCCGGAAACGCTCAAAGCGGAGATCGGCGCCGAGGGGCCAGGAACCGGCCGAACGTCGAAGTTGGCGGCGAGCGCGGCCCGCACCAACTCGTAGCCCGGGTCGTTAATCGCCGGAGTGCCTGCGTCAGAAACGAGGGCCACATCGCCGCCGATTAAGGCGTTGAGGATCTGATCCAATTTTTTGGTTTTATTATGTTCAAAATAACTGGTGAGCGGGGTCTCAATCTTAAAATGTTGAAGCAGGGCGCCGGTGTGCCGCGTATCTTCAGCGGCGATCAATTTGACTTCGCGTAAAAGGCGGAGCGCGCGCGGGGAAAGGTCTTCAAGGTTTCCGAGCGGGGTGGCGACCAAGTATAAAGTTCCCATGCGTTAATTTTATCATTCCATCAAAAAAAATCGCCCGCAGATACTGCGGGCGAAATAAAAAATTAAATGAGTTAGGGGCATCCGCCAATGCCAACCGCAAAGGTGACGCATCCGGCTTCGGCTGGAGCGACCGCCGCGCAACATTGGTTGGCGGAATCAAACGTGGCGTCTGCCGAACATTTGGCCAAATCCGCGTTGGTGAGTTTGGGCGGACTGCAGACTTTCAAATCGTAGGAAGTGAGTTGTTTGCCTGTGCAGGTGATGATTGTAAAACCATCCTGCGTGACTTCTTCTTCACACTTCAGCGCCGGGTCTGGCATTTGATAGGTGGAACCGGCGGTGAAGCGCACGGTGGTATAGGGGATTTTTGTAATACAAGCGCGGTTGGTTTCTTTAACTTCGGGAACTGGAAGGTTATTTGCAGAACAAGCCGCGGCAAACGGAATCGGCGAGGCGGGTTCCAGCGTGGGCGTAACGGGTTCGACAGCGCTTGTACTGGTTGCGGGAGCCACGGTTAAAGTGGGCGGCGCCAGCGTGGGCGTTAAGGTGGGGACGGGCGCGGGAAAAAGTTGATTTTGCAAAAGGAAAAAGCCAACGATGGCCACCACGGCCACAACCCCGGCCACCACAAAACCAGTGGAGCGATTTTTACCGCTATTCGTCACGGCCGTTGGCTGGTCGGGCTGATCGGATTTAAAAACGCCAGAACGGATTCCCGTTGGGGCGGCGGCGGTATTGCCTTCATGCCCCAGCGCAACCAGATTCAAGGCTTTGGCTAAATCATTCGGCGTGGCATAACGGCTTTCTTTATCTTTCGCCAGCGCCTTCTTAATCACCGCATCCGCTTCGGGCGGCAGGTCTGGAAGCATTTTCAAAATTTCCGGCACCGGCTCGGTAATGTGTTTGACGACCACGCCCATGGGCGTATCCGCGCTGTAGGGTTGCTGGCCGCTCAACATTTGATAAAGAATCACGCCCAGCCCATAGACGTCGCTTCGGCCATCCACTTCCTCGCCTTTGGCCTGTTCCGGGCTCATGTAGGCGGGCGTGCCGATGATTCCGCTTCCCGTCAGGCTGGAGGTGGATTCGGTTACTTTGGCCACGCCAAAGTCTGAAATAAACGGCGCGCCGGTGTCGTCAAATAAAATGTTATCGGGCTTTAAATCGCGGTGGACGATTTTCTTTTTATGAGCGTAGGTTAACCCCTGGGCAATCTTCTCAATCAGATGCGCGGCGTCTTCCAAAGAAAATTTACCCTTTTCAATTTCCTTCGCCAGCGAGCCGCTGTTCATATAACGCATGACAAAATACGGCTGACCATCTTCTTCGCCCACGTCGTACACGGGCACAATCGCCGGGTGTTCCAACGTGGCGACAATTTTCAACTCGCGGTCGAAGCGCGTGCGAAATTGCGGATCGTGCAACATCTCGCGCGGCAGAACTTTGAGCGCCACTTCACGGTCAAAGCGCGGGTCGTAGGCATGGTACACCGTGGCCATGCCGCCGCGGCCCAGCTCAGATTTGATCTCATATCGTCCAAAGTGTGATGGGATTGCCATACGCGCAAGTATAAACCACCTTTAAGCCGCTGTGCAAGAAATCTGACGCGGGTTATCCAAATACAGTGGGCATCCTTTCACTCCTCAAAATGACAATCCACTGGATTCGACTGCATTAAAAACTGTCCTTGTGGCCTGTTTAATTTTGAATTATCATCGCATGGCAGGGACGTTCCCTGCGGTGGATTACCATTCTTGAAAGGAGAAAGTATGAAACATCGTTTTTCGTTCCTGGTACTGGCAATCTTTGTAATTGGCTCGTTAGTATTAAGCGCTTGTGGCGCCCCCGCCACCGAAGCGCCGACCGTTGTGCCGACGGCCGTTCCGCCGACGGAAGTTCCCCCGCCCACGGCTACCGCCGCGCCAGAAATTGGCTCGCCGGAGCACCCGATCAAAGTGCTGTTCGTGCCTTCTGTGGATGTGGACTTCATGATTTCGAGCGGCGAGTTGATCTCCACAGCCCTCAACGAAGCCACTGGCTTGACTTTTGAAGTCAGCGTGCCGACTTCCTACGCCGCCACCATTGAAGAGATGTGCGCCTCCCCAACGGACACCATCGGTTTCATCCCCGCGCTGGGATATGTGATCGCCAATCAACTCTGCGGCGTGGAACCTGGCTTGGCTTCCGCCCGTCGCGGTTGGAACGTCTACTGGACTGGCTTTTACGTGGCCCGCGATAGCAAATATCAAACGCTCGAAGATTTAGCGGGCGCGAAATGGGCCTACCCCGAGGCGGGTTCCACTTCCGGATATTTGTACCCCGCCTCAATCTTCGGCGACTTGGGCGTGACGATTGGCGAAACCATCGAAGCCGGCGGCCACCCGCAATCCATTTTGGCCGTTTACAACGGACAAGCCGACTTCGCCACCGCGTACTACAGCCCGCCATTGATCAACAACGGCAAATGGGCCATGGGCGACGCGCCTGACGTTCCCGACGATGTGGTTGATTCCTGCGCCGTGAAAACCGCCGAAAAAGGCGACGAACTCTGGTGCGGCGATTACCGCGTTTTGGACGCGCGCGCGGCGGTGATTAAGGACGCTCCCGACATCGTTCAAAAGGTGCGCATCCTGACCCTCTCCAAGGAAATCCCGAACGACACCATGTCCTTCTCGCCGGAATTCCCCGAAGCGTTGAGAACCAAAATCATTGACGCCATGACCGCTTTCGTCTCGCTCGATAACGAAGCCTGCGCGCAATCCCTCTGTAACGAGAACTTCTACAGTTGGACCGGCGTTGGCCCGATTGCCGACGAGAACTTTGACGGCGTGCGCATTTTGGTCGCCCAACAAGGCATCACGCTCGACAAGCTCGGTAAATAATTTTCAGCATTTCAAAAAATCTTGCCCCAGAAATTTCTGGGGCAAGATTTAATATAGCGTACGACAAGCGTACGACAAGGTTTACCTTGTCATGAAGTGTGAGGAAGGCGGTCTTTCAGCATGTTAGAAGTCAGAAATCTTTCCAAAACCTATGACGGCGGAATGCAGGCCCTGAAAAACGTCAGCTTTAGCGTCAAGCAGGGCGAGTTTTTGGCAGTGATCGGGTTAAGCGGTTCGGGCAAATCCACGCTGTTACGTTGCATCAACCGGCTGATTGAGCCAACCAGCGGGCAAATCCTTTGGAATGGGCAAGACATTACCGCCGCAAGTCAGGATGAGATGCGCCACATCCGCCGCAAGATTGGCATGGTCTTCCAACATTTCAACCTGGTCTCCCGCTCCAAAGTCCTCACCAACGTTTTGGCTGGGCGGCTCGGTTATGTGAACCCGATCCTCAGCGCGTTCAATCGTTTCCCCGAAAGCGACGTACAAATGGCCCTCAGTCAACTGGATCGCGTGGGGATTAAAAATCAGGCGTATAAACGCGCCGACGAACTCAGCGGCGGACAACAACAACGCGTGGGCATTGCCCGCGCCATGATGCAAGAGCCGACGATGGTATTAGCCGACGAACCCGTGGCCAGCCTGGACCCGGTGCTGGCGCATTCCATCATGCAACACCTGGAAGAGATTAACAAGCAGGAAGGCGTCACCGTTTTGTGTAGCCTGCATTTTTTGGATCTGGTGCATCGCTACGCCGACCGCGCGATTGCGCTCAAAGAAGGCGCGCTGATGTTTGACGGCCCGCCCAACCAAATTAACGACGAAAAGTTTCGGGAAATTTACGGCAAAGACGCCGAGCGGATTGGCTAGAGGAAACCTGATGAAGAAAACCACAACCCCACTCAAGTCGCTGGCCACCGGATTCATTACGCTCTTCGTCCTGATCATTTTTGCGTATGGGTTTTCCGTTACCAACGTTAACTTTGAAGAGACCCGTTCCGAAAGGCGGCTGGCTTCGCTCACGCGCATTTTGCGGGCGTTGGCGCACCCCAAAATTTTTGATTACAACTACGAGACGGTGAACGTCGAAGTCCCTTTTTATTTGGGCTGTCCGGCAGACGGCGTACCCTTCCCGGAGGTGGATCGTTCGGGAGCGTTCATCCTAATCAACAGCGGATGCGCCGCGCCGAAGGAAACCATCCAGATTGAGGGTCATAACTTTCAGGAAAATTCCAGCGGCTCGATCAGCTTTGTTGGGTTTAGCCCCGAAGCGCCAGACGGCGTGCCGATTGGAATTGGCAACTTTCAAGCAGACGCTCAGGGGAACTTCAAAGCTGAAGTCAACCTGCCCAACCGTCAGATTAAGGAAGAACCGCAAGCTATTCGCGCCACGGGACAAATTCAAGTGGGCGCGCCTATGCTCTCGCAAGAATCCAAAGTCACCTGGGAAAAAATCATCGAGACGGTTTTCATGGCCCTGTTGGCCACCGCCTTCGGGACCTTACTCGCAGTTCCGATCAGTTTCTTCGCCGCGCGTAACCTCATGGAAGAAGTGAAAAGCCCGCTGAGCAACATCGCCCTCGCGCTGATTGGCTGGCCGCTGGGGATGTGGCTGGGCATCGAAGCCAGCCAGTTCTTTTCCGGTCTGCTAACTTTGCTGGGCAATTCTTTTCTAATTACTTTTGCGGGCGCAATCATTGTCTCCGCTCTCAGCTTTTTCTTTGCGCGCTGGTTTCTCGCGCATCAAAGCGAAGATTTGGAATTTCGTTTTAAACAACGGCTGATCAATTTACTCTACGCGTTGATTTTGGCTCTGCTGGCTTTAATTTCCATTCTATTTATCGGCAAACTTCTGCTTCAAGTTGGCGCGTACCTCACGCCAAGCAAAGACGTGCCGCTGTACTTCCTGCGGAAATTTGTTTCCCAAATCGGGGAGATTATTTCCATCCTCGCGCCGGTCTTTGCGGCGCTGGTGGGCGGCGGCGTCCTCGGCGGATTCTTTTCCCAACTCGGGCAGAAGATCAGCGATCGTTTGCCTGCCTCTGCCGCAAAAACTTTCAACCTGATCCTCGCCCCTCTGGCGGGAGCCACGCTGGGCGTCTTAATCATGCAGGGCTTGGATTGGTTCTATCAATTCAACAACCCGGCAGTGACGCTGTATTCGCCAGCCTTCATTGGCGCGGCAATCGGGCTGATTCTGGCGATTGCCATTGCGCCCAAGCAGTCGCTTCC
Source organism: Anaerolineales bacterium (assembly GCA_020851785.1). Taxonomy (GTDB): domain Bacteria; phylum Chloroflexota; class Anaerolineae; order Anaerolineales; family Villigracilaceae; genus Villigracilis. The sequence continues at coordinate 79,787 of JADZCC010000034.1, forward strand.
GATTGGCATTTTTATTTACGGCATCTTCCGCACCTTGCTAAACGGCACCCGTTCCGTGGAAGCGCTGATCATGGCAATCGTCTTTGTGGCCTGGGTGGGGCTGGGCCCGTTTGCGGGCGCGCTGGCGCTGGGCTTGCACACCGTCGCCTCCAACGCCAAGTTATATTCCGAACAGGTCGAGAGCATCCTCTCCGGCCCGCTGGAGGCGATTCAAGCCACCGGCGCGAATCGTTTGCAAACGATCATCTTCGCGGTGGTGCCGCAGATCATCCCGCCGTACATTTCCTACACCATGTATCGCTGGGACATTAACGTGCGTATGTCCACGATCATTGGCTTTGTCGGCGGCGGCGGCATTGGCTTCATCCTCCAACAAAACATCAACCTGCTCAACTACCGCGCGGCCAGCGTCAACATGCTCGCGATTGCAATCGTCGTCGCCAGCATGGATTACATTTCCTCGATCCTGCGCGAGAAATACGTCTAACGAATTAGGACTGAACTTGAATCGAAAAAGGCGGACTGTAGAATAGTCCGCCTTTTTTTGCGCCTTAACGGCTGGCGTTCAGCGCTTCAAACGTCTTCAGCAGGTGGATCAAAATATCATCCGTGAAAACGTGCATCTTATGAAAAATTTCGGCGGTCTGACTGGAAGGCACGTTGGCTTCGCTATAAATTTTAATCACCGATTCAATCAGGCTGTTCCTAAAAAACAAAAAGGCTTTGGCCGCGTCCACATAATTCAAGCGATAGCGATGCGCGCGCGAAGCGTATTCATAGCCGATGGCGTAGGCTTCGTTCTCCGCTTCCGCTCCGTGACTGGCCACGTAATTGATCAGCCCATGAAATAACGAGCGCGCCGTCTGGCGATATTGCATCCGCGCATCTTCATCCAAACGTTGATACCAGGTTTCGGCTTCCAGACTACCTTCGGAAATTTGCAGGCGGACGTTGCGAATCACTTCCTGCATCAGGCGCTCTGGTTTAAACGCCTCCGCATGGGACTTGGAACTGGTCTGCGCCCAAAGCGCAATTTCCTCCCGCCGATAACGGCGATGTCCGCCCTGCGTTTTATGCGTGGGCAGGAGGCCTTTATCGGACCATAATCGAACCGTGCTGGGATGAACGCCCAAGGCTTTGGCGGCGGCGCTCAGGGAAAGCCATTCATCGGTCATGGGTTATTCGGCGATTACAGCCACTTTCTCCGTAAAGTGTGGGTCGTGCGCCTTCTTCTGGAAGGCGTTCACGTCAATGCGATAAAGCAGGATGGCCGCGATGAAGAGCATCAGCGCTTCCAGACTGAAGACGACGAGATAGCCGCCGAGGGCGTCTCCCGTCAGGCTGGTGGCCAAGTCAGCGACGACGCCGGCCATCAACAAGCCGGTCAGGCGCGAAAGCCCGTTGGAAAAGCCCCACGCGCCAATGTATAAGCCAACCTTTTCCGGCACGGTCAGGTCAAACATCAATGAAAGGTTGGCGATTGTGGAAAGCCCCGTGCCAAAGCCGAGGAGCGTAATGCCCACATAAAACAGGTGTTTGTTGGCCAGCCAGCCGCTGATGACAATGAGTATAAAGCCAAACAACGCGCCGAGGTTGCCAATTTGCGCGGTGTACTTCTTTTTCACGCGGCCATCCAAAAAACCGGCGATGAGAAAGGCGATTAAAGAAAAGCTATTGATGATGGAAACGATCCGCGAGGTTTGCTCCAGCGTCATGCCGAAGGCTTGCGCGCCAAACGGCTCGAGCAATACGTCCTGACTTAAGATGGCGGCCAGCAGTAAGAGCAAATAGACGAAGAAGATTTTAGCCACCGGATTCTCCGTAATGGCGGAGGTCATTTCTTTGAGGGTATACGTTTCGGACTTGACGGCTGGGGCGGAACGCTCAAAGCGTGGCTCCAGCCTGAAGAGGCCGAGCAGGCCGAGGGTTAAGGCAGAAGCGGCGACGATGATAAACGCGCGCGAAAGCGTGGCCGGGTCATACGTTTGCGCCAGGCAGCTTAAGCTGATCCCCGTCACAATCAAGCCCACGACCATGACTGTGAACATCGTGGCGATGGTTTTGCCGCGCTCGCGCTCGCCGGAGAGTTCGGAGGCCAGCGATAAGTAGGAAACTGCCGAGAGGTTGTAGCCAATGCCCCACAAGCCAAAAGCCAACACGCCGACGATGATTCCAGCAGTGAAGTTATGACTCATCAGCGTTGCAATTTGCGGCGAGACGGCCACGCCCACTACGCAACAGATCAGCCCGGCTAGAATGTAGGGCGTGCGTCGAAAGCCAAAAAGCGGGTGACGGTCTGAGAAGGCGCCGATGGCGACCTGCGCCGGAGCCAGCAAGTAGGGAAAGATGGATAGGGCCGTGAACAGGGTTTTGGAAATGCCGAGGTCAAAGATCATCACACGGTTCAGCGTGCTGTTGATCGGCAGGAGCGTCATGGCGACGGCCGTGTGAATGAGGGCGAGTTGCAGGCGTTTGAGAAACATGTTTATCCGGAATAAAAGAGGATGTGAACTTGCCGCCAAATTTACTGTGGAAATCTACAGAAAGCAATGTAGATTTCCGTAAAATTCCACTAGAGATTTGTGAGCGTTAATTGAAAAAAGCGGGCGAAACAAAAAGCGACTTCAGAGAAGCCGCTTTTTTATTTTAGAACCCTTCCAGCTTGCTGAAATCCGCAACGCCGGTAGCCTGCGCGGCAATTCTTTGCAGTAAGCCCAGCCGGTTTTCGCGCACTTTCTGGTCTTCCGCCATCACCATCACCTTTTCAAAAAAGGCGTTGATTTCCGGCGTCAACTTCACCACAACCTTCAAAAATCCTTCAACAGAAAACGACTGACTGCTGATGGCTTTTACCTGCGCGTATAAATCCTTTTCTTCTTTTTCAACCAGCCGGGCCTCATCCACTTTGAAAGTTTGTTTTTGATCGCGGGTGATACGAACACACCGCGCAAACGTGGCGAGGATGGCAGACCAATCTTCGCGCTTCACCCACGCCGAAAGCTGGTCCAACGACCAGACACAGGCCGCCGGGTTGGAGGCTTGTTCCGCCAAAACCGCTTCTACCTGATCGTGCTTGTAGCCCAGGTCTTTCAGCGTCACCGCCAAACGCCCGGCAATAAATTCCAGAATTTGTTTCTGCGCTTCATCCGTAACTTCAATCGGCTGAAGGCTCGCCGAAACCTTAACGATGTCTTTCAGATTAAATTGTTTTTTGTGTTCAATCAAAGGTTGCACCACGCCAATCGCGGCGCGGCGCAAGCCAAACGGGTCTTTGGTTCCGGTGGGCGCTAAACCAGCGGCAAATAAACCAACCAACGAATCGATTCGATCCGCCAGCGCGATGGCCAGACCGGCCTGAGTCTGCGGGACGGTTTGATATTGCTCGCTGATTGCGTCTGCCACTTCCTTAGATTCGCCGCTTCGCAAAGCGTATTCGCCGCCAATGATGCCTTGCAGGGACGTCATCTCAGTGACCATTTGAGTGACAAGGTCGGCTTTCATTAAATAGGCGGCTCTTTGAGTAATTGGCAATTGGTTATTGGTAATTCCTAATAACGGTGCAATTTCTTTAACTAATTTGGCTATGCGCTCGGATTTATCCAGCATGGAGCCGAGTTTGGCGTGGAAGGTCAACGTCGCCAGCTTGGGGCGATATTCTTCGAGTTTGAGTTTCACATCTTCACGGACGAAGAAGTTTGCGTCGGCAAAGCGCGCGCCGAGGACGTGTTCATTCCCTTCGCGGACGGTGTCAATGCCGATGTCGTCGCCGTTGCGAATGGCGATGAAGTGCGGCAACAATCCCTCACCCCGTCTCGCTCCGCTCAACTCCCCTCTCCCAGCGGAAGAGGGGGCGGGGGTGAGGGGAAAATATCTTTGGTGCTTTTTCATCACCGAAATCAAAACATCTTTTGGCAGTTGAAGAAATTCAGGGTCGAAGCCGCCCATGACGGCGGTGGGCATTTCAACGAGGTTGGCGACTTCGCTCAGCAAACCTTCTTCAATAATGGCTGTACCGCCGACTAACTCTGCGGCTTGTTTGGCTTGTTCGATAATCGAATTTTTTCTTTCTTCTTTATCTAAGATGATGCCTGCTGTACGAATCACATCGAAATACTGATCCGCAGATGGGATTTTGATTTCAGGAGAATCGTAAGGGCGTAATCCGCGACTGACATTACCTGAAACGACGCCAGCATATTCAAACGGGATGACTTGGTCGCCGAGTAAGGCAACGTACCAACGAATGGGACGGGAGAACGCAACGCCTGAAGCATTCCAGCGCATGGATTTTTCAAACTTGACGCTTTCCACAAGTTTGGGCAGGGCTTCCTGCAAAACCTCGGGCGTAGGTTTGCCTTTTTGTTTGACCACAGCGAAGACATATTTGCCTCCGCCCTCTTCGCGAATTTCTAAAGCAGATGGGTCAATGTTATTTTTCTTGGCGAAACCTAAACCGGCTTGTGTGGGTTTGCCATCTTTATCTATTGCTTTATCGGCAGGCGGGCCTTTGACGACTTCTTCGCGGTCGGGCTGATGCGGGGCGAGAGAGTCAATAGAAACAACGATCCGCCTTGGGGTAGTAAAGATGCGGATGTCTTGATGGTCAAGGTGAAGTTCATCGAAGAGTTGCGAGATACGAGTTATGAGAAACGCGTAAGCGGAGTCCACATCACTAGCTGGAAGTTCTTCGACGCCGATTTCTAAGAGAAAGGTCGAAGGTCGAAGGTCAAAGGTTGAAGGTAACGATAGACTTGTGACCTGTGACTTGTGACTTTCTTTCAACAACGGATATTCAAGGCTCTTCCTTTGCTCTTCATAACTTTCGGCGACGCGTTTGGCCAGTTCGCGCATACGACGGAAAAAGGCCTGACGTTCGGCAACCGAAATTGCGCCGCGCGTGTCGAGCACGTTGAACATGTGCGAGCATTTCAACACATAATCATGGGCGGGGACGATCAGATTTTGCGCGAGACAGGCATCGGCTTCGGCGGAAAATAAAGCATACATCTGGCGAATGCGTTCGACGTCGGCGGTTTCAAAATAATATTTGGAATGTTCAAATTCTTCTTGACGGCGAATTTCACCGTACGTAACGCCCGCGCCGTATTCCTCATTCCAAATCGCTTTGGCATTGTTGAGCGCAATTAAAATTCTTTCAAGCCCATACGTAATTTCAACCGAGATGGGGTCCAGCGCCACGCCACCCATCTGTTGAAAATAAGTGAACTGCGTGATCTCTTGCCCATCGAGCCAAACTTCCCAACCCAGCCCCCAAGCGGAGATGGCGGGCTGTTCCCAATTATCTTCCACAAAACGGATGTCATGCTGGCGCGGATCAATGCCGAGGGCTTTGAGCGAATCAAGATACAGTTCCTGCGGATTGCTGGGGTCGGGCTTGAGGATGACTTGAAACTGGGTGTGGAGTTGAAAACGATTTGGGTTTTCGCCATAACGTCCATCGTCGGGTCGAACAGATGGTTCGACGTAGGCCACGTTCCACGGTTCGGGTCCAAGGACGCGCAAAAAGGTATTGGGATTCATCGTGCCCGCGCCAACTTGCGTGTAATACGGCTGGGTAATCAGGCATCCGTGCGACGCCCAGAAGTTTTGTAGTTTGAGGATGATGGATTGGAAGGAGGAAGGCATGAGTTGTTAGTTACCAGTGGTTAGTTGAGTTTTTGAGTACAAAAGGGATTATCTCGCCCGCAGTTTGTGAAAGTCACGAATCAGCGTGCTATCTGTCAGCGCCTCTTCAAATTGAGCCGGCCAATTCTCGATATAAACATCGTCTAAAGCATCCCCCTGCTTTTGAACGACAGATTCAACATCGCCTCGATCTTTGGCGCGGGTGGAGAGCATTTTGTAAATAATCAGATCTTCGGCTGTGCACACGCAAATATTTTTTTCCAAAGTGAAGTCAATATCACGCGCCCGTTTAATGGCAGTCTCATCAAAGATCGTATCCGCCAGCATCACGTCAATGCGAACGCCGTTAGAATCTCGAAAAAATGCCAACCCAAGGCGACGAAACGATTCATCTGAATTATCTTGAAGCGGCGTAAACGCATTCAACAACGTTAACAATTGACTGCGATTTTCACGCGAGACCAAGACCTTCATATCAATGTCGCGTGTGAGGCGTGGCTCGCCCCAGATCGCAACAGCAATCCCACCAATGGCCATGACAGGTACGCCTTCCTTTTTCAGGAAGTTTTGAAAGGCGATCACGGAATCAATCAGGTCGTTCATGGCTTATGGGCGTTCAGAATTGCCAACCGCGTCTGGAGTTGAATCAGCGCCTGATTGCGTTCTTCCCGAAACAAGGTCTCGGTCTCCTGCAACCATGGCTCGAATTCCACCATCAACGCAAAAAACTGCCGCACACCTTCCAGCGGGGATAAGGAGCGCAACAAGCGTGTCTCTTCGGCATAAATAGCGTCCCAATTTATGGCAGTATTCTTTAACATCTTTTCAATTCCATCCGGCGTGTTTAGTTGATTATACCCGTTCCTGTTAAACGCCAACGCAGGATATAGTCAAGCGCATCCGTGCGACGCCCAGAAGTCTTGCAGTTTGAGGATGATCTCTTGAAAAGATGATTTTGGCATTCGATATTCGCTATTCGATATTCGGATTTTGTTGAAGTGAGGGGATTATAACTGATGGGAAGACCGTGGGCGATTTTTATTGTCTATCGTCCACGGTCTATTGTTCAAATAGCTTTACGCGCCTCTTTAGGGCGATTTTCTACGGGGACGAGCGGGCGCAACGGAAGCCAACGACAGTGCTTGCATACGAAAGACCGCTACTAAGGCGGTTAATCATACGTATATCGCTAACATCACTCCATGAGCCGCCGCGTAAGATGCGAAATGTACCAGAACCCGGACCTTGTGGGTTTAAAACAGGCGAGTTTTGATAATATTTTTCAGCATACCAATCCGCCACCCATTCCCAAACATTGCCCGCCATATTGTACATGCCATACGGGCTTTTTCCGCTTTCATAACCCGTCACTTCGGTTGTATCACCTATGCAACTGGCATAGTTAGCCTGACCACAAGCGCTATTTTCACCCCACGGATACGTCCTGCCGTCCGTGCCTCGGGCGGCTTTTTCCCATTGAGCTTCGGTGGGTAAACTGGCATCGCGCCACTTGCAGTATGCATTGGCTTGGTTCCAGTCCACGTTGACTACCGGGTAATTATCAAACTGTGAATTACCGTAATAACTATCACGAGTGGAGGAGCCTATATCTTGTGGCGGGGTACAGCCGCCTGTCTTCACACAGGCTTTGTAAGCGGCGTTGGTCACTTCGTAGATATCCATGTAGAAGGCGTCGAGATATACCAAGTGAAGCGGTTTTTCATCTTCTTCGCTGTTATTGCTTCCCATTGCAAATTGGCCTGCCGGTACAAGTCCCATTTTTATGTCTTTGTCATCGGTGATTTCAGCAGGCAACGATGTAGGCACAGGTGTTTGAGAAGCGGGTATTTGAGTCTCTGTAGGCGTAGGTGAAAATATCTTTATAAACCAAGGCGAACTGATCAGCGCGGCAAGGATTGTGCCGACCAGTCCGATCAACGCGACGATGACGGCAGTCTTCGGCTTGCGGGGTGGGTTTGTTTTCTTCGGTTCAGGTTTGGCGGGCTGAGGTTTTTCAGGCGCTGACTTTTCCTGATTGCCAAAATTGATTACGTTGCCGCTACCTGAAACGATCACGCTCCCTTTTACATCGCCGCCAACATCCACGTTATCTGGCGCGGGAGTGGGATGCGTTTGAGGTTTAGGTTTTACTTCTTTTGGTTCGGGGAATTTCTTTTCTTCAACAACCGGCTTAATCTCAATAGTTGTTTCACCCGCTTTGGGCAATTGCACTGTGGCGCGTTCCAACTGCGAGGCGCGCAGTTTCAGAGACTGCATCAGTTTGGTATAGCCCGCCTTTTCATACAAATCCACGGCGTGATATTTTTTCAAACTAAAGGGCAGTTCGCATTCCTCGAGCCGCGCAGGGATGATGAAGATGCGTCCATCCGGCATTTCCATCGCTTTGTCTAAAGCGAACTTGATTTCCTTTTGGACGTAGCCCTCTTTATCCACCGAGTTTGGGCTTAGACAAATGATGATTGCGTCCGAGGAATGCAGAGCCTTCGGGATTTCCACTTCCCAATTCTGCCCGGGAATCAAATCCTCCGCATCCAGCCAGGGTTGGACGCCGCGCCGCTTCAAGGCGCGGTACAACTCCCGCACCTTCGGCTTGTCGGCGGAGGCGTGGCAAAGGAAGACTTTGAGGGGGCGTTTTTGGTCAGCGGACTTCATAACGGATTCGCGGAGTCAAACGGATTTTAGTCCCATACATGGGGCAATTATACATGCTGAGTCCGGTTTTATCCGCAATTCTACGAGAGCGTCATTCACAAGTTCAACGCAAAGGCGCAAAGTGAAACTCAACCAACTCATATCTTGAGTCCGTTTTCATCCGCTATTCCGTGAAAAAGTTCGCTTACCTATCCGCTATTCCGTGAAAGAATCCGCTTACCCATCCGCTACTCCGTAACAGAGTCCATTCACAAACTCAACGCAAAGGCGCAAAGTGAAATTCAACCAACTCATATCCTGAGTCCGTTTTTATCCGCTATTCCGTGAAAAAGTCCGTTTACCCGCTTCCATCCGTTCACGTTTATGGTAGCATAAGGGCTTGTGATTCCCGGACTGGACGGCCTCCGCGCCATCGCCTTCTTGGTGGTCTTCTTCTTTCACACGCGCAACCTGCCCTTTGGCTGGCTGGGCGTGCAATTATTTTTTGTGTTATCCGGCTTTCTAATTACGGACATCCTGCTGAGGATGAAAGACCAACTGCCGCGCCGCGACTTCTTCATCAAGTTTTATGGGCGGCGTTTTTTACGCATCTTCCCGCTCTATTATTTTTATCTGGCGCTGGTCGTCGTTTTTATTTTCGTCCTGCCTTCGTTAAAATTAAACCTGCTCAACCAGGAATTAAACAAAAGTTATTTCAATCAGATTTGGGTGGCGGCGTTTTACGTCTACGACTTCTTCCACGCCAGCGCCTTCTTTGAACGCAGTCGCTTCTTCACGCACCTTTGGTCGCTCTCGGTCGAAGAGCAGTTTTACCTGCTCTGGCCTTTGCTCATCTTCCTCACGCCGCGCGATAAATTCAAACGACTCTGTCTAACCGCCATCGGAGCCGGTTTCAGCCTGCGCCTGATCATCTCCTTAATCTATCGGACGCAGGCCCTGCCCTGGTTGTTGACCGACCCGCAACAGGCGGTGAACGTCCTGCCGTTTTCGCATCTGGATGCCTTCGCCTTCGGCGCGTACATCTCCCGCTTTGAACTGCCGCGCCCGCGCCTGCAATTGCTCAGCCTGAGCATTCTCATCCCGCTCCTCGGCCTCGGCGCCGATTATCTTTCCAAAGGAAGCGTCAGCGCCGCGCTGGGGTATGACCTGCCCCTCACCGGCTACTACAAGGAAGTTTGGGGCTACACTTTATTAAACTATTTTTTCGCCGTGTTAATCTATTGCGTGGCCAAGACCAATTTACTAACCAGGTTTCTGGAAAGCCCGCCGCTTAAATACCTTGGAAAAATCTCGTATGGTTTATATGTTTACCATTATGGAATCATCGCCATTTTCGTCGCCATTTTTCATAAATATGGATTAGACTATGCCCTGCGTTCGCCGCAAATGTTCGTCAGCGCCTTCAGCGCCACACTCGCGATCGCCTCGCTCAGTTTTTATTTATTGGAAAAACCGCTGATCTTGCTTAAAGGTAAATACTTCAAAACCTGACAATCCACATCGCCGAAAGGGTTTCTGTAGTCATGGGCCTCGCCGACCTTCACATCCACAGCATCTACTCCCCAGATGCCACCATCACCATCCGCGCCATCCTTAAGCAAGCCTCAGATGTCCAACTCAACGTCATCGCCATTACCGATCACGACGAAATTCGCGGCGCGCTCGAAGCCGCCAAAATCGCGCACGAATACGACCTGGAAGTCGTCCCCGGCGCAGAAATCTCCACCAAAGACGGTCACCTCGTCGCCTTGTTCATCCACGAAGTTCCGCCCGCCGGTCGTTCCCTCATTGAAACGCTGATCGCGATTGGCGAACAAGGCGGGCTGGCCATTGCGCCGCACCCTTTCAACGGCCTGCCCGGAAGCCTGAGCATGGAAGCCGTCGTTGGAGCGCTCACCCACCCCTATGCCAAAACCGTCCTCAAAGGCATGGAGACTCACAACATGAGCACGCACAGCTTTAACAGCGCCGCGCAAAAACTTGCCATCTATCTGCCGCTGGCCAAAATCGCCTCCAGCGACGCGCACCTCTACTGGGCCATCGGCGCCGGGCGCACACAATTTGAAGGCGACACCGCGCAAGACTTACGGTACGCCATCGAAAACAACGCCACCATGCCCATCCCCTACGAGGAAGAACTCTCCGCCCGGGCCGTCTTCAGTTGGATGCGCAGAATCACCCTCCGTCAGTTTGGCTACGCCTCCGATTCGCCCTCCGCCTCACAACCGATCAACACGCAAAAAATCGCCAGAACGCTCATCCGCAAAATTAAAAGAAAAGAACCGGCTGAATAAGCGGTTCTTTTTTAGACTTTGACTTGCTTGATGAAATTCGGCGTATTGAGTTGACGTTCGAGCAGATGCGTAAAATAAGATTGCATTAACTGTTCCGCCTCTTTCTGGACCTCGAAGTTGGGCCGCGCGCGAGCGGCCTCGCGGTACGTTGACCTTTGGAAGTGCCGCAAATATTTAAGCGCTTCCAGCGAAATCCTCAACAGGTTGGGAACGCCATCCCCGCAACGCGAGCAAATGGCGCCGCCCGCCGTAAACGAAAAGAACTGGTCTTCGGGCAAAATCTCCCGCCCACAATTGGCGCACGCAAACAACTGCGGACGAAACCCAACCGCGTCCAACAGGCGCATTTCATAATAGCGCAGAGCCAGCCAACTATCGGATTCTTTTTCCAGACGGCTCAATGTATCGGTGAGCAATTTGAAAACGGTCGGATTGCCGCCCTCCTCTTCGTAAGAAAAACGGAGCAGTAACTCGGCCGCATAGGCCGCGTAACTAATCTTTGCCAAATCGTCATGTAAAGCCAAAAAGGCGTTTACCGTTTCCACCTGCGTCACTATCAACAAATCCCGCCCCTTGGCCAACTGCACGCTGATCTGCGTAAATGGCTGTAAATGCCCCGCCTTGCGCGAAGTAACTTTGCGCGCGCCCTTCGCCAACGCGCGAAGCAGGCCTTGCTCGCGGGTATATAACGTCAGCAGACGGTCGGCCTCGCCCCAATCGCCATGCCGCAACACCACCGCCGAAGCGCGAAACGAGCGAAAGTCAGCCATTTTGCAAATGCCTGGGCGTGAACGCCTCAGGCAATAGTTCTGCGACGGTCAGCGCTTTGTGCAAATGACCTTCGCCATCCGCCAGCAAAACCAGCGTCTCCAGTCCAAATTCAGCCATCACCTGGCGGCATCCGCCACAGGGCGAGCCGCCGTTGTTGGTGACCACGGCAATGATCTCAAATTCCGTTTCGCCTTCGGAAACCGCCTTAAAGATCGCCACCCGTTCGGCGCACATCGTTTGCGGGTAGGCCGCGTTTTCAACGTTCACGCCGGTATATAAACGTCCACTTTTGGTGCGTAAAGCCGCGCCCACTGGATAATTGGAATACGGCACATACGCGCGGCGGCGGGCTTCGTTCGCCAAATCAACCAGGGCTTGTTGTTCTTCTTGTTTAATCATCTTCGCCTACATTAAGTTTTATTTCTGCGGTTTGCGGGTCAGCTTTTTGATCGCGCGCGCGGGCATCCCCACCACCAGCGTATCCTCGGCCACGTCTTTGGTCACAATCGCGCCCGCGCCAGTTCTGGCGCCCGCGCCAATTTTTAGCGGAGCAACCAGCATCGTATCCGATCCGATGAAAACATCGGCGCCGATTTCCGTTGCGTGTTTCTTCTCGCCGTCGTAATTGCAAGTGATCGTCCCGGCGCCGATGTTGGTATTTGCGCCAATTTGGGCGTTGCCAATGTAAGAGAAATGCCCCATCTTCACGCCATCCGCCAGATGGGAATCTTTCACTTCGCCAAAGTTGCCCATGTGAACGTGATTGCCCAAATGCGCGCCCTTCCGCAAACGCGCAAACGGGCCCATGTCCACATCGTCTTCCAAAACGGCGCCCTCCAAAACCGAAGCCAACACTTTACAGCTGTCGCCAATTTGCGTATCGCGGATGATGGTATTGGGGCCAAGTAAATTGCCTTCGCCAATGTTGGTTTTTCCATGCAAATACGTGTTCGGCATCACAACCGTATCTTTTCCAATCTTCACGCCTGCTTCAATATAAACCGAAGCGGGGTCGGGCATGGTGACGCCATTGAGCAAATGCTCGCAGTTAATGCGCCGCCGCATGGCAACTTCGACTTCCGCCAGATGGATGCGTGTGTTCACGCCAATCGTCTCTTCCCGATCGTCCATCGGCATGGCCAGCACGGGTAAGCCATCCTGCACGGCCAGTTCGATTGCATCCGTGAGATAGTATTCGCCTTTTTTCGGGTTTTTAGGAATACGTTTCAACGCGCCCCACAACCATTTGGCGTCAAAGCAATAGCCGCCTACGTTCAATTCTTTGATTTGTAACTGCTCCGGCGTGGCGCCATATTCCTCAACGATGGCCGCCACCGTTCCATCGGCCTTGCGGATAATGCGCCCAAAGCCGCGCGGGTCATCCGCCACCACCGTCAGCATGGAGATTGGGCCCAAATTTTTCTTTTGCGTCTCTACCAGTTTTTGCAACGTCTCGCCGCGCAAGAGCGGCATATCGCCATAACAAACGACGACCAAATCCGTTTTTCCATTTAAAACAGGTTCAGCCTGCATTACGGCGTGACCCGTCCCCAACTGCGGCTCTTGTAGCACGGTTTGCGCCGAAGTCTCAAGATATTCCGTCACCGCTTCAGCCCCATGCCCCACCACGACAATTGGCTTCTCGGTAGTGGCGGCTTGAATCGCATTCAGGGCATGCCAGAGCATGGGCTTGCCCGCCACTGCATGTAAGACCTTCGGCAGGTTGGATTTCATGCGCGTGCCTTGTCCGGCGGCCAGTAAAATCGCTGTCACTTTCATCATTCACCTCATAAAGACACAAAAGACAGGGTTGTGCGAAATTCCAGCGCAATCCTGTCTTTTTGAGTGTTCCGCTCGGAGCGGAGGTTAAAATTTAACTGGGGTACCTGGATTCGAACCAAGATCCACAGCTCCAAAGGCTGGTGTGCTGCCGTTGCACCATACCCCAATAAAAGAGCGGGGCAAATTGTATCACAGTTTTATTTTATTTCTTGTCCTGGTCGGGGAAGAGGCCCATTTCCTTGGCCTGCTCCAGCGAGATCACTTTGGCGTTGGCTGGTTTTTTACCATGCTGTTCCGCCGCCTGATCCCAAAAATCATCCAGGTTGGTTGGCGGCTTGGGTTTGGTTTTGGAGGCTTCCAACAGCGCTTCCATTTCCGGCGCGGGTGGAGATTCTTTCAACCGCGCGGTCTGCGATTTGCCCGGCTTGCCTTCCGCGTTCTGCCGCGGGGGCAAAGGCACGGTCTTCGGGGAGATGGAGCGTAGCTCGCCGGTGGCGCCAATGTTGCGTAACGTCTTTTGAACCTCGCGCCTTAAAGCCAGCACGCCGGTAATCGTGTTAAAAATGTTTTCCTGATTCGCCAGACCATCGCCAGCCACGAGCAAAGCGTATAAAGAATCGACTGGAATAAACAGGAGGTCAGAGTCGCCCGCTTGAAACACGTGATATGAATCCAGCGCCTCTTGATGGTTATTGCGCGAGACCTTAATGCTCGCTTGATGAATGGCCGTCAGCGCCGAAACGATGGAGACTTCCAAACTGCTGTCTTTCAAACTTCCAGCGCGAGCTTGCACGCGGCCGCGTTCGCTGATTAAGAAAACGGCCTGGGTGTTGAAATCCTGCCGAAAGTTGGCCAGCAGGTCCGAGAGGCGCACGTGGCGCGCCTCGGTCTTAACGTCCACCTGCTCGGGCGGAAAGATGGTTTGGACCAGTCCCAGGCCTCTTTCGACCGCGTCCAAAAAATCCGCCAGTGGAATGGGCTTGTCAAAGATGGCCATGGCGCCCGCGCCGATCATTTCTTCGCGGGCTTTTTTGTCGGACATGCCAGAGATGAGGATGACTTTGACTTCGGGATGTTTGGCGCGGATTTTGTGCATGAGTTCCACGCCAGTCATGCCGGGCAATTTGTAATCGGTGATGAGCAGGTCAATTTTGCGCCGCGCCGCTTCGAGCAAGGCCTCTTCGCCGGAAGGCGCTTCAAAGGCTTTAATCTCCGGCCTTTTGAGCGTATCCAGCGTATTCTTTAATAATTTGAGAATATCGCGGTTATCGTCAACCAGCAGAACGGCGTTTTCCATGGCGCACCTATTTCACCAGCCAACAGGCGACAAAATGGCCGGGGTTGTGTTCGCGGAATTCCGGCTCTTGTTGCGAGCAAATTTCCTCCGCAATCGGGCAACGCGGATGAAAACGACAACCCGTGGGCGGGTTTAATGGGCTGGGCACGTCGCCCTTCAGGATGGTGCGTTGTTTTTTAGCTTTGGGGTTGGTGGAAGGGATGGCCGACATCAGCGCCTGCGTGTACGGATGTAACGGGTTATTAAATAATTCCGTGCGATCGGTCAGTTCCACCATCTTGCCAAGGTACATCACTGCCACGCGGTCGGAGATATGCTCCACCACGCTCAGGTTGTGGGCAATGAATAGGTAGGTCAACCCAAATTCGGCTTGCAGGTCTTTGAGGATGTTTAAGACCTGCGATTGAATGGAAACATCCAGCGCTGAAACGGGTTCGTCGCAAATGATGAAGTTGGGGCGCAAGGCCAAAGCGCGGGCAATGCCAATGCGCTGGCGCTGACCGCCGGAAAATTCATGCGGGTAGCGGCGGGCGTGATAACTTTCCAAACCCACTTTTTTAAGCGTATCAATCATCAGGTCGTAACGCTCCTGACGACTGCCAATGTTGTGAATGTGCAATCCCTCCATCACTGATTCGCCGATGGGCACACGCGGGTCGAGTGAAGCGTACGGGTCTTGAAAGATGATCTGCATGTGGCGGCGCACCTCTTTCAGATCGCGCCCTTTTAATTGCAGGATGTTTTTGCCCTCATAGCGAATCTCGCCAGAGGTCGGTTCCACCAGCCGGAGCATGGAGCGCCCGATCGTCGTCTTGCCACAACCAGATTCGCCCACCATCCCCAGCGTCTCGCCTTTTTTGACGGAAAAAGAGACTTGATCCACCGCCTTAACCTGATTGACCACCCGTTGCAGTAACCCCGCCCGCACCGGAAAGTATTTGACCAGATTTTCAACTTCGACAATATTTTGAACGCCTGCCTGGGTTTCATTCATAATAAAAAATAACTCCGCAAAAAATTTTAATTACGCCGAGACCTGCAAAGGCGCCGTATGCCCGTCCGCATTTTGATACAACCAACACCGCGCCAAATGCCCCGAAGCGGCTTCCTTCAACTCCGGTTTTTGTTCGGTACAAATCTTCAGCCCAAATTTTTCGCGCGCCGTGCAACGCGGCGCAAAGCGACAACCCGCGGGTAAATTCACCAGGTTGGGCACCGAGCCGGGAATCACTTCCAATTTGTCTTTAATTTCGCCCAAAATCGGGATGGAAGCGATCAGGCCTTGCGTGTAAGGGTGAAGGGGTTTTTCAAAGAGCGCGCCAACTTCGGCTTGTTCCACCACCTCGCCTGCATACATCACCGCCACGCGTTCGCAGGTCTCCGCCACCACGCCCAAATCATGCGTGATCAAAATGATGGAGGTTCCCAACTTTTCGCGCAGTTCCAGCATCAGGTCTAAAATTTGCGCCTGAATCGTCACATCCAAAGCGGTGGTCGGCTCGTCGGCAATCAATAACTCCGGCTCGCAAGCCAGGGCCATCGCAATCATCACGCGCTGGGCCATCCCGCCGGAGAGTTCGTGTGGGTAGGCCTTGGCGCGGCGTTCCGCGTCTGGAATGCCCACCATCTTCAAGAGTTCAATTGCGCGCGCGGCCCCCGCCGCTTTATCCAAATTTTTATGAATGCTCAACACTTCGGCAATCTGATCGCCCACCTGAAAGACCGGGTTCAACGCCGTTTGCGGCTGTTGAAAAATCATCGAAACGCGATTGCCGCGAATCTTCGTCATCGCTTCTTCGGAAAGTCCCAGCAAATCCTGCCCGTTGAGGAGCAGTTCGCCTTCCGCCACTTTTCCGGGCGGCGCAATCAGGCGCATAATCGAAAGCGAGGTGACGCTCTTCCCGCACCCCGACTCGCCCACAATCCCCAGCACTTCGCCGGGGTACACCGTAAAATTTACGCCATCTACCGCGCGCACGATGCCGTCTTCCGTATAAAAATAAGTCTTCAAATTTCGAACGTCTAACAAAGGCTGTGGTTTGGTTTCCGGCATTGCCTACTCCCATGCAAAATAAATTTGATTATAGCAAAGATTACGGCGCAGGAATAGCTTCGGCGGGCGCGCCATACAAAGCCGTTAACCCGCCCAACGCCCACGCAAACGGATATTTCACCTGTTGCGCTTTCACCGCCGTCGTTTCCGCATACAACGGCACAAACGGCAACTCCTCCATGAGGATGGCTTGAATCTGAAACAGGTAACTCTGCGCCGCAGTCAAATCCGTTTCGGAATTTAACGCCGCGCACCCCGCCTGAAACTGGTCATTGCGATTCTCAAACGGCCCGCCACTCCCAAACCAATCGCACAAATAGCCCGGGTATTCGCTTAACCGCCAGCCCAACACAGCCAGATCATACTTCCCACTGGAGTACACGGCATAACGTAAGCCCGCCGCGTCAGTCAGTTGGGCTGAGAGCGGAATGCCCAAATGCAGAGCCTGCTGTTCAATATATTTTGCCGCCTGCGCGCGCGCAGAATCCACCTCCGCAGAAGTGGAGAGCAAAACCAAACGCGGAAAGGCCTGTCCGTCTGGCGTTTGCAAACCAGAACCAGGTTGTGTAACGCCAGGTTCTTGCGCCCAACGATATCCGGCAGACTTGAGCATTTCCACCGCCGCAGGAATTCGCTCATCGGCAGAAAGTCCGGCGCAAGGCAAAGCCAAACCTGCATTTTGCCAGGCTGGGCTTGGCGCAAACCCGGCAGGCATTAAGCCCGGCGCAAATGCGCCGCTGACGCAGGCCAGCGCTTTGCGCAAACTTACATCGCTTAAAATTTCATTGCGCGGGTTAAAGGCCAAAAAGCGCGCGCTTCGGCTGGGGCTGAGCAAATCGGTTTGACTGCCCTCTGTCGAATTCAAAATTACGTCCACATCCCCGCGCACGAACGCCGCATTTGCAGATTCATCGTCGGCAAAAAACGTATAGGTCACGCGGTCATAGTTCGGCTGGCCAAACGGGAAATCGGGGTTGGCTTCGCTCGTCCATTGCGTTTCATTTTGCTGGGCCAGAGTCCAAACGCCCAGCGTTGGCTCGGCGGAATCTTCCAGCGCATATAAAGCCTGCTGAGCCGCCAAAATTTTGGCGGCGCGTTCTTCCAGCAGTTTATCCAGGTTGTTTTGGGCGTACTGTAATTCATCGCTCCGCTTGCCCAACTCGCCAGACACCTCGCGGGCGCCTTGGATTCCAGATAAAAATAACCTTTGCTGTTTCGTCAATTCATCCACTTGCGCTTGCACAGAGTTCAAATAGACTCTGGCGCTGGCGATCTTATCTTCCAGCGCTTGATCAGGCAGTAACGCGGAGGAATCTTGCAGGCGGGGTTCCCAAAAGGCTTTTTGGACGAGCGGGCCTTGCAACGCGCCATATTGCCAAACGCCCACGTTTGGTTTTTGCTTGAAATAAAATTTAACTGTCCGCGCGTCTTGCGCTTCGGCATGGTCGAGAAAATTCAACGGGTAGGCGTCAGACCAATCGTAGCCGAGTTCATACTTCAAGGCGGTGTTGACTGTAAAAGCCACGTCTTCGGCGGTAAAGGGTTGACCGTCCGTCCACTTTAACGCGGCGCGCAGTTTGACAACGGCCGTATAGGCTTCGCCTTCTTGAAGGATCGGCGCAGGCGAGCCTTCCGCCGCGAGCGGTTGAAATTCAAAATTTGGCGGAACCAGTTGATATAAGCGCGGATAGGTTTGCGAGCGAAGCGCGTAATTGACATAGCTTGCGCCGCTCTCGTCGAACAAGCGCCAGACGTTCACGTCGGTTGGGTGGCCGATTAATGCAAAGCGCAGTTCTGGAGCATGGGCAGGCGCGGGAGAATTTGTCGGGGTGGGAATGCCGGTAAAAACAGGAGCAGGCTGGGGCGCGCAAGCGGCGAGGAGCGTCAATCCGAGGATGAGGGTGAAAATTCTTCGACGCATTAAGGCTGGCAACCTTCTCCATAATCAAACGCTTCGATGTTCCACATGGGGTTGGCGGTTGGATCCAAATCAAAATGACAAAAATCCGGGCGGGCGGCGGCGATGCGCATTCGATAATATAACGGAATGGCGGGCAGGTCGTTGGAAAATAAAATTTCGGTCTGACGATAATTTTCGGCGTAGGCGGGCTCGTCAGGCAGGGCCAGTTGCGCGGCGCGGCAGGCGGCGTCGAATTGCGGGTTTTTATATCCGCTGACGTTGGCGCCGATCCACGCGTTGGCGGCCGCGGGAATTTCGGAACTGGCGAACCAATTGCAAGGCGGTTCAAAACCGTTGACGCCCATCGCGTATTCGATCAAATCAAAACGGCGGCCGAACAAAATGCCGCTTGGGCCGGAGGCGTATAAATCATTCTGGTCGAGGTAGTGCAGTTCCAAGCCCACGCCGCATTGCGCGAGCGATTGGGCCAGAATGTCGGTGACTTGACGGCGCTGGGTGGCGCCGGTGGTGTAATAACTTAAGTTCAGCGGCGTTCCGGCGGGGACGTTCTTCACCGAGACGGCCAGGCGTGGCGTGGCGGGGTTACCGTCGGTATCCTTCCAACCGGCCTGTTCGAGCAGGGAAATTCCCAAAGCCGGGTCAAACGGAATGGCGTCTATGTTTTTATCGTAGAGCGGGTGCTCGACTGGCAGGTAGGTGTTGGGAACTTCCACCAACCCAGACAAAACCTGATTGACGACCGTTTGACGATCCAAACAATAGGCCAGAGCCTGGCGGGTGTGGGCGTCTGCAAAAATGTCGGGGCGGTCTTTTTGATACAAGGTCTCGTAGCCATCGTCATACGTGGCGGGGACAATCCCCAGCCCCAGCCATTCGATGTTCATGCCTTGCGTAAAAAAGGCCTGCGCCTGTTCGCCCGCCTGCATTTCTTTTAGCAGGCTGGCTTGCGCGTCCAGGCGAATCGTTGGGTCGAGCAGGTCGCAACGTCCGGCGGATAATTCGCTGATGGCCGTGTTTGGGTCAGAGATAAAGCGAAAGGTTAACGAATCAAATTTGGGGTAACCTTCTGCGGCGCGGAAGTAGTTTGTATTTTTGGTCAGCGTGATGTGGTCGCCCGCGGCCCATTCCTGCACCACATACGGCCCCCAACCCACCGGCGAGCGGGAGGAAACGTCCACTTGCGGCAACTGCCCAACCGGAAACTGACTCCACAAATGTTTGGGGAGCGGTTGCCAGAAATTTGTAAAATACGTCGGGTCTATAAAGCCTGGCAAACCCCACCATTGCGTGGTGTTGGCGTCCGTAGCTTCATAGACGGCGGTGCGATCCAACAGATAAGTATTGGCGATGGCGCCGGGGTCTGAAGCGATGGAATAAGCAAAGACCGAATCGTCCGCAGTGAGCGGCGTGCCGTCGGACCAACTCAGCCCGGGCTTGAGGCGATAGACGACGATCATTTGATCCATCTGAAGCGGAGTGGTTCCATCCCAGGTGAGGATGCAATCGTCGGCGCGACAGGCCGAGGGGCGGACACGCACGCCTTGCGCGAGCAAGACGACGTTGCCATCCGCATCCACAATCTGACCTCCAGCCTGCACCGGCGTACTGACAATTTGGGCGTCGCCGTTGGAGAGCGAGGGCAGTTGCGTGAGCAAGACGGGTTGATATTCATAGCCGACTGTGTCCAGCGGGCCGTCGTAAATTGCGGCGAGGACGCTCCGCGCGGCGGCGTTGGGCGCGCCAAAAGGGTAGAGCGTGTTGGGTTCAGCGCCCAGGCAAACGGTCAGGTTGTGCGGCGCGGGCGTGGCGGTTGGCATGGGCGGAGCGCTGGTCTCCGTGGGGCTGGGGGTATTCGTCGCCGTGGGGGCAGAAAGCAAATTACAAGCCGAAAGCCCGGCCACGAAAAAACAAATCAATAAAAATGCCCAATGTTTGACGATGAAAGGCTTCATATCATTTTCCTTTTTGAACTGCCCCATTATATAATACCCGCTGGGTATAAAGGAGATAAAAAAACGTTCCGCAGGCGGGTCGCCTGCGGAACGTTTTTAACCAGACCTGAATTATTTTTTCCCCTTGCGCCAGTAAAAGGCCACGCCCACGATCCCCAGCATAAAGCCCAACGTGGAAGAGCCATAGGCGAAGAAGTTCAGGAAGAACGTGGACTCAAGGACGTGAATGACCATGAGGAACGGCAAGATCACGCCCAGCGCCATCAGCAGGCCGGCCAAGATGAGGATGTAAAGCGGATTCCAACGCTCAAGCATTTTTATCGTACAGCCAGCACGAAACCTGATGCCCAGGCTCCGGCTCAAACTCTGGCGGGAAATTCACGTCGCACACGCCTTTAATCATCACCGAGCATCGCGGATGAAAGCGGCAACCGGCAGGCGGGTTGACCAAACTGGGCGGTTCGCCGGGCGGAAGCTCTTTGAAGGTTTCGGCGTTGCGCGCATCCGGCTCGGAAGTTCCGGTGAGCAGGGCTTTGGTGTAGGGGTGCAAAGGGTTATCCAAAAGCTGGCGGACTTTGCCCTTCTCCACCAGATTGCCCGCGTACATCACAAAAATTCGTTCGGAGAAGTAACTCACCGTGGAAAGGTCATGCGTGATGTAGATCACTGAAAGGTTATGCGATTCTTGCAGGTTGCGGAGCAGTTTGAGAATTTCAACGCGCACGGAAGCGTCTAACATGGAGACGGGTTCGTCAGCGACGAGGAATTTCGGATCCATGATCATGGCGCGGGCAATCACGACGCGCTGTTGTTGCCCGCCGCTGAGCATGTGCGGATATTTTTCGACGAAGTCGGCGGGCGGGGTGAGTTTCACTTCCTCCATCGCCTGACGGACGCGCTGAACGCGCTCCTCTTTGGATTTTACGCCGCCGACGATCAGCGGTTCTTCAAGGATGCGCTCAATGGTCATAAACGGCGGGAGGGCGCCGTAAGGGTCTTGTTGAACGTAGCCCACTTTGGAGCGGTATTCGCGCATGGCTTTGGCGTCAAATTGGGCGACGTCTTTTCCGTCGAAGCTGATTGTGCCGCGCGTGGGTTTGTGCAAGGCCAAAATGGTCTTCATCAAACTGGATTTACCGCAACCGCTTTCGCCAACCACGGCAATGGCTTCGCCTTCATGCACGTCGAAGGTCACGCCATCCACCGCCTTCACATACCCGGCATGGCCAAAGCCCAACCGGCGCAGTTCAAACCAGACGCGTAAATCGTCAATGGCAACGATCACATTGCGTTCTTTCTCCATCGTTTCTTGGGGGGAAGCAGAGGCCATCATCTTACGCTCCTGAAGAATATAACCAGCATTTAACTTGACGGCCATCCACTTCAACCGTTGGCGGCTCTTCGACGCATTTTTCAAACCGCGAAGGACAACGATCCGCAAAGCGGCAACCCTTCGGCAGGTTAATCAGGCTGGGCGGGCGGCCGGTGATAAATTCCGGCTCGGTATCGCCATGCAAGCGCGGGACGCTGGCCATCAATTTTTTGGAGTAAGGGTGTAAAGGCGCGGTAAAGAAACGGTGCGCGTCGCTCACTTCCACAATCTGTCCGGCGTACATCACGGCCACGTCGTCGGCCAATTCGCTGGAGGTGGCAATATCATGCGTGATCAAAATAAAGCTGATGCCCAACTCATGTTTGAGGCGTTTCAACACGTTGAAGATGTTCGCCTGCGTCAACACGTCCAACGCGGAGGTCGGCTCGTCGAGGATGATCAGATAAGGCGAAGTGACCAGCGCCATGGCAATCGCCACGCGTTGGCGCATCCCGCCGCTCAACTCAAACGGGTAACGGTTGATAAAATCTTCCGGCACGCCCACATGCTGAAACATTTTCTTCACCAGCGAGAGCGCTTCTTCCTTGCTGATGTTCAGGTGAATGATGGCGGGTTCGGCGACTTGTTCGCCGACGCGCAGGACCGGGTTAAGGGAGTTCATGGCGGCTTGCGGAACCATGGAGATGGAAGCCCAGCGGATGTTCTGCCGGAATTCTTCTTCGTCCAACTGCATAATATCTTTGCCATTCAGGTAGATATGGCCGCCATACGTTCCCGCGTTGCGCGGCAGAAGGCGCAGGATGGCCTTGGCCAGCGAGCTTTTTCCACAGCCCGATTCGCCCAAAATGACGACTGCGCGATTGCTATCCAACGTAAAGTGAACGCCATCCACGGCTTGAACCGGCCCGCGGGCCGTGTTGAAATGCAAGACCAAATCTTCAATTTGGAGAAGTTTTTCAGTTTGATTCATAAGGCTACATATCCCTCAAGCGCGGATTAAAGATTCGATCCAGCGCGAAACCCAGCATGGCAAAGCCCAGTCCGGTGAACATCAACAAAACCGCCGGTTCCAAGACCCAATAATAACGGCCCTGATATAAAGCGCCATCCGCGAAAGCGTCGTTAATCACCTTGCCCCAGGTCGGCAGGAGCGGGTCGCCCAACCCCAGCACGGCCAACGAAGCCTCCAAAAACACGTACCCAGGCACGGATGAAACCAGGGT
The DNA here is from genome assembly GCA_020851785.1 of Anaerolineales bacterium. Classification (GTDB taxonomy): domain Bacteria; phylum Chloroflexota; class Anaerolineae; order Anaerolineales; family Villigracilaceae; genus Villigracilis. The sequence continues at coordinate 102,732 of JADZCC010000034.1, forward strand.
GGGGATGAGCAAGGGAACCATGCGCGGGATGAGATAGGTGAAGATGATACGTCCACTGGAAGCGCCATAGGCCCGCGCCGCTTCGATGTAACTGGCCTCTTTGGATTGCAGGAAGATGGCGCGATAGGATTTAATCGAGCCTCCAAAAATACCAAGCAAGATTGTGATGCCCAGCATCAGCCAGATGCTCCGCGAGTAGAACGTGCCGACCATGATCAAAATTGCGAGGAACGGCAGGACCAGGTTCACCTCGGTAATGCGTTGAATCAATTCGTCAATCCAGCCGCCATACCAGGTGCCAATCGCGGCGATGATCATCGTCAGAAAGGCGGTGCCCAGAGCGGCCACCAGGCCAAACGCCAAAGCAATCGGCGTTCCGTACAACAGGGGTAAAAGCAGGTCGCGGCGATATTTATCGGTTCCAGCCAGCCCGTACAAATCGCCATGCAAGACGAGTTCAGCGTCCATGCCGGATTTACTCTCGAAGGTTGTGCCTTCAATCCGCAATTGATACGTCCCTTTAACCATCTTGCCGGTATCCGGGTTGGTGAAGAGGGCGTTCATGACTCGCTCGGTCTTCAAACTCTTTTGCAGTTTCAAGTCCTGGGAAACGCGGTAGGTGGTTTTACGATCCACCGCCATTTTGCCAATTTTTATCTCACGCCCGTCTGGGGTAACTAAAACAACGGAAGCAAAAGGAAGTTTTTGATCAAACGTCGTTGTAAAGTAGAGGGTGATTTCCTGGGGCGGCGCGTCATAGTCGTATTCAAATGAATACGCCATATCCACGCTGGAAATATCGGCGCTGGCGGCCGTCACCGTTTTGGTCATGCCTCCATCCACAGTGCTGGCTTTAAATGAGACGGGCTTTTTCGTTTTGGAAAAAAAGTTGTACCAGGCCGGGGCGGCATACTTTGGATTTTGATACCAGACGTCCTCGCCGCCGCGCCATTGTCGCACCGCTTCATCATACGGGATGGTGGCCAGCGCGTAAGCGGCAATGCCCAACAAAAGGAGGATGGTGAGCGTCCCCAGCACAGCCGAAGGGTATTGAATCAGTTCGCGGAAAGTGTTTTTCAAAGCGGTCATTGGGGGCTTCCTGCGCCCACTTTAACTCTGGGGTCAACGAGGGCATAGACAAAATCAAGCAACAAGACGGTGAGCGCCAAAAGGTAGGCGTAGATAATGGTCGAACCAACGATGACCGGCGTATCGTAGGCGCCGATTGCGCGGTAGAGCGTAATGCCCAACCCGGGCCAAACGAAGACCGTTTCGGTGATGGTAAAGCCCGTCCACAAGGCGATCACCAGCAGGGCGAAATTGGTGATAATGGTGGGGAGGGTGGGGCGTAAAATGTAACGGTTCTCCACATCGCGCGGCGGAAGCCCCTTGGCCTTGGCCACTTCCACGTAATCTTCGCTGGAGTAAATCAGGAAGAACGTCCGCCAGCTATAAATGCTCAGGAAGACGGAGCTGACGATCAGCGACGAAGCGGGGAGGATTAAATGTTTAAGGACGTTGAGTCCATAATCAAACGAATTCGTGGGCGGCGGGGAATCCACCAACCCGCCAAACGGCAGGATCTTCAAGATCGCCGCAAAAATCAAAATAAAGAAAATTCCATAAAACCAGGCCGGGACTGAGGAAGTTGGCGAAAGCGCGATGGTTAATTTATCGAGCCAACTGCCATACTTTCTGGAAAGCGGCAGGGCGATAAAAATACTTCCAAAGAACAATAAAAGCTGAGAGACGCCCGCTAAAAGCAGGGTGGCGGGCAGGCGCTCCAATAGAATGAGGCGCACTTCTTTTGAGCCGTGGTCGCTAATCATGCGTTGGGCGCGGCCCAGGTTCAAAACCAGGCTGTTGCCCAAATAACGCATGGAGCGAATCGCAAACGGCTGATCCAAACCCAGGCGCTTTTCTTCTGAAGCGATCTTCTTTTGAATCAATTCCTGTTTTGCTTCTGTCGTCAGGTTGCGATATTGGGGGTTGGCTAAAATCCCCATAGTGGTGCCTTCGCGGATTTCGTTCCGCATAATCGTATCCACATAACCGCCCATGTTGGCGATCAGAATGGTGAGGTACACGCCAATGGCCACGGTGATCATCATCGTTACGATTCTAATTGCCGTAAATTTCATCACCCGCACAACGGCGCTGTTGGAGGCGATCTTTTTAGGAACTGACGAATCCTGAGTTGGGGCAGATAAAGATTCGGTGGACATTTCATCCTCACATTCTTTAGTCTATTACACAAAGGAACCCAAAGGCGCGCTTAAGTTTCGCTCCGCCCTTCGGGAATCTGTCTAATAGCGTTGCTGGCAAGCGGGAGGGGCAAGGGTTGATCCCTTGCCCCTCAGAATTACACGAGCTAAAGCTTACGGTAGAACCACGTAATCGAGCGAGGTGAACGCCGGAATGGCGACGGGGATCATCACACCAGCCACTTCGATTCTGCCGGAGCCTGCAACCAGTTTCGCAGAAACGTCCGCCGGGATGGTCAGCGTGTAAACGCCTTCATCGCCCGCCGGAGCGCCTTCGCCGACGTAGACGGTCGCGCCGGTTTCGTCATAGAGCAGGAACTTCACAGCCTTGATGTCTGCGGTGGGGTAGGCATCGCCAGAGGATTTATAGGTGAAGGTCGCGGTGAAATCTGTGGCTTCGCCAATTTTGACTTCGGAAGGTCCATCGAGGGCGGCTTCCGCTAACGGGGCTTGTCCAAACTTGGACCAGCGGTCAGCTAAATCTGGGAAGTCGGCGTTGTTCTTGACAACCGCAGAGCCAGCGTTCAAGTCCACAGAGTCCAGATAGTAGGGGCCGGTTCCATCCCAGAAATGACCACGGGCGGCGTACCAGTCTTTGAGGGCGGTGTAGCGAGCCGCGGCTTCATCCGCAGTCAGGTAGGCGCCCATCACTTCAGGATACGGGATGGTCTTATCGGTAATCGCCTGATCCAGATACTTGGAAAGGGTTTCCAGGCTCGGGCCGCCAATGAGGCTCATCCATTCCTTCTCAAAGCGGTCGGCTTGGCCGGTTCCCCAGGCCAGTTCTTTGGCGGCCACGGCGGCATTGCCAACGGCAATCGTCTGCCAGGGGGCTTCGCCATAACCGTAGTTGGGCCACCAGGTGGCGATATTCAATTCAGCGTCGGAATAGACGTTGTCGTCATAGGTCGCAATGACGAGCGGGTCGGCAGAAACGATCTGCACGCCCTTGAAGTGCGAGAGGAAGGCTTCCAGGTTGCCAGCGGTATCTTCGTCGTAGATCGCGCTACCTTCCTTGCTGTAGTCAAAGCTTTCGATCATAGCCATCACAAAGTCAGCGGCGGAGAGGTTGCTTCCATCGTGCCATTTGACGGTTTTGAACATATCGGCCGGGTAGTAAATAACGGATTTGCTCTTGGCGGTTGTGCCATCCGGGAATTTCTCGGCGGCGGTGACGAACTTGCCAGTCGCGGGGTCCCAATCCACCCAGGCGTCAGCCGGAACGGGGATTGAATCTTCAAAGGACAGGTTGACCCAGCCCAGGCTGGCTTCGACCGGAATGCCTTTTTCAATCACCAGATCAGCCTTTTCAGCGCGTAGAGGCCACGCCAAACCGGTATATGGATCGGGCATGATACCGCGGCTACCGGTGGCGTTTTGGATGTAGGTGCTGGTGACCCAGTTGGAGCCGTTGACTGGATTCCACGGGTCGGTGAAGATCGTGCTGGTGGTGCCGACTTTAACCTGGCCGCCTTCTTTATCCGCAAAGCGCATGGTGTAGGGAGACATGAACGTGGTTTCCACGCCTGCGCCCACATCAGAACTCACTTGCAAGTCGCAACGGAATGGAGAATAGCCTTGCAAGTCAACCGTCCAGATCTGAAGAGAATCTTCAATGGACAACGGCAGAGCTTCAGCCATCAGGTCGTGGCGTTCTTCAAGGGTCTTGTAATTGCCGTTCGCCAAATCATCGCCAACTTGTTGGAACTTGGCGTCGGACTGATTGGCAGTGAACAGCGGAATGCCTTGTGGGCTATCCGGCAGATACATTTCCTGGAAGATGGTGCGGCTATCGCGGCTTAAGCCATTCGAGGCCCAACCGCCGGTGTAAATGTCCCATTGCCCTTCGGTTGGATCAGAGCCAATCCAGAGCGGGGAGAGGTCGGAGGATTTGCCTTCTTTGCGATCCACCGTGAAGCCGAGGGCTTCCAACTGGGTGGCAAAGTAGTTGCCTTGTGGCAGGCGGGTGCCATCGCCATCGTTGCGGATTAACAAAATGATGGTCACTGGAGCGCCGTTATATTGCCACTTGCCGTCGGAGCCTTTAGTCGCGCCCAGTTCGGCCATTTGCGCGTCAACCACTTCCTGCGCCTTGGCCATATTGTAGGCATATTTGGCTTCCAAACCGCGCGCCACGTCAATCAAGTCGGTGTAGTCCACCAACTGCGTCGCGAGCACGGTGAACTTCGGCAATGCGCCGCCCGCATAAATTTCCTGATTGATGTAGTTACGATCCAGCGCCCAGTTCATCGCCTCGCGGATTTTGCGGTCAGAGAACGGGTTCAGCCGTCCATCGGCATATTCGTGTTTGTCAGAACCATAGGGGTTGAAGATGAAGCCGTAGTACAACCCATAGGACTGGGTGTAGCACAGGTTCGCATCTTTAATTTCGGCAAGTTTATCGGAAGCGACGCCATAACTGAACAGGTCAATCGCTCCAGCGGTAATTTGCGTGATCGCGGATTGAGTGTCCACGACGGAATAGTCAATTTCATCCAGCCAGCCGCCATGACGGGTGGTGGGGGCCGCAGTGGGTTCAGCGGTAGGGGCCTCGGTGGCCGGGGCCTGAGTAGCGGGCGCTTCGGTTACAGCCGGGGCCTGGGTGGCGGCTCCGCCGCACGCAGAGAGGGCCATGCTGGCAATCACCAGAAGCGACAACAAGGTAAACAGTTTACGCATTTTATTTTCTCCTCACATTTGTTGATAATAAAATCGTGACACGAACCGTGCGAACATCCTTCAACCGCATCACCTCCTTTAATTGCAAATTAGAAAAGGCTACCAGCGCGTACATCTGCCTAATACAAGCGCAAGTCGCCATAAGCGACTTGCGGAATGACCAGAAAATTATTGAGAGCCGCGCATGCGAGGGTCCAGCGCGTCGCGCAAGCCGTCGCCGAGGAAGGTAAAGGAAAGCACGATCAGGGCGACGCAAACTGCGGGAGATAACAAAAGATAAGGCTGGGCATTAATCGAGGTCTGCCCGTCCAGCATCAGCGAGCCCCAACTGGTGATAAAAAAAGCGTCCGGGTTGGTGGTTGGCTTAAGCCCCAGCCCCAAATATCCGAGGATCGCTTCGGTAATGATCATGCCGGGGATCATAAACGAACCTTGCACAATGACCGGACCCCAAACGTTGGGCAGGAGGTGACGGAACATGATTTGCGAATCTTTCACGCCAATGCTCCGCGCCGCTTCGACAAACTCCTTTTGTTTCAGCGAAAGCACCTGCCCGCGCACAATCCGCGCAATGCCCACCCAGTTGATCAACGCCAGCGCGAAAAATAAGAGGAAGAGCCCGTTCATAAACTGGCCAATCACGGTATCCCGCAGGGAAATCAACGCGATAATAAAAAACAAGAGGTCGGGAAAGCCATACATGATGTCGGTCAGGCGCATCAAAAAATTATCCCAACGCCCGCCGTAGTAGCCAGCCATCATGCCCACGAAAGTTCCAAGCGCAATGATGATAAACGTCGGCGCAAAACCCACCATCATCGAAACGCGCGAACCGTAGAGCACGCGGCTAAAGACGTCGCGCCCAAGGGTGTCGGTACCCAAGAGAAAATCCGCTTCGCCTTTTTTCCCATCTGCGGCTTTTTCAACCCAGGCTGGGGGGAGGAACCCCTTGCCGCTATTGAGCTGAATCGGGTTATGCGGGGAAAGGACGTTCGCAAAAATCGCCATTAACAGGAAGGAAACGATCAGGATGATTCCCAGCACAGCCACTTTGTTGCGGATCAGACGCCCCCAGGCTTCCTGCGCGGGCGTGCGCGAAACCTTCTTCTGCGTAGCGTCCAACGACGCGATGTGATTAACATTGCCAGTAGCCATACGCCTACTCCTCCAACCGAATACGCGGATCAATCAGCACGTATAGAAAGTCCACGCTCAAATTCGCCAACGAAACCATTAACACATACAGTAAAGTTGTGCCCAGAATCATGGAGTAGTCGCGCTGGGAAATCGCAGTGACATAAGCGCGACCCATGCCAGGAAAACTGAACATCGTTTCAATAATGAAAGAACCGGTCACTAAACCAGCCAAAGCGGGTCCTAAAATTGTGGTGACTGGAATGAGCGCATTCCGTAACATGTGACGCCAAATCACCACGCGTTCATGCAGGCCCTTCGCGCGGGCAGTGCGGATGTAATCCTGCCGTAAAACCTCGAGCATGGAGGCCCGCGTCAGGCGCGCAGTAAATGCCAATGTGCCAAAACCTAAAACGACGGCCGGTAAAACCCAAGCTTTAACTTCGTCCCAGTTTTTAGGGACCACGCTGACCCAATGTAAACCTGTGGCAAAAATAATAATCAGAAAAATAGCCATCACAAAATTAGGGACGGAGATCCCAATTGAGGAGATAAATCCACTCAAGTAGTCCGCCCAGGAATTTTGCTTTAACGCCGCCAAAATGCCCGCTGGGATTCCCAACACGATGGCAAAGGCTAAAGAGATCAGCCCCAGGCGCAGAGAATATCCAAAGCGGCTATATTCGAAGCTTTTGCCCTTGGGCGGCTTAAAAAGAATATCTTGAACTGAACTCCCCCGCACGCGATAAGAAGGTCCTAAATTACCGCAAATCACCCCACAGACAAACTTGCCGTCCTTGGCGCTCACGTCTCCGAAGACGTAAGCGGTAAACTGCCTCCAGAGGGGTTTATCCAGACCATAATAGGCATTCAAAACTTTCTGAGTGCCGGCGTCCACCTGACGGGCGCTTAAATCGCGATCCCACGGTCCACCAGGGGCGGCGTGCATTAAAACAAAAGTAATCAACGCCACGATAAATAATACCGGGAAGAGCCAAAGAAAACGCCTGATGAAATAGGTGGACATGTTTCAATCTCCTGACGAGCGCTGACGCACAAAATCAAGGCAGGCTGGCCCAAAATTTGGGCCAGCCTGTTTATTACAAATTACTGAGTGGGTTCAGAAACGGTGATGGAAAGCGGGTCGTTATCGCCAATCCAGCCGGAATCCATGGGGGTTTGGTGTAAGCCAGTCACCCAGGGTTTGACCAGATAGGTGTTCACGTTGTTCCACATGAAGGCCACAGGAGCGCCAGCGACAAGCATATCTTGCGCTTGCTTGTAGAGGTCAGCGCGCTTGGCAGGGTCGAGTTCGCCGTCAGCTTGCAACAGCAAAGCGTCCAATTCCGGGTTGGAGTAGCCAATGCGTTCGCCGAACGCGCCGGTCTTCCAATAGACGCTGAGCCAGTTTTGTGGATCTGGGTAGTCCGCGCACCAGCCGAGGATGAACATTTGCGGAGCGGTGTTCACGTCCTTGGTCAGGCCGGTGTAGGTGGTGGGTTCAACGGGGTTGAGCGGAATGTCAATGCCCAAAACTTCCTTCCACTTGGCAACCAGCCATTCGTTGCGGGTGCGGTTGCGTGGGGTGTCGGAGAAGGTGTCGGTGATTTCAATGGCTTTGCCATCGGTACCGATCAATTTGCCGCCTTCAACTTTGTAGCCAGCGTCGGTCAAAGTTTGGAGAGCCTTGGCGGCATCGTAGCCCCAGCGGGTTTCGCCATCTTGGTAGCCTGGGAAGCCCTTCGGAATCCAGGTCAAGGTGGGGGAACCAAGTCCCTTGAGCACGTCGGTCACCCAGCCTTCGCGATCCAAAGCATAGGCAAACGCCTCGCGAACTTTAGGATCGTTGAAGGGGGCTTTCAATTGGTGGAACATCACGGCGAAAGTACAAGAGCCGGGGTAGATGTTGGCTTCCTTGCTCAAGACCGGGTCCGCTTGCACGGTGGCGAGGTCTTCAGCGGCCAAGCCGTTGATGTCCAATTCGTTGTTCTTGTAGGCTTCGAAGGCCACTGCGCCGTCGGTGATGAAGGAATAGTCCAAATCATAGGTCGGAACGCCAGCCCAATAGTGTTCGTTGGGGGTGAAGTGAACGTTCACGCCTTGTTCGAGGTTGGAAACCACGAAAGGACCATTGCCCAAGTGATTGGCGCCGTCTAACCACCAGGTGTCGCCGCCAGCTTCGATCAATTCTTGCTTGGCGGGGAAGGTCACCCACAAGGAAGCGACGGTGTGGAAGTAAGGAGCAGGTTGCGGGAATTTGAGGGTGAGGGTATTGCAGTCCGCATCTTCATATCCAGTACAAGCGGCGCCGTCGGCATGGGAAGCCTTGACGCTTTCCATCACAGCGGCTTTTTCGTCATCGCAACTCTCGGTACAAGTGCGCCAGGCGGCCGCGCCGAGGATGTCGTCCGTAATCGCGGCGTATTCGCCAGCGGTGGCGGGGTCAATGTTGCGGTGCAGGGAATACTCAAAGCGAGCGGCGTTCAGCAAAGAACCATCGCTATAAGTCAGGCCTGAGCGCAGGGTGAAGGCCAATTCCGTGGCGTCGTCGTTGTACTTCCAGGATTCCGCGGCGGCCGGGACGGTATTGAGATCGCCATCCAAGCGGGTCAAACCTTCGTAAGCCATTTTCAAAACGGCGATTTCATTCACGAAGGATGATTTTTGTGGGTCGAGCATGTCTGGGAAAGAACCCAGGTTCACGCGCAGGGTGCCGTGATAGGCAGGCGCTTCGGTCGCGGCGGGAGCATCAGTGGCGACAGGAGCATCGGTGGCGGCTGGGGCCTGGGTCGCCGGAGCGGGAGTTCCGCACGCGGCGAGGACCATGCTAGCCATCACCAAAAGGCTCAACAGAGTAAAAAATTTACGCATTTTTCTTTCTCCTCATAAAATTTGGTAACAGTTAACGAACACGACAATTGAGCGAAGGATAAATTAACAACCTGTGTCGCATCACCTCCTTTCAAGGGGGATCTAAAAATTATACAAATCGTTCGGCAAAGTGACAAGCCACAAAATGGCCCGGCTTTAATTCGCGGAATTCAGGACGTTCTTCGGCGCAAACTTTTTCGGCGATGGGACAGCGCGTGCGGAAGCGACAGCCCGACGGCGGGTTGACCGGCGAAGGCACATCGCCTTCCAACAAAATGCGCTTGCGCTTTGATTCCAGAATCGGGTCTGGAATTGGCACAGCGGAAAGGAGCGCCTGCGTATAAGGGTGTAACGGATTGGTGTACAAAGCGTCGCTATCGGCAAGTTCCATCATCACGCCCAAATACATCACCGCCACGCGATCGCTGATGTGACGCACCATGGAAAGATCATGCGCGATAAAGAGATAGGTTAAACCAAATTGCTCCTGCAATTCCTGCAAGAGGTTAATCACCTGAGATTGAATCGAAACATCCAAAGCGGAAATCGGTTCGTCGCAGACGATGAACGGCGGCTGAAGCGCCACGGCCCGCGCAATCCCAATGCGCTGACGTTGCCCGCCGGAAAACTCATGTGGATAGCGGCTGGCAAAGGAAGGATTCAGGCGCACCAATTCGAGCAGTTGCGCAACGCGATCCTGCACTTCCGCGCCCTTGGCGATTCCATGCACCACCAACGGCTCGCCGATGATTTCGCCCACCGTCATCCGCGGATTTAAACTCGCATACGGGTCTTGAAAGATCATCTGCATTTTTCGCCGCATCAGGCGCAATTCTTCGCCTTTTAATTCAACCAGGTTTTTCCCGTCAAAATTGACTTTGCCGCTGTTCGGGCGGTGCAGTTGTAAAATGGCGCGACCCGTAGTGGATTTACCGCACCCCGACTCGCCCACCAACCCCAACGTTTCGCCTTTATGCACTTCAAAGGAAATGCCATCCACCGCGTGGACTGCGCCAACTTGTTTGCGAAACAAGCCTTTGTAAATTGGAAAGTGCATTTTTAAGTCTTCGACTTGCAAAAGCGCTTCTGGTTTCGTAGTCATTAACGCGCTCTCCCAGTTTTAGTATCTACCCAGCAAGCCACACGATGTTCCGTGCCAACCGTTTCCAACATTGGGTTTTCCTTCCAACAGCGCTCCATGGCCCACTTACAGCGCGGCGCAAACGGACAGGCCGTCGGCTTCTCATACAAGACGGGCGGCAAACCCTCAATCGAAGTTAACTTCTTGCCTTCTTTTTGATCCAAGCGCGGGATACTACCGAGCAATCCCAGCGTATACGGATGCGTAGGATTGGCGTACAACTCATTCACCGGCGCTTCTTCAACCACAAAGCCGCCATACATCACCACCACGCGTTGCGCCAGCCCGGCCACAATGCCGAGGTCGTGCGTAATCCAAATGATGGCCATGCCGATCTCGTCGCGCAGGCGTTTTACCAGTTCCACAATCTGCGCCTGAATGGTGACATCCAACGCCGTGGTTGGTTCGTCGGCAATCAAAATTTGCGGACTGCAAGACAAGCCCATCGCGATCATCACGCGCTGACGCATGCCGCCAGAAAATTGATGCGGGTAATCATCCAGCCGGTCTTTCGGATTCGGAATGCCCACCATGGCCAGCAATTCCGCCACGCGATCGCGCGCCTGCGTACGCGACATGCCCACGTGCAACATCAACGGTTCTTCCAGTTGTTTGCCAACCGTCAAGACCGGGTTCAATGAAGTCATTGGGTCTTGAAAGACCATGCTAATTTGCGCGCCGCGCACATGCCGCAGTTCCTCAGCGGACATTTTCAAAAGGTCGCGGCCAAAGAACAAGGCCTCGCCAGCCGTCACCTTACCGGGAGGCGACGGAACCAATCCCATGACTGATAACATCGTTACGCTTTTTCCACATCCACTTTCCCCCACCACCGCCAATGTTTCGCTTTCCTTCAAACCAAATGAAACTCCATTCACGGCGTGAACAGTTCCATCTGGCGTCTTGAACTGTGTTTCAAGGCCCTTTATATCCAGCAAAAAATCAGGCATCCGCAAGTCCTTCTCTAACTTTAGGATTTTTTATTTTCGGCGTACTCGGATTCAGGCCCGCGCCTGAAAGCAGGGGAAATTATACCTAATTCTTTTCGAGCGTCAAATGAATTATTTTACCAAACACGCTCCCCATTGAGCGGGACGCGCCGCGCCGCCCTACCCCAAGCCTGCTCCTACATTAAATGGCATTTCCCCAGCCCAGGCATTGACACGCCTCACCGCATCCCATAGAATAAAAAATATCGCTTTACAAGGAGGAGCAAATGCTCAAAGAATTCAAAGCTTTTATCATGCGCGGAAACGTACTGGACCTGGCGATTGCCGTCATCATCGGCGGCGCCTTCGGCAAAATCGTCAGTTCGCTCGTAGCCGACATCCTCATGCCAATCATCGGGCTGATCATGGGCGGCGTGGATTTCAGCGGGCTGGCCCTCACCATCGGCGAAGCCAAAATCACCTACGGCGTGTTCATCAACAATGTGATTGACTTTCTGATCATCGCCTTCGTCATTTTCTTAATCGTCAAATCCGCCAACGCCCTCAAAAAGCCGGAACCTGCCGCCGCGCCCACTACCAAAGACTGCCCGTATTGCTACAGCGCCATCGCCCTCAAAGCCACGCGTTGCCCGCACTGCACTTCAGAAATAAAATAATTTTTAATCGGTTTCAATTTCCATGCTCTGACGCAGGTCGCGGCCTGCGTCAGAGCATTTATAATACCGACATGGATTTCCTCAATAAACTAAACCCTCAACAAAAAAGCGCAGTCACAGCCGGGGAAGGTCCGGTTTTGGTCGTCGCCGGGCCGGGGTCCGGGAAGACGCGCGTACTCACACAACGCATCGCCTATCTGATCGCCAATCAAGGCGTGCGCCCGTGGCAAATCCTCGCCGTCACCTTCACCAACAAAGCCGCCAAAGAAATGCAAGAGCGGGTGAAGGCGATGTTAAATGAGCAAGCCATTGAAGGGATGATGATTGGCACGTTTCACTCGATCTGCACGCGCATTTTACGGCGGGAAGCCGAACACCTGCCGATCGAATCGAATTTCGTGATTTTTGATTCTGACGATCAGGAACGAATCGTCAAGACGATTATCAAGGAATTTAACCTCAACGAGAAGTTATATCGCGCCAACAGCGTCCACGCTTCAATTTCCCGCGCCAAAAACGAATTAATCCCAGCCGACGATTATCCGATTAACACCTATCGCGATGAAGTCGTCAAGCGCGTCTATGCCGAATATCAAAAACGGCTGGTCTCCATGAACGCCGTGGATTTTGACGATATCCTCTTCTACGCCACGCGCCTGCTGGAAGACGTGCCAGCCGTGCGCGAAAAATATGCGCAACGCTTTCGGCATGTGCTGGTGGACGAATTTCAAGACACCAACAGCGCGCAATATGCGCTGGTAAAAAGCCTTTCTTCGCATCATCGAAATATCTTTTGCGTCGGCGACCCGGACCAATGCTTTCCGGGGGATGTGAAAATTCAGACCCCGCATGGGCAGAAGAAGATTGAAGACATTAAACGCGGCGATGAGGTCATCGCCGCCAGCGGACGCGGCTCGGTAATGACGGCTTCCGTAGCCCATGCAGGAAAAAGGATATTTAAGGGCAACCTCGTCCGCGTTAAAACAAAAAGCGGCCAGATTATCCGCGCAACGCCCAACCACATTATGTTTGCCCGGTTGGGAATGAAGCCGGGCTTGCATTACGTCTATCTGATGTACCGCAAAGACAAGGGCTATCGGGTTGGCATTGCCTCGCATGCCCGGAGCGACGGCGCTTCGCTAAAAATTGGATTGCAGGTTCGCAGTAATCAGGAAAACGCCCACAAAATGTGGGTCCTGAAAGTTTGTTCAGATCGCAACGAAGCCCATTACTGGGAAGCGTACTATTCGACATCGTATGGCGTTCCAACCAGCGTGTTTCATGTACGCGGACGCCGAATGCGCATGTCGCAAGAATACATCAACCGGCTGTTTACCGAAATTAACACAGATGAAAATGCCCATCAACTATTGACCGATCTCGGCATGGATTTAAAATACCCGCACTACATTCCACAAGGCACGTTCAGAAACATTGTTAATTTACGTTACTTTGGCGACGGCAGAATTACCGAAGAATCCCCCTGGCACGCTCATCGCGTGGACTTGTGGAGTAGCGACGAGCGCCTCGGCAGGCAACTCAAGGCGGATGGCTACAAACCCCGTACGCGCAGTCGCAACCACTGGCGCATTGGCGTCAACCGCTTGCAGTACGACGATACTCAAGACGTCGCGCAAAAATTAAGCGAAGCCGCCAATGACGCTGAAATTGTGACGGGCGCATTCCTTGTAGACAAAGGCGCATCTCCAATCGCCAATAAATTCAACCTCATGCCCGCCAGCCACTTACACCCATCCATGATTGTAGCCATCGAAAAGCAGGGAAAGATCGTCGAAGACGAGATCGTGGAAGTGACTCACGAGCCCTACAACGGAACCGTCTATGACTTTGAAGTGAAAAATCTGCACAACTATATCGCCAATGGCGTCGTCGTCCACAACTCGGTGTATGCCTGGCGCGGGGCGGACTATCGCAACGTGCGCCGCTTTGAACAGGATCACCGCGACGCCACCGTAGTTTTGCTCGAACAAAACTATCGCTCGCGCCAAAACATTTTAGACGCGGCCATGAGCGTGATTGACCGCGCTCAAAACCGGCGCAAGAAAAAACTTTTCAGCGATCGCGGCGCGGGCGAAAAAATCTTCTTCTACGAAGCGCGGGACGATTACGGCGAAGCCGCGTTTGTGGTGGACACCATCGCGCAGTTGGTCGCCTCCAGCGAGTTTGAGCCGCGCGATTGCGCCGTGATGTATCGCACCAACGCCATGTCGCGTTTAATTGAAGAAGCCTTTTTACAGGCGCGACTTCCCTATAAATTAGTCGGCGCGCAACGCTTTTACGGCCGCCGCGAAGTGAAAGACATGATCGCCTTCATGCGCCTCGTCCACAACCCAGCGGACGAAGCCAGCCTGGATCGCATCATCAACGTGCCGCCGCGCGGCGTGGGCGAAAAAACGTTAACCACGCTCCACGTCGTCGCCCGCCAGAACCACGTCTCGCCTGCCAGCATTTTGCTCGACCTGGCGCGCGGCTCCGATTCTCCATATTACAAATCCTTCACCGGCCGCGCCGCGCTTCCGCTGGCAGATTTTGGCGGCCTGTTTGCCAACTGGCGCGCGCTCGCGCAAACCGGCTCCGTTTCCGCGCTGTTCGACCAAATCGCCAAAGACATTAATTATCAAGCCTACATCAAAGACGACGATTCAGAAGAAAGCGCCGACCGCTGGGAAAACGTGCAAGAACTGCGCCGTCTCGCGCAGGAATACGACACGCGCACAATGGACGAGTTCCTCGAAAACATCGCGCTCATCGCCGACCAAGACACCATCACCGACAATAACGCGCCCACCTTGCTCACGCTTCACGCCGCCAAAGGGCTGGAGTATGGCGTGGTCTTCATCGTTGGGCTGGACGACGGCATCATTCCGCACAGCCGCTCATTCGACGAACCCGAACAAATGGAAGAAGAACGTCGCCTCTTTTATGTCGGCCTCACCCGCGCCAAAGATCGCCTCTATTTGCTCAGAGCCATTCAACGCGGCGGGCGCGGCATGAGCGAAGAAACTTTCCCTTCGCGATTTATGGACGACATCCCCGAAACTTTACTGGTAGGCAAAACCAGAACTGGACGGCCCCTCCGCAGTTCGTCCTCATCAACGACTTGGTCGCGCCCGGCCCCGCCCAAAGTGGATTCTGTTCCAACCGGCCAATACAAAGCTGGGATTCGAGTCAAACATCCCGTATGGGGCGAAGGCATTATCCTGAACAGCAAGTTACAAGACGGCGACGAAATTGTAGACGTGGTCTTTGAATCCGTCGGCATCAAACGCCTCGCCGCCAGCTTGGCCAAGCTCACCATCCTCTAAACGTCACTGTTGGGAAACTACCCATGTACTATCGCCTGCTCTATCTCGCCTATCGCATTTTCTGCTTCCTCTTTCGTCCCGTCCGCATGGGCGTGCGCGTGATGATGATTCAAGACCAGTGCGTGACGCTCGTCCGTCAGACCTACCTGCGCGGCTGGTTCATGCCCGGCGGCGGACTCAAACGCGGCGAAACGCTGGAGCAGGCCGCCCGCCGCGAAGCCCGCGAAGAAACCGGCGCCGAATTGGGCGCGCTCACGCTGATGGGCGCCTACACCAACTTCGCAGACTGGCGCACCGATCATAACCTCGTCTTCGTCTGCCGCGATTTCAAAATCATCGGCACACCCGATCAAGAGATCGCCGAGCTAAAAACCTTTCCGCTCGATCAACTCCCCGCAGACCTCTGGCCCGGGCATTCCCGCCGAATTGAAGAATATCGCCAGCAAAAAAATAGTCCGCAATTTGGAGAATGGTAAATGCAGATCAAATTACTTTGGGATATTTTCTGGCTCTTTGCGCGCGTGGCCTTGTTTTCATGGGGCGGCGGCCCGGCTTCGCTGGCCCTAATGCAACGCGAAGTGGTGGACGCCAACTGGATCAGCAACGAAGAATTTGCCGACGCAGTGGCAATTAGCAACGCGCTCCCCGGCCCGATTGCGCCGCAAGTCTCCGCCTATGTGGGGTACAAACTTTCCGGCATGGGCGGGGCCATCATCGCCACAGCCGGAACCGTCCTGCCCACCACGCTTCTGATGTTAATCATGATCGCCTACTTCTTCAACATCAAAGATTCGCCCGCGGTGGCCGCCATGCTCAAAGCGGTGCGGCCGGTGGTTGTGGGCCTACTCCTGTGGACGGCCTACATCATGGCGTATTCGGTTTTCAGCGTCAAAAAACTGGGCTGGGGCGGTGGGCTAATGCAAAACAAAACGCAGGCGCTGATTGCCCTCGTCGCGTTTGCCTTGTTAACGCTGACGGAACTTAATCCCGTCTGGCTGGTGGTGGCTGGGGCGGCGCTGGGGTTTGCGCTGTATCGTTAAAGTTTTTTCATTGGTACAATACCGTTGAAATTCACTACGGAGAAGTCCCTTGAAAGAAACGTTGAAAATTGTCATCCCAATGGCTGGCTGGGGCACGCGGATGCGCCCGCACACCTGGAGCAAACCCAAGCCTTTGGTGAGCGTGGCCGGAAAAACCTCGCTCGAACACCTGCTCGATATGTTCAAAACCGTCCCGAACGCCGAACAAGCCGAGTTTATTTTTATTGTCGGCCCGTTTCTCGGCGAACTTCAAGTCCCCGCTTTTATTAAAGAAAACTACCCAGACTTAAAGGCCCATTTTGTGGTGCAACACGAAATGAAAGGCCAGTCCCACGCTTTGGCCTTGGCCCGCAAACATTTAAGCGGCCCAATGATCATGTGTTTTTCGGACACGTTAATGGAAACCGATTTCTCCTTCCTCGCGGACGAAACGGCGGACGCGATTGCCTGGGTGATGCCCGTGCCAGACCCACGCCGCTTTGGTGTGGCGGAAGTCAACGCAGAAGGCTGGGTCAAGCGCTTTATTGAAAAGCCGCAAAGCCTGGAGAACAACCTTGTGGTGGTCGGTTGCTACTATTTCAAAAGCGCCGAAAAACTACTGGAAGCGATTGACGAACAAATCGAACGCCAGATCACGCTCAAAGGCGAATACTTCCTCACGGATTCAATCACGCTGATGATTGAGCATGGCGCCAAAGTTCGCACGCACGAAACTGCCGTCTGGCTGGATACCGGCACGATTGAAGCGACGCTGGAAACCAATCAGGTCTTATTGGAAAAACTCGGCGGCGCTCCGGCGCAGTTCGCCGACTCCAACGTGGAAATTATTGCGCCGGTCTTCATTCATCCCAGCGCTCAAGTCTCAAATTCCAAAATTGGGCCACACGCTTCGATTGGCGCAAATTGCAAGATCGAAAACGCGCAAATTGACTCGAGCATCCTCGAAGCCGGGTGCGAGATCAAAGATGCGGCGCTGACTCGCTCATTGATTGGCCGGCAGGCTTCGGTTAAAGGAAGAGGCGATTGTCACGCGGCGTCTGTAAACATCGGCGACAATTGCTCAATCGTCTTGTAAGATGGAAGTTGTCGAGTGCCGCCGCGACCCAATCCGCCGGAGCGGATATGCCGAACGACCGCTTTCGCTCGTCTGGCAGGGCGCGCGTCATGAAATTGCCGAGGTGATCTCGCGCTGGAGCGGGCAGGGCGAAAAAGGCTTTCAGGTGAAAACGGCGGATGGGCTGGCGTTTGAAATTACCTATTTGGAAGACGCCGACGACTGGCTCGTCGAACCGTTGTAAAATGATAAAAAACCATAAGGAGAATCAATGCAAGAAATATCCACCGTGAATCGCTTGTCCAAACGCGTCGCCGGGTTGAAACCCAGCGGCATCCGCAAGTTCTTTGATATTGCCGCCACCATGAAAGACGTGATCTCGCTGGGCATTGGCGAACCAGATTTCACCACGCCCAAACCCATTTTGGATGCGGGCATCCGTTCTCTGCAAAATGGCGAAACGCATTACACCTCCAATTGGGGCAAAATGGAATTGCGTCAGGCGATTGCCGACAATTTGAAGCGCCTGTATCAAGTTAAATACAACCCGGCCGATCAAATCATCGCCACGGTTGGCGGCTCGGAAGCGCTGTATCTTTCCTTCACCGCCATCCTCGACCCGGGCGACGAAGTGATCATTCCCACGCCGTGTTTTGTTTCCTATCAAGCTGAGGTAATCATGGCGGGCGGCGTGGCGGTGGAAGTCCCCTGCCGCGAAGAAAACCAATTCATGGTGGACCCGGCCGATATTCGCAAAGCCATTACGCCGCGCACCAAAGCGCTGTTCTTTGGCTTTCCCAACAACCCCACCGGCGCTGTCGTCACCCGCGAAGTGATGTTGGAAATTGCGGCCATCGCCGAAGAAAACGACCTGATCGTCGTCTCCGACGAATTGTACGACCGCCTGGTATATGACTTTGAGCACGTCTGTTTTCCATCGTTGGGCGAAAACATAAAGAACCGCACCATCCTCATTGGCGGCTTTTCCAAAGACTACGCCATGACCGGCTGGCGTATCGGCTATGCTTGCGGTCCCACCGATTTAATTCAAGGGTTGGTGCGTATTCATCAATACACCATTATGTCCGCCCCCACCACCGCGCAAGATGCGGCGCTCGCGGCCTTGCTGATTGGCGACCCACACGTGGAAGAAATGCGCGTGGAATATGATCGTCGGCGCAAGCTTTTAGTAGGCGGATTAAACCGCCTCGGGCTGACGACCTTTGAGCCGCGCGGCGCTTTTTACGCATTTCCCAACATCCGGGCCTCCGGCATGGACGATGAAACCTTCTGCCAAAAATTATTGGAAGAAGAACACGTAGCCGTTGTGCCAGGCAGTTCGTTTGGACCCGGCGGCGAAGGTTTTGCCCGCGCCTGTTACGCCACCTCCTACGAAAAAATTGAGGAAGCCCTGCGCCGCATGGAAAGATTTATGAGCAGGCATGGGTGAGAATTAGAGAGTAGAAAAATCGTGCAGAGTTTGGACAAAACTCTGCACGATTTTTTTTTTGCCGATCACCCGCCTGCAATTTTGACTTTATATCCCAGCTTAATCAAAATCTCTGCAATTTTTTGGCGGTGTTCGCCTTGAATTTCAATCACGCCATCTTTAATCGTCCCGCCCGTGCCGCATTGTTGCTTCAACTTCTTTGCCAGGGCCTTCATATCCTCTGCATTTAATGCAAGATTCTTCACCAAAGAAACAGGCGTGCCATTCCGCCCGCTGGTCTCACGGTGCAGATAAATCGTCTGTTGTTGTGGCGGCAGAGATTCCCCTCTCCTCAAAGGACGTGTGCCCGTTAGGGTAGAGGGGTTAGGGGTGAGGTTTTGTTTTTTTCTTAAATCTCCAGATTCAGAAGACCAAACCGTTTTATTTGACATAAATCCATTATAAACGTCCCGCAGGTTAGGCTCAATGATTAAAGTTAACTTGAGAAACCTGCGGGACGATTTAATTAATTTGCCTTCACGGCGCTAAATTTTTCTTTGCCAATTTTGTAGTTGCCGCTGTGTTTAATCACCTGGTCAACCACATCGGCGGGCACATCTACAAATGAATGTTTTTCTTCAATGCGGATTTTCCCAATGGTATACCCGGGGATGTTGGCGTGAAAGGCAATCTGGCCGACGATGTCGCTGGGACGGATGTTGTGCATTTTGCCCTTATTGATTTTGACTCGCACCATGCCTTCTTCATGCGACGTTGCGCCACGACCGCGCTCGCGCTTGCCCCGGCTCCCGGACTCATCTCTACGCCCGAACGACTCTTTGCGCCCGAACTTTTCATTTCGTCCACCACGCTCATCTCTGCGATTGAAATCGGGCTTCACATCCGACACTTCGGCAATCGGCCTTTGCTTTTCGTCGCCACGGGAAATCTTAATCGCGGCGGCGGCAATGTTCATTGGGTCATGCCCGGCTTCAATTAATTCCTGAACCATCTCCAACTCGCGCTTGAAACGTCCGCGACCAAGCCAAACCTTCAAATTTTCAACGGTTTGCGTTTCGCGGTGTTTAATAATTTCAGCGGGCGTGGGCAGTTCCAATTGCT
Source organism: Anaerolineales bacterium (assembly GCA_020851785.1). Taxonomy (GTDB): domain Bacteria; phylum Chloroflexota; class Anaerolineae; order Anaerolineales; family Villigracilaceae; genus Villigracilis. Next base: position 122,398 of record JADZCC010000034.1, read on the forward strand.
TGACCGGCTGTTTGGTGAGCGCTTCCACTTCGCGCAAACGCCTTTTTTCTTTGGGAGCGAGCAATGTGATCGCAATTCCGGTTTTGCCTGCGCGGCCGGTTCTGCCGATTCTGTGAACATAGACTTCGGCGTCATCTGGCAGGTGATAATTGAAGACGTGCGAAATATCGTCAATGTCCAAACCGCGCGCGGCGACGTCGGTGGCGACCAAGACTTTCACCTGGTTGGCGCGGAAACGGCCCAAGACGCGTTCGCGGGCGTTTTGATCCAGGTCGCCATGAATGGCTTCGGCGGGGATGCCGCGAATCACCAGTTCGTTTGCCAGCGTGGCGGTTTCCGCTCGGGTGCGGGCAAAAATCAGCGCGGAATGAATCGGCTCAATTTCAAAAAGACGAGTGAGCGCATTCGTTTTATCGCGATCATGCACAAGGTAGTAGCGCTGATCAATGGCTGAGGCGGTGAGCGTGCTTCTTTTCACCGCGACCGTTTGCGGGTCACGCATGAAGCGGTCTGCCAGTTTGCGAATCCGCTGGGGCATGGTGGCGCTGAACAAGGCGGTTTGTCGCTCGGAGGGAGTCGTCGCCAGAATTTTTTCAACTTCTTCCACGAAGCCCATGTTGAGCATTTCATCGGCTTCATCCAGCACAACGGTTTTGATATCGCTCAAAACCAAAACGCCGCGTTCAAGCAAGTCATTGAGACGGCCGGGCGTACCCACGACCACATCCACGCCGCGCCGCAGGTTGTTGATTTGCGGGCCGTACGGTTGACCGCCATACACGGCCAGCACGCGCGCATGCAAATGTTTGCCATATTCGTTCATCGAATCGGCGACTTGCAAAGCCAGTTCGCGCGTGGGCGCCAACACCAGGGCTTGCGGGTTTTTCTGCTTTTGAAAATTATTTAAGATGGGGAGAGAAAACGCGGCTGTTTTGCCGGTGCCGGTTTGAGCCTGACCAATTACGTCCACGCCGGTGAGCATGAGGGGAATCATGCCTGCTTGAATGGGCGTCGGTTCGGCATAGCCAAGTTCGCTAATGGCTTGCGTCAGCTCGCTACGCAAGTTTAAAGAAAGAAAATCGGTTGTCATGTTTGTCCTTTTTATTTCGTCATTATGAATGTGGTTTCGATACGCCGCAACCCTGAAAATCATCAGGGCAAGCAAACAAGAACGCGGCTACTCAACCACCAATTTCACGATGACATGTCATTGGGACGTTTTGACAACTCTGTTTTACTTCTTTCTTGCTATTCAAGATTGCTTTTTCAAGCAATCTCACCCAACAAAAAAGCCCGATGATTTCAGCGGGCTTGGCGTTTAGAGCGGGTCAAAACATTTTCCCAGAAAATTACAACGGGCTGAGTTTACCACAGAATTTGTAAACGGACTCTATCACGAATTCACGGAAACAAACGGATTTGTGGGAGCGAATGGAAACCGATTTGTCCGTTATTGTCCGCGAATCCGCGACAAAGTCCGTTTACATGGTCATTAATACAATCGCAATCAAAGCGGAGACTACGCCCACCCATTGATTGCGGTTGAGTCTTTCTTTGAGGAAGATGGACGCGAGCAACACCGTTGCGCCCGGGAAGAGCGAGCTTAACACCGCGGCGACATCCAATCGGCCGGTTTGGGTGGCGAGGATGAAAAAACCGTTGCCGGTCAAATCCAGGATGCCGTTGAGAAAGATCGCCGGCAAGACGGTCGCTTTTTCAAGTTGAAAGGATGTTTTTGTAATCAGCATATAAATCAACAAAAAGGAAACGCTGGCCACGCGGGAAATCACCATGGGCCAAATCACTCCGCCCGCGCCCGTGGCCTGATGGACAAAGACAAAGTAACAGCCAAATCCAAGGCCGGCCAGCAGAGGCAGCTTCAGGTCTACAAGGTGCGAGCGGATATTTTTGATTCCATCTTCGCCTTGTGAAATCACCCAAATGGACAGGAGCGCAAAGACGAATCCAACCAATATCAAATAATTTGGCAAGCCCTGTGTGACGATGCCGACGATGACGGGAATGAGCGCCGCCAATAACGCTGAGACTGGGGCGGCTATGCTCATCAACCCTTTGGACATGGCGGCGTAAAGAAAGATCAGGCCCATTACGCCAAACAGCCCGGCCATGAACGCCAACCCAACATCTCGCGGAGATGGAAACGCTTCATTGCTCCTGAGCGCTAAAAGGCCAACTGCAACCAGCCCAACCACAGACGCATAAAACACGGCGCGGACTGCGCCAACGCTTCGCGCCGCCAGCCCGCCGGTAAAATCGCCTGCGCCCCAACTGAACGCGGATAATAATCCGTAAACGATGGATAACAAGGTAGCTCCTCTAATTTGGAACGTGGATTTCAGTCGCAGGTAACAAACGCAGACTAAAGCCTGCGTTACGTTACTCCTTTGCTCGCGCCAACACTTTTTGCGCGTTGCGTAGCAATGGCATATCAATCATCTTGCCATCTAACGAATACGCGCCTTTCCCCTCTTTTTGACTGGCCTCAAACGTCTCGACGATTCTTTTTGCATATGCAACTTCTTCGGCGGATGGAGTAAACGCCGCTTGCACCGCCGCAACCTGATTCGGGTGGATGATTTGTTTGCCGCTGAAGCCCAGCCGCGCACCAAACTCAGATTCCGCTTTCAGCGCTTCTGAATCTTTATAATCAATGGTGACAATATCAATGGCTTGCAAATCATGGGCGGCGCAGGCCACAACGACTGCCTGACGGGCGTACAATAATTCAGTTGCGTCTTTTGTGCGTTTTGCGCCAATGGATGCGGCAAAATCCTCGCCACCGAAAATCAGGGCGTCCAAACGCGGGTGTGACGCAATTTCTTTGAGGTTCAAAATCCCTTTGGCGGTTTCAATGCCAATCAGAATGCGCATGGAGTTAACCTTCCAGCCGTATTTGAGTTCGGCAGATTCGATAATTTCGCTCGCCCATTCAATCTGTTCATAGGACTCAACTTTGGGAATCACAATGCCATCCGGCCGATATGGCAGGACCGCTTCAAGATCGTCCTGCTCCCAGCCTGAGCCAACGGAATTAATGCGGGCCAGCTTTTCGCTTTGGCCAAAATCCAGTTCGCGCAAGGCTCTGGCAATCGTTTCGCGGGCTTCGGCTTTTTTGTTAACCGCCGCGCCGTCTTCCATATCCATACAAATGGAATCGACTCCCAGGGTGATGGATTTTGTAATCATCTTCCAGTTGTCGCCGGGCATGTAAAGCAGGGCTCGTCTTGGGTACATGGAATGCTCCTTTGCCAGCCGATGATAGCATTAAAAAGAAAACCGCCAAAGATTTGGCGGCTTGGGAAGCAAGCTTCAGCGTTATGGATGCCGATCGTAAACGGCAACCAGTTTCAAGCGTCCCAACTGGAGCGTGCTTCCGCTGGGAAGTTGCGCGGCCTGACTGGGCGGGAGAATCTTTCCATCCAGCCAGGTTCCATTGGAACTGTTTAAATCCATAATTTCATAGCCCTGAGCAGTTGCGCGAACTTTGGCATGTCGCCTGGAGACGCCCATGCCGAAACCATCCGGAGTGGATAAATCCACCAGCGTTTCGGTCGCGTCGTCCGCTTTGCGCCCGAGGACGAATTCTTCGGCGGTGGCGATGGTGATTAGCGCGCCATTCCCTGAAAAATAAAAAGCCAGGCCGTTTTCTGGCACGGCGTACTGACTTCCCTTTTCCAGGTTTAATTGAGCGGACAGATCCAACGAACTGCCGCAATGCACGCAGGTGAGCGCGTTTGAATCATTGCCAAATTTACAGGCCGGGCAAAATTTAGTAAACGATTGTGTGCCAACAATGGCGCGATATTGATCATCCATCTTACACTTCCAAATTTCAAAGTTTTACAAGGGTAAATCTTACATGAAGGCCGGGCTTTAATCAATTTACAGTTTCACATTGAAAGGCGTTTGTAAGGTTTAAAACGTCGGTACCATCCGAGGATTTGTCTTTTTCGGCAAAAGCGAAACGTAATTTTCAAAAAAGTAATTTTTACGGCAAAAAGTTCAGGCGTTGGCCTTGCTTCAGAAACATGGCGGTCCGCTCAAATTCGATGACGATCGTGCCATCCTGTTTTTTGCCCCAATGTTTCAGGCGCACGATGCCCACGTTTCTACGCGATTTGGATTCGCGTCTCTCCAGCACCTCGCTTTCGGCGTAGATGGTATCGTTGTGGAAGGTGGGGTTGGGATGGATGACTTTATCGTAGCTTAAGTTGGCGATGATCGTGCCTTCGCTAATATCCGCAACGGTTAACCCAACGACCAGCCCCAGCGTGAAAATTCCGTTCACAATCCGCTGACCAAATTCGGTGTTGGCCGCAAAATCTTCGTTGACGTGCAAAGGCTGGGTGTTCATCGTCAGCGAAGAGAACAGGACGTTGTCCATCTCCGTAATGGTGCGCCCCGCCGAATGTTTAATTTTCAACCCCACTTCCAACTCTTCAAAATATTTTCCAGCCATGCCTGCTCCTAAAAAATAAACGAGATCGTCATTCCGCCATTTCAACCAGCGTTTGTTCGCGTTCCACGGTGGCGCCGGGCGCAACAAAAATCGTCTTGATTTTGCCGTCCATCAAGGCCTGAATCTTGATTTCCATTTTCATGGCTTCCATAGTCAGGAGGGTTTGGCCTTTCTTGACGGCTTCGCCAACGCCAACCGCCACACTGCGGACCTGCCCAGGCATGGGAGCCGTTAACCCGGCCGTTGAATCCTGTCGGGCGCCGCGCCGCGCTGTGGAGGTTTTGGTCAGCATTCGGGTTTGGCCATTCAGCGTAATCCAACGCTTTGCGCCGTCAAAGGAAATATAAGCGGACTGAGCAATCCCGCCAATGCGGAATTCGATTTGTCCGCTGGCTTTATCCAGACGGGCGATTTCCACTGGATGCGTTTGCCCGTCGAACAAAACATCATAGCCGTTGGGCGTTGGGACAATTTCAATTGGTTGCGAATCAAAAAGTAATTTCATACCTAGTTCCTAAACCCATTGGTTTGTCTCCACGGGCTGTATGGATCGGACTCGTTGCGCCGTTCAACCGCCGCAATGGATGAGTTTGCCAGCGTGGCTTCAGCCAGCGCGGCAGAAATCAACTGCTCGGGAGTGGGTTTGTTTTTTTCAACTGCCAAATCAGCGACAGCTAAAACAGTTTCCACCCAGCGCGTGGTGACCTGACCGGAGGCAAAATCCGGGTGCGCCAAAACGGCTTGCATAAAATCAACGTTCGTAACCACGCCATGCACGATGAAATTCTTGAGGGCGTTTTGCATTTTTTGAATCGCAGTCTCGCGGTTTTCAGCATGGACAATCAATTTCGCCAACAGCGGGTCGTAGAAATGCGTAACGGTCTTCCCTTTGGCAAAACCAGAATCCACGCGCACGCCCGGCCCATGCGGTTCGATAAATTGAAGCAATTTGCCCGTGCTGGGTAAAAACCCGCTGGCCGGGTCTTCGGCATAGACGCGGCACTCGATGGCGTGGCCTCTTTGCATAAAATCCTTTTGTTGAAAGGGGAATTTTTCTCCCGCCGCCACGCGAATTTGCCACTGCGCCAAATCAATCCCGGCCACCAATTCCGTCACCGGATGCTCCACCTGCAGGCGGGTGTTCATTTCAAGGAAATAATATTGGGCGGAACTTGGGTCGAAGATAAATTCAATCGTTCCGGCGTTGAAGTAATTCACCGCTTTGGCGGCTTGGACAGCGGCCGCGCCCATTTGCTCCCTTAATTCCGAAGTTAATACAGGCGAGGGAGTCTCTTCGATGATTTTTTGATGCCTTCTTTGCACGGAACATTCGCGTTCAAACAAATGAATCAAATTGCCCTGCTCGTCGCCAAAAACTTGAAACTCCACATGATGGGCCGCGGCGATATATTTTTCGATTAACAAGCGTTCATCGCCAAAGGAGTTAAGCGCTTCGCCACGGGCCAGTTCCAGCGCGTCTTGCAACTCCGACTCCTGGCTCACCACCCGCATGCCTTTGCCGCCGCCGCCCGCCGAGGCTTTGATCAAAACCGGATAGCCGATTTCCTGCGCGGCTTGTTTAAACTCCGCTTCGGTTTCCAGCCCTTCAAAACCGGGGACGGTGGGCACGCCCGCTTTTTTCATCAATATTTTCGATTCGGCTTTATCGCCCATGGCGCGGATCGAATCTGCCGAGGGGCCGATAAATTTCAGTTTCGCTGATTCAACTGCGGCGGCGAAAGCGGCGTTCTCCGAAAGAAAGCCATAGCCCGGGTGAATGGCTTCCGCTCCGCTGTGCAGGGCGGCTTGAATCAATTTATCCCTATTTAAATAAGATTCTTTGGGGGCGGAGGCGCCGAGATGCACGGCTTCGTCTGCAAATTGAACGTGCAAGGCGTTTTGATCTGCGTCGGAATAGACGGCCACGGTTTTGACGCCGAGTTCCTGACAGGCGCGCATGATGCGCATGGCGATTTCGCCGCGATTGGCGATTAGGATTTTAGTGAACATTTAATAGTTTTAATAACTCCGCTTCTTTTTCGGGCGTCAGTCCAGCTTTCCACACATGGTCGGCGGGACGCGAGTTAGACCACTCCAACGTGTCGTAGATCGTTTCTTCGAGCGAGAGAAAAGTGAGGCCGGCGCGAATGGCTTTGGAAGAATTCACGCGCAAGAACCCGGCCTGGTCGCCGTCGTCTGGCGCCCAAATGGGCAAATCCAGCCCGGGCGTGAGGTTGTGGCGCTGGATGAAATCCAGCGAAGCCCATTTGAATTTTGCGTCGCTGTTGCCGATTAATTTACAAGTATCGAGCAGTCTGCCGAAGCTCAATTCATATTCCGGGCCGGTGGCGTTGAACACGCCCGAAACGTTTTGCTCAATCATTTCGACGATAAATTTGGAAAGGTCGCGCGCGTCAATAATTTGAGTTAATACGCTGGGGCTGTCTGGAGCGAGAACCAGCCCGCCACGCGCCACGCGAGAGACCCAATAAGTGAAGCGGTCGGTGCCATCGTGCGGGCCGACGATGAGGCCCGGGCGGATGATCAGCGAGCGGATGCCAAAGACGTTTTGCACCGCCTGCTCGCATAAGGTTTTACGCGGCCCATACGTCTCCGGCGTGTTGTCCCGGGCGGCTTCTTCTGGAATAACGGCCAGCGCGTCTGATTCGTTTAACCCGATTTTTTTGAAGTTAGCATACGCGGAAATGCTGGAGATAAAGACGTAGGCGTCCGTTTTATCTTTCAAGGCCTCGGCGGAAAGGCGCACGCTCTGCGGAAAGTATCCGCAGGTGTCTATGACCGCGTCCCAATGCCCTTGAAGCAAATCCAAATCCTTTTCGCGGTCGCCGTGAATTTTATCCATTTGTGGAAACAGGTTGGGGTTGGTCTGTCCGCGATTGAACAGGGTGACGTGATGTCCGTGCGAGCGGGCGTAGTTTACAAGATGTCTGCCCAGAAAACGCGTGCCGCCAATCATCAAGATTTTCATGGTCGCTCCATTTGGTTATTTCCTGCGCGTGAGTTTTGCTTCGGTGGCTTTGACGGCCTGCCCTTCGGGGAGGATGTTCTCGGCCGAGATCAGCAAGGTATCTGCGTCCAACAATTGAACGGCAGTGCGCCAGCCCCAATCTGGCCCGCCGGTGGGGTCGGGGTAACTGCCCAGCACTTGAAAGCCGTTTTCAATTTCAGACCCCGTGCAAAACATAATGCCGTCATTGGTATGAAACGAATCCACCCAACTGGCTTCGTAATGATTCGTGGCGGTGTTAAAGCCAAAGGTAAACATGCCGTGTTGCGCTTCGCCTTGAATGGACGCTTGATATAAAAACAAAGCAAACCGCCCTTCCAAAACCAATTGCAAACTGCCGAGCATGGGCGCGTCGTCGGCGAGTTTATCGGGTTCAAGCCAGAGCTTGCTGGAGCCCGACCAATGGCCCGCCAGTTGAGCAAAAAATTTATGCGGAGAGGAAGAAGTTGAGGCCATGTGTGAACTACATCCTAAACACGCCAAAACTGCGTTCTTCGGCGGGCGCATTGAGAATCACCGACAACGCCAGCCCCAACACCTGACGCGAATCCGCCGGGTCAATAATGCCGTCGTCCCATAAGCGGGCGGAGGAATGATACGGACTGCCTTCCTTTTCGTACTTCTCCAACAACGGGCGCTTGAAGGCTTCCGCCTCTTTCGCGCTGAGGGCTGGTTTGCCCTCTCTGACGAGTTGATCCTGTTTGATGGTGAGCAGAACGTTTGCGGCCTGTTCGCCGCCCATCACGCTGATGCGCGCGTTGGGCCACATCCACATAAAGCGCGAGCCATACGCGCGCCCGGCCATGGCGTAGTTGCCCGCGCCAAACGAGCCGCCAATCACCAAAGTCAATTTTGGGACGCGGGTGGTGGCCACAGCATGGACCATCTTGGCGCCGTCTTTGGCGATGCCGCCGGTTTCATATTCCTTGCCGACCATAAAGCCGGTGATGTTTTGTAAAAAGATTAAGGGGATGCCGCGCTGGTCGCACAACTCGATGAAGTGCGTCCCCTTCAACGCGGATTCGCTAAACAAGACTCCGTTGTTGGCGATGATGCCCACCGGATAACCATGCAGGCGCGCAAAGCCGCAAATCAGCGTTGTCCCGTAGCGCGCTTTGAACTCGCGGAATTTACTGCCATCCACAATGCGGGCGATGATCTCGCGCACGTCGTAGGTTTCTTTGAAGGCGCGCGGGAGCGCGCCGTATAATTCTTCAGCGGGGTATAAAGGCTCTTCGGGTGGAGCCACCTCCAGCGCGGAAAGGTACGAATGCACATGTCCACGCGGTAAAGTCTCCACGATGCTTCGTAAAATTTCAAGCGCGTGATCGTCGTCTTCCGCAAAGTGATCGGCTACGCCGCTTTTTCGAGTATGCACGTCTGCGCCGCCCAATTCTTCGGCGGTGACATCTTCTCCCGTGGCGGCTTTGACCAATGGCGGGCCGCCCAAGAAAATTGTACCCGCGCCTTTGACGATGATGGCTTCGTCGCTCATGGCGGGAACGTAGGCGCCGCCCGCCGTGCAGGAACCCATCACCGCCGCAATTTGCGGAATCTTTTTGGCGGACATGCGCGCCTGATTGTAAAAGATGCGGCCGAAGTGATGCGCGTCCGGAAAGACTTCATCTTGAAACGGTAAATTCGCGCCGCCCGAATCGACGAGATATAAACAGGGCAAGTGATTTTCTTCGGCGATTTGTTGGGCGCGTAAATGTTTTTTGACGGTTAAGGGAAAGTACGAGCCGCCTTTGACGGTGGCGTCGTTGGCGACGATCAGCGCTTCGCGGTTGGCCACGCGCCCAATGCCGGTGATGATGCCGGCGCTCGGCGCTTCGCCTTGATACAGGTCGTAGGCCGCGAAAGCCGAAAGCTCCAAAAACGGCGCGCCGGGGTCGAGCAGGCGTTCGATGCGTTCGCGGACGAACAACTTACCCTGCTCTTCGTGGCGCTTACGATATTTTTCTCCGCCGCCTTCGCGCACAACGGCGAGCCTGGCTTTAAGTTCTTGCGCCAGTCCGCGATGGTGTTCAACGTTAAGTTTGAATTCGGCAGATTGTGGGTCGAGAGCGGTTGAAAGCATTTCCATGCGCAAAGTGTAGCATAAAAAATCAAGTAAAATGCCTTGTCAGGGATTAAGCTTACAAGCAAAGGAAAACGCTCAAGATGAATGTCAAGAAACCAACCTTTTCAGTTAAAAGAAATTTTCTTGTATTGTTGTTTCTGCTCCTCAGCTTAACGACCATTTTTTGTTGCTTCGTGATTCTGATTCCCGGAATTGTGGAAGGCAATTTCTTTGAAGATTCCAAAGAACTGGGGCTGGCGCTGTTTACAATTTTCATCCTGCCGTTCATCGTGGGCGCGATAACCAGCGCTGTGATCCTGCTCCTTTCGCTGATCGCGCGGCAAGCCTGGTGGATTTCACTCCCCGTTTCCATTGTCCTCTTGGGCGCCCCGCAGCTTGCATACGCGCTGGTTTGGGCCGCTTCGTGGGTGGCGCGATTTTTTTACGAACCAACGCCTGAAGACGAAGCCCGCACCAAAAGCTTCTTTGGCATGGCTATCGTGAAGGAACAAAAAATCGAAGATGAAACCGCCAAATTGCGCCAGATGAAATTGCTCCTCGACGATGGCATCCTGACACAGGCGGAATTTGACGCGCAAAAGAATCAATATTTAGCCAGATATGAGGCGGAGCAAAAACAGGACGACTTGCCGCGCCTTTTTTCAATCTGGCAGGTTGCGCTGGCCGCGCTCCTCGGCGGGCTGGTGAGCGGCGCAATTTTAATGGCGCTAAACTATCGTCGCCTGAAAGACAACCAGCAAATGATCATCAGCTTCCTCGCTGGGGCCGTTGGGCAGTTTTTAGTCTTTGTTCTGACTGGGGCGCTGATCTATATGATTCCTGATATTAACAGTTACCTGCTATTTTCGATCAATTTTATTTATCCGCTCATTCTGTATTTATGGTATTCCGAAACGCAAAGAACCGCAGTCAATGAGCTTCTTTTCAAGCGCGAAGCTGTCGGCGCTTCCTGGTGGCTGACGATTTTGATCGGGCTGACCTGCGGAGCTTTCTTCGCTTTATGCAGTTTTCCATTCCTCGCCCTACTCGGCGCTTTGGTTTTTCCGGCGCCTTTACCTTAGCCTGGGAAAATTGGGTCAAAAAGTACGGTTGAATTTTATTCAAAAAGTTCTATACTGAAGGGATATAAAAGGAGCCACTATGCAGGCCGAAAAAGACGCCCCGCAACCCCCGCGCCAACCCGACGACTGGCAGGAAATCCCCATCTTCATCCACGGCATCTCGCCGGATAAATATCCCAACTCCGGCGTGGAAGAATATGAAGAACTTCTGCGGCTGGTGAAGAAACAACTCAAAGAATATCCCGACAAGAAGTTCAACGCCGACCCGCTCTTCATCACCTGGGGCGTACCGAATAAAGATTCCAGCGCCAGCCTGAACCAACACCTTGCGGATGTGGAGCGCAAGATTCAGGAAAAGGTCAAAGCCCGCATGGGCGGCGCGTACAGCAACCCGTTTGGCATTACCGGCCATCTGCGCGACCTGCTCTTCTATGGCATGTCCGACCTGTTTTACTATCTCTCCCCGGACGGCGAAGAAGATTTACGCGAGCAAATTTTCGGCATCATCGCCAAAGAAGTGAAGAAGATTAACAAAAAAGATAACGAGCGCGTTTCGATGACCATTTTTGGACATTCCGCCGGAAGCGTCATCGCGCACGATTTACTCTTTCACTTATTTTCGCGCAAGAGAAGTCATACCAGCGAAGTTGGAAAAATGAAAACCAACATGGATCACCTGCGCGATTTAATTGGCGAAAAACGCCTGCGCGTCCGCCGTTTATACACGTTTGGTTCGCCGCTCAGTTTGTTGATGTTGCGCGCCAAAGCCTTGATTTACAAAATTCACGAGGAAGAGCCGCTTCACCCCAGCGACCTCGGGCTGGATACCGCCGACGATTTAAGCGATCCACGCTGGGTCAACTTTTGGAGTCGGCACGACCTGGTTTCCTATCCGGTGGACTTTTTATACGACAATAAAAAAGGGCTGATCGAAGACCACGAAATTTCAACCTCGATCAGCCCCACGGCCGCGCACACCGGCTACTGGACTTCGGAAGAAATGGCGAAACACGTCGCCAAAACGTTTTAGCCGCACAGAATAAAAAATGGGATGAAGAAAAAAATCTTCATCCCATTTTTTATTGCTTAACCTTTCAAGGAAAAAACGTCCCGAAGGCTGCTGATTATCCCTTGATTTTTTTGAAAAAACCTTCGGGACGGTTATTTTATATGCTTTCAACCTTTCAACGGTGGCGCGTCTTTGTCATACACAAAAACCTGCACATCCATGCCGTCGCTATTCAACAAATCCAGCGCGGGCTGAAACGTCGCATCTTTGATCTTTTGCATCTCGCCCGCAGGCGCATAGACGGAAAGCCGCGCTTCTTCATCCGACATTTTGGCGGCTTTGATCTCCGCCACAGCGCAGGCGGCGGCAATCAGGTCGGTCATCTTTTTAATCGCGTCGTCAATGGTCATCGGCGGCTCCCGTTTTTTAAATTATACAACACATCAAGCCGCGTTCAACTTCGCCACGGTCACGCCCTCGCCGCCTTCGGTCTGCCCGCCCTCTTCAAAAGATTGGATATAGGCGTGTCCGCGCAGGGCTTCGCGCACAGCCTGACGCAAACGCCCCGTGCCTTTGCCGTGAATGATGCGCACAAACGGCAGGCCCGCCAGATAAGCCTGCTCCAAATATTTTTCCATTTTATCCAGCGCATCTTCGCTCATCAGGCCGCGCAAATCCACTTCCATGCCGGGGGGCTTCATCCCGACCGTAGCTGATGGACGATTGACCGTGGACGACGGCTGACGTTTTTGTTCCTTTTGTGGTCGATCGTCTACGGTTTGTGGTCTGATTAAATCGGCGAATCTCGCCCGCACGCGAATCTTCCCAACCTGCACTTCCGCTTCAGTCTCGCTGATGGCAGTTATCAGACCCTCGGCATTCAACGCGCTGACGGTGACCTTCTCGCCCAATTTCAGGGCCGCAGAACCCGCCGTAGGGGCTGGCTCGCTTTTTCTTTCCACCGGTTGCGTTATGGTCTGCTCCATCGTTTCGATTTTTTCTTCGATGGATTTAATCGCGCTCAAGGGTTGTTGGGCCTTCTTCAACTGGCTCTTCAACGCGTTCAGGTTGCTCTTTAATACGGCGACTTCCAATTCGCCTTCGGCGCGGGCTTGGGCCAGCGTCTCGCGGCGCTCGTCTTCTATTTTTTCAAGGCGCCTTTCCAGGTCCAGGTTTTGTTTTTCAAGCCGGGCTCTGGCTTTCTCCAGCTTTTCTCTTTCGCGCGAGGTACGATTTCTTTCCTTGCGAATATCGTCCAGCAATTGATCGGCGCGTAAATCCAGCGGATCAATCTCCGCTTTGGCCGCGGCGATGATCTGCGGGGATAACCCCAACCGTTGAGCGATGGCCAGGGCGTTGGAGCGGCCGGGGAGTCCGAGAGTCAGCTTGTAGGTCGGGCGAAGCGTTTTAATATCAAATTCCAGCGAGGCGTTGACCACGCCCTCCGTTGAGTGCGCGAAGGTCTTTAATTCCGGGTAATGCGTGGCCACCAAAGTGACGGCGCCGCTTTCGAGCAAATGATTCAAAATCGCGCGCGCCAGGGCCGCGCCTTCTTGCGGGTCGGTGCCGGAGCCAAGTTCGTCGAAGATCACCAGCGAGCGCCGATCCATTTCTTTTAAGATGCGGATGATGTTGGTGATGTGACCGCTAAACGTGGAAAGCGATTGCTCGATGGATTGCTCGTCGCCGATGTCGGCATAGACGGAATGAAAGCACGGCAGTTCGGAACCGCTTTGCGCGGGGATGTGCAAGCCGCTTTGGGCCATGAGCGCCAGCAAGCCAATGGTTTTCAGCGTGACGGTTTTGCCGCCGGTGTTGGGGCCGGTGATGACGATGGCGCGCGTTCCAGCGCGCGGATCCACGTCAATGGGGACGACGCTGTGCGGGTCAATCAATGGATGGCGGGCGTGAATCAACTTCAGGGTTGGCGAGTGGATGGTTGAAGGTTGTGTATCTTGCAACTTTGAACTTACAACTTTCAACTCATGCAAAATCGGTTCGCTGGCGTTTAACGTTTCGGCATATTTGGCTTTGGCGAAGGCGACATCCAAAACCGCCAGATTTTCCACGCCGTATTTAATTTCGCTGGCATGAGCGCCCACCAGAGCCGAAACTTCGGCGAGAATCCTTCTTTCTTCGTCGCGTTCCGCCAATTGCAATTCGCGGATTTCGTTATTGGACTCAACGATGGGCAATGGTTCGACGAACAAGGTCGCGCCGCTGGCAGATTGATCGTGGACGATGGATTTAATCTTCCCTTTGAATTCCGCCCGCAAAGGGATGACATAACGCCCATCGCGTTGCGTGATGATTGGCTCCTGCAACATTTGGGCGGTCTTTGAATCGGTGACGTATTTTTGCAGGCGACTCATCAGCCGATCTTGCGCGACGCGCAAATTACGGCGCAGGTCGGCCAGCTTGGGCGAAGCTGAATCGAGGACTTCGCCGCGCTCGGAGAGGATGCGCGTAATCGCGTCCACCATGCCGTAGGTTTCGGGCAGTCCGGCCACGCTGACCATCAAGCGCGGATATTCGGCTTCTTTCTTCTCGAAGTTTTTTTTCAACTCGCGGCAGGAAATCAACGTGGATTTGATGTCGAGCAAGGCTTGCGGGTCGAGTACGCCGCCACGCGCCGCCAAATCGGCCTGCGGGCGTACGTCGTGCGCCGCGCCCACGCCTGCGCTTTGCAGAGACAGCAATTTGCGAGCTTCGGCAGTTTCGCCTAACCGCGCCAGAGCCAACTCGTGGGAAGCGGTTGGCTGTAAACTGCGGGCCAATTCCATCGAAGCGGAAAAATCACAAAAGCCCGCCAGCCGTTGTAGAACCTTGGGGTATTCGAGTACGTTGAGAGTCTTACTGTCCATGCGACGATTATACATTGGAGCAGTTGAATCAATAAAAAATGCTATACTCTCAGCAATCCATTTAAGGAGTTCAATTTGTTCAAGACCAAGCGAACCAGCCAGTTTCACCGGCTGGCGATGATTTTCCTTGTAATTTCAAGTCTGGCGGGTTGCAACGTCTTCAATTCCGCGCCGCGTCCAAATTTTGTCATTCTGCTAACCGACGATCTTGACGATAAGTTAATGCCCTACCTGCCCAAAGTCAACGACCTGATCGGCAAACAAGGCGCCACCTTTACCAATTATTTCATCACCACGCCGCTCTGTTGTCCGTCGCGCACGTCCATGCTCACCGGCGAATACTCGCACAACACCGACATTTTAGACAACCTTCCGGCCTTTAAGCGGTTCTATAAAAACGGCGAAGAAGCGGAAACGCTGGCCGTCTGGTTGCAACGCGAAGGGTATCAAACCTCGCTGGTTGGAAAATATCTAAACCTCTACCCAAACGACGCGGGGCGCAATTACGTGCCGCCCGGCTGGACGGACTGGCATTCCTTTTTATACCTCCCCAAAGGCGGCGTTGACTTTTACTACAACTACACCTTGAATGAAAATGGTCAACTGAAGGAGTATGGCGACAAGCCGGAAGAATACGGAACAGACGTAATTTTAGAACGGTCGCTCCAATTTATTAATCAACAAGCTGAAAGTTCAGAACCTTTCTTCATTCTGGTTTCATTCATCGCGCCGCATGGGCCAGCCACGCCCGCAGATCGTCACGCCGACTTATATCAAGACCTGGAATATCCGCAAACGCCCTCTTTTGCAGAAGCAGACCTGAGCGATAAACCAAAGATCGTCCTTTCGCTGGCCTTAAGCGGCGACGAATACGATGAAAATGACGCGAATGACCTCTTTAGAAGGCGGGTTCAATCCCTGCAGGCGGTGGATGAAGCGACCGTTCAGATTCTTGACGCGCTTCAAAAGAACGGTCAACTGGAGAATACCTACGTTTTCTTCCTATCCGACAACGGTTTTCACATGGGCGAGCATCGTTTACCATCCGGCAAGGGAACTTCCTATGAAGAAGATATTCGCGTCCCCTTAATGGTGCGCGGGCCCAACATCCCGGCCGCATCGCAGGTGACTCAAATGACCGCCAACATTGACTTTGCGCCCACCATCGCGGAGATTGCCCACATCCCCACCGCCGATTTCATTGACGGGCGGTCCTTCCTTCCGCTTTTAAACCCCGCCACCAACGCCGCAACCGCATGGCGTAACAGTTTATTGATTGAAATCGGCTACAGCGAATTAGCCGCTACGCAAGAGCAAAATTTAGCCTTGGTTAGTTCCGCCCCGCCGGAGCCAGACCCGGAATACCCAGACTATATCTACGACCCACCGCGCCAAATTACCGGCGGCACAAGCCGCGCGATTCGCGGCGAGGATTTTATTTATATTGAGTTTGATAACGGTGAACTGGAATTTTACGATCTGGTCAAAGACCCGTATCAACTGGAAAATATCGCCAGCCAATTAGCGCCGGAAATTTTGGCGCAACTGCACGGACGTTTGCAAGCCTTAAAATACTGCACAAAAGATGATTGCCGAAAATACGACGTGGATTTTCACGTCAATTTTAGAAAATAATGATTGGAGCGTGGAACATGATCGTCGTCTCAGACATGATGGGAACTTTAACCGCCGGCTCGCCTTTTTTGGGACTGGTGGATTGGGTGAAGCATAATCAAAGCAAATGGCAGGCCAATTTGATCATGGCTTCCATTATGCCGTCATACTTGCTGGCCAAAAACGGCCTGATTGACTGGCAAGCCTGGGGGCAAAAGTTAATGATCGAGAGCTTGGCCTACATCAAAAATGCGGATGCGGAAAAGCTCAAACAGGTTTCCGAATGGGTGGTGGAACAGGATTTATGGAAGAAGCGCCGCGCAGACGTGGTGGCGCGCTTAATTCAACACCGCGAAGCTGGCGCGCAAGTGTACATTGCCAGTAGCGTCGTTGAGCCGTTCATTGAACCGTTTGCCAAACGGCTGGGGGCCCAAGTGAGCGGCACGCCGGTGGAAATCGTCAACGGGCGCATTTGCATGGTGGGCGAACTCATCGCCAGCGAAAAGAAAGTGGAGCAGATCCTGAATCGGCTGGGCGTGAAGCGCGTGGACTTTGCCTACGGCGACACCTACATGGACATTCCCCTGCTCGAACATGCCGATCATCCCGTGGCAGTTTATCCAGATTCAAAGTTGAAAAAAGTCGCTATGGAAAAAGGCTGGGAAATTATCGGCGATACGCCACAGCGCAATTAACGCAGAGCAGATTGCGCTTGCATAAAACAACAACCTAAGCGCTCAAGAGGAAACATGGAACGCACAACGTTACGCCGCATACGCCAACGCAAAGCTGAAAACAAAATTTATTTATGCGCCCCGGTCAATGCCTTAGTAGAGGGCATTTACGAACAAAACATCCCGCTGGCTGAGATCAAAAAGCATGGCGACTTGGGGCTCGGCACGTTCAATGATTTAGACGGCGAAATGATGATGGTGGACGGAGAAATCTTTCGCGTCGGTTCCGACGGGAAAGTAAATCAAGTTACGGACGAATCGATCCGTACTCCATTTGCTTGCGCTGTAAAGTTTGAACCAGCCACTAACGAGGCCTTGAATGAAGAATTATCCTACAACGAGTTCTTAAAATGGATGATTGACCTCATGCCATCGCCTAATATCTTTTATGCGTTTCGCATCACTGGCGATTTTACGTATGTCAAAACTCGTTCGGTTCCAAAACAAGAAAATTATCGTCCGTTGGTTGAAGTAGCCAAAGAACAACCCACTTTTGAATTTAATCGCGTCCACGGGCAAATGGTCGGCTTTTATACGCCAGCCTTTATGGCTTCGCTCAATGTGCCCGGCGTCCATTTACATTTTCTCACCGACGACAAATCCAGCGGTGGGCATTTGCTGGAATGCCGCCCGCGCCATATAAAATTGGAATTGCAATATCTGTATACGCTAGAGCTATCTTTACCGTCCAGTTTGGATTTTCTCACCTGGGACTTTCAGAGAGATATTGGCCAAGATTTGGACAAGGCCGAGAAATAGTTTTCAAGTCACCAGAACCAAAACGTAACTGGCCATCCTGTCAGGCGCGTCATCCCGTATTTCTTAACCCAGCCGCAATCCCGTTAATCGTCAGAGCCATCACCTCGCGCAGAGGTTTGGCTTCGGCGCATTCCGGGTCTTTGAGCGCGCGTAAACGCTGTAACATTTCCACTTGAATATAGTTCAACGGATCTACATACGGGTTGCGCAGTTGCACCGCCTGGCGCGTCACCGGCTCCAACTCCAACAGGGTTTGGTGGCGGCTGATTTTCAGCGTCATCTCTTTCGTCCGTTCGTATTCACTGCGAATCGAATTGAAAATTTTGTCCGCCAGTTTTTCATCCGGCGCCAGGCTTACATACAAGGCGGAAATATCCATATCCGCTTTGAGCAGGGACATTTCAGAATTATTCAGCAACGTTCGAAAGAATAACCAGCCGTCGTACATTTCCTGTAGCAGGCTTAAGTCTGGCGCGGCGGAGAGCCCGGCGCCGAGGCTGTACCAACCCGGCAGGTTGAAGCGGCTTTGCATCCACGAGAAAACCCAGGGGATGGACCGAATTTGGTTGACCGCGCCCAACCTCCCGCGCGCAGAGGGGCGCGAACCAATTTGCAGGCGTTTGATTTCGTCCAACGGCGTGGCCGCCTCCCAAAACTGGATGAAGCCCGGCGTTTCATAGACCAACGCGCGATACGCTTCTTTTCCGACCTTTGACATTTCGGACAGCGTCTCGCGCCATTTCTGCGGGATGGATTCCACAGCGCGCGGGGCGGAAGCCAAAAGCACCGCGTTGACAATTTGTCCCAGATGCCGATGCGCGATATCGGGATTGGAATACCGCGAGGCGATGATCTCGCCTTGTTCAGTCAGGCGAAAGCGGCCGTTCACGCTTCCCGGGGGTTGGGCGCGAATGGCATTGTTGGCGGGGCCGCCGCCGCGCGCAATCGTTCCGCCGCGCCCGTGAAAGAGGGTCAGGCGTATGGCGTATTTTTGCGCCATTTGCGCGATCTCTTCCTGGGCCTGATACAACGCCCAGTTCGCCATCAAATAGCCGCCGTCTTTGTTGCTGTCGGAATAACCGATCATCACCATTTGTTTGTTTTGATGCGCCTCCAGGTGGGCGCGATACACTGGAGAATTGAAAAGCAGTTCCAAAATTCCGGCGGCGTCTTTTAAATCTTCAATCGTTTCAAACAAAGGGACAATTTGCGGAATCGTTTTGCAACCCGCCCATTTAGCCAAGAGCAGGACGGTTAAGACGTCGGCGGCGGAGCGCGTCATCGAAATCACCACCGGGCCCAACAGGTCGGTTCCATAAATTGCATAGACGCGCGCAATCAATTGAAAGAGCGCCCACGTTTCCGCCGAAGCGGAAGTGACGCCAGGGTGGCTGGATAAAGCGGGGAGCGGCTCGCTCAACAAACGCGCCAGCAGGGTTTCCCGCGCAGAGTCGGACAGGTTCTCAAAATCATTTTCGATTCTGAGGGCCCGTAAAATCTCGCCGAGGGCCGCATTCAAACGGCTCGATTCTTCGCGCAAGTCCAAACGCGCGGCGCGCAGGCCAAACACCTGCACTTTGTTGATGACAGTCTGTAATTCGTCGTGCGTTAAGTTTGCGGGCAGGGCGGCGGAGATCATCTGCAAAGGTTCCAACAAATCCGCCAACTGCAGGCGCGCCGGGTGCGGACTGGCGCTTAACAAGTTGCTGGTCATATCGTCGCCGGAGGCTTCTTTTAAATCGTTGGCCAAAATCGCCACAATCAAACGATAGGGCTCGTGCGCGTAACGTTTTTCAATGTAGGCGATGTGTTCGGAAAAACCCGGCCGGCGTTTTTCAATCCACTCCGTTAATGCCTGTGGCGGCGGGATGCGGTTGGAGCTCACGCTCAATTGACGGGCCAACTCTTTCAGCGCTTTTTGGTGGCCTTCCACCGCCAAACCACGATGCAAACGCAGGGTTTCAGCGGTCACGGCGGCCGTCACAAACGGGTTGCCGTCGCGGTCGCCGCCAATCCACGAAGCCAGGCTCAACCAGTCTTTTGGCGCTTTCAGCGTGGGATAATATTTTTGCAGGGCTTCTTCCAGGTCGCGGTAAATAAGCGGAATCGTATCCCAAAAAAACGACTCCACAAAATACAGGCCGGTGCGAACTTCATCCGTGACGGAGAGTTTATCGGCGCGCGCGCGATCGGTCAGCCATAAGGCCGAGATCGCGTTTTGCAAGGCCGTTTCAGTCTCTTCTTTTTTGCGGCGCGCCAGCCCATCCTGATTGAGCAGGCGCAGGAGCGTTTCAATGCGCTCGGTATGCGAAAGCACCGTGCGACGACGCGCTTCCGTGGGGTGTGCGGTTAAAACCAACTCGATGAATAAATTTTCCAGCAAAGCGGCGACGGCTTCCGCGCTGACGCCTTCTTTTTTGAGAAGCGCAAACGCTTCGCCAATCGACTCGCGGACTGGTTCTGGATAAGATTCATCCTCCCGCTGACGGAGCAAACGCACGCGCTGATGTTCTTCCGCGAGATTCACCAAATCAAAATAGGCCGCAAAAGCCGCGGCAATCACGCGCGCGTCCGAATTTTTCAGCGCGGCAACTTCCTTCAGCAGACGCTCTGCGGCAACGCCATCTCCAGCGCGGCGCGCCTTGGCCAACAGGCGAATGTTTTCTTCGATCTTAAAAAGTTGCGGCGACTCCAGTTCCGAGATCACCCGGCCGAGCAAGTCGCCTAATAAATGTATATTTTGAGAAAGTTCCATTTGGGTAGTATAACAAAGCCAAAGCCTTCAGGCATGACCCAGACGGGTAATGCCTGAAAGACTCTTTCAATTTGCGCGCTGAGGTTAATGCGTGGGGGCTTTTGAAATCACGTTAATGAACACGATTCCCAACAAAATCAGGAAGATGCCCACGACGCGGGCCCAATCCAGCGGCTCGCGCCAGATGAGCATTCCGGCGATGACCGTGAGGACCAACCCCACGCCCGACCAGATCGCATAGGCCACGCCGATGGGCATGGTTTTTAATGCCAGCGAAAGCAGATAAAACGAGGCGCCATAGCCAATCACGACGATCAGGCTGGGGACAAGTTTGGTGAATCCCTGCGTAAACTTTAACGCAGTGGTGGCAATCACTTCGGAGAGGATGGCAAAGAAGAGGACGAGGAAAGTTTGCACAGGGGGTTCCTTTTGAGGGTTTGAAATTTGGGGCGTTTTGCAAGTTCCCGTCCTATTATCCCACGTCACGCAAAAGCGCTCTACCTCTCTTCAAGAACTAACCCTTCAAGAACCTGACAACCTGCTCTTGAGTTTCTTTCGACTGTAGCGCGCCTCTATGGCCCAAGCCTTTGGTCTCAACATACTGCACGCCCTGCCAGGTCTTGGCAATGGCGCGGCTGTCTTCTACGGGTGTCACCTCATCCGCATGATCGTGAAACATCAACGCGGGGATCTGAAGTTCCTTCACAAGTTCCGCATTCACAATTGAATTAAGAAGTTCTGCGCTGAAGTTTTCAAAGAGCAAGTCGCGGATTCCATCCGTCAAATCGTCTGGTAACTTAGCCAGCGTTTGAAAGCGCGGCAGTGCATCCATCAGCCGGTTGAATGCGCCAAAATAGACCAGCTTGGCAGGCGGCAGACAATTTAATTTAACCAAAGCATAGGAGGCGATTAACGTTCCAAATGAGTGGGCAAGCATGGCGTCAAACCCTCCGAAACGCCGCGTGATTGTCGTCAGCGTTGGCCCAATTTCCAAAATGTTCGTCTGCCGCCCCGCCGAGGCTCCATGCGCTGGCTGATCGTACGCCACCACGAAATATCCAGCCTGTAGTAGCGGTTCAACAAAGCCCGTCAGTTGCGCGCGCGCGCCGCCCCAACCGTGAAGCAACAAGGCTTTGGGATGCGCAGGATTGCCCCAGGCAGTCACAGCCAGCTCCAGCGCCGCTCCGGTTGCAGGTACGTCATGTTGAACCGTCAGATTATTCCCATTTTTGAGAATTTCAGCCTCTGTCGGTTTAACTTCATATTTGCCTGGCGTAAAAAAAACTTTATAGGCCTTCTTTACCAGAGCTTGCTTTTCATTTACAGGCGTATCGTTCAACATTATTTTTTCTCCTTTTTTTGCGCCCAATCGGGCGTCTAAAAACTTACTATGTAGTAAGTTTCAACGACAAAAAAAACTACGCGGCGAGCACATCCATTTTATTCTGCTCAACCACCTCGCGAAATTTCTTCGCCCCCAGAGCGCGGGCCATTTGCAAACTTCCCTGCACGCTGGAATATATCAACGCGGCTTTGCTGGCGGGCGTCCCATTAAATTGAAACGCGCCATGTTTCTTTCCTTCCGCCAGAGTGACTTCCAACCAAGCCAGCGTTTCCCGGTTCAGGCTTTCAACTTCTTTTTTCAAGCCGTCGGGGATTGTATTAAATTCCACCTCTAAAGCGCCGACCAGACAAACCTTGCCGTTGTTTACGCGGAAATCTTCGTAAATTTTGAAGAACCAGTTTAGTTTTTCCTGCGGAGCTAAATCTTTGATGCGCGCATTATTAATCCATAATTTGAAGCGTTCGCGGTAGCGCTGAATGACTGCAATGGCCAACGCTTCCTTGCTGGGGAAGTGATAATGAATCGCGGCATTCTTCACGTTGAGCGCAGAGGCAATGTCGGCATAGCTAAACCCGTTGAAGCCTCTGTCTTGCAGGAGGGATTCGGCGAGATTCAAAATTGTCCGCTTCGAGTTTTCGATCTTGACCATCGGGCGATTTTACTTACTAATTAGTAAGTTTGTCAAGGGAGAAATCCCAAACTTGCGCAAGCGTTTTATGATCTACAGAATCATTTTTTGCAATTTGTACAAACTGTAACCAAACCTTTTCCCCTCTCAACTGCGTTTCATATAACTGGGCATACCAACCACTTAGCGCGGGTAACTCCGCGCTCACAATCTCTTTTTTCGCTGAATATTCAAGATTACAAAATCACTGTCACTTAATCTCAGGCATGGCTGAAATCAAGGCGCGTAAGGCTTTATTAACCTGCTCGGCAGTGTTAAACACCCTAGCCACGTCGTCATCAAGCAAAACCACAACAGGCGTTTGCTTCATTTTTTCGGCAAAGCGATTTGGTTTCGCTTTTTTATAATCAAAGCGATACTCGGAAGCCATTTCTTTGATCTTACAGGGCTTGGAAGCGGGCGTTTTCTTCATAATCTTTTTTCTCTTGACTGGTGGCGGG
>JADZCC010000035.1 GCA_020851785.1 Anaerolineales bacterium
ACCGCCTTGATATTATCGCGCTGTTGGTGGGTGAGAGTCATGCCTCCGGCTTCGATGCCCAGCAAAATGGCGCCGAGCGCCGGGCGCACTTCCACGGGAATCAGCGTGGCGCGGGGGGCCACGGCGTGGACGGTTTGACGCATGGGCGCGATCAGCGCCTCGCCGGATTTGAACATGGAACCGATCAGCGCGATTTCAAATTCCAGGTCTTCAAAGTTGAGTTGACGGGCCACGGCGTTGGCCATTTCGCCCAGTTCCGTTCCGGCCCAGCGTACCAGTTCCTGCGCAATGGGGTCGCCTTGTTCGGCGACTTGAAAGACCAGCGGCGCAAACTCCGCGTTGATTTCGTAATGTCTTTCGGTGTAGCCTTCAATTAAATCTTCAACGTCTTTTGCGCCGACGGCTTTGATGAACGCGGGAATTAATGCGGTGTGCGGAATGCGCTTCGTCCAGGAGTAGCCGATGTAGTGCATGGTGCGGTTGACCAACTCGGTGGCTCCGGCGGCTTCGCCCATGCTCACGCCATAGCCGGTGACGCGCCCTTCGCGTTTGTGTTCACGATCCAGCCCGCGACAGTTACAGCCCGTGCCAGAGACGACGGCAATGCCCCAGCCCTGGCTGGTTCCGGCGAGCAGGCCAAGCGTTACATCGTTCACCATTTTGAAGGGGGCCTGTACGCCGATCTTTTGAATGACCTGTTTCATCACGGCTTCTTTGGAGTACCAGTCGTACCCGGCAATGCCAAAGCCCGCGCCTTGAATTTGGTCCAGTTGAATTTGGGCGTTGGTCAGCGCCGAATGGAGGGCCTCTTTGACGGAATTTTCCATGCCGTCGAGTCCCACGGTTTCATGGTTGCCGGGCCCGCCCTGCCCGTCGCTGATGAAGGCTCCGTTTTCGTCGCAGATTAATGCCAGAGTTTTGGTGGCGCCAATGTCCACGCCAAGATAATAAGCCATGTACGCTCTCGTTGTAAATTTAATTGAATTGAAAATAGGTCGTCTCTGAAAGAACCGTCCCGAAGGTTTTTTCAAACAAATCAAAGGATCATTGTCAGCCTCACCGCACTGGCGCGCGGCGCAAGTGTCGGGACGTTCTTATTATGGATAAAGCCTAAGGTTTATTTGAAGAACTGGGGGAGATACTCGCGGTGGGTTTCCAGCAGGTCGTCCAACACGGCTTGAACCTGGCTGGCTTTGGGCCCAATGGGATGAACCAACAAAGCCTGATAGGCCGCATTGCGGTCGCCATGCACGGCCGCTTCCACGGTGAGCAGTTCGTAGGCTTTGACTGCGGAAATCAATCCGAAGCAGGCGGCCGGCAAAGGTTCGGCCGGGAGCGGTTTGATTCCGCTTTTGTTAACCGTGGAGGGAATTTCCAACACCCATTCGGCGGGCCACTCTTTGACGGCGCCGTCGTTCTTGACGTTGACGACGTGCGTTTCGCCGAGGTTGTTGTAGTGCGCGTTGAGCAATTGCGTGGCGACGGTGGAATAATACGCGCCGCCGCGTTTCATCAAATCCGCTGGGGGTTCGGTAAGGGCCGGGTTGGCGTAATCTTTCAGCAGGCTTTTCTCCACTTCAATCACTTCTTCGGCGCGGGAAGGCGGCCACTTTTCCTGCTCTTTGAATTTTTTATCGGTGTTATAAAAATACTGCAAATAATAATTCGGCATCATTTGCAAGATTTCAATCAAATGCGGATCCCATTCGGGATGTTCGCTTTTTCTCAATTCGTCCACATAGCCCTGAATGACCTGCGGCCAAACGTCTTCGCCATCCACCGTAAAACCGCGATGCCACGAAAGATGATTTAAGCCGAGCGTGTTCAATTCGGCGCGCTCCGCTGGGATCTTCTTCCCGGTGGCCTGCTCCAACCTTCCGAGGATGTTCATCTTCGCGTTGAGCGGCACGTTGCACACGCCCACCGACGGCGTCTCTTTTGCATATTGAGTCAGGGCTTGCGTCACCAAGCCCGCCGGGTTGGTGAAGTTAACCAACGGCGCTCCGGGTTTGGCCAGTTCCTGCATATCTTTGGCGATTTGCAAGATGACCGGGATGGTGCGTAAGGCCTTGCCCATGCCGCCCACGCCGGTCGTTTCCTGACCGATGAGTCCGTGCCGCAAACCGAGATATTCGTCCCGCTTGCGGGCTTCCATGTGACCCACGCGCAGTTGCGTGGTCACATAATCCGCGTCTTTGACGGCGGCGCGTTGATCGGTGGTGAGGATGACTTTGAACGGCGCGCCTTTCGCTTCCACCATGCGTTGCGCGAACCCGCCGACAATTTTGAGGCGCTCTTCGTCTATATCCATCAACCAGAGCTCGTTAACGGGGAATTTTTCCACGCGGGCGAGAAAGCCATTAATTAGTTCCGGGGTGTAGGTAGAGCCTCCGCCGATGACAGCAACTTTTAACATAACTATTCCTTGAATGCTTGCTTTTTATTTCTCAACGCCGGTAATGACAATGCCTTGTACGAAGAAGCGTTGGGCAATTAAGAAGAGGATCACCGGCAGGACAATCGCCATCAATGAACCGGCTTGAATCATTTGGGGCTGTTTGCCATAAATGCCGTTGAAAGTGGAAAGGGCCACCGAGATGGGCCAATTATCTTTGGCGGTGGAGAGGTAGATCAGCGGGCCAAAGTAATCATTCCAGGCGAAGACGATGTGGAAGACGACGACGGCGATGATTACCGGATAGGATTGCGGGATGATCAGCGACCATAAAATCCGCAGAGGCCCGGCCCCGTCCATCATGGCGGATTCGTCCAACTCGCGCGGCAGGGTGAGGAAGTATTGCCGGAAGAGGAAGACGTTATAGGCGTTGGCGAAGAAATGCGGGATGATTAATGGATACCACGTGCCGACCAGCCCAAGTTTTTGCCAGAACGAATACGTGGGGATGATGGTGACCGCGCCCGGCAGGAACAACGTCGCAATCAGGATGATGAAGAGCGTATCGCGCCCGGGGAAGCGAAAACGCGCAAACCCATACGCGACTAAAATGCACGAAATCACCGTGCCGATCATGGTCACGAGCGCATAGAAGACGGTATTGCCAATCAGACGCAGAAAATCAATCGTGTTCCAAACTTCCGCATAGTTGGACCAGGCCAGGAATAACTTCCACGGGCGATCCAATGCGCGCCAGGAAACCGTGCAGGTGAATTCGCCCTTGGCCAAGTCGTCTGGGTCAATGAAGGTACTTTCCTGACGGCCTTTCTTGGTCAGCGCCAGCGATTTGGAGATGGTTGAGGCGGGGTCATGTCCGGCGCATTTGTTTAATGGCACGGTGAAGACATCCAGTTGTTCGCCGTTGTGTTCATATTTCGGTTGTGCGGCCGGCCAAATCGGGGACCCAACGATTGAAATTTGCTCTTTGGGCTTCAGGGAGGTAAAGACCATAAATGCAAAGGGCGAGAGAAATACAGCCAGAATGCCGAAGACGAAGGCCGTCACCGTCAGCGCGCTCACGCCGTTTTTAATAGTTTTATTCATGCCAACTCCTGTTACGATTTGGATTCGCCCGCGTAGTACACCCAATATTTGGATGTGGAGAACAAAATAATGGTAATCAATAAAATAATTACAAATAAGAACCATGCCAGCGTGGAGCCGTAGGACATATCCTGATAAGTAAAGAAGGTCTTATATAGATATAAGTTGTAGAACATCGTGGCTCCGCCAGGGCGCCCGGTGCCGCTGTTGACGACCAATGGAACGAGGAAATATTGGAACAATCCGATAATGTCTAGCACGAGGTTGTAAAAAATTACCGGCGAAATCATCGGGAAGGTGATGTTCCAGAAAATTTCCCAGGCGTTGGCGCCGTCCACTTTGGCGGCGTCGTAGAGTTCGGTGGGCACGCCTTGCAGGCTGGCGAGCATGATCAGCATGGAGTTGCCGACGCCCCAAATCCCCATGATCACATAGGTGGGATACACCCAGTTGACGTCGTTGGCCCATTGCGGCAGGTTGTCGTGGGCGACGCCCAGCGCTTCCAAAGCGCGATTGACCCAGCCGCTTTCGGCGTTTAACATGCCGCCCCATAAGAAGACGCTGGCCACGAACGGCACAACGTAGGGCATGTAAAACAAAGTGCGGAAGGCAAATTGCCCTTTGAGGTTTTTGTTGTTCATCAACAAAGCCAGCGAGAGCGGGAAGAACGTGCCGATGGGCAGGGCGATCAGCGCGAATTTGATGGTGATGAGAAGCGACCCGGGGGTTTTGCTGTTAAACCAGGCGAAGGGGTTGATTCCGGCTTGCGGGTCTTTGAAGAGGTGAATGTAGTTGTCAAAGCCGACAAATTTAGGCGCGCTAAAAATGCCGTCTGTAATTTTCAGGTTTAAGAAACTAAAGATTAACGTCGCCAGCATGGGCAGGAGCGTAAAGGCGAAGAACCCAAACAGCCAGGGTGAAATAAAACTAAAGCCGGTGCGCATTTCTCTGCGCGCAATCGGGGATAATTTGCGGATCGAACTCAACGACGAATCTGTCTTTTTGAATTTGGAAAGCTCTTCAAGCATACGGCGCGTTCCTTGTTATGTGGCGAATGGGCGAAAGTCAGGCAAGCCAACCAACGTTGGCTTGCCTGATGCGATTCAGGTTAATTGATTATTCGTTGTACAACACGTTAATGTCGTCAATTAACTTCTTGTATTCAGCGTCAAAGTCCACGCCTTCGGTATTGTTCAACAGATCCAGGAAGGTGGCGAAGCGCGCATAGGCCTTGATCGAGTTGGGCAGATACTGTTCGGCGCTGGGGGTGTCTGGATAGGCCAAGCCTTGATTGAAGACGTTCCAGCTTTCCTTGGTGACGAATGGGTAGTCGGCGGCTTTCTTTTCAAAGAAGGCGTCGGTCTTGGAAGCGATGGCGGGCATGGCGCCATAGACGGGGAGCAGTTTGTCGCCGCCGGTGGTCACCAGGTAGGTGAGAACTTCAACCGCTTCTTTGGGGTGTTGGCTACTCTTGAGGATGCGGAAGGTGTCGGCGTCAATGCGACCGTGAACTTTGCCGTCGGCGTTGCCCAGAGGTTGAATGCCAATTTGGAATTGCGCGCCAGACTTGGTCAAGTCCGCTAAACAGCAGGTATACCAGGTTTGGCTGAGGGCCATGGCGCTTTTGCCAGCGTTGAAGACATCTTCGTTGCCGAATTCAGGAGCGGTTGCGAGCGGGCCGGTGGCGATGAAGGGTTCTGCGCCGTACATGCCGTCGTAGTACCACTTCCAGGCTTCCTTCCAGCTATCGGGCACGTTGGATTCGTAGGAGCCTTTGGCGTCTCCGCTGTAAATTTTGGCGGCGCCGCCGTAGAAGGTGCCAATGCCGAGGATGGTTTGATATTGCGGGGCATAACCAACCTGAACAATCTTGGTGCGGTCAAAGCCTTCTTCGGTGGCGTTCTTGCCGTTCTCGTCAATCGTCAGGAGTTTGGCAATCGTGGTGACGGTTTCCCAGTTCCAATCCACTTTGGAGCCATCAGGCATGGTGTATTGTTCGCCGTACACCTGGGGAGGATAGCTCAAGCCCGCTTCGTCGAACATGTCTGGGCGGTAGAACACGCCGCCGGGGAAGACCGCGAACGGCAAACCAACCTGGCCTTCTTCAGTTTGATAGAAGGTCATCAGAGCCGGGTCAAAGATGGAAGTATCGAAGTTGAGTTCTTTGAGGTAGGGGGCAATGTCCAACCATTGGCCATGGAAGCCGTTGGAGCCGTCCCAGCCGACTGGGCCGACGATGTCTGGCCCGGCGCCGGAAGCGATTTGGGTGGAGAGGGTGTCGCGGGCGGCGTCGTAAGGCACGACTTCAAGGACCAGTTCAATGCGATCCTGGGAAGCGTTGAAGTCTTTGACGACTTCTTCCTGCGTGGTGACTTGTTCCGGGTCGGTACCAGTGCCAAGCCCAACAAACCAGCGGATCTTAACTTTTTCGCCAGCGGCGGGTTCCGCCGGGCTTCCGGGCTTGCTACCGCAAGCGGCCAGAATCATTGAAGCAATGATTAACAGACCGGATAATGTAGCTAAATGCTTTTTCATGATCTTATGTTCTCCTCATTTTAGATGTGAACTTACGAGACGACGGGTGGGCAGGGAAATCGTTAGCGGCGTGAACGCCTCCTTTCTAAAACTTAGATCGGGCAACCACAAGAGTGTCGAATGATCAGTTCCGTTGGAAGCAGGGTAACGCCTTCCGCGGACTGCTTATCGAAGAGGGAAAACAAACGCTCTGCGGCAATTCGGCCAACCGCTTCAGTTGGCGCAGAGACCGTTGTCAGTGGGGGATTCAAAAACGCTGAAAAGCCTGAATTATCGAAACCGGCGACGGAGACATCCTCCGGCACGCGGTAGCGATGTTCGCGTAAAGCGGCGAGCACGCCTACGGCCGCGTCATCGTCGCCAGAGAAGATGGCGTCAAATTGGGGGTGATTTTGATCTTCCAAAAATTTGGATAAAGATTGCTGGGCGACGGTCTTTTCAAAATTCCCGTGGAGCACGAGGCTTTCGTCAAATGGGATGCCGTGAGCTTCCAGCGCATTGCGATAGCCCAACTCGCGCCAGTAGGAATCTTCCTGTTGCTCGGGCCCGCGAAAGAGCAAAATCCGCTTGCGCTGATGCACGGTGATGAGATGCTCAATTAATTCGGCGGTGATTTTTTTGTTCTCAACGGTGACGCTGGGGATTGGTAAATCTTGGGGCGGCGTGCGATGAACCAAAACCATTGGAAAGTTTTGCGCGCTGAGGGCCGCCAGGTCGTTGTCAGTTAGCCCATCTGAAAAGACGAGCAGACCGTCGGTGTTGTGCGGCCCAATCGGCGGGGGCAGGTTGCGACTGCCAGCGTGGTAGGTGGCGACCAATAGGTTGTAGCCATTTTTACGGACAACCGTCTCGATGCCGTCGAGAAGCGGGACGAAGAAGTCGTTGTGCAAATCGCTGAGCAAGAGGCCTACAATGTGCGTCTTTTTTGAGGCTAGTTGGCGGGCCGCCGAATGCGGCACATAACGCAGTTCGGCCATCACCTGTTCGAGACGCCCGGCTACTTCTTTGGAGATTGGGGCGTTGCGATTCAGGTAGCGGCTGACGGTGGCCACGGAAACCCCGGCCTGTTGCGCCACTTGTCGAATCGTTACAGAGTGAGATCTTTTCGTCATCTTTTGATTTGGCGACTGTGTAACCAGTTACAGTAACCGGTTACATTATTTCATAATGAATTCTGACGGTCAATAGGAATTAGCTTAAAAAAAGTATGACATCGGGAAATACTTCACAAGCTGATCTGATTTATATGATTGAATGATTGTTTGAAGATAATCACCGGTTAATCTTGCTTTTTAAAGCTCTTGTGGCTGTAGCAAAGTCGCTTGACAAAAGGTAAAAAGTAGATCCTTCTCGGTAGACTTGCGAGTGAGAAAAGAAGCAAAACCGAGGAGGATCTACCATGGAGTATAGCGCCGTCGGAAAAGGGCAAGAAATCAGCGCAGGGGGGTGATATACGATAAGGATAGCGCCTATGGGCGGTTAGAGAAGTTGACCGACCAAAGAAGCGCAAGGGAAAACGATACAGTCTAACGACATTGCTGATGGTGTCTTGCTGGCGAAATGAAGTGGATCGGATGCGCCCACCGAAATTGTGGAAAGGGCACGGACGGCTTGAAACGCGAACGTTGACGACCAGCGAAATGCTCAATGCTTATGCGGCTTGGCCTGGTTTGGCGCAAGTCTATCGTCTGGAACGTGAACCCCAGTGGTGGCGACAGAGAATCTATTACAAAACATCGTCTGAGGTTGAGTTTGGAATTACCAGCTTGCCACGCAACAAGACCACCCACTGAAACTCCTCGAAATTAGCCCGCCCATTGGGGAGTTGAAACAGGCTCTCATTACCGCAGGGATGTCACTCTCAAAGAAGATGCCACCCGTTTCACCATTGGCAATGGCGCCAGAGTGATGGCAAGCATCAACAATCTGATCCTAGGCTTGATCCGCCAAGCTGGCTTTCTAAATGCGCCCAAAGCCAGGAGCTTTTTTGCCGCCCATCTTTCTGCCGCTTTTTCCCTACTGGTTACACCCTTTTCCTGACTTTGCTACAGCCATGAACAAAAACAAAACTTGTCTTGACAAATCATGGGGGGGTAGTATAGAAGCCATTGCCGGGGGAAACCCCAAAGGAGAAGTAATGAAACAAAACAAAGTAAAAAATAATTCTAGAATTTTGATTGTGGTAAGTATTGCCTTGGTGTTTTTGATTTTGTTTGTGCTTGCGAAACC
>JADZCC010000036.1 GCA_020851785.1 Anaerolineales bacterium
AACGCCATCGCGGACGGGTGGTGGTGACGACGATGCACAAGGCGAAGGGACTGGAGTGGGACCGCGTCTATTTGATGTCGGTCAATAATTATGACTTCCCGTCGGCGATGCCGAATGACCGTTTTATTTCGGAGCGGTGGTTCGTGCGGAGCGGGTTGGATCTGACGGCAGAAGCGTTGGCGCAGTTGAGCGCGTTAGAGTCGCGGGGCGAGTACGATTGGTACGAAGAAGGCGCGGCGACGATGCGCTCGCGGTTGGATTACGTGAAGGAACGTCTGCGCTTGTTCTACGTGGGAATCACGCGCGCGAAGCGCGAGTTGATCGTGACGTGGAATTCAGGTCGGCAAGGAGAGGCGACGCCGAGTCTGGCGCTGAGTGAGTTGATGGGGTGGTGGGAGGGGCAAGGATGAAGTCGGAAGGATGAAGGATGAATGGTGGCGGGTAGATTAACTTGAAATAGAAATTCAGATCTCAGCAAGTACAGTTATAATTTTCTTCATACTCCTGACGAGGGAGAGATAAGATAATGAGTTTCAACGAAAACACCCGAGTGAAAATTCCAGCAATACTGCATCTTGCGCGACTTGGCTACGAGTATGTTTCGCTCGCCAAAGCCGTATGGGACGGGGAGACGAATATCTTCACGGATATTTTTACGGAATCTATATTACGTATCAACCCTGAGATGGACGAGAGCGAAGCCCGCAGGTTGTGTCAGGATGTCGCTCTCGCGCTGGATAATGAAGATTTGGGGCGGGCTTTTTATGCGATGCTGGTTTCCACCTCGGCGCCGCGCCTGATTGACTTCACGAACTTCGACAACAATTCCTTTCACGTCGTCACTGAATTGACCTGTAAGAATGGGGACGACGAATTCCGTCCCGACATCACCCTGCTGATCAACGGAATGCCGCTGGCATTCATCGAGGTGAAGAAGCCGAATAACCGCGACGGCATCCTGGCGGAGCGCGAACGGATCAACGTCCGATTCAAAAACAACAAGTTCAGAAAATTTATCAATGTGTCGCAACTCCTTGTGTTTTCGAACAACATGGAATACGACGATGGCGATGTGGAGCCGATTCAGGGAGCGTTCTACGCGACCACATCCTATCAGGACGCCAACTTCAATTATTTCAGGGACGAGGAAAATCTCGATCTTGAAAAACTGCTGAAACCCGAAGATGAAGCGGTTGAAAACTTTGTCCTCAAAGACAATAACCTTTTTTCCATCAAACACTCGCCCGAATTTCTGACCAATAAAGACCCCACCACGCCCACCAACCGCATGTTGACATCCCTGTTCAACAGGGACAGGCTGGCGATGATATTGCGTTATGGTTTCGCGTATGTGCAGAACCAACTTGGGCAGATCGAAAAGCACATCCTGCGTTATCCGCAGTTCTTTGCGATGAAAGCCATCGAGCGGACGATTGACAAGGGCGTCAAAAAAGGGATCATCTGGCACACGCAAGGGAGCGGCAAGACCGCGCTGGCATTTTACAGCGCGCATTACCTGACCGATTACTTCCAGCGCGGGAATATCGTGCCGAAATTCTATTTCATCGTGGATCGGCTCGACCTGATGACGCAGGCTTCACGGGAGTTTTCGAGCCGCGGACTCAAAGTGAACACCGTCAATTCGAAGGATGACCTGATCAAGCATTTCAGGACACGCCAGTCCATTCACAATCCGCAGGGACAGCGCGAGATCACGGTCGTCAACATCCAAAAGTTCAAAGACGATAACGAGGCGTTGAAAGAAGCGGACTACGACCTGCAAACCCAGCGGGTATATTTTCTCGACGAAGTGCACCGCAGTTACAACCCGAACGGAAGTTTTCTGGCAAACCTGTACGCCTCCGACCGCGGCGCCATCCTGATCGGCTTGACGGGCACGCCGCTCATCGTCGGCGATGTGAAATCGCGCGACCTCTTCGGCAAATACATCCACAAATATTATTACAACCGCTCCATCGCGGACGGCTACACCCTGCGGTTGATGCGCGAAGATATCGAGACGGGCTATGCCATCCAGATGAAGAAAGTGTTGGACGAGTTGGAGATCAAGATCCGCGCGGGCGATATTGAAAAGAAGGACGTGTTCGCCCACGAACGATTCGCGGAACCGATGCTCGATTACATCGTGGAGGATTTCATCAACAGCCGACGAGCCGTCTTCAACGATCACACTGTCGGCGGGATGGTGGTGTGCGACAGTTCGGCGCAGGCGGAGAAATTGTTCGAGATCTTCGTGAACAAGTACAACCCCGAACAAAAAGTGATCGAACCTGTGGACGATTACAAAGCCATCAAAGAACCCGCGCCGTTATACGGAGAATACGCCGACAGGCAGGGCAGGAAACTGGTTGCTTCACTCATTTTGCATAACGTCGGAGATAAGGACGAGCGCAAGCAGGAAGTGGAAGACTTCAAAAGCGGAAAGATAGACCTGCTGTTCGTCTACAACATGCTGTTGACGGGCTTTGATTCTGCCCGATTGAAAAAACTGTATCTGGCGCGTCTGGTCAAAGACCACAACCTTCTGCAAACGCTCACGCGCGTCAACCGCCCATATAAAAAGTTCAGGTACGGTTACGTGGTGGATTTTGCCGATATTCAGGAACAGTTCAAGAAAACCAACAAAGCCTATTTCGACGAATTGCAGGAGGAACTCGGCGATGAGATGCAGAACTATTCCGATATGTTCAAATCGCGCGAGGAGATCGAACGCGACATCATCAACATCAAGGACAGATTGTTCCTGTACGACCTGAGCAACGCCGAAGTTTTTTCGACGGAGATCAGCAAGATCGAAGACCGCAAGACGGTTTTGGAGATCAAGAAAGCGCTGGAAACCGCGAAAAGCATTTACAACCTGATTCGCCTCTACGGGCATTTCGACCTGCTCGAAAAACTGGACTTCAACAAACTGCGGCAGATGCTGGATGAAACCGCGCGGCATTTGGAACTGCTCAACCTGAAAGAATCCCTGCAAAACGACGTGGACACGACCAACCTGCTAAACGTGGCGCTGGAGACGGTCGTCTTCACCTTTTGGAAGCGCTCGGAAGAAGAACTGGTGATCGCCGACCAATTGCGCGACACGCTCGCCCGCACCCGCGAAGCCTTCAACTTCAACTTTGACCCGAAAGACCCGCAATTCGTGAATCTCTACGACGAACTCAAACGCCTGTTCGCCAACCGCAATCTCGATGAAATTTCGCAGGACGAGATGAAGCAGAACATCGGCGCGTTGGAGAAGATCTACCAGAAAGTGTTGGAATTGAACCGCCGAAATAATTTACTGCGCGCAAAATACGAGAACGACGCCAAGTATGCCCGCCTGCACAAACGCATCATGGAAAAAGGGAAAATTTCCAAACGCGAGAGCGAAGTGCGGGAAGTCCTGCTGGACATTAAACAAAAGACGGATGAAAAAGTCCTGCTCAACACGAATTTATTGAACAACGACGGTTTCTTCTCTGGCTTGGTGATGCAACTGCTGGTGAACTCCTTCGACAGGATCAAAATCCCGCTCGAACCAGATTCGGCGAAGTTCATCAACAACCTGCTGGTGCGCGAGTATGTGAATGAGTATCAGGGCGTTGCATGAATGATTGACCCTGAAAGGGCAAATATTTATAGCCCGTCGGTCAGAACCACATTTGACGTTGCATGAATGATTGACCCTGAAGGGGTCAAATGTTTCTAGCGCAAAGCGCAGAACAACATGCGACCCCGCAGGGGTCGTATGTAATCCGAAAATCAATCATCTATAGGCATTTGACCTCTGCGAGGTCAGGCGCGCAAAGGATAAATCCATGACAACCTATTCCCAGATCTATATTCAGGTGGTGTTTGCGGTCAAATACAGGGAAGCATTGATCCATGAATCGTGGGAAGAGGAATTATACAAATACATCACGGGCATTGTGCAGAACAAGGAACAGAAAATGCTGGCGGTCAATGGGATGCCCGACCATTTGCATTTTTTCATTGGAATGAGACCAACGTGTTGTTTATCCGATTTGGTAAGAGAGGTGAAGAAATCCTCCAATGCGTTCATCAAGGAGAAGCGCTTTACGCCGTTCAATTTTCAATGGCAGGAGGGATTCGGGGCGTTCTCCTACAGCCATTCCAGTCTGGACAATGTCATTGGCTATATAATGAGACAGAAGGAGCATCACAAAAAGCAAACGTTCAAAGATGAATATTTATCCTACTTGAAGAATTTCAACGTTGAATATAAGGAAGAATATGTCTTCGATTGGTTTGAATAAGACAGCCCCCGAAGGGGTCAAACGTTTATAACCTTGAAAGCAATCATCATCACGACCCCAACGGGGTCGAATGTTGGCGAACAAACGAGCACATGCGACCCCTGCGGGGTCGGGCGCGATAATGAAACGAACATCTATAAATATTGGATGCCTTCGGCGTCCTTAAGAGGAAAAATGGCATTATTGACCACCCAAGACTTCACCACCCAAACCAAACAACTGATCGACTCGCTCAAGAGCGTGTGCGCCAACTATGGGCTCGGCAACGACGGCAACGAGTACAAGATCATCACGCAGACCTTCCTGTACAAGTTCATGAACGACAAGTTCGGCTACGAGGTGAAGCGCGTCAACCCGAAACTGGCGGAGGCGAAACGCTGGGATCAGGCGTTGGGCGGATTCACCGACAGCCAGTACGAAATGCTGTTAATGCGACTCAGCCCCGAGGTCCCGAAGTTGAAGCGCGAGCACTTCCTCTCCTATTTGCATAACAACCAAAACCGCGAAGAGTTCGCCAAGTT
The DNA here is from genome assembly GCA_020851785.1 of Anaerolineales bacterium. Lineage (GTDB taxonomy): Bacteria > Chloroflexota > Anaerolineae > Anaerolineales > Villigracilaceae > Villigracilis. Next base: position 4,805 of record JADZCC010000036.1, read on the forward strand.
GTTCGACGACACCCTGCGCGAGATCTCCATCTTCAATAACGAGATCTTCTCGGTCAAGACCGATTCGGGGGCGAAGGTGAAACTGTTCGACGAGTTGAGCGCCTACATCACCGACAGTTCGAAGCGCGACGCGTTCTGCCGCGCCCTGATCAACCCGCTGGTCAACTTCAGTTTCGAGGGCGTCTTCGAGCGCAAGTTCGATTTCTTCGCGACCATCTTTGAATATCTCATCAAAGATTACAACAAGGACGGCGGCGGCAAGTACGCCGAGTATTACACGCCGCACGCGGTGGCGACGATCATGGCGAAGATCCTGGCGGACGGCAACTATAAAAACGTGACCGTCTACGACCCCGCGGCGGGGAGCGGCTCGCTGTTGATGAGCCTGGCGCACGAGATCGGCGAAGACCGTTGCGCCATTTACTCGCAGGATATTTCGCAAAAATCGAGCGGCATGTTGCGGCTGAATTTGATCCTCAACAACCTCGCGCATTCGATCCAAAACGTCATTCAGGGCAACACCCTGCTGGCGCCGTATCACAAGGAAAGGAACGAACTCAAGAAGTTCGATTTCATCGTCTCGAACCCGCCCTTCAACTTGGACTTCAGCGATTTCCGCGGCGACCTCGACAACAAAGCCAACCACGAGCGTTTTTTTGCGGGCATTCCAAAAATCCCCAACAAAGACAAAGACAAGATGGCGATCTATCTCGTCTTCATCCAGCACATCATGTTTTCGCTCGCCCCCAAAGGCAAAGCCGCAGTGGTCGTGCCGACGGGTTTCCTCACCGCGCAGAGCGGCATCGAAAAAAAGATCCGCGAGAAACTGGTCAACTCAAAGATGTTGCGCGGCGTGGTCTCGATGCCTCCCAACATTTTCGCCACCACTGGCACGAACGTCTCCATTTTGTTTTTGGATAAAGCCAACGCCAAAGGCGGGATCGTTTTGATGGACGCTTCCAAACTGGGCGAGACCGTGAAAGAGGGCAAGAATCAAAAGACCGTGCTTTCTGCGGAGGAAGAGCAACGCATCATTCGTGACTTCAACCTGCATCAGTCTGCGGACGATTTTTGCGTCGCTGTGACCTACGAGCAGATTCGCGAGAAAAATTATTCCTTTAGCGCGGGTCAATACTTTGACGTGAAAATCGAATACACCGACCTGACCCCCAAGCAATTCGCCGAAAAGATGAACGGCTTTCAAGAGAATCTCGATTCGCTGTTTGCCGAATCGCATAAGTTGGAAAAGGAAATCAAGAAGCAGTTGGGGGGATTGAAGTATGAATAGCAATAAAACTATTCTAATATCAGATTTTGGAGAAATTGTTACTGGAAAAACTCCCTCTTCAAATAACCCTGAAGATTTCGGTCAAGAAATTATTTTTGTTACCCCGTCTGATGATTTTAATAAAAAATACATAAAAACTACTGCAAGAAGCTTGTCTAAAGACGGAACAAAAAAATTAAAATCAAAATTACTTCCACCTGAAAGTGTGATGGTGAATTGCATTGGCTCTGATATGGGTAAATTGGCGATGAACTTTTTGCCTGCAATAACAAATCAACAGATAAATTCAATAATAGTTGATAAATCAAAATATGATCCATCTTATGTTTATTACAAACTCAAGATGAGTTACGATGTTTTAAGACAGCAAGCAACAGGAAGCACATCTATTCCTTTGCTTAATAAAACAGATTTTTCAAATATTGAAATCAATGTTAATAGCGACCTCCCCACCCAACAAAAAATCGCCGCCGTGCTTTCCGCCTTAGACGCCAAAATCGAACTCAACGCCCGCCTCAACGCCGAGCTAGAGTCCATGGCGAAGACGTTGTACGATTATTGGTTTGTGCAGTTTGCACCCCCTCCGTCACTTCGTGACACCTCCCCCAAAAACGACAGAAGTACCGTCGTTTTTGGGGGAGGCAGGAGGGGGTTGGTCTGGAATGACGAGTTGAAGAGAGAAATTCCGCTGGGGTGGGAGGTGAAGCCACTCGCAAATATTACCGCTCGAATCGGTACTGGATTAAACCCACGAAAGAATTTTGTTCTTGGAAACGGAAACAATTATTACGTCACTATCAAGAACATTGATTACGGGCGAGTGGTTTTAGATGAGAAATGTGATAGGGTAGACGACGAAGCCTTGCGAATTATTGATAGAAGATCTGACTTGCAGGTTGGAGACATACTTTTTACAAGCATTGAACCTGTTGGTAAAACCTATCTCCTACGAGAGAAGCCAGCCAATTGGAATATAAATGAGTCTGTTTTTACAATAAGACCCAATTATGAATTTGTAACATCAGAATATCTTTATTTTCTACTTTCCAGCGACATAATGAAAGTTTTTACCGAAAAATCTTCAGCGGGCAGTACGTTCAAGGGAATTCGTATTGGTGTGTTAAACACATTCCTTTCAGCGTTGCCTGATAAGAGAACAATGATTGAATTTTCAAGGATCGTAAAGCCGATTTTAGAAAAGATTGACACGCTTCAGAAAGAATCCCAACGCCTGCGAAGCCTGCGGGATTGGTTACTGCCGATGCTGATGAATGGGCAAATTAGCATAAAAACCTGACAGGTTTCCACAGAAGTCTGATTGACAGACTCCATGCGTGTTCGGGGAAGTCTGATTGTCAGAGGTCAAGGTGAAACCTGTCAGGTTTGAATTTAGGATGATGAAGAATTTCAAATGTATAATCCAATTCAAGTGTCGTCGAGTCCCTCACTTTAGGAGTTGCGCATGGACGAGAACCCGAACGATAATTGGGCGAATGGCAAATCGTATGAGCGATACATCGGTCGCTGGAGCCGCCTTGTGGCAAAAGAGTTCGTGACGTGGCTTGATGCGCCCGCGGGCGGTCAATGGCTGGATGTGGGCTGCGGCACAGGCGTGCTCAGCCAGACGGCGCTTCAACTTGCCGAGCCTGCCCGCGTCAAAGGGGTGGATCGCTCGGAGGGATTTCTCAATCTGGCGAGAGAACAAGTGCGGGATGATCGAGTCCAATTTGAGATGGGGGATGCGCAGACGCTGACAGACGATTCGGGAATCTTTGACGCAGTTGTCTCGGGACTTATGCTCAACTTTGTCCCCCAGCCCGAACGCGCTCTCGCAGAAATGATACGCGTCACGCGCAGGGGCGGCTTGGTCGCCGTCTACGTTTGGGATTACGCGGAGGGGATGCGGTTGATCCGTCACTTCTTCGACGCGGCAGTGGCATTGGACGCGAGCGCGTCTGAGCATGACGAAGGTCCGCGTTTTCCGATCTGCCGCCGCGATGGGTTGAGTCAACTTTTTGAATCAGCGGGGCTTCACAATGTGGAGGTGCGCGGTATCGAGATTCCAACAGTCTTTCGCGACTTCGACGATTATTGGTCTCCGTTCCTTGGTGGCGTGGGAGCCGCGCCAAGCTATGCCATGTCACTGAGTGAGGAACACCGCGTTGCATTGCGTGAACGAATCCGCGCAGGACTGCCATTCAATGCCGATGGTTCGATCTCTCTGTCCGCGCGGGCATGGGCAGCGCGTGGCGTAAAATGAAAAATCCAATGGCAATGATCGAATGAAAAACGATCTATCATCCATCGTTTTCAATTCTGCAATTCGCTCCCGAAATTTTAAAAACTCATTCATCTTGTAGTACAATCGGCATTGAAAGAGTTTGACAATTTTGTTCCTGTCTGTTCCGTGGGGAAGGGATGGTCATCAAGAAACGAAATCTCGAAAACTCCAAACTGAGTCCGCTTTATTTTTTTACTCTCTATGGAGAACCGCATGCGCAATCCGAAAACAAAATTCGACCTGCAATGGAAAGTGTTCCGCAGTCGTTCCACTGAATGGTGGAGTCTGCTAGCTGAGCATGACCTGAAAAAAATTGACAAGGCAGACGACAAGCA
>JADZCC010000037.1 GCA_020851785.1 Anaerolineales bacterium
CCGGCTTTTTTGGCAAGGTCCAGCATAAAGGCGTGGAGTTGAGTCGCTTGGGCAGAGTCAAGCTCGGGTCGGGTGTAAGAAGCGAGCAATTCCTCCACCAGGTTTCGGGCGCGCGAAAAAGTATCCAACGACCCGGCGCTTTTCCAATCGCGCATGGAATTGCGATCAATAATGGCGCTGGGCAAATGTTGCTCTTTGCGGAATAACTGCATGGTGATTTTTTGTTTGAGGAAATCGCCGCCCTTGAAGTTAATTTTGTCGTCATAAAAACCGGTGGCTAAAGTTTCGGTGTGAAGTTTGACGCCCGCCAACATGCGTTGCGCCATGGCGATGCCTTCCGCGTCAATGATCAGTTTTTCGGCGGAGTGACAGGAGAGGAAGTCCAACATGCCCGAACCAGAGATCATGTTGATGCCGCTCAACGCGCCAATCATGGCCGTCACGCCGCTTTCCAGACCGGCTTGCGCGTCCACCAGTTTGGAATCGGTTGCGCCGAGATAGGTGTGCGTGGGCATGTTCAGGGATTTGGCAACCTGGGCGTAGGAGCAATCGAGCATGGCGGTTTCCACTGCGCCCATGGGCGTGGCGCCTTTTTTCATATCGAAGATGCAAGCCGCGCCGCCCCACACGATGGGCGAGCCGGCTTTGGCCAATTGATGAATGGTGATGCCCGCCAGGCATTCGGCGGTGTGTTGCGTAATAGTTCCCAACATAGTCACTGGAGCGGCGGCTCCAGACAATGGCACTGAGACGATTTCCGCCGGAATGCCCGCGCGCGCCAGGGCAATTAAATTTCCAGAGGCAAAGTTGCTCCAAATTAATGGCGGAGCCGGACACACGTCAAAGATGGCGCGCGGCTTGTTTTTGGATTGTTCGTGTCCGCCTGCCAGAATGGCGAGCATGTCAATCATCTCAGTGACGGTTTTATTGGTGAACGCGCCAGTGACGATGGGTTTTTTTGAATACAATAATGCGAGATATAAGCGATAAGAATCTTGTATCGTTTGCGGTACGTCATGACAAACCACCGCCGTGGATTGTGCGGCGTATTGAGGAAGTTGCTCGGCGACTTTGAGCAGTTTAATCAGATGGGGCGTTTCGGTGGTTTCATGCTCCAGCGTTTCGGGGTTGAGCATGGCGATGCCAGACGAGCCCGGGTCAAAGTGAACCGCGTCGCCGCCATACTGGACCGTGGGATTGCCGTCGTAATCGTATAAATAAAACTCGCGCGGGGCGCTTTCCAACGCCTTGCGGACAATTTGTTCTGGAATTTTGACGACGTTGGTTTCTTTATCAACTTGCGCGCCAGCCCTGCCGAGCAAGTCCCGCGCTTCGTCATTGTTGACCTTTACACCGGGTTTTAATAGGAGTTGATGGGCTTCGTCTAAAATTCGTTCAATTAATTCGTCATTGAGGAGTAAAAGTTTTGGTTGCATCATCTGCCTCTTTCGCCTTGTCTCGAACCAGTTAACCGGCAAACCAGTCAACTACTCAACTAGCAACTAGCCAACTAGAAAACTATTGATCCGCTTTCCCGACCAATTCCTTCGCCAGTTTAACTGCGCCAATCGCGTCTTCTGAATAGCCGTCGGCTTTGATCTTCGTGGCCCAATCGCGCGTAATCGGCGCGCCGCCCACCATTACCTTGATTCGCGGCCGCAGGCCCTCCTTGTCCAATTCCTCGATCACTTCGCGTTGACGAACCATCGTCGTGGTTAGCAAGGCGCTCATGCCGATAATTTGCGCGTCAATTTCAATGGCTTTGCCGATGATTTTCTCGGCAGGTTGGTCCACGCCGAGGTCCACCACTTCAAAGCCGGAAGCGCTTAACATAGTGCCCACTAAAGTTTTGCCAATTTCGTGAATGTCGCCTTCCACCGTCGCCAGCACAACTTTGCCCATCATTTCGCGGGCTTCGCCAAGTTTTAAGAGTTCCGGTTCCAGCACGGCCACGGCGGCTTTCATGGCTTCCCCCGCCATCACCAATTCGGGTAAAAAGGCTTCGCCTGCGCCAAATTGATCGCCAATGTAGTTGACGCCAACCACAAAGCCTTTGGTGATTGTGTCCAGTGGGTGCAGGCCCAATTCGATGGATTTTTGAGCAAGTTCAACAGAGATTTCAGATTCTCCGTCAATAATGCTTTGCGCCATCTGTTTGTAGAGTACCTCTAAGTCTTCGCTCATAAATCAGTTCTCCTGAAAAACTATTTACTTTTCTTCAACAAATGTGAAACTTGTTTTTCCTGCTCTCTTAATATGGAGGCAGGCACATTCAGATATTTTTCCAGCCAGCGGCCGGATTCCATGACGTGTTTCAGCGCGGCTTTGACGGTTTTTTCAGCGTTTCTTTTTTCCAGCGCTTCCAAAATGGCGGTATGTTCGTCGTGGGTTTGTGCGGCGCTGGCGTCCAGCAATTCTGGTTTTCGATATAAGGCTTCGTATAAAATCCAGTCGGGGAATGCGTTTGAGACGATGGTATAAAGCTGGGTTAATAGGGCGTTGCCGGAGGCTTCCGCGATCTGCGCGTGGAACTCGCGGCTGAGTTGCCGTTGCCGGGGCATTTCGCTTAACTCCACCTGCCGATCCATTTCAGACACGAGACCCTTCAAAGCGGCGATCTGCTTCGGCGAGATGTTGACAGCGGCCTCGCGCGCGATGAGCGCTTCGAGCACAAGGCGCAAGCCGTAGGCTTCGGCCACTTCTTTGGGATTTAATTCGCGCACGCGCACGCCGCGATACGCCACACGCTCCGCGATGCCCTTGGCGACCAGCAGGTCGAACGCCTCGCGGACGGGAGTCATGCTCACGCCCATTTGGCTGGCAATGTCTTCCTGCCTCAGCCAGTCGCCCGGGCTGTATTTTCCGGCGATGATCTGGCGATGAAGCGCGTCGAAAATTTCTTCTTTGAGCGGTTTGTGGGTGAGTTCTTTTTCAATGGAAACAGGCATGATTATACATTATATATAATCATGCCTGTTTTTGGAAGCGCTGTTCGGCGCCGAACTTTACAAGGCCCAGGCCAGCATTAGCCCAAAAATAGCGACGATTAAGCCAACGTGCAGGAATAAATTGCTGGCCGCCAAAAATGAGCCGGGCAGGATGAACTGGATGAGCAGATTGACGATAATCAGCGCTAAACCGATGATCGGGAGCAATCCCTTGCGACGAGCCAGATACTCGGACATGCGATCCAGAAATTTGGACATTAGATTTCCTCCGAAAGCAGGTTTTCAGCGGCATCTTGCGCTTCCGAACTGTTTTCTTTTTTATTGAGCCAGGGCGCAAACTGCGCCACCAACCTTCCGGGAATGCGCCCTTGCAGGCTGACGCCGCCGCGCCGATGCTCAACCAAATCCACCTGCCCCAATTCATGAAACAGCGAAATCAACGCGCCTTGTTGATAGGGCAAATGAACTTGAATGGGGGCGTACGATTCGTAAAGTTCCTCGCGGATTAGGTGAAGCAGATCCGGGATGCCCAGCCCCTGAATGGCGGAAATCCCCACCGACTTGGGGAAATTTTTCAGCGTTTCGCGCGCCACTTCGGGACGTTGAAGTTGGTCCACCTTATTGAGCGCCGTCACCACTGGAATATGATCCGCTTCAATTTCCTGCAAGGTATCTTGCACGGCCTGATATTGATTGAGCGCGTTCGGATGCGAAATATCCACCACGTGCAGGAGTAAATCTGCTTGCGAAATTTCCTCCAGCGTGGCATGGAAGGCGGCCACCAAAGTAGTGGGCAATTTCTGAATGAAGCCGACGGTATCGGTAATTAAGGCGAGGTCGTTGCCTGGCAGTTCTACGCGGCGCGTGGTGGGGTCGAGCGTGGCGAATAATTGGTCGGCGACATAGACTTCGGATTTGGAGAGGCGGTTAAGCAAAGTGGATTTTCCAGCGTTGGTGTAGCCAACCAGCGCCACGGTTGGAATCCGCGAGCGTTTGCGTTGCGCGCGATAGCGCATTCGGTGCGCTTCCACTTTTTCCAATTCTTTTTTGATGTGCGCGATGCGCTTGCGAATGGCGCGTTTGTCCACTTCCAATTGCGTTTCGCCGGGGCCGCGTAACCCTACGCCGCCGCTAGAGCCGGAACGCCCGCCACCGCCGCCTGCCTGCCGTTCGAGGTGCGTCCAGGCGCGGGTGAGGCGCGGCAGGTTATATTCGTATTGGGCCAACTCCACCTGGAGGATACCTTCGCTGGAACGGGCATGTTGCGCGAAGATATCAAGAATGAGCGCGGTGCGGTCTAAAACGCGGATGTTGGGGGCGAGAGCTTTTTCAAGTTCGCGCTGATGGCGCGGCGAAAGTTCATCGTCAAAGATGACGACTTCGCTTAACGTTTCTTCGGCCAAGGCTTTGAGTTCTTCCACTTTTCCGGGACCGATGAAGGTTTCTGTGTGGGGGCGGCTAAGTTTCTGCGTCAGTTCGCCGACCACTTCCACTCCGGCGGTATCGGCGAGGAGGGCCAGTTCGGCGAGAGAATCTTCGAGGCTGAGGTTTTGGGTTTGGCCGTGAAGTTCCACGCCAACGAGAAAGGCGCGTTCGCGCGGCCGGGCGGTGGATTGAGGGATTTTTTTCGACACTACTTTGCTCTGCTTTCTTTTATGCTATTCAAAATACAAGTGTAAGGCTATCTGGCTTTTTTGCCAACTCTTACGGCTTTTGGTTGACGATCCACAGCCAGAGCGTTTCGCCAACTGCGCCCAAACTTTTGGCGGAGACTTTGTCCGGCGTATCCTGCGCGGTGTGCCAGTCGGGATAGTCGAAGTCAATAATATCCACCGCTGGAATGCCTTTATTTAGAAACGGCGTGTGATCGTCAAGCATACTAAATTTTTCGGTTGGAATAAAAACATCCCCATGCCCCAAGCTGGCGGCGGATTCCCAAATCTCCTGCCGAATTTGCGAATCGGAATTTTTTTCAAAGTGGATGTTTAGATTGGCATCGCCGATCATATCCACAATGACTGCGGCGCGGGGTGGAGTTTTCAATTCGTCCACGAAGACCTGCGAGCCGAGGATCCAATCCCAGCCTTCAAGGCGTCCCTGATCTTCTGCGTCGAAGAAGACCAGCCAAACGGGAACGGTATCTTTGGGAAGCGAGCGCGCCAATTCCAATAAAACTGCCACGCCGGAAGCGCCGTCGTTGGCGCCGGGGCCAGGCTTGGTTTTATTAAGCGAGTCTGCGTCGTTATCCGCCAGCAGGCGCGTATCGTAGTGCGCGCCCAAAATAATTTGCGGCGCTTCGTCGGTGCGTTTGGCAATGAGATTGAAAATCGGATGACCCAAACGGCTGGCCTCCTGGATTTCCACGCTCCAGCCAGCGGATTCTAATTCCGCGCGTAGCCACTCCCGAACCTGAGCATGGGCCGCGGACCCAGGCGTTCGCGCCCCGAAAGCGACTTGCGTTTGCACGTCTGCGTAGGCTTGGGAACTGTCAAAGGAAACAGGAGCAGGCTTTTCGGTCGGGTGGGCGGCGCGGGCGGTTGCTGTTGCGCGAGCGGCCTGTTCAAATTCCGCTTGTTGCGAAAATGCAAGCGCGTAATATCCAATCGTCAACAAAGCCAGAAGCGCAATGACCGATAAATAAATAATAATTTTTGGCTTATTCATTTTCCGTTAAGTAGGCGTCCAAAGTTTTGGCCGCGCGTTCTGCGTAGGCCAGGCCTTTTTCCCGCTTGCCAATTTTTTTATCAAGATAGAGGTTGGGCAAAATGCCGAAGTTCGCTTTCATGGGTTGGAAATCTTTCAGGCTGGCGTGTGTGATGTAATGACAGAGCGCGCCGAGCATGGTTTCTGGCGGCAGGGTGTGAGGCGTTTGCTTTTTGAGCAGGCGCGCCAGGTTGCGCCCGGCCAACAAGCCGGTGGCGATGTTGCCCATGTAGCCTTCCACGCCGGTAATTTGACCGGCGAAAAAAAGATCGTCGCGCGTGATGTGTTGAAGCGTGGGGCGCAATAATTTGGGCGAAGCGATGAAGGTGTTGCGGTGCATTTGACCGTAGCGCTCAAACTCCGCGTTTTCCAGCCCGGGAATCATGCGCAGGACTCTTTTTTGTTCGGGAAATTTTAAATTGGTTTGAAAGCCAACGAGGTTGTACAAACTGCCGACGAGATTATCCTGACGTAATTGGACGACGGCGTATGGCCAGCGCCCGGTGCGCGGGTCGGTGAGTCCGATGGGGCGCATGGGCCCAAAGGCGAGCGAATCCACGCCGCGACCGGCGATGATTTCAACCGGTAAACAACCTTCAAAGAAATGACCGGCTTTGACTCCGCTGTTGATGGATTCTTCAAAGGCGCGCAGTTCGATTCGTTCCGCAGTTTGGAGCGCTTCCACAAATTGATAATATTCCGCTTTGTTGAGCGGGCAGTTGATGTAATCGCCTTCGTCTAAAGCGCCTTTATCATGGCGCGAGGCGCGAAAGGCAACCTGCATGTTGATTGAATCGGCGTGGACGATTGGCGCGATGGCGTCAAAAAAGAAAAGGTGATTTTCGCCGCTCAGGTTTGCAATCGAATTTGAAAGCGCGTCGGAAGTTAACGGCCCGCTGGCTACGATCGCCGGCGTGCTGGGAATTTCTTTAACTTCCTCCCGAACGATCTGAATCTTTGGATGCGCCTCTAGTTTTTCGGTAACCCGTTTTGCAAATTTTTCGCGGTCTACGGCCAGGGCCGCTCCGGCGGGCAGGGCGGTTTCTTCGGCGCAGGTTAAGAGGAGCGAGTTTAATTTTCGCAATTCATTTTTCAATACGCCCGAAGCGCGGTCTGGCAGGTTGGAGCCAAGCGAGTTGGAACAAACCAGTTCGGCTAAGTCTCCAGAAAGGTGCGCGCCGGTGGGTTGCGTGGGACGCATTTCATATAAGCGGACGTTAAATCCGTTTTGGGCGATCTGCCAGGCCGCTTCGCTTCCGGCCAGCCCGCCGCCAATTACGCTGATGTCTGTCATAAGTCTGCTATTGTACCTTACGGGAGTCGCTGATATATTTTCTACGCGCGCCAGTCTGCTGTATAATTTGCTGAGATCACATGCAGAACGACACCGGCCTTGAAACCCAACTCAAAGATGCGATCCAACTCTCCCATGCGGTTTGGGCCGTACTTGTCGAGCGCGTCAGTGGGGCATGGGTTTTGCGCGCAGTTTCCAAACTTAATAAAGCCAGTCAAAACAAACTGATGGAGCATTTATCCAAAGTAGCTGTGGATGCCTGGCTGTGCGGTTCATTGAGCGGCGGCAACGCCCGTTCTGCAAATTTACCTAAAGAACTCAACCTCGGCGTTGGACGTTTTTACGCCTTTCCGCTGGCCGGAACTTCGCGAACGCTTTTGGTCGGCGCAGACCAGTTATCCGCGGATGGGCAGAGATTGTGGAAATTGACCGCTTCTTTGCTGGCCGGGCGGAATGGCTTTGAAGCCCAGCCGTTCGTGCCGGACCTGCAATCGGGTACGGCTTTCAATTTGCCGTTAGCCATCGAGAAAATTTTAGGCGCGTTCGTCCAAACGATTCAATGTCAGGGCGCGTGGATCGCAATCCGTAAGGGCGATTCGCTGGATATTCTGGCGGAATGGAACGACGCAACGGCCAGGGGTAAGTCTCTGCAAATTGACGCGAATCCAATCCTCCGGCGGGTTAATCGTGGTTTGGCGCACGTCGTCGTTTCCCCGGGCCAGCCCAATTGGGACAACCTTCCGCATGGGGCGTTCAAACCCGGCACGAACTTTTGGGCGTGCGTTCCGTTTGTAATTGGACAAAGGCTCATCGGCGTTGTGACCGTATGGCGCCAAGCTGAAATGAACGCAGGCGAACTTGGGCAGTTGAACGAATTGGCCGCACGCATGGCCCCTTCGATTGAAGTGGTGGTGACCTTCTCTGAAATGACCGCCCACCTGCGGCGGCTGGGCCTGCTCAACGATTTTGTGCTGACGGTTTCTTCCGCTCAAAATTTGGATCAAATTGCCAAGCGCATGTTTGGACTGCTTTCGCGCTCTTTTAATACGGAGTTGATTGCGCTCTTCCTGCGCTCCAGCGATGGGCGCGTGGCCCGCGACTATCGCCTGATTGAAGGTAAACTGCACGTGGCGAGCGTTGCCTTGGAGGGACATGCCATTCAGCCGTTTCTGCGGGAAGGGCGTTTGCGGCGCGTGGGCGATTCCACGAGCGACGCGCTGACGTTGTTTCATAAAGATGCGCGCTCCAGTTTGATTGTCCCGTTGCGCTATCGCGGCGCGGTGATTGGCATGTTGGTGGTGGAGAGCCTGCTGACGGAAGCCTTTAGTCAATATGACGAACATTTGATGGTCGTCATCACCAGCCATTTGGCCGGGCTGATCGAATACACGCGCCTGCGCGAAGAAGCGGAAGGCCGCGCGCGCGGCCTCAGCCTGATTCACGAAGTGGTGCAACAAGTGATCGGCTCCACCAACAAGCGCGAGGTCGCGCAAATCACGGCCGATTTACTGGCTCAATATTTCAAGTACGACCTGGCGATGATCCTGTTATTGGATGACGAGCAGAAATTTTCAATTCAGGGAATTGGCGGTTCGCAAGCCGAGCAGGTGAAGCGTGGGCTGGCCGGAGGCGGATTGATTCAGCCGGAGGGCATTACCGGCTACGTCTCTCAATCCGGACAGAGTATGCTGGTGAATGATACCGCTCAGGAAAAACTATACAAGCCAATTAAAAGCTGGGCGGCCGGTTCTGAAATTTGCGTGGCGCTCAAAGAGGGCGAAAGCATCCTCGGAATTATTGACGTGGAAAACCGCGAACCAAACGCCTTCACGCATAACGATTTAATCGCCATGGAATCGCTGGCCGGCATTCTGGCTTCGGTGATCTCCTCATCCAATCAATACCAAAAACTGCAAGACCTTGTGCGCCAGCTACGCGCCACCGAAGTGGAGCTAAATGCCCGCATGGAAGCCCAGCGCTCGGCGGAGAATCGCCTCATTCAGGCCGCCAAACTGGCCGCCGTGGGCGAAATGGCGGCGGGCGTAGCCCACGAATTGAACAACCCGCTCACCACCGTGACAGGTTTTTCGGAACTGGTCTTGGAGGATTTCCCAAGCGGTTCCGAGCATCGTGAAGAATTGGAAATGGTTCTGAAGGAAGCGCGCCGCGCCAGCGACGTGGTGCGACGCTTGTTGGATTTTTCCCGGCAGGGCGAACAGGTGCGCGCGCGCGCCAATTTGAACGACGTGGTCAAAGACATTGTCGCGCTGACGCGACATCTCATTCACACCAACGACGTGCATTTGCGCGTGCTGATTGACGACACCCTCCCCTGGGTCTTCATGGATCATAACCAGATGAAGCAGGTTCTGCTGAACTTGATTCACAATGCGCTCCAGGCCATGCCGAGCGGCGGCGAACTGACCCTCAAAACAGCGGCGCTTCAACGCGGCGAACGGGATTGGGCGCTGATGTCGGTCAAAGACAGCGGCATCGGCATTTCGCCCGCCGACCAAGACCGCATCTTTGAGCCGTTCTTCACCAAAGGCGAGCATGGCGGCACGGGGTTGGGGCTGTCTGTCACTTACGGCATTGTCACCGATCACGGCGGAACCATTGAAGTTACCAGCGAAAGGAACAACGGCTCCACCTTTACGGTGTACCTGCCGATCTAAAATTATGGAAACTCCCTTTGTCTATGTGGTGGACGACGAACCCGGCATTGCCTTGTTGTGCAATCGCCTGCTTACGCGCGCCGGCTATCGCGTGCAAACCGAAACCAGTTCGCGCAAGGCTTTGGAATTTTTCAACGACAATCCCATTGACCTTTTACTCGTGGATATTCGCATGCCGGAAGTGGATGGCTTTGAAGTCATTCAAAACATCAAGCGCCTGCAACCAGATGCCGCCGTGCTGATCATGACCGGACATGGCACAGTCGAAACCGCCATTCGCGCCTTGCGTCAGGGGGTGGATGGGCTTCTGCTCAAACCGTTTGGGCAGGGAAGCGAACTGGTGGAAGCGGTGAAACAAGCTTTCGTGGACAGCCAACGCAAACGAGACGCCGCGCGCATTCAAACTTTGCGTCCGCTGTTTTCCGTCACTGAAACTTTGCTGGCTGAAAAACAGCGCGAGCCTCTGCTTAAATTAATCCTTGGCGTCATCCAAAAACACATGCGCGTCGAACACGTCGCCGGTTATCAGAAAAACCTCAACGCTAAAAAATATGAACGCGTGATCTCCAGTGGAAAATTTCCAAAGACGTTGACAGGCTTAAGCGCCAGCGTGGAGGCGGCCTCCGCGCCTTTGCTGATTCTGCCCAACGCCCAGCAAGATGCGAACTTATCCGCGCTTCTCACCGACCTCGAACTGGGCTCGGCGATTCTCGTGCCGATTCAACGCCCAAACATCCGCATGATTCTCTGGGTGGGGCGCAACCCATCCGAGCCCGCCTTCCGCGAGTCGGACGTGGAAATGTTCCAAATTTTAGCCGGGCAGGCTGTGGTGGCGTTGGAAAATTCCCGTTTATACGCCGAGCAGGCCGAGGCGCAGAAAGCTCTGCTCCAATCCGAAAAGATGGCCGCGGCTGGTCGCTTAAGCGCTTCCATCGCGCATGAGGTCAATAATCCGTTACAGGCCGTGCAAAACTGTTTGCATTTGGCCGCCCGCGAAGACCTGCCCGCAGAGAAGCGCAAGGAATATTTTGACCTGGCGCGTAAAGAGTTGGAGCGGCTGATGGTTACCACGCGCCGCATGTTGGACTTTTACCGCCCGAACGCCAACGCCCAGGAAAAAGTGGACGTTCAGGAACTCCTTCAATACGCGCTGACGCTGATGAATAAACAATTTTCGGAATCAGAAGTCAGGGTGGAGTTGGATATTCCCGAGGAACTTCCCCCAATTATGGCGGTGGCCAGCCAAATTCAACAAGTGTTTATCAACCTGGCGCTCAACGCAGTGGACGCGCTTGGCGCGAAGGGCGGACTGCTGAAGATTACCGCCCGCCCGTATGCCTCTGGCGTGGAGTTGTTTTTTGAAGACGACGGGCCGGGAATACCCAAAGCCCAACAGGCGAACATCTTTGAACCGTTTTTTAGCACCAAAGACGGCGGCACAGGGTTGGGGCTGACAGTGAGTTACAATATAGTCACTGCACACGGAGGCGCGCTGGAGTATCTGGCCGAACGCGATTCTGGCGCCTGCTTCCATATTATCCTACCTAGAGGTGAACAATGATGAAGTCCAATATTCTGGTAGTTGACGATGAACCTGTGGCCCGGCAATCTCTGACGGATATCCTCAAACTGGAGGGCTATCTGGTAAATTCGGCGCCCAATGGGCAGGCGGCGGTGGAACACATTCGCACGCACCCGATTGATTTGATGATCGTGGATTTGAAAATGCCCGGGATGGATGGCTTGGAAGTAGTGCAGGTGGTTAATCAAGTTTCGCCGGAGACGGAAGTGATTTTGCTCACGGCGTTTGGCTCTACGGAAAGCGCGGTGCAGGCCTTGCGCTTGCGCATCCACGATTATTTGTTAAAACCCGCCTCGCCCGCGCAGGTGATTGCCAGTGTGAAGAAAGGCCTGACGCGCAAAACCGCCCGGGCCAAATCCGTTGCGCCTTCGGCAGATGTGGATGAAACGATCGAAGTCTTCACCTTGAAAGACGGCACTTCGGTGGATTTATCCCGCAGGCAGATTAAACATAAAACGAAAATTGAACACCTGACCCCGGCAGAAGGCCGCCTGCT
Source organism: Anaerolineales bacterium (assembly GCA_020851785.1). GTDB lineage: Bacteria > Chloroflexota > Anaerolineae > Anaerolineales > Villigracilaceae > Villigracilis. Next base: position 11,699 of record JADZCC010000037.1, read on the forward strand.
GAGAATTTTGATGGAGAACGAAGGCAAGGTTTACTCGCATCGTGAATTGGTGTTGCTGGTGCAGGGTTATGATACCTCCCAGCGCGAAGCGCCGGAAATTTTGCGCCCGCTGGTCAGCCGTTTACGCCACAAGTTGGAACAGTTCCCGGTCCTTTCTGAAAGGGTGGTGAGCGTGAGAGGCACTGGTTATTTATACGAACCGGATAAGAAATAAGCATAAAAAAACCGCTGAATACACAGCGGTTTTTTTATTCATACGGGCCAAAGAGGTCTTTGGGCAGGTCGGGCGCGCGAATCCAGGAGAGCCAGCCGGTTTTGCGGCTTTGCGTGGGCGGCGGCGCCTGCTCATACATGACCAGCATGAGGCTTGCGCCAAGCCCCAGCGCTCCCAGCCATTGAAGGAAAGTCAGGTTTTCGCCGAGCAGGATTCCGCTGAAGACGATGGCGATTAATAACTCTGCCAGCCCCAATAATGCGGTTTGCATCCCGCCAATTTTTTTAACGCCCAAAAATAGCGCAATCCGCGAGAAGATGGTTACCGAAGTTAGCCCGATGATCGGCCAAATGGAAGCGTGTTGCGAAAGGGGCGGCCAACTTCGGTCAAATAGCAAATAAGCGGGAACGACCACCAAACTCATGGCCAGCAAGGTATACACGGTAACTGTGGGCGCAGGAACCTCATATAGCACCCTTTGGTTGATCGGCAGGTGCATCGCGTATAAAACCGAAGCGATTAACATGAAGAGTACGCCAACGGGATCTATCGTCTGCCCGGAAGAATTGGTCAATAGAATTGTGGCCAGTACAGCCAACCCGATTCTAAAGAAGGTTAATTTGCTGGGGGCCTGATGATCCAAAATCAGCCAGACTGCCACGAAGAACGGATAAAGCGAATACAGTAATTGACCGAGGCTGGCGTCCAGCCTCGAAAGCGCCATATAGTAAAACAGCGAACCCAGCCCGTTGATGGCTCCGGCAAAGAAACATCCAATCAATCCAACTGGGAAAATATACAAATATTGTCGAAAGAAAATGGCGATGACCAAAAGCAAAATGAGGGCGGCCAACCCCGTCCGCAGGGCTACAACGGTAAATGGGGAAAACCCGTAGTTAATGGCCAACTTTCCGAATACTGGCGCGAAGCCGAGAAAAAATGCGGAACTGAATGCGGCAAAAATACCTGCAGTTTGTTTTTTTTGCAAAGACGCCAGCCTTATGTGAAGCATGCCCAAAGTTTGCGGTTTATTTAATCAGCGATCTCACTTCTTCAAGAAACTCGTCGTTCAGGAAATCGCCTTTTTGCAGGAGCGCCTGAATTTGCCCGCCCAGACGATTCTTTTCGTCTGGAGTCAGTTCTTTGGCGGTGGCTACGATCACGGGAATTGAGGCGGTTTCGCTCTTCGACCGGAGCGCTTCGAGGACTGAGAACCCGTCCAGTTCTGGCATCATCAAGTCGAGGATGATCAAATCCGGCAGTTCGCGCTGAATCATCTCCAGGCCTTCGCGTCCGTTGGTGGCTTCAATGATGGTGAAATTCCCCTGGGATTGTAAAATGCGGCGGATGAGGCGGCGCGCTTCGGTCGTGTCTTCTACAATCGCAATTTTCGGGAAGCGCTCCGGCGCCACCTGGGTTAACGCTGAAAGCAAGCCCTCCTGCGGCGTCTCGTCTTTGGATGGGAATTTAACGTCATGCGACCAGTTATCGCCCAGCACGAAAGATTCAGCGGGCAGGGTATGGCCCGTGCAATTGACCACGACCGTATCGGAGGGTTTAATTACGCCTGCGCGAATGAGTTTGAACAAACCGGCAAAGGCGGCCGCGGCGGCGGGCTCCGCTGAAATGCCTTCCATTTTGGCCAGCACGTGCATGGCGCGAAACGCGTCTTCGTCACTGACGCTTTCAAAGGCGCCGTGGGTTTCGTTGACTTTAGCCCGTAAAAATTCATACGCCCGGCCGGGGTCGCCGGTGGCCAGCGTTTCAATGCGCGTCTTTGGGGAAGTCACCGGCTCCGCTTTTTCGAGTCCCTTTTTCCAGCTATCCACCATCGGGGCGCACCCTTCGGCTTGGATGGGCGCAAAAGCCGGAAGGTCGTTGATCCAGCCCATTTGTTTCATTTCTCGAAAGCCTTTGTAGACGCCAATCGGGCCCATCCCGCCGCTGACTGCTTGCACATACCAATCCGGGGTTTGCCACTTTGAGTTTTCTGTTGGGCCAAGCGCGGCCGTGAGTTGCTCCGCGATTTCAAAGGCAATGGTTTTCATCGCTTCAATCGAGGTGATGGTGCGCGCGCCCATATCCTGATACAGGCCGCGCTGGCGCGCAAATTCCGAAGCGACTTGTTTGCATTGATCGTACGAGCCGGTGATCTTAATCACCTGACTCCCGTATAGGGCAATTTCGCGCATCTTCACGCCCGGCACCAGGCTGGTGACAAACGCCCAGAGTTTCATCCCCGCCCGCGAAGCGTAAGCGGAATAGGAGATAGCCACGTTTCCGGTGGAGGCGGCGACCATTTCTGTGATTCCCGCTTCCTTCAATGCGGCGATGGTGATGGAAGCCTGCCGGTCTTTGAACGATGAAGTCGGGCCCTGCCGTTCGTCCTTGATGAAAATGTTGGGGCAACCGAGCATCATCCCCAGGTTGGCGGCGCGCACTAAAGGCGAACCGCCCTCGCCCAACGAGAGGCTGACGTTTGGCTTGCGCACGGGCAAAAGTTCGCGGTAGCGCCACAGGTCAAAAGGGCGCGAAGTTAACTGCTCCCTGAGAGTCTGGCCAATTAATTCATAGTCGTATTCAGCTTCGCGCCATTGGCTTCCGCACTTTGGGCAGGTGGTAGAGGTGGGATAGTACGGCGTGTTATGGCCGCAATCCAGACATTTGATGATGAAGGACACGTTAAAAGGCGCTCCTGCCTTATTTATTAACCCGATCTAATGCGCGTTGAATGGTCGTCAGCAATTCCTTCTCGTTGAACGAACCCTTGGAAAGCAGGCGCTGGCCCAGTTGATTGAGTTGATCCTTTTGTTCGGCGCTCAAATCCACGCCGCTGATGACGATTACCGGAATGTCGCGCAGGTTTACGCTGGCGCGCATGTTCTCCAGAATTTGAAAACCGTTTAAGTCTGGCATGAACAGATCCATAATCACGGCGTGCGGCGGACTGCCGGAGGAAATCATCGTCCAACCGGCGAGGCCGCCTTCCGCGAGCGTGGCCTTGTAGCGGCCGTCGTCGTTTAGAATCTTTGAAATGAGACGTAAATCGTTGGGGTCGTCGTCAATTACCAGCACGTCGCGGATTGAACCGTCCGCGTTGAGGCGATCCAGCGAGTTGACGAGGTCGTCCTCTAAAATCGGTTTGACGAGATAATCTGAAGCGCCCAAACTGAAGCCTTTTTCAAGGTCTTCGATGATGCTACAAATGATCACCTGGGTGTTTCTGGTTTCAGAATCCGCTTTGATTTTGTCCAAAACCTGCCAGCCGTCTATGCCGGGCATCATAATGTCCAGCGTCACGGCAAAAGGTTTCAGCTGTTTGATTCTTTCCACCGCCTGATTTGGATCGGTGAGGGGAATGACCTGATAGCCTTGCGGCTGGAGATAGCGCTCGTACAAGCCAATCACTTGCGGGTCGTCGTCAATGGAGAGGATGATGCGATTTCCGGCGGAGGTGGAAGCATTGGCCTCGTTTTGTTTTTTGTAGAGCGGCAGAGTGAAGGAGAAAGTGGAGCCGCGTCCGAGCTCGCTGTCCACCCAAATCCGTCCGCCGTGCATGTTGACCAGGTTTTGGCAGATGGATAAGCCCAGCCCGGTCCCGCCGGTTTTACGGGTTGGCGAATCGTCCACTTGCGAAAAGGCCTGGAAGAGTTTCGCCTGATCTTCCTTGGAAATGCCCGTTCCAGAATCCGTGACGTTGACTTGAACTTCCATGCGTCCGTTGGGGCCGGGGCGCAGGCCAACGTTGACGGTAATGTCGCCTTCGTCGGTGAATTTCGCGGCGTTGGAAAGCAGGTTGATCATCACCTGACGGATGCGGATTGCGTCGGCGCGGACGGTCGGCAGGTCTGGCTCGATAATCCGTTTAAGTTGAATGGGCTTGTCTTTGATCAAGCCGCTCATGGTGGAAATTACGCTGTTGGTGATGTCCGTCATGTTCACTTCGTCGAAGGCTAGTTCCATCTTGCCGGCTTCGATCTTGGCCAGGTCGAGGATGTCGTTGATCAGGGTCAGCAAGTGCTGGCCGGAATTGTAAATGGCGGATAAATCCTGCTGTTGCAATTCCGTCACCGGGCCGTCAATGCCTTTGAGGATCACGCGCGAAAAGCCAATGATTGAGTTGAGCGGCGTGCGTAGTTCATGGCTCATGTTGGCGAGGAACTGACTTTTGACGCGGTCAATTTCGCGCATTTCCTTGACCGCTTCCTGTGAAAGTTGGAAGGAACGGGCGTTGTCAATGGCGATGGCGATTTGGTCGGCGAGCGTTTGCAGGACGGAGATTTCATCTTCCGTAAAGGCGTTCACCTGTTTGGATTGAATGTCCAGCGCGCCGATGGTGCGGCTCCCGATTCGGAGGGGAATTGCGGCTTCTGAGCGCGTCTCGGGCAGGAGCGGGTTGAATTTGTAAATTGGATCGTGTTGCAGGTCGTTGGCCACTACCGGCTCTCCATCTGCGCAAACCCGGCCCACGATCGATTCGTTGTTGATAATTACCGAATGGTTGTTTTGCTTCATTTCTTCGCCGGCCAACCCGGTGGCTTCTCGAAGCAGGGCGTTGAAGCGCGTCTCTTCGACGATGAAGATGGCGACGTGATACATTTGGAAGCGTTCGCTAATTAAGCGGACGGTGCGCGTGAAGATGGAATTCAAGTCCAGCGTGGAAGTGACCAGTTTGCCGATTTCGGCGGAAACGGCGAGGTATTCGTTTCGGCGACGAATGGCTTCTTCCGCCTTTTTGCGTTCGGTAATATCGCGCGCCACCCAGAAGATGTTGTTTTCGTCGAGTTTGGTCAGATTGGCCAGAAACCAATGCGGCTCATCGCCAACCGGCAGTTCGTACTCAATTTGGGTGGGTTTGTCGGTTTCGATGGTTTCCCGAATTGCGGCCACCGATAGGTCCGCCGTTTCTTTTTCCATGACGTCGTGCATATATTGGCCGAGCAGTTCGTCTGGTGGGCGAACTAAAAGGCTGGGGTTGGTTGGCGCAATGCGCACGTACTTGCCGTTTTTGTCCATTACCAAAACCACGTCGTCCATGGAGGAGAAGAGGGCGCGTAAATCGGCTTCGGATTTTGAAAGCGCTTCCTGATTTCTGGCGCGTTCCAAGGCGCTGGCCGCAATTTGGCCAAATAAACGAAGTGTGGCAGTTTCTTCGTCGCGCCAGTTTTTTGGCTTGCGAATTGAATCTAACCCAATGAAGCCAGCCGCTTCGTTGCGTAGGACGATGGGCACAGCCAGGACGGATTGAATCCCGGCTTGTTGGTATTCCGTTCGGTCTGCGCGGGCTTCTTCTGGAAGCCCGCCAACGGTTGGCGCAACAAATGCTTCCAGTTTGCTTAAAAAGCTAATGGTGTAAGGCAGGCTATTTTTTAAAACGCGGCGATTATCCTGAGCAGAGGGCGCAAGCGCGGCGTCGCGCCAGACGTGCGTTTTATCCATTGTCAGGCCATCGTTGTTGAACATGAATACGTAGGCCTGCTCGACGTTGACGAATTGACAGATCTTCTTCAGACTTTGATTAATTTCATCGTGAACTTTTGCCGGATCATTAATATTAAGAAAGGAAGCGGCGATGTCGTTGATCAGGTTTTCGGCTTCGGCGCGCGCCCGCGTACTCTCCAGCGCCTCCTGCGTTTCTTGAAAGAGATGCGCGTTTTCCAGCGCCAACGCCAGTTGGTCGGTCACCTGCCGAACCAAAAGTTGTTCGTCTGGAGACCATTCGCGGTCAGCCAGCGTATCTTCCACGCGCAGGGTGGCCCAATCCTGCGTTCCGGCTTGAAAGCTGACCGAAAATGCAGAGGTGTTGCTTAGGCTGGCCTCCTGGACGACGGTGGCGGGTTCGGGCAATGGCCCGAGGGCGGAGGTGTAGCGCTTGGCCGCTGGTTTGTCCAGTTTGGTGGGCGGCGTGGTTTTTGGCGAAATGTCGCTCGGTTGCGCTGGCTTGGGAGCGGGGCTTGAAGGGACGACCGTTGGCGCGAAGGCAGGCGGAACAACTTGCGGCGTGGATTCTGCCTGACGGGCGGATTGATTCGGCTCGGGCGCGGCAGGCGGCGGCGTGATGGAACTCGCCTCTTTCTGGACTTTGGGCTTGCGCTTAACGCCCTTGTCCGTATCCTCCGGCTTGAGATTGTCAAAAAGATTGTTAAGCTGTTTGTCTAGCTTCTGTTTCTTTGGCATATTCCATCAACTCCTGGGCCAATACGCGGTATTGCGTGGAACCGCGCGCTCCAGATTTATACTTGGTAATCGGCATTCCGACAATTGGACTTTCTTTTAATTTGGTGTCCACCTCGATGACCGTGTTGAGAACGCCTTCGCCAAAGGTCGAGCGGAGTTGATCGTGGATGTTGCGATGTGTGCGATTGCGGCGATCCAACATGGTGACGAGAATGCGATAAGAAAGATCGGGGTTATTTTCTTCGCGAATTTTGCGAATGAGATTCATCATGTTGCGTAGGGCGTAGGCTGAAAAATATTCCGGTTGAGTGGGGATGAGCAATAAGGTGGAGGCGCTTAATGCGTTGCGGGTAATGGCTCCCAATGCCGGGGGGCAATCCAGCAGGATGTAATCGTAGGGCAGGGGCGCGGAATTGGCGATGGCGCTTTTGAGGATGGCGGTGTAATTGGTGCGAACCGGTAAAAATTGCTCGGCGCTTTCAATGCGCGAATTGGAGGGAATCAAATCCAGATTTTCCACGTCTGTTTTGCGGCGGGCGGAAAGCAGGGAAACGCCTTCGAGGATGACGTTGGCGGAGGTGATTTCCGCTTCGCCGGGTTCCAGCCCCAGCGCCAGGGTTAAATTGGCTTGCGCGTCCAGATCAATTAATAAAACTTTTTTGCTCATTTCGGCCAGCGCCGCTCCCAGCGAGAGCGTGGAGGTGGTTTTGGCGACGCCGCCTTTTTCGTTGGAGATGGAGATGATGGTGGTCATGGTTTGCCTCGCTTCTGTTAATGGTCCTGAGAGGAGTTGTTATTTTTTTCTTGAAGGATTTCCACTTTGGTTGCGCCGAGCGCCTGCTTCAATTCGTCCATTGCGGTTTTGATCATTTCCTGCGGGTTGTTGGACCCGCGAATTTTAGTGGTGATGTCTGCCACGAGACGCTCGCGGGTGGCGCGGGTGGAGGTTTCTTCAAACAGCCTGGCGTTATCCAGCGCCAGCCCCAACCGTTCCGCTACGGATGCAATCATGGTCAGGTCGTCTTCGGCCCATTCCTGGCCTTCCACAGCCGGTTTGATGTTTAATACGCCAATGGTTTGCTCGCGGACTTTGATGGGGACTTCCAGCGAATGGCCGTTTCCATTTCCGTTGTTGCCATTTTCTGTTAACGCCAGGTTGTTTTTGGTCAGCGTTTCTCCGCCTGTAAGGGTTTGACGATAGCCAATCACTCCGGTTTCCGCTTTCTTTTGCCAGGCTTCGGTGAGGTATTCAGCGAAGATGGATTTGGTCTCTTCCACCGAGGCTTCGGCGGCTTCGAGCAGGGTGGAGTTATCAATGGCGATGGCAATTTGATCGGCCAATACGCTAAGGATGGCGGTATCCGCTTCGGTGAAGGCGTTGGGTTTAACGCTTTGCACGTCCAACGCGCCAATGATTGTACCGCGTGTGGTTAGCGGAAGCGCCATTTCAGAGTGCGTATCTGGCAAGCTGGGGTTGTTAAAGAAGACGGCGTCTGCGCCGGTATCCAGCGCGATGCGCGGCAGGCCGGTGGAGGTGACATAGCCAACGATGCCGGTCTGACCAACCCCGAGGCTGTGTTTGCGCGCCAGCATTTCCTGCCCGCCTTTGCTGTTGGCGGCGCGCAAAACCGCCAGCTTTTTATCTTCGCTAAGGAGGAAAATGCCTACGTGATAGAAACCAAACCTTTCGCTCACGGTTTTCGTAACGAGCGTGAGTAATTTTTCGGGGTTCTTTTCGGTTGAGATTGACCGTGAAATTTCGGCAATGGTTTGCAGGTCTTTGGCGCGCTTGTCGCTTTGCTGGGTGGCTTGCGACAAGTCCGCGGTGCGACGTTGTACGCGGCTTTCCAGCGTTTCAATCGAACGCTGAATTTCTTCGCCCATCACGTTGATCGAATCTGCTAAAAGGCCAACTTCGTCTCGGGTATGAACTGCGGCCCTTTTGCCATAGTCTCCAGCGGAGATGCTTTGCGCCACTTCGGTGATTTCGGCGATGGGCTTGGTGAAGGAGTTGGCCGCCCACAGGGCCGCCAAAGCCGCCAAAGCCATCAAAATGATACTGGTGACGACGACGTTGCGGGTTTGCTCCTGAATCAGGCCGGTGACCGTGCTGGTTGGGGCAGAGACTACGAAGGCCCAGTCGGTGTTACGAATGAGTACCGCCGTGGAAAGGGCGGAATCATAATCCAGGGCAGGCGAGGGAAGTTCAAATGTGGCGGTTTCTTCCAGTCCTTGGAGTTCAGCGGCGGTTTCTGGCTGAGAGATGAATCTGCCGTCCGCCTGAGCCGGGTCAATTAGACCTTGCGCGGCCAACGCTTGAATAGTTTCGGGAGTTTCGGCTAAATAGGTTTTGTACGCAAAATTCGCCTTGGAGGAGTGTGCGAGCACAAATGCGTGGCTCCGGTCCATGATGTAACTAAAGCCAACTTCCGCTTTGAGCGCCCGACTCTTTTTGATGACTTGCACCATCAGGTCTTGAAACAGGCTGGCGTTGTAGGTCTTTATGTAGACGCCAATCAGTTCGTTGGATTTTGAAAAAATTGGAGCGGCGATGTAGAAGGAATAGTCGGTCTGCCCGGCTGGTTTGGCCAGCCCGCTGGCGTAGGGCTTGCGCGTCTCCAGCACGTACTTGTAGAAATCCTGGTTGCTGTAATCCACGCCCAGATTATTTTTGTTGTTATCTAAAACAACCTTGCCGCTTTGGTCGGTGATTGAATAGGCGGTAATGTAGGTAGGCGCGTTTTTGGTGAAGGATTTTAGCGTTTCCTGAGCCAGAATTTCTTCTTCAGAATTGGCTCTGGCGAGAGGCGAAAGGCTGATGTAGTTGACGATATCAGAAGAGCGCGCCTGCGTGGAGAGGGTTACAAATTGGCTGTCTGCAAAGGTCTGGAGGTCTCCGCCAGCGTCCAGCGCGGCGCGTAAAACCTCCGCTTTGATTTGGTCTTCCAGCAGTTGATGGGTGGCGCGATAGGTTTGTACGCCCAGTAGGACGATAGGCAGGATGGTGAGCGCAATAAAGCTGACCAGTAATTTTGCGCGTAACGTCAGGCGCGGAAAACGCAGAAGCAAGATCCCTAAAAAGACCAGCCCGATGGCAATTGAAACTGCATTGGCCACTCCCGGGTTTTTGGCGCTTGGAATGTTCGTAATGAATTGTTCAGCCAGAATAGTTACGACCGCATTCAAAAACGCCAGCGAGATTACGCGGGCGATCCAATTTCTGGGGAGTGTGTAAATGGCGATTGCGGCCACAGTGATGATGTTAATGATGCCGGTTGAGACGGCCAGCCCCTTGGCGATGAAAATCCGCGAGGCGGTTAATAAAATTAGCGAAGCAATTACCAATAAAATGCCTGTGGTACTCATGCCTCTGCGGCACAGGAAAATGCTGATGATGGCGGTTAATGCGCAAAGCCCAAGCGTTACGTAAGTTGAGACCGTAATATCCGAATTGAGCGAGCGACCGAAGAAGAGTAGGGAAATAAACAGGGTCGAAAACAGGATGGCAACGCCGAGGCTAAAGCGGTAGGCGTAATTTACCCTTTGATCGAAGCGATTTTTGGCGAAGTTGTTGGCAGGTTCTGACATTTTATGAATTCCCGTCGGAGCCTAATTTAATCACCACTTCCGCGCCATCCAGAACCTGATTGAGTTCCTTCGCGGTGGTTTTTAGGATGCTTTCTGTACGGACTGAGGCGCTGATCTTTGCCGCAATGTCTGAAATGAATTGCTCGCGTTCTGCGCGGCGGGCGGTTTCTTCAAAGAGGCGCGCATTTTCAGCGGATAAGGCCACACGCTCGGCCACCGCTTTGATTAAGTCCATCTGGTCGGCGCTGACTTTTTCGTTGGCGGGGACATGTACAACCAAAGAACCGATGTTTTCGCCGCGTAAGGCGATTGGAACGTGAACCTCTTTTTTGGCTTCGTCTGGCTTTTGGTCGGCTTCTTTTTCGTCTAGCGGGGTCGCGCCGGTGATCGTGTATTTGTACCCGCCGATCTTTTTCTCACGGGCTAATCTACTCCAGGTGTCTTTTTGATATTGACGTTGGAGCGATTCAGATTCCGCGAGCAGGCGATTGGTTTGGTCGAGGAGGCGGGTGTTTTGAATGGCCAGGCTGACTTGATCCGCCAGCGCTTCCAGCGCCTCGATATCTTCGTGCGAAAAGGCATTCGACTCATAGCTTTGAATGTCCAGCGCGCCGATGATTTCGTCGCCGGATTTTAATGGCAGGGCCATTTCGGAGCGGGTGCCGGGGAGGTAGGGATTGTTGAAGTGGACAGAATCAGCCCCAACGTCGAGGGCGATGCGCGGCGTTCCCGATTTGGTCACATAACCAACGATACCCTGTGCGCCAATCTTGAGTTGATGTCCACGCTGTAACATGGTCTGGCCGCCTGAGCTGTTTGCGGCGCTGAGTACGGCATATTGATTTAATGCGTCGTTGAGGAAGATGCCAACGTGATAAAAGCCAAACCGTTCGCTGATTACCTGGGTAATCTGCGGCAGGAGTTCGCTTAGATTGCGCGTGGCATTAATCGCTTTTGAAACCTGCGTCACCCCTTCAAATTGGCGGGAGCGGCGCAAGGCCAGGCGCTCTTGAGCTTCCAAGGCCTGCGTGCGATCTGTAACGCGGCGTTCCAAACCTTCGGTCAGGTCTTTCAACTCGGCGTTGCTGATCTTTAGTTCGCGTTCGCTATTTCTGAATTGGTCGGCGGCGAGTTGCAGTCTGTGAATTGCGAAGTAAAAGATGAAAGCGATCAGGAGGTCGCCGACGACCGTGACGATGATGTTTTGAGATTGCTGAAAGGGGGATTTCGCGGAAATGATTCCAGTCAGGTTGAGGGCCACGATGACGATGTGTTGCAAGGCTAGATAAATGGCAGTTATGAAGACGCCGCGTTTGCCCAGCAGCAGACCGCCCATTAAAATGCTGATGACGCCTAACAGAACCAGCGGTCTGGGTTCTCCGGCGGCAAGGTAGTTAAGAAAGGTGAAGATCAATAGATTGATGGAGATAAGTACGCCGCTGGCCAAGTTGACGCGCCCGGCGTAATTCAGCGCCATGCTCAGTCCAATGAAGGCCGCGATTACCAGGCTTGGGGGCAGTACAAATTGAGCGGAAGCCGGGTTGATGATAGCGACCAAGATGCCGAGGAGCGGCATCGCTCCGTTAGCCAGAATGACCTGGTGAAGCAACCTGGCGGCTTGCGTTTTTTCTGCGTCGTCAAACACGGGGGCGGAGAGGAATTTTTTAAGCATGATTACTTTCCAGCCTTTCCGTTTTTATGATTGTCAAAGCGAATCAGCACTTCGGAGCCGGGCATGGCGCGCCCCAGTTCTTCAACTGCAGTTTGCAGGACGTTCTTCAGGTCAATGGAAGCGCCAATTTTTGAGGTGACTTCGCTGATGGTCTGCTCTTTAATCACCTGCTTTTGCGATTCGTGAATGAGGCGGGCGTTTTCCAGCGCGAGCGAAAGGCGATCTGAAACGGCTTCGGCTAAATTAACTTCATCCTTGCTCCAGGCGCGATTCTTCTCCGGAGCCTGGACGCGTAACGTGCCAATCACCTGTCCGCGCAGTTTCACAGGAATGACCATGTAAGAATCTTCGTTGTGTTTGCCGGGTTGCGTCACTAGGATGTTTCCTCCCCGGAGCGTTTCGCGGATTTCGCTGGTTTCAACCGGTTGGGTGAGACGCATCCCGCCGCTGAGGCTTTGGCGATATCCAAGCGTGTCTTCTTCCAGGCTATATGCGGCCCATCCGGCCTTTACGTTTTGGCGGTAGAGCGCTTGATATTCGTTTAAGGTGCGTTGATTTTCTTCAAAGAGACGGGCGTTTTCGATGGCGATTGCAATTTGATCCGCAAGGATGCCCAGCGTTTGCGCGTCGCCTTCGGTGAAGACGCCAGGTTTGTTGCTTTGCACATCCAATACGCCGAGAATCTTTCCGCGGACGATCAGGGGCAGGGCCATTTCGGAGCGCGTGCCGGGGAGGTCGGGATTGTTGAAGTAAACCGCATCCAGCCCAACGTCCAGCGCGATGCGCGGGTTTCCCGTTTGCGCCACATAACCGACGATGCCTTCGGCGGCAGTGACTTTGAGCGTGTGCTTCCGGGCTAACATCCGTTTGCCGCCTTCGCTACTGGCGGCCTGGAGCAGGGCAAATTGACTGGTCTCATCCAGCAGGAAGATGCCGGTGTGGTAATAGTCAAATTTTTCACTGACCAGGCGGGTAATCAGGGGGAGCAGGCTTTCAAATTTTTGCTCGCTGGAGATGAGCCTGGAAATTTCGCCGATGGCCTGTAGCTCAGTGGCGCGAATTTCGCTTTGTTGGCGGGCAATCTCCAGGTCGGTGGTGCGTTCAGACACGCGTAGTTCAAGGTTGTTCAGGGTGTGACTAACTTCGTCGGCCATCTGATTGAAAGCTTTTCCGAGGTCGCCAACTTCGTCTTCGGTGTTAATTTCAGACCGGACGTTGGTATCGCCCGCTGATATTTTTTGGGCAACTTTGGTTAAGGAAATGAGCGGAGCGGCGATGATTTGCGAAGCTCCAAATGCAATGGCAATCGCCAGAAGCGATACCGCCAGTGAGATGAGGACGGTGTTGCGTGTTTGCTTTTGTATGGCCAGCGCGTCTTTTGAGACGGGTTCGCTGACGAGCGCGATCCAGGGTTGGGAGCTGAGCGATGCGCCCGTATTGACGGATTCGGCCTGCAAACTTGTGGAATAGGCGTTGAAGAAGGGAGTTGTTTGCAGGTTGTCAATTCCGGCTTTGAGTTGAGCGCTAGCTTCATTGGACAGTTCCGGCGCAAGGGCGGAGGTGTAGAGGTCTTTTCTTGAATTTGTATCTGCAAGGCGTAAGTACGAGGATTTCTCAATCAGCGAGATCGAAATGGAAGGGTCTTTTAGCTCGATGCGATTGGCCAACCATTGCAGGATGGCGGCATGATACTCCACGCGCAGGACGCCCACGGTTGCGCCGCTGGGGGTTTTGATCGGCGAGCTAAAGTAGATTTTGCCTTTGCCTTTTTCGTCAAAAATAACGTCGGAGACGTAGGGTAGATTAGTATTTAGCGGAATAAGAAAATAAGGTTGTCCACTCTCGTCTTCGCTTTCGGTTTCGGTGTACGTTTCCAGTACTTTTTTGCCGTTCTTGTCTAAAAGCGCGTAAGAGATGATGAAGATGGGATTCTTTTGTTGAAGCGCGTTTAAGTTTTGCAATGCCCGCGCTTCTTCCGCGCTGTTTTTGCGGGAATAAGTGGGCAAGACAAGGTAGTCAATTAATGTCACCTGCCGGGCATCGGTTGAAACTTGAATTAACTGCGTCTGAAAAAAATCATCGTATTGTCGCGCGGCGAGCGTATTGATATCCGTAAGCTGACTGCGGCTTTCGCGCGCCAGCGTCATTTTGGCGTTGTAGTTGTTGTAAAGCCCCAGGATTAATAGTGAAAGGAAGGTGGTGAATATAAAAGCGGAGATTAACTTGGCTTGCAAGCTAAGCGCATTGAACCGGCGCAAGCCGATGATGAAGAAGATAATGGAAAGGACGGCCGCGGTGACGTTGGTGTAGAGGGCGTTCGATTCCAGCCCGAAATCTGGCAGGAACTGATCGAGGAGCATGGTCGCCACGCCGACAATCAACGAGAGCCAGACGCCCCGTGCAATCGGCTGACGGGGGGGGAGCGTACTGGTGGAGATCCCAATCCCAAGCAGGGCGGCCAAAATGCCTAAACTCACGCCTTGCCCCTTGCCGACGATTGGCGAAACCAGCGCCAGGAACAGGGTTGTGCCTAATAAAATGTGGCCGCCTAAAGTGGGTTTATGTTTGAATGCCAGATAGGCCGTGAGCAGGCCGACGAGAATGACCGGAGCGGTAATTAGAAAACCGGCGTAATTTGGATTTTCTGAAGCCAGCAGGTTGGGGGTGAAAAGAATCGTAATCGTCAAAAATAGAATCGCGATGGTCAACCCAAGCGTTAACGTGCGCTTACGACGGGAAACTTCCGCGTCCTGAATAACTGGCTGAATGGGTAGGGTAATTCTTTCGCTCATCTGCTGGTCTCTTTTTGCGCTTCTACTTTAATGGCTTTCATGGAAAAAGAAACGACGAATTAATAAATTGTTCAAAGCTGGGCGGGTTTCGTAAAACGCCCAAATTGAGCAGGAATTCGGAATTCGCCTGATAGGAATTCTTGAGGCTAATCAGATTGTCCGGCACGGTATCGGAGAATAATACAATATTTTCCTGTAATGTGTAGATTTGCGCGTCAACTGTAATGTCTTCCGGCGCATACCCGGTTTGGGCGGCGATGATTTCGTTGGCTTGCTCGGGGTTGGCTTTCCGAAAGTCCACGGCTTCAAACCAGGCTTTGAGAAATGCGCGTACGTCTTGCGGGCGCTCTTCTGTGATTTTGGCGTTAAAAACGATGACATCCGGGATGATGGATTGACTGCCGCCGCTTTGATAAAGGGTATGCGCGCCTGCGGCCAGCGCTTGTGCGGCATAGGGATCCCAGGTGTAGCCTGCGTCAACCAGCGAGCCAAGATTCTCAGGGACTTCTTCGGCCGGGATGTTGAGCATGGTTACGTCCTGACTGGTTAGGCCCGCCTGATTTAAGGCCTGAAGCAGGAGGAACTCTCCAAAGGTGCCAATCTCGGTGGCCACTTTTTTCCCTTTAAGGCTGGCCAGGTCGTGCGTATTTTCATCTCCGAGCAGGTAATAGAAACCGCCATCATCATTCACGGCGACTATTTTTAGCGGCGTTTTGTCGTTGGTACTAATCGCATCATCCAGCCCAAATAATGCGCCATCCAGAATACCTGCGGCCAAGTCTGCGTAGGAATCGGAATAAATGGGGTAGTAAACAGGCTCTACGGTAACGCCATATTTTTCAAACAGCCCTAGTTCCTTGGCCACCAGTAGGGTGTAGTCGCCCCACCAGAGCGTGTACTCAATCCGCAGTGGAGATTGAGCTTGTGAAGCGGCCTGCGCGGGCGCGCAAGCCGTCAGCAAGCTAATGACCAGAATGCAGGGGAGGATTTTGTTTTTCATAGCCATGGATATTAATTCTGCTCCGCGGATGCCGGATTCAACACAGACGGCTCAATTTGAACCAGAACGTCCGAACCGCCCAGGGCTTTGCTGAGTTCCTGTGCGGCAGTTTGCAAAATGGCGTCGAATTGCGACGAAGCGCTGATCTTTGACGTGATTTCCGTGGTGACTCTTTCAATATCTGCGCGTTGTTGGGTGGCGCGCAAAAGCGTGGCAGTTTCAATTGCCAGAGAAAGACGGTCCACTACTGCGGAGGCAATTTCCACATCGTCGTCCGACCAGTCCACATCGGTTTTGCGGTTAAGGGTGATGGCTCCAATCACTTGCTCACGCATGCGAACTGGCATGCTTAGTTTCCCGGCGGATAAGACAACGCCTTTCGCTAAATTTCCGCGCTCCTGGCTCTCAAGCGGCTTGATTTTTCCTTCAGCCCATTGCAACCCATTCCCCAAGGATTGTGGGCGCATGACCTTCCACGCTTCCAGGACTGATTCGCTGTAAGAACTTTGGGCTTCAGCCAGAGCTTTGCGCGTTTCTTCGATGGCGCGCGTATTTTGAATCGCAACCGAGACTTGATTAGCCAGCGTGCCTAACACGGCGATATCTTCGTAGGAGAAGGCTTTTTCAGCTTCGCTTTGCACGTCCAGCGCGCCGATGGTTTCTCCGCTAATCTGCAGGGGCAGGGCAATTTCCGAGCGGGTGTTGGGGAGGTCGGGGTTGTCAAAGAAAACAGCGTCAGCCCCCACGTCCAGAGCGATGCGGGGGTTGCCCGTGGCTGTGACGTAGCCAACGATTCCGGACTGACCGACCTGAAGCTTGTGATTCCTGGCCAGCATCCTCCTGCCGCCTGGGCTGTTGGCGGCGCGGAGGACGGCAAACTCGCGGGTCTCATCCAGCAGAAAGATGCCCGTATGGTAATGCCCGAATTGTTCGCTGATGACCTGCGTGATGCTGGAGATGAGCGTTTCCGAATCTTGAATGTTGGAAATGATGGAGGAAACCTGGGCGATGGCTTCGAATTGGCGGGCGCGTTGTTCGCTATGCCGGGTGGCGTCTTCCAGGGCCAGGGTTCTTTCTTCAACTTTGCGCTCAAGCGTGGTCTGGAGTTCGGCGAGCGCCTGATTTTTAACCAGGTAATTTGTTTCGCTCTCGCGCACTTTCCGAATGGTTTCATTGAGACGACCAGTGAGCAGTTGGATCAGCGCGGAACACCCCAATATCAAAATGGGTATGATGATTGCGTCATCCAGTCCGGTGGGAATGTAGCGAATGACGCGACGAATGTCAAAATAGGCAATGACGGCGGTTGAGAGAATGATCAGCGGCGTGATGGTGAAAACCGCCCGGCGTCCGAGCAAAACAACGCTGGCCATTAAGATGAGCGGAAGCCCCAGAATGCTTGAACTTTTCAATCCATTAGTGGTGAGGGCCATCGCGTCAATGGCGATAATGAGCGAAAGCGGCACGACGACTTTGGTTGGATAGACATTGCCGCGGAAGATGTAAAATAGCGAAATCAGTTGCAGGGCGAATGTGACCAATAAGACTTGAAAGGCGATGGGGTTTTTTGAATTTTGATCCAGAATGCCGCTGACCAGCGGTAGAACTAAAATGTTGGTCGCCATGACGAACAGGAGGATGTTCCGCGTCAGTAGGATGAACGTTGGGTCGCGATCGTCTTCGCTACGAATAAAGTTGAGCGCTCGTGCAATCATGGGTCTCTCCTAGCCGCCTTGCTCGGGATCTTCCTGCGCGAATTGGATGGAAACGTCCGCGCTGGAAAGGCTTGCGCCAAGTTCCTTAATGGCGGTTTCAAGGATGTTTTCAATATTAACCAGCCCGCTGATTTTAGACGTAATTTCGCCGATGGTTTTTTCTTTGGAGGCGCGCCTTTGCGCTTCTTGCAGGAGGCGCGCGTTTTCCAGGGCGAGCGAGGTACGGTCTGCCGCGGCTTGTAAAAGGGCAAGTTCGTCTTCGTTCCAGGCGCGGGTTGGGTCAATGGAGGATAATTTTATACTACCGATCTTATTTCCGCGGACAGTTAACGGAATTGTAAGATCGCGCGCGTTGGCGGATTTGCCGTTGTGCGGCGCTGTTTTTGCATCTACGCCATTGAAGACAATCGCGTCAAGTTGTTTTTGACCCGTAAACTGCCGCCAACTTTGGCGACTCAACTCCATGGAGGCGCTTTCTGCCCTGCGGAGCGCTTCAATCGTTTCCTGACGCGCCCTGGAGTTTTGAATGGCGATGCTGACTTGCCTGGCGAGGGTGGTCATAATATTTACATCTTCTTCGCTGAAGGCATTTTTGATCTGACTTTGCACATCCAGCACGCCGATGATTTCGCTTCCGGCCATGAGCGGCAGGGCAATTTCGGAGCGCGTTAGGGAGAGTTCCGGGTTTGTGGAATACATGGAATCAACTTCCGTATTCAAGGCGATGCGCGCCTTGCCGGATTTGGCGGCGTACCCGACCATGCTGGTTTCGTTGGCTAAAACGCGGTGATTCCGACGCAGTAGACGCTTTCCGCCTTCGCTGTTGGCGGCAGTCAGAATGACGTATTCTTTTCGCAGGTCTAATAAATAGATGGCGACGTGATAAAAGTTGAATTGCTGGCTGATGACTTCCGCAACCTTGGCGAGCAGGTCTTCTCCCGCTTCGGTGGCGCCGATGATCTGGGCAATGCGCGCAACCGATTCGAATTGAAGCGCGCGCTTTTCGTTGTTTTGATTGGCGACTTCCAGTTCGTTGGTGCGTTCTGAAATGCGCTTTTCGAGGCCGGAGAGCGTACTACTTAACCTTTCGGCCATATCGTTGAAGGCCAACGCCAGCCTGCCGGTTTCGTCTTCTGAAGCGACCATGGCTCTGGCTGAAAGGTCGCCTGTGGAAATTTTATCCACCGTGCGAGTCAGCCGAACGAGCGGGCGGGTAATTAATTGTCCAATCCAGATGCTGATGAGGATTGAAACAATAAAGAGCGCGACGAGGATTAATCCTCCGTTGCGGTTAATGCCTTCCATGGCGCTTTGAGTTTCTTGATTGGCGGCGGTGATTTCGCCGATGAATTCAGACTCGGGCGCGACGATCACCAGGCGATAGTTTGGCGTACTTAATGGCGCGAACCCAATGTAGAGCGGGATTTTATTTTTCTGAATGACGGTTAAGCCAGTTTCGCCATTGGTGATTTTTACAGCCGTCTCTTGTAAGGTTGAGTCGCCTTTGGATAAAATGCTCTGGTGCGGCGTTTCATTTTCTTTTAAGACTTCCGGCTGAAGGTCGTAGAGTTCATAACCTTGCGGCGGCATAAAGAGAATGCGTCCGCCTGCATCTACAAGAAAGGCGAATCCGGTTTTGCCCGGGTGAATGCCGGCCACCTGATTTGAAATTTGATCGAGTTTGATGTCGGCGGAGATTACGCCAAGAAATTTTTCGCCTTGATAAACCGGCGCGGAGATGGTGACAATCAGCCCTTGGTTGGCGGGGTCCACATACACATCCGTCCAGCGCAGTTCTCGTTCGGGATCGTTTTGCGGGTTGGCGATTGTGTAAAAGGCTTCGCCGCGTGGGTCGAAAAGCGGGCCGGGCCCATTTTGGGCGAGGTTAATGTTCGGGTAATAGGTTGAAGCGCCTGCGTCGCTGATGTAGTAGAGCGCGACCACTTCTGCGTGAGTGGAGAGAAAGGCCTGCGCGCTAAAATCCAGGTAGGCGCTTGTATTTAAATCCGCAATCATGGCTTCGTTATAGGACACAATGGAAGGTACAAAAACGGAGGAAGGGTCGGCGGGGGAGTTGCCATATTGGCCGCCGGAAAGTTGAAATACTTTTGTAGCTGCGTCCCAATAGGTTCCTGAGCTTAATTGAGCTTTGTTGTTTTCCAAATTGGCGCGAAATTGGGCGAGAACGCCCAGTTCGGATTGAATCTCGGCGAAAAAGGAGTTTGCAGTTTCGGCTTCGCTTTGAATCGTCGCTTTCAAATTGTCATTGACCCTTGCGCGCCCTTCTTCTTCGTAGCGCTGGGTCAGGATGCCGACCATTTGACCGACTTGGCCAGCGCCGAGCGCGGTTTGCGCGACGATGATGATTAATCCCGTCGCTAAAATCCCGATGGTGATTTTGGCCTGAAGCGAATAGCGGTTAAATTGCCGCAAGAGCGCAATGATGAAGAAAAGGATTAATCCTGCCGCCACGTAGGTGGAGAGCGCCTGAATTTGCGGAGAAGGGACGATACGGTTGGTTTGTAGATAACTATCCAGCAGGAAAATGACCAGCCCGAGGAAAATTCCGGAGAGGATGCCCGGTATCGCGTATTGCGAAGACATGCCAAGATTGGCAATCGCCACGAACGCGACGAGCGTAATCAGCGCGGCGACCACGCCCACGCCTTGAATGAGCAGGGTGACGACGATCATGGAGACGGCGATGTTTCCTCCGACGATCAGCATGGCCTGGATGTGTTTGCCGCGGCGCGTAAGCGGAGCGGCTAAAAGCGTGATGATGGTCGAGACAAGGATAAACGCGCTAATTCCGACTATTTTCTGGTCGTTGGCGCTAATTCCGAGATAGAGCGTGGCTCCAAAACTTGCGAGTCCGACGATGACAAACGCGACGATGAATTGAAGAGCGCTCCGCGCTTGTGTGGGTTGCTCGGTAGCCGCTGTGGGTGGGATGTTATTCATCTGCGCCTCCGAGTTCGACGGTAATTTGCGCGCCGCCAATTTGCGCGCCCAGTTCGCGCGCGGCCGTCTTGAGAATGGACTCAATCTCCGTCCCTGAGCCAATTTTTGTGGACATTTCTTGAATGATCTGTTCGCGCGCGGCGCGGCGTTGGGATTCTTCGAGGAGGCGCGCGTTTTCCATGGATAGCGCGGCGCGTTCCAGAATGGCGGAAATCACGTCGAGTTCATCCTGCGTCAATTGGCGTTTCTCTTTGTTTTCAACTCGTAGCAGGCCGATCTTTTCTCCGCGTAGTTTAATGGGGATGTGGATATGCCCGTTGGATTGTGCGGGATGACGGTCTTCTTGAAGTTCAAGCGGTTCGGTGAGCAGGCTGGTTTGCAGGCCCTTTCGTTTAATCCCGACCAGATTGAGCGAACGGGTGAAGCGCTCCCAACCGGCTTTAAGGTTCTGGCGATAGATCAAATCGCCTTCCATCAGGGTGCGTTGCGTTTCTTCGTATAAGGTTGCGTTTGTAATTGCCACGGCGACTTGATCGGCGAGCGTGGAGAGGATTTCAATATCTTCCTGCGAGAAGGCGTTTGGCTCCGTGCTTTGGACGTCCAGAACGCCGATGATTTCTCCGCTCTTAAGGAGCGGCAGGGCGATTTCTGAATGGGTGTTCGGGAGGTCGGGGTTGTTGAAGTAAACCGAATCAGACCCGGTGTCCAGCGCGACGCGCGCCTTTCCCGTTCCAGCAGTGTAGCCCACAATTCCGGTTTGTCCAATCAAAAGTTTATGGCCGCGGCTGAGCATGGTTTGCCCGCCTGTGCTGTTGGCGGCGCGTAAAACGGCGTATTCTTTGTTGAGGTCCAGCAGGAAGACGCCGACATGGTAAAAGTTGAATTGTTCGCTGATCACTTGCGCGATGTCCGGGAGCAGATCTTCGAGGTTTTGAGCCTGATTGATGATGCGCGAAACCTCGGAAATGCTGGCAAACTGCCTGGCGCGCCTTTCGATTTTTTCATTGGCGATTTTTATTTCTGAGGTGCGTTGGTTGATGCGGGCTTCAAGGTCGGTGAGGCTTTCGCGCAGGCGATAGGTCATGGTGTTGAAAGCCCGTCCGAGCGTGCCAATTTCATCTTCCGTGGTGACGATGGCTTGGGTGGTGAGATAGCCTTCGATGATGCGATTTGCGGCCAGCGTTAACCGCAGGATGGGCAGGGCGATGATTTGCGAGATGAGGATGCTGATGATGACGGCAAAGAACAGGAGCGCGATAAAAATCACCGCGCCAAGCCGGAGGGCGTTTTGAGTTTGCGCTTGCACGTCCTGGTTGGTTTCTTGAATGGCTTGTTGCATTTCAGAAACCGGCACAACCACAGCTAAAATGTAATGGCTGGTTGGGATTTGAGTGTAAGAGATGTAGGTATCCACGCCGTTAAGTTGGATGGTGGCCAACCCTGCCCCGCCAGCGACCATGCGGTTGGTGACGGACTGGATGCCTTTTCCGCCAATGCCAATCACAATCTGCTTGTCGTAATCTTCCGGCGGCAGGTTTTCAGGGTTAAGTTCGTACATGGCGTATCCAGCGGGCGGCATGGAGATGATATGTCCGTCGTCGTCCAGCACCATGGCGTAGCCGCTTCGGCCGATCTTGATTTTCGCAACCTGATCGGCGACTTTGATAAGTTGAATGTCCGCCGCGATAATCCCTTGAAATTGATCTTGAGCATAAATCGGCGCGGTAACCGTTACGACCAGCCCACCGCCCGCCGCGTCTACATACGGAATAGCCCATTGCGCTTTGCGGTCTGGGTTGAAATCCGGCGTGGTGATTTGATAGTATGGGCGGTTCGCGGCGTTGAAGCCTGGCGGTACGACGTTGGCCAAATCTACATTTGGATAATAGCGGGTTATGCCTTCGGGGGTAACCTCATAGACGGAAAGAACCTCCGGCCTGGATTTTAGAATTTTTGGGGCGACAAAATCTAAATAGGCGGAGACGTTCATTTTCTGGAACGTCGCTTCGGTTAACTGAAGGTCGGCTGGCGCGTACAGGGAAGCTGGTTCGGTTTTGGAATTGCCGTACTGGCCGCCGCTCAGTTGGAATACGTGCGTCGTTGCGTCCCAATAGGCCCCGCTCCCCAACACTTCTTTTTGCGCCTCAAGCGAAGCGCGATAGGCGGCCACGTTTGTTACTTCCGCTTCGAGGCTTTGGAAGAAGGCATCTATGGCAACCGCCTGACTGGAGACGACGTTGGTCAGTTGTTCTTCGGCCTGCGCTTTGACGGTGTTTGAAAGTTTTTCAGAGAGATAGCCGGTGAGGCCTTCGGCGCGGTTAATGGCAAAACCGGCCATGCTGGCCAGGGCAATGCCGCCGGTTGCCAAAATTCCCAGGGTGATTTTGGTGCGAATGTCCAGCGTGGAAAATTCGCGGGCCAGGTAAATGATGAAGACGATAAACAGCCCGACGCTAACAATCCAATGTGCGCTTAAGACGCCGGCTGAAACAGCGGCGCGGCTTCCTTGGGCAAACAGATCAATTAACAGCGCGGCCGAAGCGATAATTAACCCGCCGATGAAAATTCGTCCGGTGACGTTGCGCGGTAAAGCGCCAAGACTGATAATGCCAATGGCGCCGAGGGCGGTCACCGCCATCGGGACGCTAATCCCCGCTTCAAAAAACGGCGAGAGGATTGTCTGTAGCGCGACGGCAAGGATTAAAACCACGCTTCCAATCACGGCGCGCTTGTTTCGCGCCAGCCAGATTGTCAGCAGGCTCCCGGCAAAGACGGGGAGCGTGTAGAGCGCCTGAGTAGAGGGGCCGGTGAGTAGAGCGTAAATAGTTAGTCCGCCAAAGACCAAAGCGAAAACGCCGCCAATGAACGCTATGTTTTGCGTCTGGCTTTGCTTTCCGGCGGGGGGCGGCGATTTTAAATTACTCAGAGTCACTTTTACTCCGTCTGCTCATAAGTTGATGGTGTGTCCGGCGCGATCTGGAGCGCCAGTTCAGAATCGCCCAGCACTTTTTCAAGCTCTTCAACGGCAATGCCGAGGATGTTTTCTACGCTCAAAGCCGCGCTAATGCGAGATGTGGATTCGGAGATGGTTTTCTCCTTGAGGGCGCGACGCTGACTTTCTTCCAGCAGGCGGGCATTTTCCAGCGTGATGGCCGTGCGGTTGGCGGTGGCTTCGGCGATTGAGATTTCTTCGCTCGTCCAGCGCGCGCCGGCTCTTTCCATACCCAACACGCCAATCACCTGACCGGAGACAATTAACGGCGCAACCAGCGTTGTGCCAGCCCATTCGTTTTTCGCTTCAAGGATAATGGCGTTTCCATCGGCCAGTTGATTTAGCAATTCAGTTGGCAGGTTTTCCGGCATGGGCTGTATTTTCATTCCATCGTATTCGTAAGCCAGTTTCTCCTGTTGGCTTTTGGCGCTCCAGTTGAAGCGCGTCTGTGCGCGGTTGGAAGTGTTTAGTTCTGCAAGCGTCGTTTCCACCTGCTCGACCAATTGCGCGTTGTTAATTGCCGAAGATAGCTGGTCGGCAAGGATTTGGAAGATTTGGATTTCCCGTTTGGTAAAAGCGTTTTCTTCCTTTGAATGAATGTTGAGAACTCCGATGGTGAGACTCTTTCCGCGAAGCGGCAAGCCGATTTCCGATTTGCTTTCTGGAAGATGGGGATTTTTTGTCGCCAGACTCCGTTCAAAAGCTGAGGCGATTTGAGACTGCCCAGTTTGAAGCGTAACGCCCACCACGCCTTGCGCCCCAATCTGCACTTTGTAATTTTGCGCTAGCATTTCCTCGGTGGACTGTCCGCTGGCGGCGCGGAGCGCGGCAGATTCGTTTCTTTCGTCCAGCAGAAAGATGGCAACGTGGTAAAAGCCGAAACGTTCTCGAATTACCGAGACGGCGACGTTGAGCATCGCGTCCACGTCGCGGATGATTGAAATATCGCGAGCCGCTTCAGAGATGGATTCCAATTCCTTGGTTCGGCGCTCCAACTGCTCCATGCGCGATTGCGATACGATTCTGCTGTTTTCAACTTCTTCAGCCAGCGAGTTGAAAGCCAGCGCAATTTGTCCGGCTTCGTCGCCGCTGACGTGCGCGCTACGGACGCTGGATTCTCCGGCGATGATCCTTTTGGACAGGTTGAGTAATTCTGTGAACGGGCCGTTAATGCCGTTGACAATTCTCAAACCAAAGACGAACGCGCCCAGCACAATCGCCGCCCCCAGAAGAATGGTGAGATAGAATTTGAAGAATGCGGCTTGAATTCGTCCCTGCAGGCTTTTTTGTAACCCTGCAGAGGCAACGGCGTAGAACGCCTGACTGGACTTTTGAGTGTCGGAATACGCCGCCTTGAGCGTAACGGGGTTGAGTTCGTAATTTTGCGGGTTGGCCAAATAAGAGTTGTTGATATTGATCAAGGATTGAGCGGCGGCCAGATATTCTTGCAAAGGTTCAGAGGTTGCGCCTTCAAACTCGCCATTGGCGTTGTTCTCAAACGCAGTTTGTAAATTCCGATTCAGGTTCGTAAGGTTACTTTGAAGTTGACCAACCAGCGCGCCAAGTTCAATTTGTTCCTGAGTGGAGAGTTTAGTTCGAGACGCTTGATCGGAGAACTTCCAGATTTGGAAGGCGAGTTCGTTGTTTTCTGGCATCGCTATCAGGAGCGCGTTCATCAGGTAATGCGTGTCCAGTTCTGGATCCAGGATTAAGCGGGATTGGTTGCCAATTTCGGCGGTCAGGCTGGCAAGGCTGTTGTGAAGCGTGATGAACCCAGCCTCCACGTCTTTGGCTTCGCGGGTCTGAATGGCGTTTTGAAGGCCGGCCCATTTGATTTGAATTTCTTGAACGGCGGAATCGATTTTTGTTGGGTCTGCATATTCCTGCCCGATGGTTTGGAGGGCGGGCAAGTCGGCTGAAACCGCCGTAATCGCCTGACTCACCGTGTCGTCAGAACCTAGTCCGTTTTCCCGTTCCAGATTGGCGACGCGTAAAGTTTGCAGGTCCAGCGAGATCTGCCAGATGGTTCGCAGGTGCAGGACGCCTTTCGCTTCATTTAGCTCGTAGTCTTCAATCCGCGCTTTTTGATCCAGCATGAAAGGCGCAAAGGCGAACAGCGCCAATACAAAAATCAGGATGACGGCAGTCAGTTTGTGTGAATACGTCAGGTTTTTCCAAATGGACCGCCAGACTACGCCCTGCTTGGGCGCGCCTGCTTGAGTCGGAATTTCGTTGCTCATGCCGGGCCTCGCTCGTCTGCGCCGTCTCCGTTGGATGCAGGCGGTTTAATTTGAATGAAAGTGCGCGACGCGCCCAGCGAGCGTCCTAATTCTTGAATGGCGGTCTGTAAAATGTTTTCAAGTTTGTTCGACTCGCCAATGCGGGAAGTGATGGCCGAAAGGATTTTCTCGCGCTCCGCATTTTTTTCGGCTTCTTCAAAGAGTCTGGCGTTTTCCAGCGCGAGCCCGGCTCTTTCTGAAACCGCCTGCGCCAGCGAGACCTCGTCTTCAGACCATTTACGGGCTTCTTCAGAAGCCTCAATTTGAATCACGCCGATGATTGCGTCGCGGAATTTGACTGGCACAGCCAGGGTGGGCGACGCGTTGTGCGTTGGTTTATCCAGCAGAACCGTCTCGCCAGAGGCGAAGACCTGATGCGTTGCCGCGTTTCCCGTGGAAGCCAGCGTGCCAATACTTCCGTCTGGCGAATAAGAATAACCCTGAGCGCGTTCTTCGCGATTCCATTGCGTAACAGAAGCTGACGCCATGTTGGAAGTCTTTGTAGTGGCGGCGCCCGACGAGGCCTGAATGATTAGGGCGATTTGATTGGCCAGCGTTTCAAAAATGACGATGTCTTCCCGCTCAAATGCGGCGGATTGCAAGCTTTGAATATCCAACACGCCCAAGACCCGCGTCCCAACTTTGAGCGGAAGCGCAACCTCGGAGTGGGTTTGCGGAAGATCGGGATTGTTAAAGAAGACGGCGTCTGCGCCGGTGTCCAACGCCATGCGCAACGTGCCGCTTTGCGCGGCGTACCCGACAACGCCGGTTCCGCCAATCTTCAGTTGATGTTGACGGGCAAGCATGGCCTGTCCGCCCGGGCTGGCGCGATTTACCGCTTTGAGCGTAACGTATTTATTGTTTTGGTCCACAATAAAAATGCCCACATGGTAATGCCCGGTTTTTCGGGCAATCACATCGGCGCTTTCGGTTAATAAATCGTCGAATTTTTGGGTCATGTTAAGGCTGATGGTTTGCGATATTTCCGAAGCGGCCTGCAAGCGCCCGGCGCGCGATTCAAGCTGTTTGAGCGAAACTTCTAATTCTTTGGTTCTTTCGTCCACCCGGCTTTCAAGCGTGGATTTGGCGTCTTTCAATTGGGCGTTTGCGCGAAGCAATTCGTTGAAATTTCTTTTATCCAGGCGGGCGCGAAAAAGGTTGATGGCATACAAAACCAAGCCCAGCGCGAGGATCCAGCCCCCGGCTCTGAAGGGGTTGTCCAACTCATTGCTCGGCACGTTGGAATAGTAGGGAGCGGCGAAAGTGGCGAGCGCCGTCAAGATGATGAGAATTAAGAAATTTCCACTGGTGAGCAAGGCGCTGGCCAACGCCAGCGAGATATAAACGCTGGAGCCGATGGCGAGCTCAATGCTGGGAACATCTCCAGCCAGGATGCGAATATAGGCAAATGAAACCAGGAAGTAAACAAGCAGATATGCGCCAACAGAATAAAATTTTGTGCGGCTTAAAATATAGCTCAGGATGGCTATAATCCCGTAGGTAATAAAGAACGGGCGTAGTTCTGCTCCCAGGTTAAACCCAATCAGAACAAAGAATAATTGAAGCAGGGAAAGGATCGAAAGTAATTGCGCCCGGCGAACCTCTTCCAGATCCGTAACGGATGAGTGTGGCTGACTGATTAATTTCAGGATTTCTAAAAGGACTCTCATTCGTCAGACTCCTTTTCCGCGCCGTTCTCCGGACCTTTGGCTGGCCCATGTCCATTGGGCTGTTCCGCCATCTGAAAGGAGACCCGGGCGTTGCCAAAAGTTTGGCCAAGTTCCTGCACGGTCTCACGGAGGATCGTATCAATGTGCGAGACCGAACTGAGGCGGGCGGAGATGTCTGAAACCAAACTTTCGCGCGCGGCGCGTTGTTGCGATTCTTGATAGAGGCGGGCGCTTTCGAGCGCGCCGCTTAATTGATCTGAAAGCGTCAGCGCCAGATTGGCTTCTTCCTGCGACCACGAGTCCGAAATATCGGACTTGCGTAACCGGATTCCGCCAATGGTCTGGCCTCTGACTTTGATCGGCACGGTCAGGGTTAACCCATCGGTGGAGATGATGGATTGGCCTGTTTCAAAAACCCTGGCCAGGCTGGGCTCCAGCGTGTTGGCGTTGGTTTGCGTTGCGCCAGGTAAGGTGGCCAGGTAGCCAACGCGCGGCTGGTTGTGAAGGACTTTGCGCCAGGCGTTACGGCTGATCTCGCCGTACACTTCGCGGGAGGTTTGAAGCGCGCGTTCGGTTTCCGCAAACAGGTTGGCGTTTTGAATGGCGATGGCGATCTGGTCGGCCAAAATTTGCAAGGTGGCGATGTCTGATTGCGTGAAGGCGTTCGACTCGACGCTTTGCACGTCCAACGCGCCGAGGACTTGTCCGCTGGCCACGAGGGGTAGCGCCATCTCAGAGCGGGTGTTGGGGAGGTCGGGATTGTCAAAGAAAACCGCGTCCTGCCCAACGTCGAGGGCGATGCGCGCGAGGATGTTTTGAGTCGCGTAGCCGACAATGCTCTTTTCATCCACCTTAAGTTTGTGATTTCTTTCCAACATGTCCTTGCCGCCTGCGCTGTTGGCGGCGCGTAAGACTGCATATTCTTTTCTTTCATCCAGCAGGAAGATGCCCACATGATAAAAACCGAATCTGGCGCTGATCAGGTTGGCGGTTTGCTGGAGTAGCTCGGCTAAATTGCGAACCGAAGTAGCCGCTTTGCCAACGTCTGCGGCGGCTCGCAGTTGGGTGGCGCGCGTTTCGAGTTCGTGCGTTCGTTCAATGACGCTTTGTTCGAGTTCGGTCAGCATCGTTTGGATGGAACTGGAGAGTTGGTTAAGGCTTTGGGCGACGGCCCGATGTTCGCCTCTGAAAGTTGAGAGGTTTAGACTTTCGCTAAAATTTTTCTGGCCCAGGCGATTCGCAAATTCCGCAAGGCGATAAGCCGGAGTAAGTTGGATGAACATCAGGACGCCGCTAATGACAGCGATGACCAACAGGCTGAACAACAGACGCTGGAGGAGTTGCTTGGTTAAGTTGTTGATGGGACTTTGCGTTTTATCGAGGCGAATGGCTACGACCGCAACCGGATCAATAATTGTTTTACGGTAGGAAGCGAAGAGCGTGTCGCTCTTTTCGTCAAAGAATTCGGCGCTTTCCCGGGTCAGCAGAAAACTGGTCAGGCTGAAGCCGAGGTCGCTGTTGGAGTAGGAACCTTTTTTGATGTTGTCCGAATGGGCGACGTATTTTCCGGTGAGATCTAAAAGGAAGAAGGTGGTATTGGGCGTAATATCTGCCACTGAATCGGTGACGCTTTGCGCTTCTTTGGCGGAGGCGGCTTCCAATCGAATGGAATAAGCCCGCGCCTGAGTGGCGAGGATGCGTAGTTGATCGTCTGCAAAGGCTTCCCGGACGGGGCCTTGCATGTAGGAATAGACGACGGCCAGCGGAATAAGCGCAAGCAGGGCCAGCCAAAAGACAAACCGCCACGTGAGGGTGGTTCCCAGTCGGCTCACAGGATGCCTCGCTTGCAGGATCGCTCAAATAAATCGGTCATTTTAACCTTAACGCGCTGGTATGTTTACGCGGCGCTTTGGGTTCGGCTTGCGGCAGTCCAACGCTGATTTCGGCTTCTTTTAAATCGAACACCCTTCTTAGCTCAGTGGTTGCGGTGCGAATGACCGCCTCCACGTCCAGCGTTTCGCGCACGCGGGATGAAATGTTGGCGATGAGTTGATCGCGCTGGGCGTTGCGTTGCGCTTCTTCCACCAAACGACTGTTTTCCAGCGCCAGTGAAATTTGTTCCGCAATTTTTTCCACCATGCCGCGCTCTTTTTCCGACCAGGCGGTGGAGTAGCCTTTTCGGCGGAGATGAATGTTACCGATTTTTTGGCTTTGCAGGAGGAGCGGAATTTGCAGGACGCCGATGGGCGATTCTTCTTTTTTGACTTGCCCAAAAATTGGACGAACTCCGGCTGGCGTATATTGGTAGGCGGGGGCGCGGCGGCTGGTGGCTTTCGTCCAGGCTTGGTGCGTTTGTTCGGAATTGTAGAAGCGCAGTTGTTCGATGAGCGCCTGGGTTTCGCCAATCAGGCGCACATTGTCAATTGAGATGGCGACCAGATCGGCGACGGTTTCAAAGATTTCAATATCCTCTTCTTCAACCGTTTCCAGTTTGTTGGAGTGTAAATCCAATATGCCAACGAGATCGCCGCGCACAATCAGGGGGATGGCGATTCTGGTGCGGGTGGACGGGAAATTCGGATCGCTGATAAAGCGGGCTTTATCAAGGTCTGAAAAGGCGTAAGGCTTGTTGTGTTCGATCACCAGGTCAATTGGGTTGCGAATCCCAACGCCCACGCGATGCCCGGCGCCGATTAGCTCCATGCCAATTTCAGAGGAAGAGGCTTGCAGGGTGGCCGTCTGTTTTTGAGCGTTTAGCAAATAAATGCCAACGTGGTAATAGTTAAACTCTTCCGTAATTGCGTCCACTGAAGCGCGCAGGAGGTCTGGCACGTTTTTGATTTCCACCAATGCGCGAGCGATCTTTGTGGAAGATTGGAGTTGAACCGAGCGGTTTCTGAGCGCGCTGGTGCGCTCGCGGATGATTTCTTCCAGACGCGTTCTTTCTTCAGTCAGAGATTGGTATGCGCTTTGCGCTCGTTGCGTAACCTTTGTGAATTCCTGTTTGAGCGCGTTCATGGCCAGCGTTACCACCAAGCCGCAGACGGCGAAGTCTGCAATAAAAATGGCCCAGCGCGTCAGGTCAATTGCAGGGACGCCTGGATCGAGGGGCTTGAAAATGTTCAGCATGTATAAAGCGGCGATGACGATCAAGGTGACGAAGCTGAAGGTCAACGCGTAAATCGTCGCTTTGTGATCCAGTAAAAGCGCGCTAAGCGTTACGTAGCACAACAAGAAGATTGTGGCGTCTCCCCAGGCGCCCAGCAGGAGGATTTCGTTTGCTCCAGCGATAAAGGTGACTGAAAGCAAGGTGATGGCGCGGACGTTGTACGAGGCGCGTAAGAAGGTTACGCCAAACAGACCGAGCAATAAAAAGAGAAAGAGGATGCGACTACTGACTGGCACAACCCGGAAAACGATGAAAAATAAACCGAGGCCCAGAAGACAGGCGATGCGTAGAACTGGCAAAATGAAACGACCGCGCCAGGCGTTGTAGTTGTAGCTTTCGGAACTTGATTCAGGCGGATAATCGCCACGCTCTAGAATGAGGTTGAGTTTATTCATTGGCGACGCTCGTGGTCACTTCAATATCCACTTCGGCGGCTTCCAGCACGCGTCCCAACTCACGGACGGCGGTTTGCAGGATGCTCTCGGTGTTGTTTGACGCCCAAATTTTGGCGATGATCTCGTTCGTGATTCTTTCCTGCGAGGCAATGATCTGACTTTCTTCCACCAGGCGGGCATTCTCCAAAGCTAGAGCGGCTTGCGCGGCGATGGATTCGATCAGACTGCGCTGTTCGGGCGTCCACTCTTCGGCGGTGGACATGGAGATTTGACCGATGATTTGGTCGCGCAGGGAAAGCGGCACTAGAACTTCCTTCTCGGAAGTTTCTTCATCATCTCCAATTTCGTATTCGAGCGGTTTTTCTTCGATGAGATTCGTCCAGGAGGATTGGAGATATTGCCTTTGTGCGGACCTGAGTTCAAACAGACTTTGTTGCGATTCGCGGAAGAGGCGGGAGTTTTCCAACGCGATGGCGACCTGATTGGCCATGTTCTGGTAGGTGTCCAAATCGTCCGGCGTGTAGGCGGATTCTTTGGTGGAATGCAGTTCCAGCGCGCCGAAGAGCTTGTCGCCGACGATCAGCGGCGCGGCCAATTGAGAGCGCGTGTAGGGGAGGAGGGGATTGCTAATGAAACCAGAATCAGCCCCGGTGTTAAGCGCGAGGCGCGTTTGTCTGGAGCGGATGGCCACAGCGACGAGGGTTTCTCCTTTAAGGTCAATGCGCTGTTTGTTTTCTTTCAAGACTTTCCCGGCGTCGCCGGTAGCCTCGCGCAATTCCGCCCACTGACCGGAAGGGTCAATCAGGTACAAGGCGGTGTAGTAGCTTTCCATTTCGTCGCCGATCATAAAGGTGGCGCGTGAAACCAGTTCGTCCGGGTTGAGGATGGAAGAAACGGTTTGCGCGATGTCGTTCACTTTTTTCAATTGGCGCGTGCGGTTCTTAACGCGATTCTCAAGCGTATTTCTTTCCTTGCGTAAATCGCCAAGCGTGGATTCGACGCGGGCTTCGGTTTCGTGCGTTTCAGCTTCAAGTTTGCGAAAACAAATGACGATGACCGCCGCAAATAGGAGCACGGCTCCGGCGGCGCTGAGCCAGTCGGCGAGGGTGGCGTGCAAGGCAAATTGATTAATCGGCACGATCACGCCTGTAAGGGTCAAGACGCCAAAAACGAGGAAGGTGAGGAGATTGATGGCGGTGACGATGATTCCGGCGGTGGGCGAAAAAAGCATGGACGAAAAGATGATCGTGCCGAGAAAAAAGAAAAGCCCGTCGCCCAGGATGCCATGCGTGGCCAGCTCGCTTAACCCCAGCGCGTAAATCATCGTAACAAAGCCAGACATCTTCACCCAGTAAGGGAAATTGATAAAGGTGATGACGCAGATCACGATGTAAGCCGCGACGAAAACGATTGAAATGAAAAGCGCTTTCGCGCCGATCACCGCCGGGATGAGCGCGAACAACCCGAAGACGAGCGTGCCAATTAATAATGGATTGACTAAATGTTCGCGCCAGTTTTTATACAATGTCCGCGAGAGTTCTTCCACTTCTTCGGTGGGCGGCTGGCTGGAAGGGATTTGTTCCATATTAGCGGCCTTCCTTCGGCTTGGTTCCGTTCTCCGGTTCAATCTTGATTTTGGTTTGCTTGGAGCCAGTGATGCGCGTCAGTTCGCTGGCGGTGGTGGTGAGGATGGACTGAATATCGGTGGAACGGCGAATTTTGCTGGTCACTTCATAGACGATGCGCTCACGCTCGATCTGCTGGCGGATTTGCTCTAACAGGCGGGCATTGGCGATGATTGCGGCCAAACTTCCGCCAAGCGTTCCGAGCATTTCTTCGTCGTTTTCAGTGTAGGCGTTTACCTTTTCGCTTTCAACATTTAACACGCCGAGCAGTTCGTTGCGATAAATCAGCGGGATGGCAAGTTCGGAGCGGGTGTTTGAACTGACTTCAATATAGCGCGAGTCCTCGGCCACGTCGCGCACGCGGAGCAACCTGCGATTGGCGGCAGACCAGCCGGTGACGCCTTCGCCAAATGGAACGGTGAATTTTGTAATATCTTCCGAGTAGCCTTTGGCGGCTTTGATTTCCAGATTCTTTTTCTCGCGGTCGGCCAGCAAAATCGTCACACGGTCGCCGCCTAAAGTGACCTGTAAGCCGGTTACGGCGCTTTCCAGCGCTTCTTCCAGCGTGGTTCCAGAAGCGGCTGTGGTGGTGATGTGATGAAGCAGGCGATGTTGCGAGAGGTGCTCCTGTGTCTCTGCGAATAATTCCGTATTGACCACGGCAATGGCGATTTGATCCGCAAGGACTTGCAGGCTTTTCAAGCGATCTTCGGTGAAGGCGTAGGGCTTGACGCTTTGCACGTCCAGCACGCCCAGAATGCGCTCGCCGACTTTGAGCGGAAACGCCGCTTCGGCGCGGGTGTCTGGAAGCATAGGGTTGGCGTAGTAAGTTACGTCTTTGGAGGTGTCGTTCACAACCAGGCGTTCGCCGCGTCCACTGACGAACCCAACAATGGATTTTGAACCGACGCCGATTTTATGTCCGGCGCGTTTGAGTTGCGCGCCGGCATCGCCGGTAGCTTCGCGAATTACGGCAAATTCATTGGAAGCGTCTTTGAGGAAAACTGCCGCGTGATAGAAGGCAAAGCGTTCATAAATCAGGTTAACCGCCTTGATCAACAATTCGTCCAGGTTGAGAGAGCCGCTGATATCGCGCGCAATCTCGGCGGCGGTTTCCAACTGTACGGCGCGGGTGTTGCTTTCTTCCAGCAGGCGGACGTTGTTGACCACCCCGGCCACCTGACTGGCCAAAGTGGTGAAGAAAATCAGGTTTTCGTTGGTGAAGGCATGTTCATGCTCCACGTCTTGAATTAGCAAGGCGCCGACTGGTTTGTTTTGAACCAGCATTGGAACGCCCATGAGCGATTTGGGCAGGCGGCCTTGCACTTTCGCGCCCAAGGCCGTGACTCTGGCTTCTGTATCTTCCAGCAACATGAGCGGCTGGCGCGTGCGAAGCAGGACGGAGGTGATTCCCTCGCCACGCGGGAAAGATTCAAACGAGAGCATTTCGCCGTTTTCGTAGCTAAACGGAACGCTGATGGTATCGTTTCTTTCGTCGTAGAGCGAAACCACGAAACTGAAATCGCCGACGATTTGTTTGATTTTTTCGTGCAGGATCGCAAAGAAATTGGAGAGGTCGGACGATGTGGAAATCGCCTCGCTGATTAAAGCCAGAGATTCCACTTCTTTGAGATGCTGTTCGGTTAGATTCTCGGCTTCCGCTTTTTCGAGACTGATGGAAATTAAATCCGCAAAGTTTTCGTAGGGTTGAATAAAAGCGTTGTTCGCTTTGATTTCGTCCGAGCCAATGATTAGCAAGGCGTGCAACGCTCCCGCTTTCCGAATGGCCAGCAGGGCCACGGTCGCCAGATTGAAGGGGTCAATAAAGGCTCGAATGGTTTCTGGAAGTTCGGCGAGGTGCGAAGTGACCTGCGTTCCATCCGTTAGGGCGGCTTGAATTTCATCCGGCGCAAGGTTGATGGAATTAGGGACTTTGAGTCGCGCCGATTCGCCAAGTTGATTTGAAGCGCCAATCAGTTGAATGGCAGTGGGCGTTAAGGCCAGCAGGATCGTAACGTATGGCGATTTTTCCAGCGTTTCTGCGCTGATTTTGAGGATTTCGTCCTCGGTGGCGGCTCTGGCAATTAAGCGGCTGGAGCGATACAGGCGCGAGAGTTCGTCAAAATTAACTTGCGTGGCTTCGCTTAAGCCGGTGTTTTGGATGGCAGTCGCCACCTGACTCGCCAGCGTTTTAAGCATGATGATCGTTTCGTCGGTAAAGGCATCCGCCTGAACGCTTTGAATGTCCAGCGCGCCCAATACGAGACTGCCAATTGAAATTGGCACAACGGCTTCTGAATTGGCTTCGGGAAATAATTCGCTTCTTAGGAATTCCTGAGCGCCCTGAGTTCTGGAGGCGACTCGCGTCTGGTTGTTTGCGCTCGTCCAGCCAATGATGGAGGCGGCGCCGACTTCAACCTGATACCCATGCTCTTTAAGCGACTCGGTAGCCGCGCCATATCCCGTTTTGAAAACTACGTTCTTCCCGTTCAAGTCAGCCAGATAAATGCTCGCCTGATAAAAGCCAAATTGCTTGACTAATAGCTCGACAATTTGATTGAACACGTCGCCCAGTTTGGCGGAAGAGGTGATGTTTTGAGCCACCTCTGCGGCGGTGCGCATCTGCCGCGAACGCTCGTCGGCGGCATTTTCCAGCGAGCGGTGCGCGCGAGTTAGCTCGTCGGCCATGTGGTTGTACGAATTCGCCAGTAAACCAACTTCGTCCCGGCTTTGAACGGTGGCGCGGCTATCCCAGTTACCCTCTGCAAATTGTTTGGTGATGACCGCCAGATTGCGTAAAGGTTTGGTGATGCGATTGATGGCGAAGAAGACGATCAGACTTGTGGCTAGTAAAATGAGGACGACCAGCCAGGTGATGAATGAAGCGAGGCTGTTTAATCCGCCATAGACGGTATTTGCGTCCACGCTGATGGCGACCCCGGCGTGCAGGCTTGGGAACCACTGTAATTGCGTCAGCGTTTCTGTGCCATTTGCCAGGCTGACTTCGTAAGGCGCGGGCGTGACGCTACCCGATTGTTTTAGTTCGGCAAGCGCTGGAACTAAAATCTCCTGTTGCGATTTTGAGACGGCGTCCACGCGCTTAAAGTCGCTGGAAGCCGGGTCAATTGAAACAAACTCGCCAGCCGGTAGGATGAAATAAGCGCTGGCGAGCGGCGACAAGGCATGGATCGGGCGCAAGACCTCTTCCATTTGCGACGCATCGGTGACGCCCACCAGGTAGCCGAGCGAAGAACCGCGCGTAGTTTTGTATTCGAGGACGGTTAATAAGGAAAACTGATTTTCAAAGAGCGGCGCCAATGCGTAAGAGATGGTTGAGGGGTTTTCCGGCGAGACGTTTTGCAGGAAGGACAAATCGGAGATTTTTTGCCCCTGCCATTCAGGCTGGCTGGCAATCTTTACGTTTCCATCCATGTCCATCAGGATGAATTGATCGAACTGGAGATTCTTTTGCGCGGCGTTTAACTCTTGGAATTGATTGGCGACGCTTTTGCGAATCTCTTTAAACTCGGAACTCAGCGGGTTGGCATGCAACGCGAGTTCCATCAGAATCGCAAAGTCGTTGCTTTTGAAGAGGGTTTGCAGTCCCGCCTCTTTGAGTTTAATCTCTTGATCCACCGCGCCCAGTTGTGTCGTCAGCAGGCTTTGCGTTTGCTGGATGGCTTGTTCGCGAAGTAAATTGTGCGCGCGATAATAAGCCGCCCCGGCCATAATGGACAACGGGATGACGATAAAGATTAAGAGCGTCCTAACGAGAGTCCCTGCCAGACTGCCCTTAAATCTTTTTTGTGATGTCTCGAATGTGGGCGTCGCTTGATGATCGCTCATGGCTACTCGCTAACTAAATTCCCAAACGGGTTCTCCATTGAGGATGCGGCGAATCTGCTCGGGGAAACGATCGGGGTCGAGCGGTTTGCCGAGGAAACCGTCGAAACCGGAAGTGCGCGCCTTCGCCATTTGCTCCATGCTGGCCTCTGCCGTCACCGCCACAATCGGAATGGTCTTGAACCGCTCCGAGGCGCGAATCTTTTTCAGCGCGCCGTAGCCGTCTTCGTACGGGAGGCGAATGTCCATCAAAATTAAATCAAGCCGCGGGAGCGTGTCGGCATATTCAACCACTTCATAGCCTGAGGTCTTCCATTCGCAATGAATGCCTAGGTAGCCCAGCATTCGCGCAATTAATACAAAGTTGGAAACGTTGTCTTCCACCACTAAAACCGCCGCATCCTTGGGGATGGTCAGCTTGCGAATGGGTTGGGTGTCAGAAACGGACGCCTGCTCAGGGTCCGGCGTGGGGGTTACTTCAGACATTTGAACTCCTTGTTAGAAACCGCTCAATTTGCTGGGCAAGAATATCTATGTCAATCGGTTTCTGGATGTATCCATCGCAACCGGCTTCCAGCGATTTCTCGCGGTCGCCGCGCATCACGTTGGCTGTTACGGCCACGATGGGACTTTTATTGAATTTTTGGATGCCCTTGATCTTGGCGGTTAATGTATAGCCGTCCATATCCGGCATGTTGATATCCATCAAAATTAAATTGATCGTTTCGCTTTCCAGCTTGCTAATCGCCTGGTCGGCATTGATCGCCTCCACCATGGCATACCCCTCTGAATTCAAGACCCTGCGGATCAGGTTTCGGTTATCAGGGTTGTCTTCAACGTATAAAATCGTGCCCTTCGTATCTTGTAGCATGGATGCGCCTCCAAAGCAAATTTTACTTGCTGGGCGTAAAAATAGACATGACAGCAACCTTACAGATAATAAGCAAAAAAGTCGAGGAAAGCGAACGTCCTCAACTTTGTGAGCGGGTGATGGGACTCGAACCCACGATATCTTGCTTGGGAAGCAAGCGTTCTACCACTGAACTACACCCGCTTGATTAGACTGCTTTGAATTATACGATAGGCTGAAAACGAATGTCAAGGAAAGCGGAGTAAACGCCTCATTTTTGACCAGTTACTGCTTGCGTTTCAGGAGCATATTCGCCAACTCCAGCAGGGTTTCTCCGGCTTCGCCGCCTGGGTCGGCTTTCTCCAAAAAGGTCAGGGCTTTCTCCGTCTCCCGCTGAGCCGTTTCCAGCGCGTAGGTTTTCGCGCCTTCGCGCTCCAACAGCGCCGCCAGTTCGGCCACTTCATCCGCCTGAATTGATCCTTGCGCCCAGCGTTTCGCAAAGGCCGGGATTTTCTCCAATGCGAACAAAATCGGCAGGGAGTTTTTGCCCTCCACCAAATCGCTCGCCGCAGATTTACCGGTAACGGACTCGTCTCCCCAAATGCCCAGCGCGTCATCCTGCACCTGAAAGGCCAATCCCAGGTGATGCCCAAAGAGTCGATAGCCCTCCCGCTCTTCAGCGTTGGCCCCGCCAATCAGCGCGCCAAGTTCCGCGCAGGCGGCCAGCAGGGCGGAGGTTTTGCCGCCAATCATCGGCCAATATTCGTCAAGCCCCAGATCGGTGCGTCCTTCGTACGACATATCGAGATATTGGCCGCGGGTTAAGTCGAGGCAGGCGGCGCTTAAAATGGAGGCCGCTTGCGTCACAGTGGAGGCCGGGAGCGTTTTTCCCAGATCTAAAATGGCCTGATTGCCAATGACAAATAACGCATCCCCCACATTGATGGCCATGGGCACCCCCCATTTTTTCCACGCAGTGGGGCGGCCGCGGCGTTTGTCAGAGTTATCCTGCACGTCATCGTGGACGAGGCTAAAGTTGTGAACCAACTCCACGGCGGCGGCGGCGGGCAAGCCGATCTGCCAGGCGGCGCCGCGCGCGGCGCTGACGGCGAGCAAAACCAAAAGGGGGCGAATTCGTTTGCCCGCCGCTTCCGGCCCGGCGCCTTCGCCCGTCCAGCCCATGTGATAGGTGAGCATTGCATGGAATGGATGCAGGCGCGGCTGATTCAATCGCGCAATTTGCGCTTGCAGTTCTTTTTCAATTTCCGGGAGCGCGATGGCGCTGAATTGTTTGAATGACATCAGATCGGCCTCGTAGTTAGGTAAGATGGCGCGCGTGTAGTTCGGCTTGCAATTGCGCGGCGGATTGAAAGTGTATCACGTCGAAGCCCAGCGCTTCTGCGGCGCGAATGTTCGGCGCAGAGTCGTCAATAAACAGACATTCTGCGGCGGTCTTGCCAAATTTTTTCAAGGCGTAATGAAAAATCTCCGCCTCAGGTTTGATCATCTTCACTTCGCCAGAGAGGACGTAATCGTCCAGCAAATCAAAGAAGGGATAGAGCTTGCGGGCGGTGGGAAACGTTTCTGCAGACCAATTGCTTAGCCCGTAAATAAAGTAGCCTTTGGCTTTTAATTGGCGCAGGGCTTCCACGCTTCCGTCAATTTGCCCGTCTATGGATTTTTCCCAGTTTTCGTAATAGGCATAGATTAATTCTTTATACTGCGGAAATTGACTGGAGAGGACGGCGTTGCCCTCCATGAACGGGCGGCCTTTATCCTGCTGGGCGTTCCATTCCATAAAGTTGATTTCAGCCAGAAAGCGGTCAATCTCCTTTGGCTGGTCTGGAAAGTAGCGATTGTAAATGTTATGCGGATTCCACCTCAGAAGCACGCCGCCGAAGTCGAAGATGATGGTGGTGATTTTGCGAGTCGTCATTTTTAATTGTGCCGCCAAAGCTCGTATCCGGCAAAGCCGGTGGAGCCGAGGGCTTGTTCCTTTTTTTTCGTCCACTGGGCGAAGATGCCCACAGATGGGTCGGATGGGTCGTAGAGCAAAACTTCGTTGATGATGAAGCCTTGCTCGGTGTTGTAGTTGGTAACGGAATACGCCCGCCCGGCCGAATCGACTCTCGTTACGACGAGCATGTGTTCAAAGTTGCCTTCTTCTCCGGCGTAGATGTAGAGAAAGTCGCCGGGTAGTAAGGGCTGAGCCAGCCAGTTAACGCGATTCAACTTGATTTTATAGCGCGTGTTGGTATAAGCTCCGTTCGGAAAAGTTTTTTCCAAACGCTGGCGATCTAAACCGTTATCGGGATTGATTAGGAAGAAATCATGCGGGGTGATTTCTGCATTGAGGATGCCGGCTCTTTGCAAAATGGCGATGGATAACGGCCCGCAGGTGGTGCTGGGGTCGGAGAAGCGGAGTTGGTTGATTGCCACCGACATTTTTTTGCTTTCCGCATAAGTGGGGGCGACGAAGGTCAGCGCGGCATTATATAAATTGAGTTGTTGCTCTCTACTGAGCGGCCCGACGATGGCGAGACTGCCATTGGCGGCGGCGACTTCCGCTGGGGAAAGGGTGGGGGAGAGGGCCAGGGTGGGAACGCTGACGGGCGTTTCTGTGGGCGTTGGGGCGTTGAAGATCACGGCCGGGGTGGAGGTGTTTTCTGCGGGTGAAAGCGTGGCTGAATCAATTTTCAGCGGGGCAAATGCCAAGGGCGTGGAAGCCGGCCCGGGCTGGGTGAGGATGCGCTCGCGCAGGCTGGGAATGAGAAACGCCGAGCCGAGTAGCAGAGTCATGGCCGCGATTCCAATCCCAAGCCCGACGCCTAAATAGCGAATTTCTTTTGAACGCATGACTTCCAATTCTATTGCGGCGGGAAGATGTCGAACAGGGTGAAATCCACCCAAAAGAGGCCGATGGTGTTGGGCGCGCGATCTAAAATAGCCTGACCAATTTCGGCGGGCGGGTCTTGCAGTTTGCTCCACCATTTTTTATCCGCCGGATAGCCGTATTGAAAGCCGACGGGCGCGGGTTCAAATTTTTTGCCCCAGGCGGCGAATTCATCTACAAGTTGGTCAAAGGATTCAAATTGTTGGCTGTCGTCAATGAAGACGAGTCCGTCGCGGTAGGTGGGCGGCATCCATTCGGCATCCCAATGTTTGAGAAAGAGATAATAGTTGGGGTTGATTTTGCGGATGGCGGCGACCCAGCGTTTGGCTTCTTCATCAGTGATGGGCTGACCTTCGGGCCCGTTGGTGGATTTGTACCATTCCACGTCCAAACCAAAGCCGACCACACTGGGATGATGTTTGTATTTGTTCAAGACGATTTCAATCAGTTCGTCCATGTTGGCGTTGCCCGGCTCCACCTGTAACCAGACTTCGTAGCCTTTTTCATCGAAGAGCGTAAGCGTTTTTTCGTTTAGGTCTGCGAAGCCACAGCGGATCTTCGGGTCTTTGGCTTCGCAATCAAAGTTGAGATATACGCCGTCGTCGTTGATGATGCCAACGATCCATAAAGCGGAGGGGGTGGCGTCTTTGAATTTTGCGGCCATTTTTTCGCCGGTGTTTGCCCAATATTCCGGGCCGGGGTTGTAGGGCGGCCCGTAGGAGGAGTAGCGGAAGCCCGCCTGAAGCGGCGCCAGCGCTTTGGACGGGGGCGCGCAACTGGCGAGCAGAAAGATGAGGGCGGCGAAAAGCGCGGTTCTTTTTGTGCGATGCATGAGTTGAAACCTCGTTTGAAATGGGTTGTTTACGCTTTGATTAACTTTCCGTGCCGCGCGCTTTCCAGGTCTGCGGACCCGCAGGCGAAGAGGCTGACTTCAATTTGACGTTTGGTGAGTTTGATTAATTCCACAGTGCGTTCGGTGGAGATGGCGGCGGCTTTGAGGAATTTCCCGGCCATGCCGCCCAGCGTTGCGCCGAGGGCCACGCATTTGGCCACGTCCAGCCCGTCTTTGATGCCGCCGGACGCGAAGATTTTCATTTCTGGAACGGCGTTTTGGACGTTGAGGATGGAGTCGGCGGTGGGGATGCCCCAGCCGCAGAACGTGGCCGCGAGTTGACGGGTGAATTCGTCTGGCGCGCGATGCATTTCCACTTGCGACCAACTGGTGCCGCCCGCGCCCGCCACGTCTATGGCTTGCACGCCGCAATTCGCCAGCAGTTTGGCTGTGCGTTCGGAGATGCCCCAGCCGACTTCTTTGGCGATGACTGGAACTTCAAGTTTTTTGCAGACGGCTTCAATCTTGTTTGCCAGCCCGGCAAAGTTCACGTCGCCTGCGTCTTGCACGGCTTCCTGAAGCGGATTCAAATGCAGGTACAATGCGTCGGCTTGAATCATTTCAACGGCTTTGCGGCATTGGTCTATGCCGTAGCCGTAATTAAATTGTACGGCTCCCAGGTTTGCGAAAAGGAGCGCGTTGGGCGCAACCTTACGGACCTGGAACGTGCGGGCCTGTTCGGGATGTTCGATGGCGGCGCGTTGCGAGCCAACGCCCATGGCAATGCCGCAGGCTTCTGCGGCTTCGGCCAGTCGCAGGTTGATGGCTTCCGCTTCGGCTGTGCCGCCGGTCATGGAACTGATCAGGATGGGGGCCTGCAGGGGTTTGCCGAACAGGCTCAGGCTGAGGTTGATGCGGTTCAAATCCAATTCTGGCAGAGCTTCGTGGATGAAATGGTAATGCTCCAGCCCGCTGGTCAGGGCAGAGCGGACATCCTCCTCTAAATTGATTTTGATGTGATCGGCTTTTCGTTGGTCTATCGGCGCAACTTTTGGCATGAGGGAGTGTTCCTGTTTCTGAAAATGCTGGCTTGACACGCTCTTTAGAGCGGTTAAAATAAGCCAGCTAAAAAATTTAAATGGAGGCTGTCATGTCTGACACATATACCGAACTGAAAGCAATTGTAAAGGATTTACTCGGCGCGGACGAGGCGAAGATTACGCCCGAAGCCCGTTTCCGTGAAGACCTGGAGGCTGATTCGCTGGACCTGGTGGAATTGATCATGGCTTTTGAAGATAAGTTTGGCGCGGAAATTTCCGATGAAGCCGCTCAAAAGATTACCACCGTGGGCGAAGCTGTCGCTTACATTGATGCGAACAAGAAATAATTGACGAACGCGTTTTAATTTTAGAGCCGCCTCAAACAGGCGGCTCTTTTTTTGCCTCATTCCCGCCCCCTCTACAGTGGGAGAGGCCGGGGTGAGGGAGGTTTGTCTATTGAAGCAGGGTTGGAATTTCTTCGGGGTGTTTGGCGACTTTGACGCCCGCGGCTTCGAGGGCTTTGACTTTATCCGCCGCTGTGCCTGCGCCGCCTTCGATGATGGCTCCGGCGTGGCCCATGCGTTTTCCGGGAGGGGCGGTTTGACCGGCGATGAACGAGGCGACCGGCTTGGTCATTTTGGTGCGGATGTATTCCGCGGCGCGTTCTTCTTCGCTTCCGCCAATTTCGCCGATCATAATGACTTTCTCGGTTTGATTATCGTTCTCAAACATTTCCAACACGTCGGTGAAGTTCGTCCCGTTGACCGGGTCGCCGCCGATGCCCACACAAGTGGAGGCGCCCATGCCGAGGTTTTTCATGGCATAGAGGACTTCATACGTCAGCGTGCCGGAGCGGGAGACCACACCCACGTTGCCGGGGATGGCGATGTTGCCGGGGATGATGCCGACCTTCGCTTCGCCGGGGGTTAAGAGGCCCGGGCAGTTCGGCCCAATCAGCCGGACTTTCTTTTGATCCAGGTAAGTGCGGACGCGCATCATATCTTGCACGGCTACGCCTTCGGTGATGCAGATGATCAGCGGAATGCCCGCGTCGGCGGCTTCCAAAATGGCGTCTGGCGCGAAACGGGCCGGGACGAAGATGATGCTGGCGTTGGCGTCGGTGGATTCCTTCGCCTGTTTGAGCGTGTCAAACACGGGGAGTTTGCCATCCAAAACCCATTCGCCGCCCTTGCCGGGAGTCACGCCGCCGACGACGATATCGGAATAGGCGACCATTTGCGTGGTGTGAAATAAACCTTCATTGCCGGTAATGCCTTGCACAAGCAGGCGGGTATTCTTATCAACTAAAACGCTCATTTTTTATAGCCCTTTCTTCGCGGCTTCGACAGATTTCTTCGCCGCGTCGGCGAGGGTTTCTGCGGTGATCATTTTTGCATTTTCAAGGAGTTTGCGGCCTTCTTCGGCGTTGGTTCCCACCAACCGGACAACCATCGGAACGTTCGGTTTGACCTCGTCCATGGCGACCAACATTCCGCGGGCCACTTCGTCGCAACGGGTGATGCCGCCGAAGATGTTGAAGAGGATGGCTTTCACGCTTGGATCGGTGAGGATGATGCGCATGGCGGCCGAGACTTTTTCGGAACTGGCTCCGCCGCCCACGTCCAGGAAGTTGGCGG
The DNA here is from genome assembly GCA_020851785.1 of Anaerolineales bacterium. Taxonomy (GTDB): domain Bacteria; phylum Chloroflexota; class Anaerolineae; order Anaerolineales; family Villigracilaceae; genus Villigracilis. The sequence continues at coordinate 55,043 of JADZCC010000037.1, forward strand.
GTTCGCCGCCGAAGAGTTTAATCACGTCCATGCTGGTCATGGCCAGGCCTGCGCCGTTGACCATACAACCAATGTTGCCTTCCAACTTGATAAAGGAAAGCCCATATTTGCGCGCTTCAATTTCGGAGGGCGCGTCGGCGTCGGTGTCGCGCATTTCGTTGATCTCCGGCTGGCGGAAGAGGGCGTTGTCGTCAATCAGCATTTTGCCGTCCAGCGCCACCAGTTTTTTATCTTTGGTAATCACCAGCGGATTAATTTCCGCGAGGCTGGCGTCGGTCTTTTTGTAAACTTCATATAAATTCAGGGCCAGTTTGGTGAACTCACGCCAATATTCGCGGGGCAGGTCAATCGCCAGGGCCACGTCGCGCGCGATGTATTCGCGCATTCCGAGGAGCGGGTCAATGTGGACTTTGACGATTTTTTCCGGGGTTTTGGCGGCGACTTCTTCGATGTCCACGCCGCCCGCGGCGGAGGCGATGATCACCGGGCGTTTGGCGGAGCGGTCGTCGGTAATCGCAAAGTAAATTTCCTGATCAATGGCCGAAGCCTCGTCAATCAACACTTTGCGGACGGGCAGTCCTTTGATTTCCATGGCCAAAATTTGCGTGGCCAGTTGTTCGGCTTCCGCCGAGTTGTTGGCCAGCTTTACGCCCCCGGCTTTGCCTCTTCCGCCCACCAGCACTTGGGCTTTAACCACAACGCGGCCGCCCAGTTCGTCTGCAATTTGTTTTGCTTCCTGAGGTGTGGCCGCCACGCGCCCTTTTGGAATTTGAATGCCATACTTTGAAAAAATTGTCTTAGATTGGTACTCGTGAAGTTTCATTAGTTTCCCTTGATTAGTAATGAATTAAAAAAGCAGGGGCATTATACCACCGCAAAAAAACAGAGCAGGGAAATGATTCTCTGCTCTGTTTATAACTTAGGGTAGGGTGAACCGCAGGATTCGATTGAAGAAGCTATCCGTCGCCCATACGTGACCTTCCGGGTCGACTGCAATGCCAGAGGCCAGTCCGAAGTTGGCTTCTCCGTCGCCGTATTCGCCCCAGGTGCGAATGAGCGTTCCGTTCGGGTCAAACTCCATGATGCGATAGCCTTCCGGGTCGGTGATGAAAACGTGCAATTGATCGTTGACCGCGATGAACGGCTTGTTGTCCACCGATTGCCCAAACCAGCCGTACACGTCCCATTGCTTATCGGGAGCGAAACTGAGCTGTCCGTCTGTTTCCTGCGGCTTGAAAGTTTGCACGCGCTGATTCCAGGTGTCCACCACGTAGACGGTTCCGTTTTTGTCCACTGCCACGCCAACTGGTTCGTCAAATTGTCCGGGGTCGTAGCCTGCGCCGCCAAACTCGGTGATCGGATTGCCGTTGGCGTCAAAGACGACGATGCGCTTGTTGCCGGTGTCGGCAACGTAAACGCGCCCGTCAGAATCCACGGCCAGCCCGCGTGGGCCGTAGAATGCGTCTGGCGCTTCGCCCTGACCGAAATAGCCCCAGGCTTTCAAGAACCGGCCCTGCGCTGTGAATTTTTCAATACGATGATTCCAAACGTCGGTGACGTACACCGAGCCGTCTGGCCCGACGGCAACGCCCCAGGGTTCGTTGAACGTGCCGTTGCCAACGGGGATGTTGGTTCCGTCGGCAAACGTGCCCCAAGCCCGCAGGAGTTTTCCGCTTGAGTCCAAATGTACAACGCGGTTGTTGCGCGAATCGGCCACGTAGAAGGAACCGTCGCTGGCGAAGGCCAACGAGCGCGGCGCGTTCAGCGGGAGCGAATCGGCTTGCAGTCCAGCAATTTCCAGATCCGACGGCAGGGTGATGAACTTGCCCTCGGTGGGGTCCACTTCTGTGACGGTCTGCTGGTTGTTTGTAATTCCATAGCCCCAAATTTGCGAAGCGACGTCGGCTTTGACGTACATCCGCATTCCGTTGGAAGGTTGCCAGGTGGCGAGGGTTAGATCTTCGCGTCCTTTGGACTGGGCGTAGAGCGTGTAATCGCGATTGAGCCAGATTTGAATAATTCCGGCGCGGATGGCGGGGTTGGTAAAGCCTTCGCAGAAGTTGGAATAATCTTTCGATTTCCTTAATTTCAAGAAGCTCATGATGCCGCTACATTTATAGTCCTCTGGGAAAGGCTGATTGGGGTCGCGGTCGCTGACGAGGTTGAAGTAATCCTGCATGGGCCACCACATGCGGATGTAGTCCGTGCGGTAATAGCCCGGCCCGATGGCGGCTTCGATTTTGTCGAAATTTTTCTGATCGACGATGATGACGGTGGATTCGAGGAGCGATCGAGTGGGCTGGTCGAAGGTGGTTTGGTTGGTGAAGTCGCGCAGGTACCAAACGAACGGCCAGGAGACGCCCGTATCTGGCGCGCTGGCGTCGTAGGCCAGGGCGACGCCCATGCCGCCGGTCGTCCGTTCGGAGATTTCCTTGGCCTGACTGATAATTTCCTTGATGCCCGTCGCGCCATGCGCGTAGACAAGAAATTCTGTCGCCTGATCGTAGGTGATATAAGAAGCGCGGAACGCGGCGCGGCCGGTGAGGACGGCGAGGAAGACGAAGAGGGTGAGGACGACGACGCGGTTGACCATGCTGATGGTCCAGTTGCGGAGGAGGTATCCGGCGCCGATTAAGCTCAGCCAGGCCACGATGAACGGCAGGATGAAGGCGTTGGTGGCCTGAAGTTGGACCAACTCCTTGCCCTGAAACGGGGGAGTGGGGCCAAACGCCACAATTAACGCGCTGGACAAGCTGGCGATGAAGATGGCGAGCGCGCCTAACGTCAGCGCCACCCGCTGGAGTTGGAGCGTTTCCCAGTCCACTTGTTCGATGAGTTGCCCCAACGCCCAGCCGGTGATCAGGATCATGGGCAGGGTGATGTGGACGGTGAGCCAGGGCATCCTTTCGCCGGCAAAGGTGAAGGCGATGAAGCTCATTACGCTCCAGTAGGCCAGCAGGCTGAAGAAGTGGAAGAAATTCTTTTGTTCGTTTGGAACGGCAATGACGGGGGCGTTCTCGTTTTCCAGTCCTTCGGGTTCTTCCTCCAGCGAGGCTTTGGAGGCGGCAATTAGTTTTGGAATGCCGATCCACAAGGCAAGGAGGAAGCCCAACGCGGGCAGAAATTCATACATGGGGATTTGAATCAGCAGGTAGTAATACCAGGGTTGACTCCCACGATTGACATCCTGCTGGACGATCCAATAGCCCAGCGAGCCGATTGTGCCGGTGAAGAACCCCGCGCTGTTGGTGAAGACGGTGGTATATAAAATGACGTACGGAATCCAGAAGATGGCCGTGACTTTCAAAAACTTTTCGGGATTCCAAAGCAGGCCAATGACAAAGGCGAGGCCGAACATCAGGAAGAGGAAGCCGCCGATGATGAGCATGGCTCTCGTATCCAACGCTTGAATTTCTTCAAACGTGGTGGGGATGGTCATCCCGAACCTTTTTTCCACGAGGTTGATCGGGAATGGTGCGAGGAGCGGCAGGACGATCGTTCCGGCGACCATCAATAAGTCAAACGAGCGTTCGCCGCGCAACCGTTCCCAGGTGTAGCCGCGCACGCAGAAGAATCCGGCGGCGAGGAAGGCCAGTAGGGTGGTTGTAGCGAGGAGCGTGATCGGGAGCGAAGAATCAGCCGTCGGCGGGGTTTGAAGCGCAGAGTTGGCTGGGTCGGCCGGAGCGACAGTGGCCGTCGCGGACGTTTTGGCCGCTTCCCGCAGGTGTAATCCATATCCCACGGTGGCGCCGGTCAATAAGACGGCGACGGATAGCGAAATCACGAAGGCGCGATAATCCGCCAGATTTTCTCTCCAGGGTTTGCGCGTGATTTTGGCAAAGAAGTACACCGCCAGATAAATGAGCAATTCAGCGACGTAAATGTAAGAGGTTTCTTTGGAAGTGAAGTGCAAGGCCAGCGCGCCCGCCAGCAGGAACAGATATTTTTTACCGCCCAGTTCGAGATGACGCAAGACGGCGTAGAGCATGAGCAAGCCGGAAAAGGCGACGAATAATTCGTTACGCACATAGCGACTGTAATAGAGCATGTAGGGCGAAATGACCATGAGGAGCGCGGCGATTAATGCGCCCCATTGGCCGAGATATTTGCGCCAGTACCAAACCATGCCGACGGCGGCAATGCCAAATAAAGCGGAAGGAATGCGGGCGGTGAAGTCGGTGGCGCCGAAGAGGTAGTAAGTTAAGGCGAGGATGTGAAATTGAAAGGGCCCGTGCATCATGGGCGAATGCTGATAGCCCTGACCGCGATAGAGCAACCATGAGAAGTAGGTGTGCAGGCTTTCGTCGTGACTCATCACGCGGTCTTCCAGTTTGAAGAAGCGCGTCGCTATGGCCAGCGCCATGATCAGGGCGAAGATGGCGACTTCGTTGGTGATGGAGGGAAATGCAGGGTGAATGGGGCGATTAAGCCAGGTTGGTTTTTGTTCCATGTACTCTCACCGTTCAAAATTTAATTTTGCAAAGACTGACTATACTTTACTTAAGAAGTTCTGACAAGAAATGATTGACTGGCGCAAAGTGAAGTGACAAGCCTTGAATCATAGCGATGGGAGTTTAAGGGCAGGCTAAAGGTCGAAGCGGATTTTTTAGATTTCAATTTCGCGTAGTCAATATATACTATTAGCCTTATTCTTCATATAACTAGGGGGATTGGGGGTTTTACGGTTCTAATTTTATACCGCCGAGGACGCGCCGGCCAACTGGCCGCAACCCGCTTGAATATCAATCCCGCGCCGCATCCGAATCGTACACGGAACCCCGGCCTGCTCCAGCGTTTCTTTGAACAGCTGGGCCCGCTGACGGTCGGTCGCCTGGCCCGAATAGCCCAGCGTGGGGTTGAGCGGAATCGCATTGACATGACAAAGCAAGCCTTTCAGCTTTTGCGCCAGCGCTCTGGCCGTTTCGGGCGTGTCGTTTACGCCGTTAATCAGGGCCCACTCAAAGGTCACGCGGCGATGCGTTTTCTCAACGTAATACCGGCAGGCCGAAAGCACGTCGTCAATTTTATATTTTTTGGTAATCGGCATCATCTCCAGCCGTTTGTTGTCGTCCACTTCGTGCAGAGAGATGGCCAAATTCACCTGGCGGCGCTCGTCGGCAAAGCGCTTAATCTGTGGGGCCAACCCAACCGTTGAAATTGTAAAACGCCTGGCGCCAAAGTTATACCCTTCCGCGTCGTTGAGTCGGTCAATGGCTTCCATGCTGTTTTCGTAATTATGAAACGGTTCGCCCATGCCCATCAGCACCACGTTCGTCACCGCTTCATTTTCGGCTTTCAAAACGCGGGCGTAATACAAAACCTGCGCCACGATCTCGCCGCTGGTCAGGTGGCGCTTAAAACCCATTTGACCGGTGGCGCAAAAGACGCATCCCATGGCGCAACCGGCCTGCGTGGAAATACATAAGGTGTTGCGAACTTTCGCCGCCGAATTTTCGTGATCGTCGGCCGGGTCGCCATAGCGCATGAGCACCGTTTCAATCAAGCGCTGATCGGGCAGTTGAAATAAAATCTTCTGGGTATGCCCGTCGGATGAATTTTGTTGGGCGTTCACTAAAAACGGGGCAAAGCTAAAATGCCCGGCCAGCTTCTCGCGCAAGGGTTTGGGTAGGTTGGTAAACGCTTCGGGCGTGGCATATAAATGTTGGTACAGGCCCTGCCAAATTTGTCTGGCGCGGTAGGCGGGTTCGCCCCATTCTTTGAGGCGTAAAGTCAGCGTGGGTAAATCCAGATCATAAATTAACATCCGACCATTTTACTCCACTCAAAAGCGGCTTTACGGATTAGAGAATAGGCATTATTGGAAATTAAAATTCGTAAGTTCTCCCTCACCCTAGCCCTTCTCCCTTTGGGAGAAGGGCCGGGGATGAGGGCATGTAAGGCGACCTAAAAAAGATAGATGAAGAGTAGGGCAGTCGTAGTCCAAGCGTTTAACCCTTTTTAATTTTCGCGGGCTATAATCGGCGCTTTGTATAGGAGAACGATATGAAGATGAACACAAATACGTCACGCACGACCATTTTATGGGGAGCGGTTGGGTTTCTGGTTTTGGCCGGAATCATCACGCTGATTTTTTCGTTCCGCGGCAACCAAAAAGACGCGGTGGCGGAAGTCAACCTGATTTATACCAACGCGGCCGCCACGCTGGAAGCGCAACAATTGACCTTGCAAGCCGCGCTCTCCACCGCCACGCCAGACCCCGCTCTGAGTACGCCCACTTTGACAGTAACGCCGCTCACCAGCCCGACGGCTGGTCTGCCGCCAACTCTAGCATTCGCCACTTCCACGCTTTCTTCCGCGCCCGTGACCAAATGCGATAACGCCGTCTACATGGCAGACGTGACCATCCCAGACGGCACGACGTTTGGCCCCGGCGCAACCTTCACCAAAACCTGGCGCGTGGTCAACACCGGAACTTGCACCTGGAGCGCGACCTATCAGCTTGTGTTTGTTTCTGGAGATGTGATGAGCGGTAAAGCCGTGGCGCTGGGCAAGACCGTGGCCCCCGGGCAAACTGCGGAGATTTCCGTGACCCTTACGGCCGCCGCCACAACCGGAAATTTGAAAGGCACGTGGCGCCTACAAAACGATCAGGCTCAACAATTCGGCGACGCCTTAACGGTAGTGATCAAGGTCGGCGCCGTCACGGGAACCCCGGCCACAAGCGTAACCAGCGTCACGGCCGCTGTCACCGCCACCATCGAAACGCCCAGCCCCGCCACGCCCACGCCGACGAATACATCTGTTCCAGCGGATACGCCAACCATCACCGAAACGCCGACTACTCCCGGCCCTTAAAGAACGTTGCTTACTTGCAGTTTCTAAAACTGGACGCGAAAACCTTTGTCGGTAAAACGCTATAATTTAATTTCCGATAAAGTCTAATTGTTTTTAAAAATTCGCGTAATTCGCGTAATTCGCGGCAAAAGATTTTGATCTACGTAAGTCATGATTTATTTACAAATTCTGGGGCCGTGAATTTCCTCAGGGAATAAGCCAAAGGCCTGATAGACTGGCAAGCCGTCCCATTCATCCTGGGACGGCAATTCCAACGCGTAGGCCACGGTTGGAGCGGTATCCATAATGCTCACGGGGTTGGTGATTTCGCCGGGAGTGACGCCCGCGCCGTAGGCCACCCAGGGAATTTCCAAATCCTGAATCACCGTGCCGACATGGCCGCGATCGTGGCCGCCATGATCGGCCGTGACGATGATTAACGTGCTGTCTTGCAGGTTGTCCTTCTTCAGCGCTTCGAGCAGTAAGCCGAGGGCTTCGTCGCCGTTGCGCAGGGCTTTGAGATACGAATCTGACATCCAGCCGTATTTATGTCCACGCGCATCGGGACTGCCAAAATGGACGAACATTAAGTCGGCGCCGTTTTCAGCTTCGTGAATTGCGGCTTTCATAATGGTCGTTTCCACACCATAGACGATTGAAAAAACATCAGTGGTTTCCGGCTCGGCCAGTTGGCGCATCTTTTCTTTATTGACGACCATCACGGTTTTCAAACCAGCGGCATGAGCTTCGTCGAAAATATCCACGCCTTTGGAATAACCTTTGTAGTACGTCACCACGTCCCAATCCACGCCGTGCTTGCTTTGACATAAACCGGAAATCATCGAAGCGTGAGCCGGCAGAGTGACCGCGTAGTTAATCGTCCGCGCTTTGAGCGTGTACGCGCCATCGCGCATCATCTGCATCAAGTTGGGCATGGGCGCTTTCTCCACTGCGTCGGCGCGCATCCCGTCGAAGGTGATGATGATCACGTGTTTGATTTTTTCGGCGGGCGTGAGGTTAATCAGCGTGGCGGTGGCCGGGGGGATAGTCGCCTGCACGGGCGGGGCTGGCTCCGTCAAAGTGGGGGAGGGAAGCGCCGTCGCAGGAACTACGGTTTGTGAGGGGAGTAAAATCGTGGGGATTTCCGCAGTAGAAGCAACGCGATCGCCCCACAAGTTTGGGGCGGGCGCGCAACTTTGAAGCAGAAGGATCAACCCGAAGATTGGAACGAGCCGACGGCGCATCTACCCGACCAAGCCCGCCAGATCGTCTGCGATTAAATCTATTTGTGGGCGCCAACGTTCGGCCTGCGCCTTTGTAGAAACGCCGCTCAACACCAGAGCCGTGGGACAGCCCACCGCCTGACCGGCGGCAATGTCGGTTTCGAGGCGATCGCCAACCACGAGGGTTTCAGCTTTGGAAGCGCCGAGCTTGGCCAGCGAAAGCTCCATGAGGTAGGGCGCGGGTTTTCCGGCGATGATTGGTTCAACTCCCGTGGCGGTGACGATGACTGAAAACCATGCGCCGGAACCGGGGATTTCTCCGCGTGGGGTGGGGAAGGTTGTGTCGCCATTGGTGGAATAGAAAGGCGCGCCGCTTCGCACCAACAGGGTGGCTTCGGCCATCTTTTGAAAATTGATCTCGCGGTCAATGCCAATGATCACAGCTTCGGCCGCTTGGGCATTTTCCACGCCGAGAATTTCGTAGCCGCGTTCTTCAAGCGCGAGGCGCAAACCCGCTTCGCCGATCATAAAAATCTTTGTCCCTTTGGGGTGTTTTTGAGCGAGCAGAAAACCAGCGCCCATGGCCGAAGTGACGATTTGATTCGTTTCAACTTCCACGCCGAGTTTGGCCAGCTTTTCCTGATATTCCGCCTGCGTCTTTGTGCCGTTGTTGGTGGCGAAGACGAATTTTAGGCCGCGTTCACGAATCCGTTTGAAAGTTGCGGGCAAGTCGCCGATGGGGGCATCGGCCTTCCAGATGACGCCGTCCATGTCGAGGATCAGCGCTTTGATGTGCGGAGGAATCATAAAGCCTTAGCGCCCGCCAAATTTACCGAGTAGATATTTCATCACCGGTTTGTCAATCCATGCGCCGCCTGGGTCGGCCCGTTCTTCAAAGTTTTCGTTGCCAATGAAGGCGTTGAAGGCCGCAAGGTAGGGCGTGTTCTTTTTGAGATAGCCCGCGTTTTTTAGAATGGATTGCATTTGAACGAGCGCCTTACCTTTGAGGGCCAGCCTTTCATTCTCTGGACTCTTGCCGAAGAAGAGGTTTTGTAGCTCCAGCAGTTTACCCAACGCTGGAACCGGGTCGGCGTGATCGTCCACGCGATAATCAATCCAGCGGTCTATAAAGCCGCCATAGCCGCCCTCTGGCTTGGCGACGTAAATCGCGGCGGACTGTCTGCCGCGTTTGTCGCCTCCGGCGCGATCTCCGGCCAATAATGCGGCGTATAAGCGTGTGGGTAAATCGCCTGTGGTAGCGAGGAATTTTTGCTCCATGGCTCTCACCACTTTTTCTCCGGCTAAAATATTTCCCTGAATGGCGTAACCTTTTCCGGCGATTCCGCCCGCCCAATCGGGACATCCGCCGCCTGTATAGGTGACAGCCCTTCCTTTTAAGTCCACAATCCCCACCTGACGCAATTCCCGCTCGGAATCATCCAGCAGGAGTTTGGCCAGCGTCTCTTTGGCGGAAGTTCCTTTGGCCAATAACTTCAGCCCGTTGGGCCCAAAGGAGGCGTTGGCGTAGGCCTGCGTGGCTACGGCTCCGGCTGGCGCGGCCGCCCAGGGGACGACTGAGCCGACCCCGGGAAATTTGGAGGCGGTGGCTACGCCCCAGGCTTTTGCTTTCAAATCACATGCGACGATTGAAAAAGTCATCTTTGATTCTCCATATAAAAAATGCGACAGCCGCCTTGAAGACGACTGTCACATTTTAGCGCATTTCCCGAAGGAAAGTTATTTCACAATCTTTTCCGGCGTTTCAATGACGTGATCCACCAGCCCATACTCCACGGCTTGTTGCGCGTCGAGGTAATAATCGCGGTCGAGGTCGCGCTCAATCACTTCCAGCGGTTGGCCGGTGTGTTTGGCCATCACGCCATTCAACAAGGATTTCAAACGCAAAATCTGCTTGGCCTGAATTTCAATATCCGTCGCCTGGCCTTGCGCGCCGCCGAGCGGCTGGTGCATGTGGACAGTGGCATGGGGCAGGGCGTAGCGGCGGCCTTTCGTTCCGGCCGTCAGCAAAACGGTGCCAAAAGAAGCGGTCACGCCAATCGCCACAGTGCTAATCGGGTTCGGGATGATCTGCATCGTATCGTAAATCGCCAACCCGGCATAAATCACGCCGCCGGGGGAATTGATGTACATGCGAATTTCTTTTTCCGGGTCTTCGTGCGTGAGGAACAATAATTGGGCGACGATCACGTTCGCCACCTGGTCGTCAATCGGCGTGCCGAGGAAGATGATGCGTTCCTTGAGCAGGAGCGAATAAATATCATACGCGCGTTCGCCGCGTCCGGTGCTTTCCACCACCATCGGCACTACATTTTTGAAATCAGGAATCATGTGGGTCTCCTTTGAATTCAGGCAATCATACCCAAATTGTATTGGATTTTTATTAATCTTTTAAGCGAATGCGCCGCAGGGAATCTGAAAGGGTGAGTCTTCCAAAAAACTGCGGCGCGCTTCCTACTTAACGGATGCTGGTTGGCCCAAAAAAGCAGTGGGCTACTCGGACGGTTTTTCCGCTTCGGCTTCAGTTTCAGCTTCTGCCGTTTCAACAGGCGCAACGGGTTGGTAATTGCCGGTGGCGATGGCCTTGAGCATGTCCAGCGCTTTGCGCGTCATCACACGGTTGGCCGCGTCCATCGCAATCGCCTGACTCATCTGCTTTTGGCCCTGCCGGCCGCCGCGCAATTTCTTGAAGTCGAATCCTTGCATGGCCAGGCCGTTGACCGCGTTGTTATATTCGGCGTCGAGGGCTTCGTTGTCCAACTGCAGGTTTTCAAGGCGGACGATTTCGTCGAGGATGAGACTGCGTTCGAGGCGTTTCTTGGCCACCGGTTTCACTTCTTCTTCCACGAATTTTTCGCGGGTGGTCTGGCGCACTTTGAAATAAGTTTCCAAATCCATGCCTTGTTGCGCGAGGCGGTTGGACAAGTCCGAAAGGACATGTTCGCCTTCGTGCTCCAGCGTGTGTTCGTGATATTTAATCGTCGCGCCGGCTTTGATCTTCTCAATCAAATCCACGAAGTAGGTGTCGTCGTAAGCGTCTTGCGAACGGCGCTCCACGTCCTGCTTGACGGACTCTTTCAATTCGTCCACCGTTTCGCCAGCGCCAATCTGCTTGGCGAAGGCGTCGTCTAAATCCGGCAGGATTAAGGCGCGGACGGTTTTGACGGTTACTTCGAGTTCTGCGGTGACGTTTTGCAATTCGGCAATCTCCCAATCGGCGGGGAAGGTGTGCGTCAGCGTGCGATTCTCTCCGGCTTTCAGACCCACCAACGCCTTGGCGAAGCCCGTGTACGGCCATTCTGTATCGCGGTCTTCCTCACGGACAAAGGTCGCAAAGCCCGTGCGATTCAGTTCGACCGTTTCAGATTTAACGTCCACGAGGATGTAGTTGCCAAGCTCAATCGGCTGATCTACGGTTTCGGTGGCGGCGTACATTTGGCGCAGGTCTTCGAGGGCCGCGTCAATATCCTTTTGCTCCACGCCTTTCCATTCATAATCCAGCCGCGTGGCTTTGTAATCGCCGAGGTCAATTTCTGGCGCGAGCGGCACGCGGAAGGTGAACTTGGGGGGTTCGAGGCTGTCCACCGCTTCCAGCGAGCCGGAGCCGCCGGGCTCCACGCCCGCTTCTTTGAGGATGTTGGCGTATTCTTTGTCAATGATCAAGTCAATGGCTTGCTCGGTGATGGCTCCTTCGCCAAACGTGCGGGCGACGACTTCATACGGCGCCTTGCCCGGTCGAAAGCCGGGGATTTTACTGCGCGAAGCCAGCATGGTGGCGGCGCGCTTTTTGTATTGATTCATTTTATCCTGATCGTATTCCACGATCAGCTTGACGGAATGGTCGTCCTGGAGTTGTTTTTCGATGTTCAAAGTTACCTCTTTAGATTTTTCAACTGACGCTTTGGTGGGGATGGTGGGAGTCGAACCCACACGCCTTGCGGCACATGATCCTAAGTCATGCTTGTCTGCCAATTCCAACACATCCCCGTGTTGGGCGGGCGAAATTATACTATATTGCGAGGGAAAACAGGCCGCTTTTGCGCTTCGCGGGGGCGCTTTGTGCGGCTGAAAACCGCAGACCGACGCATGATTCGGAGGAAAATACAGCGGATTGAAAGGCAAACCCTTGCCACAGAGCGCACAGAGTTCACGGAGAAATTAGACATGATCTGAAATAACCGTCCCGAAGGTTTTTTCAAGCAAGCCAAAGGATGAGCGCCAGCCTTCGGGACGTTTTTCTTATTACGAATAAAGTCTATTCCGTATTGGACGCAGACGAGCGCTGATGGACGCGGAAAAAAGCCGCCTTTTTCATCAGCGGTCACAGTGGCTAAAATAACGCGGCGCAGTTGACGAGACTCGATTGCTGGGTATAATCCTGCTCTTGAATCTATATCTAGTTTGGAGAATTAACCTTGAGCCGCGTGATCAATCCCGATTCTGTAGGAAAAGAACGAACCCGTCTTTCAAAATCCATTGTGCTGTGCATTCGCGAACTGGCCAAACAAAATGCCGTGAGCGCTGAAACCAAGGATCAGGCCGCGTTTATTGCGCTGGCTTTGCAAGCCATTGCCGAAGGCATAGACGCTTCCGTCAGCGCCTGGGAGAAGCGCGATTACTGGGTGAAGGCGGACAAATTTCGCATGGAGTGGATGTGGGCCGGGCAAACCGCGGAGAAATTGAAAACGGCCGTGCTGGCCGACGACTGGGCGACGATTGCCATGCTCCTGCCCAAAATTGCGGAGCGCTTTCAAAAGGTGGAAGTCTCGGACAATCATCGGCTGGGCAAACCGTGGAACGAGGCCTACGCGCTGTTGGCTCTGCATCGCAAGCTGTAAGTGGAATCAAAAAAGACCTTGTTCTGAACAAGGTCTTTTTTTCTATTAGCCTTCGTGCAATTTCTTGAGGTGTTGCTTGGTGCCTTTGAGCAGATCCACAATCGTTTCACGGATGTGCGGGTTGAGGTAATTTTGTTCCAGCGTGGAGAGCGGCAGGAAGCGCGCCCCGGCCACCACATGGATGCAGTTCGGCGCGCCGCACAAACAAATGAACGGAGCGGCCATCTCCCACTCGGTGGAGGGATAGAAGAAGAAGAGTTCTTCGCCTTTTTGAATGTCCTTGCAGGCGACCATCTCCATGTGTTTGGTGTCTAAAATCACGTTCGGGTCGCAGGAGTGATTGAGCGCGGCCAACTTGCCGACGTGGGTGTGCTGATCGCGCGCGATTTGCACGGTGAAGCGATTCGGTTTGTCGGTTAAATTTTCGCTGGGCATCGCGCAGATGACTTCGCCTTTTTTGTAAGCCTGCTTGGAAACTAAAGTTCTAAATTTATTTTCAGTTTTAATTGCGAGCGTTTCCATTGTGGTGGTTACCATTTTATAACGTACTCCTTTTTTTCAATGAATAAACTTTTTACAAAACAAAATAAGTTGAATCGTTTTGTAAACTCAAGTTAGTATTAGTATAGTCAAGATGAATTTAATTGCAAGCGTTTGCGCTATGGTTTTAAATATTTTAAGATTGCAGAATAATACTGCGAAAACAAAATCGGAGTCTCTCAACTCCAATTTACCTCACACATTCGTTCATTCGCGGTCGTATTCGTGGACGGTTCTTTCCATCACCTCCGCCCACTCTTTGGGTAATCCCGATATATCCACACTCTTATCGCCGAGGAGAATCCTCTGCAAGACCTTGTCCAATGAATGTCATTGCGAGCGATAGCGAAGCAATCTCCAATTCGAGGGGGAGGATTGCTTCGTCGGGAAGAACGCCCTCCTCGCAATGACGCTCGCTCAGGCAAGCCATTCGGGAAGTTCTTCGCTGTCCGTGACCTGTTTCCATAATTGAGCGAACGCTTCTGCGCCAACTGCCTGTTGAAACTGTCTCAAAAGCCCAATGACCGTTTCAATATCCAACTTTGCGCCGAGTTGAATCAAAATCTGTAAACCCGACAGGATGGCAGATAACGATTCGGCGTGACGATCATTCTGGAACAACGCCACGCCCATATTGATTAGCGTGGCGGACTTGCCTTTCAGGTCGCCCAAGCCTTCCAAGATTTCACGAGCCTGCTGATACAACTTCATCGCCCCGTCCAAATCGCCGAAGTGGGTATTCAGAAAGGCAAGATGATACAGCAGGGTGGAGGTTTCTTGATCCTGTTTGAGTTGTGCGGCTTTGAGCATATCGGGCATGGCGACGCGCGCGATCGTGGACCTGAGCGGACTGCCGTAAATTCCTCCGCCTTCGCTGGTTGGGTAGGAACGGCTCGCCAGTTGACGCATAGCGCGAAAATGAGTCTCTTGCATGGCTGGCAAATCTTCAGGCAAAACGCGGTCTGCCGCAAATTGACCCAGCGCGGGATGCAGGCGGTATAAATAAAAATTCTCGTTTTGCAAGGGCAGGGTCAGGCGTTCCAGCAAGCCGCGTTCCCATAGAGCATGAACGCTTTTTTGCGCGGCGCGTTGTTGCGATTCGTCGTCGCTTTCGTCCTCGGGCCATTTGCCCGCGAGAGTCGGCGCAACCATGTAGGCGGCAAAGAATGATACAAAAACGCTCAGGCGCGAGATGCCTATTTGCAGTTCTTTTCCTTCTTCATTCTTCGGCAGGTTATCCAGCGAGAAGGCAAAACACTCTTCCAGGCTAATGTGGCGTTTGGTCTTTCCCCACTTGTTGCGCGTTTCGGCGAGCAGGGACTGAATTTGGCTTAGAAACTCTTTGGGGTTCAAGTCCGCGCGATTCTTGTACACCGCGCCGAGCAATTGCAATGCCAGCGGGTGCCCGCCCACGGCGGCGCTGGTCTCCTGCGCCTGCGCCTCGCTCAACGTATCCTTGCGACTGCCTGCAAACTCGCGGAACAAACTCCCACCGTAGGTTTCTTCCAGCCCGTAAATTTCAACCAGTTCCTCGCTCGGCAAATCCGTCGGCTCGCGGCTGGTGACGCACAAACGAACGCCCTCGGCGCATAAGCCAGAGAAAAATTCATGCAGGCTCTTTGCCGTGTTTTCGTTTTCGCTTCCTTCCTCGTTCAAGGCGTGGTTGAGCGTTTCAAAATTATCCAGTCCCAGCAACGTGCGCGCCTTCGTCAGCGCTTCCCTCACCAGCGCTTCGCGTTCCCTCGTCTCGTCGGCGCAGGGCGATTTCCATTCCAAAAACTTTTCAATTTGTCCCAACACACTTTCGAGCGAGGGCAGGGGATCCAGCCCGATGGCGAGGGTCAAGTCAAAGGATGGGGCGAAGCGCAGGAGCGTCTCGCGCAGGAGGGCGGTCTTGCCGATTCCGCCCGCGCCGTGCAGGGTTACGGTTTGCGGTTTCTTGCCTTCGAGCAGTTGTGTGCCAATACGCATCAACTCGCGCTGGCGTCCGATCAATCCGCTGGCAGGAGAGGGCAGGCCGTTCACGTCGGCAGGACGGAATAAGTCGTGAGTCTGTGCGCCTGAGCCACGCCAAGAGTCCTGAGCCTGTCGAAGGATGCCGACTTCATCGGGATGCGCGGCATACAGCGCGATCATGCCGACATAAAACTCATTCTCACGCTTCACCGCGCGCCGCGCCTGCCGCGCCGCCTCAGGCGCGGCGTGTCCGTGCGCGAGATAGTTGTAGAACTGCCCGCTGATGTTCGGCGCAAACGGATCGGGGAGGTTGAACTGCATCCCCAACGCAAACGGGACTCCCGCCTTCGCCAATTCCCGCGCCAGATTGGAAAACTCGGTCCGTTCCGCGACTGCGGACTGGCACGCGCTCAGGAAGCCGATCCACGCCTTATCTTTGATCTCCCTCACGAACTCCCGCGCCGCCAACGGATTCGACGCGCCGTTCTCGCGCTCGAACAATAGCATCGTCCCGTCTTTGGTCGCCGCGCCGTGACCTGAGAAATGCGCGATCATCCCATGTTGGAATCTCGCCATCACGCTTTGTAGCGCTTCAGGCGTGGCGGGTCTCAACTCGATCAGATCAAACGGCGCGTTACTTTTCTCGATGAAGCCCTTCATCGTCTGCCATTCTTTTTCTTCGTCCAACGCGCGCAGTGGCTCGCCGCTCAAGTCCACCAACGGGTTGGCGGGGATGAACAATAGAGGCACGCGCTCCACTTCGTTTTTCATCCGTCCGTTGGCGGGCCTTTCTTTTTCAGGCAGCGCGCGCACGAAGGCGCAATCTTCCACTACATATTCTTCTTTGGCTTGGTTGTATGCGTATTCCCACGCAATGCCATCTAATTCAGGCGATTCCAACGCCAGCGCAATCGTCCGCTCGGATTGTTTGGAGAGCGCGTCGAATTCAGTCTGCGCGGGGGAGTCGTCTTTGAACAAGGCTTGGAAAAGATTTGCGCCAACTTCTCTGGGGTTGGAGACAAAAGATTTAATCTGCGCGTCTGTTTGCGGCCAGTGCAAATCCGCCAGCAAAAACTGGTGGCTGTCTTTCCCATTAACCTAGACGCTGACTTGATTATTTTGTAGGGTGATGTTGACAGTGAGCATGTTACTCCTTATGTCATTGCGAGGGCGCTCTTGTTCTTTGCCCGAAGCAATCTCCTGTTTCAAGTGTCACTGCGAACGAAGCGAAGCAGTCTCCCAATCCGCGAGCAGATTGCTTCGTCGTCGCTCCGCTCCTCCTCGCAATGACAAGTTGCGAATGTCACCGCGAGGAACGAAGCGGTCTCGCAATGACAGATTATATAAAATATTCCTCAAACAAATCCTTCCATTTGGGATTCATACTGTTGATCAAATCCAATTTTTTCTGGCGCGAACCCGCCTTAATCTGCTTCTCGCGGAAAATGGCGGCGTTCACATCGTCGCCGCATTCAAAGAAAACCAGTTTCGTCACGTTGTATTTGCCTGTAAACTTGCTTCCCTTGCCTGATTTATGTTCCAGGACTCTGCGCTGTAAATCGTTTGTCACCCCGGTGTAGAGGACAGTATTATGCGCGTTGGTCATGATGTAAACGCAGTATTGTCTGTCGTTCATAATAACCTCAGTGTCACCGCGAGGAACGAAGCGGTCTCTCCCGTCCGAGGAGATTGCTTCGTCGCAAAGAACGCTCCTCGCAATGACATCAAATCCTAAATATCAAAATATCCAGCGCGGCGGCGAGCATCAACAACGCGCCAACTCCAAAGAGGCGCGAAGCCCAGGCAACCGAATTTTGTTTGGTTGCAAGCATTTCATTTAACGCTTTGCGTTTGGCGGTCAGGCTGGCTCGCGGAAATTCATAGCGTTTGGGAAAAACGGCTTGCAAGGCAAGAAATAGCGATAGCAGGAAAGCGGTCAATGCCAACGCGCCGACAATTTTTATCTCCACAAATCCCAAATAGGCGGGAGCATCCTTGAACGCCAACAAACCAAAGAATGCGCCCAGCAGGGCGGTGGAGAGCGTGATGATCTGCCGCGCCGCGTCTTCGAGCGTTTTCAGCGAGCCGCTTTCCATCTCGTCGAATAATTTTTCCAGCCGTTCATCGCTCTCCGAAAGCGAGGAAGAAGAGACAACGATCTCATCGTTGGAGGTGTCATTTTTTCTTGGCATCTTGTCCGCCCCGATGTAAATTTGAATTTGCGCCCACAGTGTTGACAAGTGACAGAAATCTCTTCCTCATCATCCGCGCCGTGATAGACTGCGCCTTTGTAAAGGTCTCCATCTACTTTTCGCAACTCAGCCAGGTCAAAGCGATTGTGTTTTTGACAATGAGGACATTTCGTTGAAATAAACGGCGGCATATTTCATTCTCCTATATGGGAATAGTCACAGTATAGAGGCGAACAATAATTTCTACAAGAGATTGAAATTACAGTGATAGGGCAGGGGATGGGATGAGGGTGTCAGGCGCCAAGTATCAGGCGTCAAGTGAACCAGAGCGCGCCTGCGGATGAAACGTTCCCCGGCGAAACATTTTTTCCGTCCATCGTCTGTGGTCTATCGTCAAGAGGCGGGGGGAGCGTACCAAAACTCAGCTTCCCGTTGGGCTTGACTTCCTCTCAATCATTCAATATAATTAGTATTATACGCCATCAAATTGCGGATAGGAAATCAGGATGCAAGAACAGATCAACCGCTTTCTCGACACGCTCGACCTTTCAAAGAACACCATTGACACATATCGCTACGCATTGCGTCGTTTTGTAGAAATCGTCGGCGAGGGTGCGCCGCTCAATACCGAGACCTTCGAGACATTTCTTGCGGAGATTAAAGACTATGCCCCCTCCACAAAACAAATTTGGCGCTCTGCCTTGCTGGGCCTCTACACCTTTGTCCGCTCGAACGATCTGGCGGAAATTCAGGGCATTATCCGTCACTACACGCGCAGGCAGGGCAAACGGATCGTCAACTTCGATCGCGAAGCCGTGGAAAAGGTCATTGAGTATTGCGGCCGCCTGAGCGACGATCTCCCTGCCCTGCGCGACCGCGCCTTTGTGTTGACGCTGGCAGACACAGGTCTGCGCATCTCTGAGGCTTGCGCGCTCAAACGCGGCGACATTGACTGGCTGGAAGCCCGCGCGGTCATCATCGGCAAAGGCGACAAACAAGCGGTCATCCGATTCTCCGAGCGTTCGATTCAGGCATTGCGGGAGTATCACACGGCATGCGCCTCCATCGAACCGAACACCCGCATCCCGCTTCGATCTCAGCCTGTGTTCCTGCGCCACGACATCCGCGCCCGCAAGCGAATCAGACCGATCAGCGCCAGCGGCATGTGGACGGCCATCAAAGGCGATCCTTTACAAGGTATAAAAGGCAGAATTGAAGAGGCTGGCGTGGACCGCAGTCTCGTGCGCATCCACGACTTTCGCCACTACTTCGTCACTATGACCTATCTCGCCAGGCGCGATATCAAATTATCGCAGGAGTTGGCGCGACACAGTAGTATTGATACAACGAACCGCTACACGCACTTCGGCGGCGAAGCGGATGCCGCCTACGATGAAATTTTCAACAAGAGGAAATAGTAATGAAAAAGCATGTCAACTCGCTCGGCGCGACCACCGTCATTGAGGGCGTGATGTTCAAATCTTGAAATTTGCTTTCAATGCCCCCTTCTCTTGGCAAACTTTATCGTCAGCCCTCCGCGATCTGTTCGGCATGTTCCGTTACAAAATCAGCATACGCCTGCATCAACATCTTCGTTGTCCTGCCGACCCTCCCCTGCCCCACTGGCTGGTTGTCAATTGAAACAATCGGCACGACGCCGCGCGAACTGGAAGTCAGAAACGCTTCAGCGAATGATTCACTTAAGGAAGGCGCGCGATATTCAACCTTCATCCCCTGCCCTCTTGCGATTCTCAACACCACGCGGCGCGTCACGCCCAGTAAAATTCCGCGCTGGGCGGTGACGACTGTGCCACAAAATTCATTTTGTGCTTCTTTTACGCAAAATGAATTTTGCGGCACAACAACATAAAAGTTAGATGTCATCCCCTCCAAAATTTTGCCGTCCTTCGTCAGCAAAATTTCAAAGACATCCTTGCTCAACAACTTCCTTTGCTTAGCGCTTTGGGAGATGAAGCCCGAATCTTTGATGGTCGGGTCGGTGCGCGCAAGTTCCGCGCTGATCGCCTGCACGCCGTTTGCGTAGACCGCTTCGGGCAATGGCGTAAAAGGCTGAATGCCGATATATAAACGTCCTGTGTCTTTGGTGAGGATTAAGCGCACGCGCGATTCGTACGGCAGGTTGACTTGAATCAACTCTGCGATTCGTTTGCGAAGTTCCGCTTCACCTACGGGCGGGCGGAGATGGCGTTCTTTGGCCGGGCCGTACAACCTGTGCAAGTGCGCCCGCAACCCAAGGACTTTCGTCCCCTGCGCGAGCGAACTAAAGGTGGTGTAAAAACCGTCTGAAAGTTGAGCCGTCAACCCGTCGAGCGAGGCGGGCGCGTCGTCGCGTTGCATCAATCCATCTGCGGTTACTTCATAAGCGATAATCGTCATCCGCCGATTATACATAAGTCCCAACAGGCGGAAAGTGAAATATAATTCCAACTCATGAGCGCCGACAAACCCAGCTACCAGCAAGCCTCGCAACTGACCGCCGACGATTTGCGGACGGTGGCGAAGAAGATTTCCGCGCAACAACTTTCGCGCCTTTCCCTGCCAGAGTTGGACGCGGTGGTGGACTTGATTTCCAAAGTGGTTCCGGCGGGCAACGTGCCGGGCATGGTCCTCAGCGGGCTGGCGCGTTTGCCCGGGCGACGCATCCCCGCGCAAAAAATGGAACAGGACGTGAACGCCCTGTTTAGCGGCGTGGAGCAGATTTTAGACAAGGCTGTCTATCGCACGTTCTTCGCCGGCCCGGCGGCGATCATCTCTGGCTATCAGAATTTGTTAAAGCTGGCGGGCAAAGACCCCAACTCTGCTTTTCCTGAAGGCGTTTGGCAATTTTATGCCGGTTACGCCCTCAGGGAGGATACCGCCCGTCACACCAACGAAACGCACGGCTTCGACACCGCCCTAAAGCAAAACAACATTCGCTTAAGCGCAGTGGACCGGCTGACCGCCTGGGTGATGGCCGCCAGTACCTGCCTGCATCAATACCCCGCCCTGCTGGAAAATGAATGGCGCGAGCGCGTGGCGTTGACCTTACTGCAAGAGTCGCTGGGGAACGTGCCGGCTAAAGTCCAGCGTTACGGGCGGCTCTACCGCGAATGGGAAACCAAGCGTCCGTATCGGCGCGAAGCGGATGGCGCAAAGTATGATTACCCCACTTATCGCAAGCGCAAGTTTGAGCAATTCCTCAACAAGTCTCTGCTCACTTTGCCCGCCGCCAGCTACGAAACCTGGGATGGAAAACTCAAAGCCGCCACCCAACAGGATTTACCGGCCTATCAAAAGCAAATGTCCATCCTCGCTTATCTGGAACCGGGCGCGTATGGCGAAACCCGCATCCCATTCGAGTTGAAGGACGCGCAAATTGGCATCATCCACCGCGATAGCTACTACCTTTTACCAGCCTGCGAACAAGGCTCGACCAACCCGCTCAATGTGTTGACCGTTCGCGCGCAAATTGCCGCATTGTTGGATGCGCCCAACGGACAGCCGGCGCAAATTTCCGCCCTCACGCGCATCAAACGCTCCGCCCTGGCCGGCTTGCTCCACAACAAACTGAATCCAACCCTGATCAGCGACCTCGGCAACCTGGCCTACGCGCCGATCCTCCTCTCCACCGACCAACGCGCGCGGGCCCTGCCGCTTTCAGAGCTTCGTCAGGCCGAGCGCGGAGTTGGCTCCCACGCGCTGACGATTTTTGACACCGGCGAAACCTTTGTCTTCGATCAATCGCACATCTTCTTCGACGGCGCCTGGGGTACGGCGCTGGCGGAAATTATGACCAACGAAGCGCTTTCATGGGCGCACTACCTTAGCTTGCTTCCCGCCCCAATTTCCGCGACTTCAAAAGTTTACACGTCCTTGTTACTCCCGCTTCAACCCGCCGACTTGGAGACGTTGTCTCACGCGCCGCAAATTTTGCCAGAAGTAGGCGCTGAAACCGAAAAGGTTCGGCTGAAGCCCTGCCTGGAATTGCGCAAGCAATTCAAACAACGCAACGAACAAATTCAACTGACGATTAACGATTTACTGGTGTTGTATCGCGCTTTTCACGCGGCTAAATATCGCCCCTCGCCAAAACTCACCTCCGAAATTACGCGGCTCGCGCAAACCAATCCAGAAGTTGCGGCAAGCATCCGCCAACTGGTCGAAGAAGTCAGCCGCACCAACCCGTCCATCCTCATTCCGATGGACGCCAGTCAAAAGATTCCCCGCGAACGCGTGTACCCGCTCAACCTCGAAGTCCCGGTTGTGGACCTGAACCTGATTGCCCTGCACGCTCAAACCATGCAACTGCTCGACGCGTACGAGAAATCCAAAGAAGACCGCGCCGCCATGTTCACGGCCTTTCAACAATATCAAAAGTTGTATCTGGCTTCGCTGGCTGGCTTTGGCGCATTTCTCGCTAAAGCCAAAGCCGTCGCCATTCAAGGCGAAAGCTCCAGCGTGGGGGCCATTAAATTGCTGGCCCATTTACCAGCCGCCGTTCAGCGGATGTTGGATAAAATTCCAGAAAAGTTTGACCTGCTCAACAGCATCCTCAAAGGGCGCGAAGTGTTCTCAAACGTTGGCGCGGTGGCAGAAAATAGCACGCTCACCCGCTTCGTCACCGCCAAAGACGACAACGCCCAAAAGCAGTTGGCCTGGGGCGTGCTGACCGACGCAAAAGGCATCATGCGCATCTCCCTGCGCGACTTCCGCCCGCAAGTGACGAACCTGCTGTCCATCGGTCGCAAAGACCTCGCCAGCCTGATCGCTCAGGATTATCTGGAAGGCTACGCCGAAGATTTCAACGCCTTCGTCAAAGACCTCTCCCGCATCACGCTCGCCAGCCAAACCACGCCATCTTCCAACACCAGAAAGCGAACCGCCTAATTCCATGACTGACCCCCTAATCGGCCAACAACTGGCCAACTTCCGCATTGAGAGCGTGCTGGGCCACGGCGGCATGGCCACCGTCTATTACGGCGAAGACATCAAACTCAAACGTCCGGTGGCCATCAAAGTCATCGAGTCCAAGTATCGCGGCGACCCAGCCTACGCCAAACGCTTCGTCAACGAAGCGCGGATGATGGCTCAGCATGTACGCCGAGCAAAAAGAACTCATGCCCATCGCCGACATCCTCCGCATTGGCAAGGCCGTGGCCAGCGCGTTGGATTACGCTCACCGTCAGGGCGTGGTGCATCGCGACGTAAAACCTTCCAATATCCTCATCTCCAAAAGCGGGCGCGTCTTATTGGGAGATTTCGGCATGGCCCTCGAAGTCCGCGATGGCTCAATGGGCAGTATCTTCGGTACGCCCCACTACATTTCGCCCGAACAGGCCCGGCGTTCGGCAGACGCGGTTCCACAATCTGACTTATATTCGCTGGGCGTCATCCTCTACGAAGTTTTAGTTGGCGCGCCGCCCTTCAACGACCCCTCCCCTGCCAGCATTGCCTTACAACACATTTCGCAAGCGCCGCCTGTGCCGCGCAGTATCAACCCGCTCGTCCCTCCGGCGGTGGAAACCGTGTTACTCAAAGCGCTGGAAAAGAAACCCGCCAACCGCTACGCCTCTGGCGCCAAATTAATCTCCGCCCTCGAAGACGCCTTCAAAGCCGGCTCCCCTGCCGCTTCTCAAAAAATCGTCATGCCGCCCATGCCAGTGGGCGTGCCCACTGTGCGCCGAAGC
This sequence comes from Anaerolineales bacterium, assembly GCA_020851785.1. Classification (GTDB taxonomy): domain Bacteria; phylum Chloroflexota; class Anaerolineae; order Anaerolineales; family Villigracilaceae; genus Villigracilis. Next base: position 78,292 of record JADZCC010000037.1, read on the forward strand.
GAAGAAAGCATAGACGAAATGGCCCGGCGTGAAATTAAACGCAGACCTCAGCCTGCCCTGCCCATGCTCCCCACCAAACACGCCGCCCACCTGCCGCGCAAAAGAAGCAAAGCCTGGGTCTGGTTGATTCTGCTTTTCGGGCTGGGATTGGGCGGCTGGTACGCCGCGCAAAATGGGATGTTGACTCCAGCGCCTCAACCAACCGCCACCGCGACTCTTCCGCCGCTTTCCTCGCCGACGGCTGTTCCCGCCACCGAAACATTCGTTCCCGCCTCGGCCACCTCCACCGAAACGGATCCGCCCACCCCACAGCCCACCGACACCCAAACCCCCGAGCCGACCTTCACGCCAACGCTCACCGCCGCGCCAACCGAGACCTCCCTCCCAACTGAAACCGCCACGCTCGCACCAAGTTCGCCCACACTTGAAATTGCCACTTCCGTACCGGCCACCCTGCCGGTTGCCGTGCCCACGATCAAATTTCCCAACGGATTCCGCTTCAGCTTCTTTTGGAACGACACCAGCTTTTACATGCTCAACAACTACGGCGACCCAAGGACCTTCTCCGTGTTTACCTTTGAACGTCTCGATGTAAACGGTCAGCCCACCGATAAATTCATCGGTTACTTATGGGAGCAGAAGGGCACACTCAGCTATCTGCCCATTGGAATTTGCGCCAGCATCAAAATTTATGGCGATGAAGACCCGCCCTACCTGACTCCCAAACAATGCGGCGGCTACGCCAGCGTCGTGCAACCTCGCGCCGAAAAAGACCGCAATCAAATCTTTTGGAGTCAAAAAGACGACGGCTCCACACAATTCCGCGTGCTGTATAAAAAAGAGGAAGCCGGCCGGTGCGAGATCAGTGCCGGAACGTGCGACGTGTTCATTCCGTAATTAATATCTGCGATCGCAAATTGCGTTTTCCTGCTTCTCAAAAAGGCGCAATTTGTGACTGCGTTGGGTATAATCCCGCCATGCCCAAGTTAACACACCTTGACGAACATGGCCGCGCCAGCATGGTGGACGTCAGTCACAAGCCGGAGACGGAACGTACTGCAATGGCGCGTGGCGAAATTCAAATGCGCCGCGAAACTTTTGACTTGATTCGGGATGGGCAGATCAAAAAAGGCGACGTGTTAACCGTCGCGCAAATTGCCGGCATCCTTGCCGCAAAAAAAACCGCAGACCTGATTCCGCTTTGTCATCCCCTTGCTCTTTCAAAGATAGACATTGCCCTGGAATTGAACGAAGCCTTACCCGGCGTGACGATTACGGCTACGGTCAAAACCACTGGCCAAACCGGCGTGGAAATGGAAGCCCTCACCGCCATTTCCATCGCCGCGCTAACGGTGTACGATATGGCCAAAGCCGCCGAAAAGACGATGAAGATTCAAAACATTCGGCTCGTGGAAAAACACGGCGGTTTATCTGGCGATGTGGTGAATGAATGAACAAGATTAAGGCGCTATTCTTTGCGACCATTCGAGAAAAGGTCGGCGCGAAATCCATCGAGTTGGAAACGCCGGATGAAATGACCGTGGCGCAATTAAAGGTTAAGTTATCCGCCGAGTACCCCAAACTGGGCGATTCCATGAGTTCTGTTTTGGTTTCAATCAATCATGAATTTGCCCTGGACGACGAAAAAATTCCCGCCCATGCGGAAGTTGCCCTGTTTCCACCCGTCAGCGGCGGATGACTCTCCCATTAAAATCATGCAACCGAATCTGCCAACCATTTTTTCCATTACTGAATCTGAAATTGACCTGAACGACTTATTGGCTCAAATTACGCTCCCCAGTTCCGGCGCGGCCGCAATTTTTACCGGCATGGTGCGCGGCGTAACCAGCCGCGACAACCCGCACGAGACGGTTTACCTGGAGTACGAAGCCTACGTTCCAATGGCGGAAGCGAAGATGAAGCAAGTGGCCGCTGAAATCCGAGCGCGCTGGGATGTAATTGAAGGCATTGCCATTGTGCAAAGAATCGGGCGGCTGTACCCTAAAACGCCGACGGTGCTCATTGCCTGCACGGCGGCGCACCGCGATACGGGCGTGTTTGAAGCCGCGCGCTATGGGATTGATCGCCTCAAAGAGATTGTGCCAGTCTGGAAGAAGGAAGTGGGCCCGAACGGCGAGGAATGGATCGAAGGCGATTACATTCCCGGGGCGGGCGAGTAAAAGCTACAGCGTGGCGAATGTTTATTTTGGGCGCTCAGGCCAGGGCTTAGTAAGGCGCGGGTTTTGCGTCACGGAAGCGAAGCCTTGGGGTTTTATGTAACGCACCATTTTGCTAAAGTCATAATAATCTATTTGGAGGAAGAATGCAGGAACGGATCGTGATTACAGGCATGGGGACTGTGAACCCCTTGGGATTGAGCGTGAAGGAAAGTTGGCAGAATGTGATTGCGGGCAGAACGGGCGTGGGGCCGATTACTGTTTTTGATTCTCATGCAGTGGGCTTGCAGGTGCATATTGCGGCGGAAGTGAAAAACTTTGCGCCGGAAAATTATATGGATGCAAAGGAAGCCCGTCGCCGCGACCGGTTTGAGCAATTTGCGGTGGCCGCCGCGCGGGAAGCCCTGCACAGTTCGGGGCTAAAAATCACCGAGGCGAACGCCGGCCGCATTGGCGCGATCATCTCCTCCGCGATTGGCGGGCTGACCTCTTTGCAGGAATCGATTATTACCAATCACGAAGTGGGCCCGCGCAAAGTCAGCCCGTTCTTCATCCCCATGTTGATGGCCAACGGCGGGGCTGGGATGACCGCGATTGAATTTGGAATTAAAGGCCCGTGCTTTTCGGTGGCTTCGGCGTGCGCTTCCGGCGCGGATGGCATTGGCACGGCTTTGATGATGTTACGCTCCGGGATGATTGACGCGGCTTTTACCGGCGCGGCGGAATGCACCTTAACTTCAACCGGCGTAGCGGCGTTTGACCGCGTGGGCGCAACTTCTCGCAGGAGCGAGTTCACGCCTCAGCCTTTTGACAAGGAACGCGACGGGCTGGTGATGGGCGAAGGCGCGGCGGTCTTTGTCATTGAGCGTGAAACGGACGCGAAAAAACGCGGCGCGACGATCTTCGCCGAGTTGGCCGGGTACGGCGCCACAGCCGACGCCTACCATGTGACTGCCCCTCACGAACATGGCGCGGGCGGCGCGGCGGCCATCCGCATGGCGTTAGAGTCGGCCAAAGCCAACCCGGACGAAGTGGGCTACATCAACGCGCATGGCACTGGCACTTTGTTAAATGACCAGTCTGAAACGCGGGCGATCAAGGCCGCGTTTGGCGAACAGGCGTATAAAATCCCGATCTCCTCCACCAAGTCCATGACTGGCCACATGATGGGCGCGACGGGCGCTTTGGAAATCATCTTCTGTGTGAACGCCCTGCGCGAGGGCATTTTGCCGCCGACGATTAATTACCGCACGCCCGACCCGGAATGCGACCTGGATTACATCCCCAATCAGGCGCGCGAGGCAAAGATCAATCTGGCGATCAGCAATGCCTTTGGCTTTGGCGGTCATAACGCAGTGCTGGCGGTGCGAAAGTATTCGTAAAGGCTCCTGTTTTTTCAATATGGTTTTTGCAAAGTCGCTTGACAAAAGGTAGAAAATAAGATCCTTCTCGGTAGAATTGCAAGTGAGGACAAGCAAAAAGCCGAGGAGGATCTTGAAATGGAGTATAGCACGGTTGGGAAGGA
>JADZCC010000038.1 GCA_020851785.1 Anaerolineales bacterium
CGATACGCTCACGATTTGGATGGGCGAGAGAGGCTCACCCGCGTATTATAAAGGCACGTTCAGCGACAATGACAAAATGTTGAGCGGCGGCTGGGTATATCCAGGCGGAGGCGGGTATAAAGCAATCTCGACCAGAGTGAAGTGATTCGCGTTATGTAACCGTCCCGCAGGTTGGACTCACAGGTTGTGTTGTCTTCAAGAAAACCTGCGGGACGGTTATTTGATGAAAGGAGATTCTCATGGCAACGAAAAAAGAATTTGCTTCGGTGGCTGAATACATCGACTCGTTTCCGCCCGATGTGCAAAAGGTGTTGAAAGAAATGCGGACAACGATCAAAGCAGTTGCGCCGACTGCCAAAGAGAAGATCAGTTATCAGATCGCGTGCTTCGAGTTGAACGGGAAGAATCTCGTCCATTATTCGGCGTGGAAAAAGCATGTTTCGATATACCCAATTCCAGCGGGGAGTGAAGCGTTCAACAAAGCCGTCTCGAAGTATACTGCTGGCAAAGGGACGATCCAATTCCCGCTCGATCAGCCGCTTCCGTTGAAGTTGATCCGTCAGGTGGTGAAATATCGCGTGGCGGATAATTTGAAGAATGAAAAATAACCCTCACCCCAACCCTCTCCCAAAGGGAGAGGGGATATAAAAAGGAGAAAATAAAATGTCATTTCAAGCGTATCTCGATAACATTGAAGAAAAAACAGGTAAGGCGCCTAAACACTTTATTGCCGAAGCCAAAAAGTTGAAAATTACCGAGCACAAAGACATCATCGCCTGGCTGAAGCGTGATTACAGTTTGGGAGCAGGTCACGCGCAAGCCATCTCGTATGTGATTCGCAACGGCGCAAAAATCGAATTGAAACACACCACAGGCGTTCACCGCGATGCTTCTGACACGTTGAATTTGGAAGGCAAGGGGAAAAAGAAGAAAGCCGTTGCGAAGAAGAAGTAATAGACGATGGACGACAGACGATAAAATGGTCTATCGTCCATCGTCTTTGATCCATCGTCATCACACGAGCAAACTATGAGCATATCCCACGAACAACGACTATCTGATTCTCCTTACGTCGAAACGGTCACCCACGGCTGGACTTTGAGCGAAGGCTTCTCCATTCGTCCCGCCGAATCGAACTGGCACATGGTCTTTGTGAAGGCGCAGGGACTCACACATTCGCTGGTTGTGGGTCCGCTCCCAACTGCGGGCAAGGCAGAGTGGGGCGCAGGCGCTGAAATTCTGTGGGTCAAGTTCAAACTTGGCGTGTTCATGCCTCATGTGCCCGTGCAGAACTTTTTGGATTCGGAAAGACCTCTGCAAGAGGCGTCGAGCAAATCTTTTTGGCTGAAGAGCGCCGCCTGGGACTTACCGAATTTTGAAAACATTGACACGTTCGTAGATAAACTTGTGCATAACGAAATTTTGACGCTCGACCCTGTCGTGGACGCTGTGCTGAAGGATCAGCTGCCAGACATCTCGTCCCGCACGATGCGGCATCATTTCCTGCGCGCCACAGGTCTGACCCGAAGCCGCATCTTTCAAATGAAACAAGCCCAACAAGCGAGGACGTTATTACAACAGGGGGTTTCGATTCTCGATACCGTCTATGAGACGGGCTACTTCGACCAGCCTCACTTAACTCGTTCCCTGAAACAATTCATCGGGTACACGCCCGCTCAAATTGCCCAGGCGAGTCAGAACCAGCCTGAATAGGCTTGCCGTTTTGTACAAGACGCCGCTCCTGCGTTGAACTATTATGTGGGTGTTGATACAACAAAAATTTAGGTAAAAAACAAAGGAGAAATACAATGAAAAGAATTACCCCGTTTTTATGGTTCGAGTCGCAGGCTGAGGAGGCGATGAATTACTACGTCTCCATCTTCAAGAATTCAAAGGTGATCAGTTCGTCGCCTTACTCCGTGCAGTTTGAATTGGATGGGCAGGAATTCATGGGCTTGAACGCAGGACCCGAATTCAAGTTCAACGAGGCGGTTTCGTTCTACATCCAGTGCGAAGACCAGAAAGAAGTGGACTACTACTGGAACAAACTCATCGCCGACGGCGGCGAAGAAGGCAGATGCGGCTGGTGCAAGGACAAGTTCGGTCTGTCGTGGCAGGTTGTGCCTAAACAACTCGGCGAGTTAATGGGCGACCCCGACCAAGTCAAAGCCAAGCGCGTGGTGGATGCCATGTTGAAGATGAACAAGATGATCGTGGCAGATTTGGAGAAGGCGTATAATCAGAAGTAATCAGGTAGGTAGTAAATACGTAGGCAAGTAGGGCGACCTGTCAGGATCGTTGAGTAATTTGTTCAAACTGGGCGGGTTGCCCTGCGCCCAACAAGAATACTTTGCGTATGGTGAGTAATGGCTTCATGGACAGAAATGGGATTAAACTTTAGATTACCATGACCAAAATGCCCATTGCTTTGAAACGAATTCCCCTGCTGGCGTTCCTGCTCTGCCTGACCCCATTATTGATCGGCATCGGCGTTGCGATCGCCGAACAGAAAAGGGCTGTCCAACTTGAAACAGAGGGCGTGATTGCAACTGCCACCATCAAAGCCATATGGGCAGAAAAAGGCGGCTGGCGCAAGCGGGAAAGATATTATCTTCAGTACGAGTTTGAAACGCTTCAGACAGATGGAACGCGAACAACGATAAATCATACAGAGGAAGTGTCACGTCCACATTATTGGGCGTTGCAAGATTCAAAATCTGTCGAAATTCGATATCTTTTATCTGACCCAATTCTAATCAGAAGCGAAAGATATTCCATCAATGTAGTGGCATTGATCTTATTAATTCTGAGTATAGCGGGAATGCTTTTTCTCCCTGGCTGGGCTTCCATGCTCGTTTTCTTATTCCAATTTATAGGGCGCGAACGTTGGTACAGCAAATATATTTTGCTCGTTTTCCTTGTTACATATATCGGGCTTCTGATCGACACATTGTCGGAAAGTACTTTACATGAACATAGACTGGTCGTATTTATGGGACTCCTTATGCCAGTCGGTGTAGCCATCTTGCTTGCTATAGGCGACATATTCCGCATTCCTTGGTTGTCAGATTTCAGCCCAAGGGAATAAAATTGCCAATATGATGTTTGATAAACCTACGAATTTTGGCTCTACCGTTATTAACGGGAAAGCCCAAAAACCTTAGCCACGGATTTCACAAATTCACACGGATTGTTTAAAACATTCGTGAACATCCGTGCAAATTCGTGGCAAAGAATTTTCCTGCGAGTCGTAATCCCGTCAGAAACGGGAGAGCCCGAATTTTTTGATGAGGACAAATGGCACAGACTCAATACCTTGCATTATTGCGCGGCATCAACGTCGGCGGGAACAACATTATCAAAATGGCAGACTTGAAGGCGTGCTTTGAAAGCATGGGCTTGACCGACGTGGTCACTTATATTCAGAGCGGGAATGTAATCTTCAACTCCGCTGAGAAGGATAAAGCCAAACTGACGAAGAAGATTGAAGTCGAGCTTTCTGAACGTTTCAATTACGAAGCGCGCCTGGTTGTGATTTCATACAAGCAACTCAAACAAGCCGTGGACGAGTCGCCGCGCGGGTTTGGCAAACAGCCCGATAAATTCAAATGCGATGTGATCTTCCTCAAAGAGCCGCTCACCGCCAAAGAAGCGATAAAAGGTGTCAGCATGAAAGAAGGCGTGGATAACGGGTCCGCTGGAAAAGACGTGTTGTATTTTTCACGTCTCACCGCCAGAGCCTCTTCGAGTCACTTGACAAAAATTATTTCAATGCCGATGTATCAATACATGACCATCCGCAATTGGAACACGACGACAAAACTGCTGGCGTTGATGGAAGATGGATAGCGATGACTGCCAAACAATTTATTGACAAATTACAAACGCTTCGTTTCGACAAACTCAACGCATCGC